>DATJMA010000113.1:0-140752 GCA_035509055.1 Bryobacteraceae bacterium | reverse complement strand
GTCAACGCTACCGCGCACGATGGGCTGAATGCTGGCCTTCGTGCGGTCTGGAATCACGTTGGCGCGAACCTTGCCGCCACGTTCCAGAATGCTGAGTACGGCGGTCTTGCCGCCAGTGTTGCGGCCTTCTTGCTGAACTCGGCGCTTGCGGTCCTTATGCATATTGCGCGTTTTGCCGCCGATGAAGGTTTCATCTACCTCGACCTCACCGCCAAGGCTACCGCCGCTGAAATCATCCTGCATTGCAAGGCGGATTCTGTGGAGCATGAACCAAGCGGTTTTTTGGGTGACTTTCAGGGCGCGATGGAGTTCCCAAGAAGATATGCCGTTGCGGTTGCTGGCAATCATCCACAGCGCCGGAAGCCACTTATCAAGACCAAGCGGAGAGTCTTCGAAGATCGTCCCGAGCTTGATAGAAAACTGTGCTTTCGGATGACGCGTTTTGCACTGAAACATTCGACGCGAAGCGATGAAGCCGATGTCCTTAGAGCCGCAAGTTGGGCAGACTGGAACGCCGTCGTTCCAACGCTTCGCTGCTAAGTAGCGAATACAATTGTCGGGATTCTGAAAATAGATGACTGCTTCAATAAGGGTTTCAGGTTCCGGCGTGGGCTTTGTCGCGTTGTTAACTTCACTCATGAAACAACTTTAACAGGAAAAGCCTGATGAGTCAAGTATATTTTTGCCAATAAAATCGCCTCCGTGTCGATCCGGCACCTTCTGGTTCGACTATCGTGAGGGCAGCGATTAGAATGAACTTGAAAGTCACACCGGCATCCCCCTCGAAAGGACCCGAATGAGAAAGCTAATCTTCGCCATAAATACGACCCTGGATGGCTGTGTCGATCACACGAAACAGACCGTCGATGACGAAAAGCTTGCGTATTTCACGCAGCTCATGCGAGATGTGGACCTGCAGGTCTTTGGGCGGAAAACCTACCAGTTGATGGTTCCTTATTGGCCTGACGTCGCGAAAGACCCGTCCAGCACGAAAGCCGACAGAGAGTTTGCTCAAGCATTTGACTCCATCGACAAAATTGTTTTTTCCCGGTCGTTGGACAAGGTGGAAGATGCCAAGACCAGAATTGTCCGCACGGATCTTCGCGACGAAATAGTCAAGCTGAAACAAGAACCAGGCAAGAATATCGTGGTCGGCGGCGTCAGTCTTCCTTCGCAACTGATGCAGCTCGGACTGGTGGATGAATATCGTTTCGTAGTTGGGCCAACCCTGGTAGGAGAAGGAAGGCGGTTTTTGGAGGGTGTCAGCCTGCCGGAGAGATTGCAATTAAGATTCGTTGAGGCGCGGTTCTTTGAATCCTCAGGATGCGTTGCACTTCATTACTCGAAACCGTGACCCACAAAATCCGCGGTAGCGGCAGGAATTTTGTGTAAACGCCTCCGTGAATATCGGCCGATGCGGCGCTTACGGCGATTGGCAGATAACGCTTTCTGCCCGGGCGAAGACTGTCCCGCGACTTTTCGGCCGGTTAACCACAAATCGACGACGGCGTCCGTGGCACCTTGAGGTTCGGTTGTGGCCCCAAGGCCGCCCTCCGGGCGAAGGGTCGTGGGGGAATCACACCCACCCCTGACCTCAATCCCCTTTCTTTTCATCCCGCCCCGCCCAGCCGCACGCCGAACCCGCTACCCGTCATGCTAGAACTCGCCTGGAGGCCACCTCATGAACCCCGCTCGAACTCGCGAAAAACCGAAGTCACCGAACGAACCCATTTTCGCCCCCACCCGACACATTCCAAAACCCTTGCACATTTCCAATCGAACCCGTCCTTGACCCCGCCGCCGCGACTGCTATGATGAAAGTTATCCACTCCCCGGGAGGAACAGCCTAAATTGAACTCTGCAATCCTCGCCCTGGAAGACGGTACTGTCTTCGAGGGCCGGAGTTTTGGTGCGCCCGCCGAGCGGTCGGGTGAGGTCGTTTTCAACACCGCCCTCACCGGCTATCAGGAGGTCTTCACCGACCCTTCCTATTCCGGCCAGATCGTAATCCTTACGAACCCTCAAATCGGCAATTACGGTACCGCCGCCACCGACAACGAGTCGGCCAAGCCGTATATCGAAGGCCTCGTCGTCCGCGAGTTTTCCGCCATCGCCAGCAACTGGCGCTCCGATACCGAAGCCAACGACTTCCTTGCCCAAGCCGGTATCCCCGTGGTCGACGACCTCGACACCCGCGCGCTCGTCCGCCACCTCCGCACCCGGGGCGTCATGCGCGGCGTGCTTTCGTCTTTGCGGAACCAACCCAATTTGCTGGTCGAAAAGGCCCGTTCCATCCCCACTATGGCCGGCCTCGATCTCGCTACTCGTGTCTCCACTGCCACCGCCTACGAATGGACCCGCCCGGTCGACCCGTGCTCGCCCTCCGACCTGGTCGGCGAGCCCCGTCCGGAGCAGTATCATGTGATCGCTTATGATTTCGGTATCAAGCACAACATTTTGCGGCGGTTAGCTCATGTTGGATGCCGCGTCACCGTGGTCCCGTCGCTCACTCCCGCGGAGGATGTGCTGGCCCTCAAACCGGACGGCGTTTTCCTCTCCAACGGCCCCGGCGACCCCGAACCGCTCCAGCCCCAAATCGCCAATATCCGCAAACTCATCGGGAAAACGCCCATTTTCGGTATCTGCTTAGGCAATCAGTTGCTAGGACTTGCCGCCGGCGGCCGCACCTATAAGTTGAAGTTCGGTCACCGCGGCGCCAACCATCCCGTCCGCAACGAACTCACCCAAAAAGTCGAAATCACGTCCCACAATCACGGCTTCGCGGTGGATCCGGATTCCCTCAATCCCAACGACATCGAGATCACCCACGTCAATCTCAATGACCGGACGCTCGAAGGCTTCCGCTTCCGAAACCATCCGGTATTCTGCGTTCAATACCATCCGGAAGCCGCTCCCGGCCCGCATGATAGCCACTATTTGTTCAACGATTTTGTGAAGCTGATGAGCCAGAATAGGGGGCAAAAGTAATGCCCCGGCGCAACGATCTCCACCGCATCCTTATAATAGGTTCCGGCCCCATCGTCATCGGGCAGGCGTGCGAGTTCGACTACTCCGGAACCCAGGCGGCGAAAGCCTTGCGCGCCGATGGCTACCAGGTCATCCTGGTCAACTCCAACCCGGCGACCATCATGACCGACCCCAATCTCGCCGACAAAACCTACGTCGAACCGCTCACCCGCCCATACCTCGAGGAAATCATCCGTCGCGAGCGGCCCGACGCTCTCCTGTCCACGGTCGGCGGCCAGACAGGGCTGAATCTTTCGGTCGAACTCGCCGAAGCCGGCATTCTCGAAAAATACGGTGTCGAACTCATCGGCGCCAAAATCGACGCCATCAAGAAGGCCGAAGATCGCCTCTTATTTAAGGACGCGATGCGCAAAATCGGCCTGGAAACGCCGCGCTCCCAACTCATCACCAGCATCAAGGGCGGCATCGAGTTCGCCGCCGTCGTCGGCTACCCCAACATCCTCCGCCCCAGCTTCACCCTCGGCGGGACCGGCGGCGGTATCGCATATCATCAGGAGGAGTTGGTCGAAATCCTCGAGCGCGGACTCGCTCTTTCGCCGGTCCATGAAGTTCTCATGGAGGAAAGCGCCCTCGGCTGGAAGGAATTCGAGCTCGAAGTGATGCGCGATCTCGCTGACAACTGCATCATCGTCTGCTCCATCGAGAACTTCGACCCCATGGGCGTCCACACCGGCGACTCCATTACCGTCGCCCCCGCCCAAACCCTCACCGACCGCGAGTATCAGATGATGCGCGATGGCGCCCTCCGCTGCCTGCGCGAGATCGGCGTCGATACCGGCGGTTCCAACGTCCAGTTCGCCATCAATCCCGCCGACGGCCGCATGGTCATCATCGAGATGAACCCGCGTGTTTCGCGCAGCTCGGCACTCGCCTCGAAAGCCACCGGATTCCCCATCGCCAAAATCGCCGCCAAGCTCGCCGTCGGCTACCGCCTCGACGAAATCCGCAACGATATCACCCGGAAAACGCCCGCCTGCTTCGAACCCACCATCGATTACGTCGTCGCCAAGATTCCCAAGTGGGCGTTCGAAAAATTCCCTGGCGTCAATTCCACCCTCGGCACGCAGATGAAGTCGGTGGGGGAAGTCATGGCCATCGGCCGCACATTTAAAGAAGCGCTTTCAAAAGGTATCCGCAGCCTGGAGACCGGCAAGGCCTTCGGCTCGGAATCCTTCGACCGGAATCTGATCGCCCAGAAGCTCATCACACCCACGCCCGATCGCCTCAACTACATCCGCTTCGCGCTCTCCACCGGCATGACGGTCGCGGAGATCCACGAACTCACCTCCATTGACCGGTGGTTCCTCGAACAGATGAAGGAAGTCGCCGACCTCGAGAAATCTCTCGGCACCGAGCCGCGCCGGGAAGGAGCGGTCCTTCGCCAAGCCAAACGCTATGGCATCTCCGACGCCGCCATCGCCAAAGCCTGGAACATCACCGAAATCGAAGTTCGCAATCTCCGCAAGCAAGCCGGTGTCGCCGCCGTCTTCAGCCGTGTGGACACCTGTGCCGCCGAGTTCGAAAGCTTCACTCCCTACCTCTATTCCAACTACGAGTCCTCCTGCGAAGCCGACCCGGTTGACCGTAAGAAAGTCATGATTCTCGGCAGCGGGCCCAACCGCATCGGGCAGGGAATCGAGTTCGATTACTGCTGCTGCCACGCGTCGTTCGCGCTACAGGAAATGGGCGTCGAATCGATCATGGTCAATTGCAATCCCGAGACCGTCTCCACCGATTACGACACCAGCGACCGCCTGTATTTCGAACCGCTCACCCTCGAAAACGTCCTCAACATCGTCGATACCGAAAAGCCCGATGGCGTCATCGTGCAATTCGGCGGGCAGACCCCGCTCAATCTCGCGCTCCCGCTCAAGCGCCTGGGCGTCCCCATCATCGGCACCGACCCCTCGAATATCGATCTCGCCGAAGACCGCAAGCTTTTCGGCAAGCTGCTCGACGATCTGAACATTCCGTGCCCGCCCAACGGCAGCGCCACCAGCGTCGATCAGGCATGCACCGTGGCGCGCGCCATCGGATATCCGGTTCTCGTGCGTCCCAGCTACGTTCTCGGCGGACGCGCCATGGTGATCGCCTACGACGAGGAAATGGTCCGCCAGTACATGCGCGAAGCCGTCACCTTCTCGCAGGATCGCCCCGTGCTCGTCGACCGCTTCCTCGAAAACGCCACCGAGGTCGATGTCGATGCGCTCTGCGATGGCGAGGACGTTCTGATCGCCGGAATCATGGAGCACATCGAGGAAGCCGGCGTGCACTCCGGCGATAGCTCCTGCGTGCTGCCGGCGCAATCGCTGCCCCCCGAAACCCTCCGCGCCATCGAAGACTACACCGTGCGGCTCGCCAAAGGCCTCCACGTCATCGGCTTGATGAACGTCCAGTATGCCATCCAGAACGGCACGGTCTACGTCCTCGAAGTCAATCCGCGCGCTTCCCGCACCGTTCCCTATGTCAGCAAGGCGACCGGTGTTCCGCTGCCGAAGATTGCGGTCGGCCTGATGTGGGGCCGCAAGCTGAAAGACTACGCCGAACTCACCGGCGGTGTCACCTCGGGCAAGCTCACCGTGCCCCAGGATTTCGTCAAGTCCCCGGTTTTCCCGTTTAACAAATTCCCCGGCGTCGATCCCGCGCTTGGACCTGAAATGCGCTCCACCGGCGAAGTCATGGGCGTGGGCGTGAATTTCGGCGAAGCGTTCCTCAAGGCGCAAATCAGCGCCGGAAGTAATCTCCCCGATAAAGGCACGGTGTTCATCAGTGTAAACGACCATCAGAAGCAGGAAGCCGTCGGCGTGGCGAAAGCGTTCGCTGGTCTCGGATTCCAATTGGTCGCCACGCGTGGCACCGCCAGCGCGCTGCGCAATGCCGGTCTCACCTGCAAGACCGTACTCAAAGTGAACGAAGGCCGCCCCAACGTCGTGGACCTGCTCAAGGGCGGTCAAATTCAACTGGCTATTTACACCACCACCGGCGCTCCCGCTTTCCACGACGAGAAGGCCATCCGCCGCAGCGCCATCCAATATCGCGTCCCCTGCATCACTACGATGAGCGGAGCCCGCGCCGCCGCCGATGCCGTCGCCGCGCGCCAGCGCGACCCCATTCGCGTCTGGAGCCTCCAGGAAATCCACGCCTCCAAAGTCGGCGCGTAAATTTCATTCGCTTTCCCTCCTGGTTTGTTGACATGCCTGTCGCGGTATGTTAACCAAGATCAAATACCTAATTCAGGTAACGCTGGGTCCCTGTCTCGATCTTGTCAACGGTAACGGAGGTCACTCGTGTCTACGTGTATTCGAACGCTGCTGTTATCGGCGATTCTGGCTTTGCCGGTGCTCGCCCAGAACTCGGCCCTCAACGGAACGGTCGTCGATCCGTCGGGCGCCGTCATTCCCAATGCCGATCTCGTGGTCACTAACCAGGACACCGGGGCCAGCCGCACCGGCCTCTCGGATGCCAAGGGCCACTACGAATTCGATCAACTGGCGCCCGGGAGATACAAGATTGAGGCTAAGGCGCCGGGCTTCGCCCAGGTTGTAATCGGCGACATCCAGTTGCTGGTGAACCAGCCGGCCACGATTGCCGTGAAATTCGAAAAAACCGGGACGGTCAGCGAGACCATCCAGGTGGAAGCCAACGCCACCCAAGTCAACACCGTGGATGCCACCTTGGGAAACGTCATCAATCAGCAAGCCATCCAGGAAGTTCCCATGTACGCGCGTAATGTCGCCGCGCTGCTTGCCCTCCAGCCGGGCGTTACCAGCTTCGGCTCCTTCGGTCAAGGCTCTCTGGACGACCGCAGCGGCTCTGTCAACGGCGGCCGCAGCGACCAATCCAATATCACGCTCGACGGCGTGGACGTGCTCCAGGAGACCAACCGCGCGGCGTTCACCAGCGTCCTGCGCGTGACGCCCGATTCCGTCGAAGAGTTCCGCGTCACCACCACCAACGGCGGCGCCGATACCGGCCGCGGCTCGGGCGCCGATATTACGCTGGTTACTAAGACCGGAACCAACCAGTTCCACGGCTCTGCCTACGAATACCGCCGCGGCACTGAGACCGCCGCCAATTCATTCTTCAATAACCGCATCGGCGTGCCCATTGCGCCCCTGCTGATCAACATCTTCGGCGGATCGTTGGGTGGGCCGGTCATCAAAAACAAACTCTTCTTCTTCATCAATTACGAGGGCCGCCGCGACGCCAGCTCCACCAGCGTCAGCCAAACCGTGCCCGAGGAATCCATGAAGTTGGGCGAGGTCAACTATCACAATACTTCCGGCCAGTTGGTTACCCTGTCGCCCGCACAGATTCAATCCCTCGACCCCGCGGGAATCGGCGTCAACCCTGCCGTGATTTCGGTGCTGAAGCTCTACCCGGTGGGCAACAACACGTCCCTCGGCGACCAGGTCAACACCACCGGATTCACCTTCAATGCCCCCGTTCACAACACCCAGAACACCTACATCGCCCGCCTCGATTATAAGATCGACAATGCCGGCAAGCACTCCCTCTTTTTCCGCGGCAATCTCCAGAACGACAGCCAGAACGGAACCCCGGAATTTCCCGGCGACGTGCCCAATTCGGTCACGCTCTCGAACAGCAAAGGCGACGCCATGGGGTACACCACCATCATTTCCCCCACCATGGTCAATACCCTGCGCTACGGCGAAACCCGCGCCGGCAATCAGACCACGGGCATTCTGAACAGCAACTACACCTTGTTCCGCGGCATCAGCGGCATTTACGGAACTTCGACCGGCCTCACCCAGATCGTCCCCGTCCACACTTTCAGCGACGACTTGTCCTGGAATATCGGCCGCCACGACCTGAAACTCGGCGGTGTGGTGCGCCTGGTTTCGGTCCGGTCCACCAATTATTCCCACTCCTACGACAACGCCCTCACCAACGCGTCCACTCTCAAAGGCAGCGGCAACGATCTGATCAACGCGTCGCTCGCCCTCAGCGGCGGCGATAAGACCAGTTACGAATACGCCATGACCGCGCTCCTGGGTCTGGTGAGCCAGGCGACGGCAAACTACAACAACACCGTCGATGGCACCCTGCTGCCACCCGGCGCGCCTATCAACCGCGACTTCGTCAATACCGAAGGCGAAATGTACGCCCAGGATAGCTGGCGGGTGAAGAACAATCTGACCGTCACCTATGGATTGCGCTACTCCCTGATGCCGCCCGTCCACGAGGCCAATGGCCAGCAGGTCTCCACCAACATCCCGGTTGGACAGTGGTTCAACGAGCGCGGCGCGCTCGCCGCCCAGGGTCAATCGCAAATGGAAGCCGGGCTCATCAGCTTCATTCCCGAAAACAGCCCCGGCGGCCGGCCCATCTATCCCTATCACAAGAACCCGGCGCCCCGTCTTTCCATCGCTTACTCGCCGAAGGGCGACGACGGCATCTCGCGATTCCTGTTCGGCGGATCCGGCAAGACCTCCATCCGCGCCGGCGCCGGCATCTACTACGACGAAATCGGCCAGCCGCTGGCGGCCTCCTACAGCGCCGACGCGTTCGGACTTTCCACCTCGCTCAGCAATCCGGCCAACGCCTTGACCTCCGCGCAGGTGCCGCGCTTCACGGGATTCTACAGCATTCCGTCCGGCATCCTCCCGGCCGCGCCAGCCGTGGCATTCCCGGCGGGCGGCAAGGTCTACCCGAACGTCTTCGCCATCACCAACGACATCGACGATGCTCTGAAGGCGCCTTATACCGAGAATCTGGATTTCAGCATCGGACGTCAGTTCGGGCACGGCATCTTCATCCAGGGTTCCTACGTCGGCCGTTTCTCGCGCCACTCGCTGGTGCAGCGCGATCTCGCGATGCCTACCAACCTGGTCGATCCCAAGTCCGGACAAACTTACTTCCAGGCCATGTCGCAGTTGGCCAGCCTCATCGATTTCCAACACGTTTCCATCGCCAACTTGCCCAAGATCCCGTTCTTCGAGGATCTGTGGTCGATGGCCGCCGGCAACGGCAATACCGCGACGCAGGTGATCGCGCGCGATTACGTGGAGAACTCCAACCCCGGCGACTTCACCAACGTGCTGAACGACATGAACGACGGCCAGGTGTGCAACCCCGCGGGTTCCACCTTCCTGAGCAACGGCAATGTGAACCAGGTCGGCTGCGGCAACCTCGGCGCCTATTCCATCTGGAGCCCGCAGTTCTCCGCGCTCTCGGCATGGAGTTCCATCGGCAAAGGCAGCTACAACGCCATGCAGTGGACCGTGCAGAAGCAGACTTCGAACGGCCTGATGTTCACCCTCAACTACACCTGGTCGAAATCCGAAGATCTCGGTTCCACCGCCGAATCTTCGGGTTCCTTCGGCAACGATTTCATCATCAACTCCTGGAATCCCAGCCAGCTCTGGGGCGTCTCGCGGTATGACACCACGCAGGCGGTGAACGCCTACATGGTCTACCAGCTTCCTTTCGGACGCGGACGTCGCTTCGGATCGAGCTGGAGCAAGCCGCTCGATGCCTTCCTGGGCGGTTGGGAGGTCAGCGGCACCTTCCGCATCACCTCCGGCCTTCCCTTCAGCGCCAGCGACGGATCGCGCTGGGCCACCAACTGGCAATTGAGCAGTTTCGCGACGCCGAGCGGTGTGGCGCTCCCGCCGATAGTCAGCACGTCGAATGCGGGGACGGTAACCGGCAAGGGTAGCAGTCCGAATCTCTGGGCGAACCCCGCGGCCGCCCTCAACTCCTTCGAAGAAACGCTCGCCGGGCAGACTGGCAGCCGCGACGCCATGCGCGGCGAGGGCTTCTTCAACATCGATTCCGGCATGTACAAGAATTTCGCCATGCCGTGGTCGGAAAAACAGCACTTACAATTCCGCTGGGAAAGTTATAACGCCACGAACTCCGTCCGATTCGACCCGGCCAGCGCGCAGCTCAGCCTCACGTCCACTTCAACCTGGGGCGAGTTGACGAAGCAGCTCGGCACGCCGCGCCAGATGCAGTTCGCCTTGCGCTACCAGTTTTAGGTGCTAGCCAATGTGTTTCCGCGTGTCCGGAATCTGGTACTGCACTTCGGGATGGAGCGTCCATCCGGAAAGGCGCGAGGCCAGGTTCCGGGCGGCGTCTTCGTCGCCCTCGATGAGCATGGTTCGCGCGCTGCGATCGACAACCTTCACATCGGCAGTGGCCGCGGCGATCTCGGCGTGCTCCGGCGGAGCCGCGTTGCCCGAATAGCGCAGAACAAAGCGTGCCATGGGTTCAGAATAGCAAGCTACGGTTCGATCATCCCCTTGCCTTCGTAATCCGGCGCGAAGCCTAACGTTTTGGTCTTGGCTGCCAGGGCGGCCAGCATGGCCGCCGTGCGGTTGCCGTCCGGAGCCATGGCGAGGATGTGGGGCTGGGTGGCGAGCAGGCGCGCCGCGGCGCCCACCTCGGCTGGCGTCGCCATCGAGGTCCCGCTCATGACGCCGTACCCGCCGGGAAGCGTCGAAATCACGCCGACCCCCGGTCCGGTGAAATCGGTCTGCGGTCCGATATCGGAGAATTCGGCGATGAAGTTTTCCTTGTCCGTGCCGAAGGGTGCTTCCGCGTCGCCTGCCGGCTCGGTATCGGGCGGGAAGGTTCTTTCGCGCCCCAGCGCGGAGATGGCTTGGCTGAAGGTGGCGGAAGCGGGGAATGTCACCGGCTGGCGTCCGTCGTTGCCATTGGCGGCGAAGACAAGCACTCCTGCATTGTGGGCGGCGGTGATGGCATCGGCCAGGTGGGGGTCTGCACCGCCGCCCTGCGGTCCTCCGAGACTCATGTTCAGAATGCTGCATCCGTCGGTGATTCCGGCATCCACGGCCTTGGCGATATCGTAGTTGGAGGCGCCGTTCTGGCCTTGCGGAAACACGCGGTAGCTGCGTAACGTTACACCGGGAGCCACTCCGCGAATACCCCTGGGCGGAGTGCCGCGGGCCGCGATGATGCCCGCGACGTGGGTGCCATGGCCTTCGGTGGCGTTATCGCCGAAATCCTGCGCGTTCTCGCCGGTGACGCAGTTGCGTCCGCCGCTGACGTGTAAGTCCGGGTGATTCAGCGCGACCCCGGAATCGACGACTCCGACCGTTACCCCTTTTCCCTGTGTCAGGAAGTGGGCCTTATAGAAATGGCGGACGCAGTCCTCGTAAGACAGGTCGATCGGCAATAAGTGGATGACATCGCCGTTTTTCAGGTTGATGTTCTGTTGCAGGCCGGGCCAAAGTCCCGTTCCCGGATTGGTGGGCGCATAAGTATAGAGGCGCTGAATGCGGGTGGCGCCGCCTAACTGCAAAGTGACGCGGCCCTGCGCATCGGTAACGCCCTGCGCTCCGGCCTTGGCCGCGAAGTTGGTGAACGCCACCACCTGGACGCCGGCAACCGGAGTCGTCGTTTTGCCGTGAACCACCTGGATGGTAATCGCGGGCGCTGCTGCCGGTACGGCACCGGCCGGCGCGGCGGCTCCCGCGGCCATGGCCGCGGCCTCCGCGATATGCTGTCGCGGCCGGGTGGCGGGATGATAGTACACCACCGGCAGAATCCGCATGTAAGGATGGCTGGCGCGGAGTGCCGGCAGATCGTCGGAGGAACATTCGATCAGCTTCGGCTTGTTTTCGCCGATGGAATCGATCACCTTGACCGGGATGTCCGGCCCGGATGCGGAAGCCAGTGCGTGCATAGCCGGCTTGAGAGAGAATTCGTGGAGGTTTGCGAACCATTTCATTTCATTCGCATTCCCGGCGGAGGCGTAAAAGCCTTGCACGGGAGCCACGATATACCGTGTCGTCTTGGAAGCCATCGAAAAACTCCCTCCAATTGTTCTAGCGAAAGACGCCGGTAAAAGATGCCACGAAGCCAGTCAATTCGGGACTAAGCTGTGATAGGATTTGCCTTTCTTTCTACCCGCGGCATAGGAGAAAATGATGCCCACCATCGAGAATGCATACCAGGCCTGGAAGCGCTTACGGCCGAAATGGAACGACTATCTGCTGCGGGCGGGGCTCGACCTGAGCGCCACTCCATTCGATAATTTCGCCGGCGTCCTGCTGGCGCCGATCGAGATCGACTTCCGCCTGCCCGGTCTCGAAGACCTGTGCCGCTCGGCATGCCGCGGAATCGAACCCGGCGACCCGGCGCGAAGTCTGTTGTATCACGCGCTGGCATCGCCCGGAGTGCTTCCTCCCGCATTGGAAGATAGCGACTATCCCACGCCCGAGGAATTGCAGGCAATCGAGAACCTGGTGTACGGCATCGTGCCGCCCTCGCTCGAAGACTTGCGCGTTCGCGCCGAAGACGGGCCGTTGGCCATGGTAGTTTTCGCCTACGAATACACTCCGGCCGCCGATACCGTTCACAAACGGCATGCCGACCTTTGTTTTTCGCGCACCGGCTTATCGCGAATCGGCAGCGCCAAGCCGCGTTATATGCCGAGGGCCCGCGGCTACCTGCCGTTTTCGGAAGAAGCGGACGCGACGGTGCATGCGGTGCCGTGCCGGTTTGCGCCATTTCTGGCCACGACCAGGAAGGGCGACCGCAAGACCATCGGGCCGGAGCGATTCCAGCCGGGCGACAGCCAGCGCGATTTCTGGATTCCGCTGCATAAGCTGTTTTCCGGACCCGATTGCATCGACGGTTTCGATCTGCGGGTGGATCTGTCGGCGCGCCACTGCAACGACAAGATCGCGCGGATCCACCTGGCGCTCGAACAGGAAGGGCAGCCGCTGGCCTACCCGCGGCAGGAGTTGAGTGAATATCCGTTCCGGATCACCAGGGAGATCGCGGAATTCGGGCGGGGAGCGAATTGCAACTTGTTGACGCCGGTGCCGCACGAGATCGTGGAGGTGGCCAAGAAGGCGGATGGCACCGTCGTATCGTTCGCGGTGCCGGAGAATCACAAAGTGGCCGAAGGGGCGCTGTGGTTTCAGGGCCGGCAGAACGCCCAGCATTCCCCTGAGCTGGTTCACGCGAAACATGCGCTGGTGGATGGCGAGGTGACGTCGCTGCTGAAAAACAGGGGCAAGTTGATCGGCGACGTGATTCAGGCCGGAGGGTATCGGGCGGTCAATTTTGTGGACCACACCGCGGATGGCTGGGTGGAAGCTCATTGCAATGCGCTGGCGGCTTACGTTCCGGTTCGGCTGGCCGCGTATTCGGTGGTAGCGCAGCCGGATTTCTTCCCGCTGGTGCAGCAGAAAGCGCTGATCGAGTGGTGGGAAAATTCCGCGCCGCCGCAGCTAAGAGACAACATCTTCCCATACAACCAGCTTCTTCCCATTCCCCTCACCGACGAGCGGATTCCGGTGAATATTACGCTTGCGGGAGCGGGGTTCGACAGCACCGATCAGACGATGACCGCGATTGTGGGAGTGCCGCGGCCGCCGCAGGCGCCGGGGCGGATTCGGCCCTTCGTGGTGGAACGCGAATCGACGCTTTCGCTGCGGGCCACGGGGCTGTTCTTTCCCGGCTGGGATTGCAGCCGCGATTTCAATACCGACGATCGCTCGCCCAACGGCGTGCTGCACCTGGCCAGCTACGGTATCGGCTCGCCCTTCGTGGAAGACACCATGATCTGCGCCGCGCACGGTTCCTTCTGGCCGGCGGCTACGCCGGATACCACGCGGTTCTTTCCTCCGGGCCGGTATCCATCCACAACTCCGATTCTGGATTCGGACGCGGGATGGGACCGCGTTCCGCTGCCCACTCGCAAGGGCGCGAACTGGCAATTCCGAAATCTGATTTATACCGACTATGTGGAGCTGCTGCTGCAATCCAAGCTGACTTACGGGCGGTTCGCACAAATTACTTTGACTGAGTATGTGGCGCGGACGATGGCTCTCGCCCGGGCATTCCAGGTGCTCGGTGTAACCACCACGGCGGCGCGGCTTGCGTGGTCGGTGGTGGAGTTTCAGCCGGCGACCGGGCCAGAGCTGGCCGCCATTCCGCATGGCGAATGGTTCGATGGCGCGCGCACGTACCGGATGCGGCTGGCGCAGATGGCCGGCACCGGCGCGGTGAACGGGCGCAACGATCTGACGGTGGGACGGCCCGCCGCGACCGAACTCCTGTACTCCTCGGCCGGCGCGACCGCGCGCAAATCGGGCAAACTCTGGAATGTCCGGCAGTTTTGACGCGATCGTGGTGGGTGGCGGCCCGGCGGGAGCGGCGGCGGCCATCGCGTGCCGCCAACACGGCCTCGCGACGCTGTTATTGGAAGCGGATATTACGCCGCCTGAACGGCCCGGCGAGACGCTGCACCCCGGCGTGAAGGGCATCTTTCAACGGCTGGGCGTATCGGATGAAATTGAGCGAGCGGGATTTGCCCGGCATTCGGGCCAGCGGGTGATTCGGGGCGCGCGGAGCGAGTTTCATGCTTACGGCGCCCTCGGGTATCAGGCGGTCAGGAGCCGATTGGACGGCATCCTGCTGCATCGGGCGCGAGCGTTGGGCGCGCACGTGCGAATCGGTTCGCCGGCCACTGAGATGTTGGTTGAGGATGGACAGCCGGCGGGGGTGCGCGCGGGCGGGGAAGAGTGGCGTTCGAAGTTCGTCATCGATGCCGCTGGGCGGGGCCATTGGCTTCAGAGGCACCTGGGACTGGCGTTGTTGCAGGTGTCGGATCCGCTGATCGCGCGTTTTGGATGGAGCGAGGGCGAAGGCGATACGCCGGAGTTTCGCGTGGAAGGCTGCGGCTGGCGCTGGGAAGCGCCGGTCGGAGCGGGAAGGCGCGCATGGGTGAGTCTGCGTTTGGATGGCGGGCCGGGCGATGGCGGGCAGGGACGGGACGTAACGTGGCGGCTGGCGCGGCCGTGCGCGGGCGCCGGATATTTCCTGGCCGGCGATGCCGCCTGCGTGATCGATCCGGCCAGCTCGCACGGCGTGCTGCGCGCTCTCGAATCGGGCATTCGCGCGGCCGATGCGATCGCCGCCGGTGAAGGCTCGGAAAGCTATTGCGCCTGGATGGAAAGCTGGTTCTGCGCGGACGCCCGAACGTTGGCCGATCTGTACGCGGAGTTCGATCCGGCTCCGGGGTGGCTGGCTTTGGCCCGCGAGGCGCTGCGATACATCACGATGAATCCGCGCTCGTGAAGCGCTTTGAGTATTGCTGCCGGCGCGGTGTGACGGCCATCGCAAAGTTTCAGGGCGCGGAAGACCAGCGGTGAGATGCGAATGAGACGGGTTGCGCCTTCGGGTGTCGGCTCCGTGCGGTAATAGCGGCGGACGCGGCGGACCGGTGTAGTCTGCGCGGACTTCAACGAATCGATAACCGCTTGGATATCGAAATCGAGCGAGATGACGTGGAGATCCGGCGCGCGCACGGGCAGGCGCCCGCGCGGCAGTTCGGAATCGAGCGTTTCTTCGCGGCGCAGCTTGCGGTAGGCGGTGAGCAGCGCTTGGAGCGCTCCGCCGGCGCCGCGGCCCGCGAAGCTGGCGAATTCGTCCGCGAAGAGTTTCTGGGTGTAGTAATGGCGGAGTTCGCCGCCGCTTAGCTCGGGGTGAAGCGCGAGGCGATGCCGGCGCCATTTGCAGAACAGATCGAAGGCGCCGGCGGCCACCAGAATCCAGCGCAAACGAACCGATGCGGAGCGAAGAAACTCGCGCAGTTCGAGGCAGAAAGCGCGGTCTAGCCCTGGCGTGGGGAGGGAATAAAAGTTAGGAAAGATCTCGGGATGGCGGCGGATCAACTCGCGATCGGCCTGGTTCTGGCTGCGGCCCTGATGAGACATGTCGGAGCACAGATCGCCGAGGAACATGGCGGCGCGGTGGCGGGCGTGAATGGGCGTGCCGGCGAGCGGAGCGAGCAGGTTCAATTGCGGAGAAGAGTTCGCATGCCGCAGCGAATAAAGGTACATGCCGGCGGTTTCGCGCAAGTCGTCGCCATTCTCCTCGGGAAAGCCCGTGATGAGCGAGACGGTGGTCGCGATGCCGAGACGTTCCGCGGCGGAAATCATCGCTCTGGCGCGATCGGGATCGAGGTCCTTATCGATGATGCGCTGCATGCGCGCCGAACCGCTCTCGATGCCGAAGAAGACGCCGGTGCAGCCGGCGGCAGCCATCGTTTCCAGGAGTTCGTCGTCGACGAAATCCGTGCGCGCGCTCGAGGACCATTGAAACTTCTCGCCGGAATCGATCAGGTGCCGGCAGAAATCGACCACGCGGCGGCGGTCGACCGTGAACATATCGTGAACCAGTTCGAAGCGGCGGATGCCATACTGCTGGGCGATGGCGCGCATATCGGCGAGCATGCGCGCGGGAGATTTGACGCGGAACTTGCGGCGGAAAAAGTCGTTAGTGGAACAGAAAGTGCACGCGAAGGGGCATCCGCGTCCCAGTTCCAGCATCGCGTAAGAAGCGCCGGTGAGTTCGCCGGTGAGATGGTAGGCGGGAAGCGGCAGCGAGTCGAGATCGTCGATGACGGGAGCGTCCGGATTGCGAACCGGACCGAACGGCGAGCGATAACTCAGGCCCGGAACATCGCCAAAGCGGCGATTGCCCGACCACTCTTCGAGAAATCGCGGCAGAGTTCGCTCGGATTCGCCGCGCAGGATGAAATCCACGGAGGAAAAAGCAGCGAGCGTTGCCAGATCCACGACGGAGGCTTGCGGTCCACCGAGGAGAACGGTGCACTCGGGCTGAAGGGCTTTTAGACTCGCGGCGATTCGCAGCGTCAGCGGATAGCTGCTACAGATGGTGCCGAGGCCGTAGATCGCGGCGCCAGTCGCGATTAGTTGAGGCGCGATCCAGGCCGGAAAATGCTGCAATCCGCGCGAGCCAAATTCCGCGAGATAGCGGTAATACAACTGGTCGAGATTGACGATCTGGGGATCCAGCGAGCAGCTTTCGAGAACCGCGGCGAGCGAAAGCGTGCCGAGTTGCGGGGCCGCGGAGAACGTGCGCACGGAAACGCTGGCCGCGTCCTCTGGATGTTCAAAATCCGTGGCGATGGCGGCGGTGACTAAGGTCAGCCTCATGCCGGAGTTACGCGTGCTTCTTAGGAGCTTTCTTCTTTTTGGGCTTATGGGTGGGCGCCGCGGCCGGAGGCGTATTCATTTCACCCATTACATGGATATCCTGATGCTGCAATCCAGCAATGAATTCGGTGGCAGCTTCCTTTCCCAGATGCTTAGTAATGTAATCTTTCGCTTTCTTTCCGAGTGTGAATGGCATAATGCGGCTAATCTTAATATAGGATTTAGAAGATTGCAAGAAATAAAACAAAAGTGCGGAGAAAGGTTTGGAATAACCGCGGGCGGGCATTTGCCGGCCCATGATGGGGCGGCCGAAAAAGCCGGCTCCGTAAAAGAGAAGCCGGCGCCGCAACCATGCCGCCTGACGAGAATTCACGCCGCCAGGTATCTTGGCGAAAAGTTGCTCAACACTCGGAATGCGGCTGATCGGCTCCCCGCATGGAACAATGCGCGCCTGAAATCTTCCCAAGTGGAAGTGTTCGTTTGCGGATTATTCAGGAAGTTCCAAGAATTCCCATTCCTGGAGAAAAGAAGGCTGTTTGGGATATACTAAAACGCGCTGAAGCCGAAAATGTAAATCCTAGTTATAGGATGTGCCGGGAATTTCCAGCTCAAGCGCCGCTACAGACATCACCAAGTCAAGGAGGACCTCGTATGCAGCTTGCCCGCGCGACGCTCGGTGCCTTTGCATGCCTTCTGTTGCCTTACTTGGCGAAAGCGCAAAGCCCGCCGACGTGTACCGTGATCGGAACAATCGGAACCCCTTTTTCGGCGAACCTGGGCGCGCTCTGCTTGAACCCTCCGAACCCTTCGGCTAACTGTTCCATAGGCGGGCCCGGCGGTGGGCATCTACCTGCCGCACCGGGTATAAATAGCTTCGGCGGCTGCACACTCAGCGGCACGCCGACCCAGGCGGGCTGTTTTGAGGCCGGGTTCGGAATCGGTGGAACGGGCTATGCCGTCTACTTCCTCATAGGTGCCGGCGATGGTTGGCCGCTACCGATGGAAGTCGATTGGGAGCCGCGAGGTGCGGCGCTTAATTCGCCGACCGGGATGGCGATGTACGCGGAGGCGTACTGGCCGGGCAGCACTCTCCAAGAGGCCGCCGCAGCTTGTAATTTTATTGCCTTCGATTGGCAGCAAACGGTCTGGTACGAAGCTTGCCCGAGCGGAATGTTTCCGGAAAATGCCAGCATCGTACCCCAGCAGAATAAGTGCAACGATGGTTCGCTGACAGCAACCGCTGTAAGCCCCCGCTTCGATCCCGTCAATGGAGGCGACTATCCTGGATATGTCCCTCCAAGTGTGACATATACTCCCTGCACAGACTGCTATCCATTTTTTTATGCATTAACACGAGAGGTAATTCCAGCTACCAACAATCCAGGCACTTTCTGCGCGCCACCCCCGCCAATGGGGACGGGGATCTGTCTGGTGACTCCCGACAATAAGCTCACATTCTACGACCATCCAACCGGGTTATGGGACGATACCCCGGCTGCCAGTGACCCACCCGTCAATAACTTCAAGGGATACACCACCACCCTTGTGGGTGTATCGAGTAGTTCGATCCCTGGAAGTGTCAGCTGTGGTCCCTCGAGCACAGATTTTTGCACGCCCATCTTTTGGTGGAGCTGGAACACCACCTGGAATGGAACGTCCGGCGGCATCACGCCGCTGGATGACGACAGCACCGATCAATACTTACCCGATCCTGGAACCGGAACCGGCGGCATAACGGTAACCAACATAAACGGTGTTCCCTTGCCGGCGGCGCTCTCACCCAGCCAACTTGTCCCCACGCTCTCCGACTTGAACTACAACAGCGCCACGCAACTTTTCGAGGGGACTCTCACGATGACGAATGCCGGCGCCAGCGTGATCCAGGGGCCGCTGGAGCTGCTTCTGATGGGGTTGCCTTCCAATGTGACATTGACGAATGCGACGGGCAACCTCTCAGGAACTCCGTACCTGACCGTCTCTGGTGTAGCCGCCCTTGGGCCCGGACAGTCGGCAACCGTCGGCCTGCTGTTCTCCAATCCGGCCAACGTTCCTATCACCTTCACTTCTGTCCTGTATACCGGCGCAATACTCCAGGTTTTCAGCCCATGTGACCTCCAATTTACCGGCAGCCCAACGCTGGCCGACGTACAGCTCTTGGTGAACGAAGCGCTGGGACTTGCCGTGCCGGTGAACAATCTCAACGGCGATGGAGTAGTCAACGTCACCGACGTGAAAATCGAGATCAACGTGGTGCTTACTGGGGCCTGTACCGCGCAGTAGCCGGCCTCGCCCGGGTGGCTACAACCCCGCGAGGCCAGGGAACTTCGGGAGTAACTGCTCCCGGAGTGCGGAAAGAAGGGACGGCGGATGGAGTTGGCCGGTCCAGATGGTTTCCGTCCCTTCGCCGATATTGAGGAAGATGGAGGAGCCGGATACGGCCAGGCCGCGGACCACCCCCGAGGCGCGCTGGGGCGAGAATCGCGGGTAATCGTGGTAATGCATTACCACATAAGATGGGTGCGGTGTTTTCTCTCCAGGGGTAAATTCCTGTCCCCAGAGACATAGGTGGCCGTCACGCGAAGAAAGATAGAAGAACGACTTACCGTCGCCGGACCACTGCGGACGTTCGGCTACCTGGGACTCCTGGGTTAACTGGAGCCACTCGCCGCGAGGCGACGCGGCAGACCTGGGGAAGGCCACCGAGTAGATCTGCCGGTTCTTTCCAACGGCGCCGGCAGTGAAGACCAACTGCTCGTTCACGGAATTCCAAACCGCGTCGGCGAGCACCATTCCATTCGGCCCGGCGAGGACCGTGCGCGAGGTTCCAGTGGCCACATCGAGCAAGGCGATTTCTCCTCCGGAGGTGGCGTAAAGGATTGCCTGTTCGCCGGCGAACCAACTGGTGGGGTGCGAACAGCCGGTGCAGAGCGTTCGCACCGAGCCATCGGCATTGGTGAGATCGATGGAGAAGCGCTCGCCCTGCCGGGCTGCGAAGGCCACCTGGTTTCCTCCGGCCGAGGGCAACGGCCACAACTTGTCGGCGGGCGACGCCAGTATCATGGACTCCGCGCCGGTGGCAAGGTCGCGGCGGAAGAGGTCGCGGACATTCCGGACCTTGCGCGTGAAAAAGAGCCACCGGCCATCGGCGGAAACGGCCGGGCAGGAATCCTGGGCGCGGTCGTCAGTGATTTTGGTTTGGACGGGGTCGGCGCCCGGTTCGCGCGAGACGCGCCAGATGTGCAGCGCGCCGGTGAGGCGGCCAAAGGCGATGGCGCCGGTGGACGCGATGGACGGTTCGCGCTCCCGGCCTTCTCCGTCCGTAATCTGGCGGGGTTTGCCGAGGATGCGCATGTCGCGCGGCGACAACTCGATTTCCCAAATTGCATCGATGGCGCCATGCCGCCCGCCGAAAAAAATGCCATTCCCGAACCATGCCTTCTGGTGCGGGAACAATGTGACGGCGGCGGCATCGAGCGCGGCCCTGACGCCGGTATCGACGATCGGGCCGCCAGCGGCACCCACGATCCAGAATTCCGTGCAGGCGGGATACGGGCGAGTCGTGTTGCGGCAACCTTCGAAGACCAGATACCGGCCGTCGGGACTCCAGGCGGGATAGCGGGCATAGGCGAAATCCGCGGCGACACGCCGGGGAGTGCCGGTCAACGTGGTGACGTAGAGTTGTCCGGAGGGCGCCGAATCGTCGGGGTCGCCGGTCCAATAGGCGATCTGGCGGCCGCCGGGCGAAAACACCGGACTGCGGCCGCCGGGCGCCACCAGGCGTTCGGTTCCGCCTTCGGCCGGAATGACATAGAGACCGGCGGCGGTACGCTCGGAATGGAATGCCACGGAATTCCCGTCGGGGGCGATGCTGGGGTCGGTGTCTTCGGCGGGATTAGTGGTGAGGCGGCGGGCCGCACCGCCGCGAGCAGTGTCGAGCCAGATATCGATGTTGCCGGCCTCGGCGCGATTGGAGGCATAAGCCACGCGCGTGCCGTCGCGCGAGAAACTCGGCGTGGCCGACCAATCGGTGCCGGGCGTGAGACGGATGGCGGCGGTGACGCGGTCGGTCGACTCGGCCTTTTGCGCCATGGCCAAGGCCGCGGCCAGCGCGGCTGCCGCGAGCGCGGCGGCGGCCCAGCGTTTGGTTCGTTTGCGGGAGAGGCTGCCATCGAGTGCGGAGACGAGATCGGCGAGATTCTGGAAACGGTCCTCGGGCTTGAGGGCGAGGCAGCGTTCGAGCGCGGCGCGCGCGCGGGGGTGGAGCGCGGAACGCGGCTGGTGCGCGAACCACGATTCGAGTTCGGCCTGCGCTCTGGCGGCGGACGTGCCATCGCGGCCGGGACGCTTGCCGGTGAGCATTTCGCCGATGACGAGCCCCAGCGAATATTGATCGGCGGCCGGGCTGGGGCCGGCGCCGCCGGCCTGCTCGGGTGCGACGTAAGCCGGCGTGCCGGCGGTGTCGGGCGCCTCGCTGGCGATATCGAGGGCCAGGCCGAAATCGGTAACCACCGCGCGTTCCGCTCCCGTGCCCGACGGCACGAGCATTACGTTGTTGGGCTTGAAATCGCGGTGTACGATGCCGAGCGCGTGAGCGGCGGAAAGCGCGGCGGCCATATCGCGGATGAGCGGCAGTGCGCGGCCGAGAGGAATCGGGCCGGCGCCGATGCGTTCGGCGAGGGTGACCCCTTCGAGCAGTTCCATGGTCAGAAACCAAATGGGGTCGCCGGAGACCGGGCTGTGGGAAAAGAGGTCGTAGACGCGGCAAACATTGGAGTGCGCGATGCGGCGCGTCTGCCGGACTTCCTGTTTGAAGCGCTCGATGACGGAGGGAGTGGAGGCGATGACGGGGCGGATGGTTTTAAGCGCGACGCGCTCCTTTAGTTCGGTATCGAGCGCGGCGTACACTTCGCCCATGCCGCCGCGATTGAGAAACTTCAGGATTTCGAACCGGCTGGCCACGAAGCTCCCGACGGCAAACGAAGGTTCGGGCGGCGCGTGCTGGCGCATCACCTGATGCAGCGTCAGGGGCGCATCGGCGAGGAAGTCGTCGCCGGCTTTGCCGGCTTCGTGGATGAGACGAAGCACTTCGCGGCAGACGCTGGAATCGTCGCCGCAGGAATCGGCAACGAAACGGGCGCGGCGCGCCGGTTCGAGCTCGAACGCATCGGCGGTGACTTCCTTAACCCTTTGCCACTGTGCCGCCGTCATGATTGCCGGAGAGTTCGCCGTGGAGCCAGGCTTTGGCTACCTGCCAATCGCGCTTGACCGTACGGGATGAGATGCCCAGAGCTTCGGCGACTTCGTCTTCCGTGAGGCCGGCAAAAAAGCGCATCTCGACGATGCGGGCCAGGCGCGGGTCCCGCTCGGCGAGGTGTGTGAGGGCCTCGTCGACGGCGATCAGTTCCTCCCACCGGTCGTGCGCCAGGACCAGGGCGTCGTCCAAATCCACCGGCGATACGCCGCCGCCGCGCTTGGCCGCGTTGTGGGTGCGGGCGTGATCGATAAGGATGCGCCGCATCACCTGCGCCGCCACGGCGTAAAAGTGGGAGCGGTTGTGCCAGTTGCGGTCTTCCTGGTTGACCATGTGCAGGTAGGCGTCATCCACCAGAACCGTGGCCTGGAGGGTGTGATCGGGCCGTTCGTAACGCATGTACCGCGCGGCGATGCCGTGCAGTTGATCGTAGACCAGTTCGGCCAGGCGCGATGCGGACGCGCTGTTTCCTTCGCGGACTTCGGCAAGGAGTGCCGTGATGTCGCCTGGCATGGAAGGTCGCCCCGTGAGTAATGGCACCATTATACGTCAGGAAATGGTTTGGCGATCTCCACAAAGTTCCGGCGCGGAAAGGATTGCGCACTCGCAACGGTGTAGCGCAGTTGTAACCAAAGCGCCGCTCCGGTGCCGCGTTCCGTCCGCTTCGCGCTCACAACATCTTCAGCGCCAGACGGCGTACGCCTTCGAGCGTGACCCCGTAGACGAGGTGCGCGGCGAGATATTGAAGGTGTTGGGAGACCGGCGTTTCGGACGCCTTTTTGCTCAGCCCGAGCAGCGGTACGGCGATTTCGTCGCCGATGGCCCAAATTGCCGCTCCATAGCCTGTACCAAATCCCGAGGTGGCGGCCGCCTGCTTTTGCACCAAACCGCCGTACAACACGCCGATGCCGGTTCCATAAGCGTAATGCACGACAGGCGCGGCAGCTTTCTTTTCGTCGCCGGAGAGTTCATGGTGCAGCAGTGCGGACGAAACCATTTGGGCGGTCTTTTCGGTCGCGTCCTCCTCCTCGTCTCCGTGCGGGTGGGATTGTCCCAGAGCGCGCGAAAGCCGTACCTGGAATTGCGTCATCGTCCAGGACGCCGCCAGGCCCCCCAGGGCCCCGGCGATCAATCCTTTGAAAAGCTTGTTTTTGCTGGACCGGTAGAACATGGAATGGACCCTGCAACGGGCCCGCCACTGTTAGTTGACCGGCAGTGCGAACGCCATCACGTAGTCGCCCTGTTTGGATCCTAATTTACCGTGGCCCCCGGCGCAGACCACCAGGTACTGCTTGCCTTTCCAGGTGTATGTCATCGGAGTGGCATTGGCCGCGGCGGGCAATTCGTAGCTCCACAATTCCTTGCCGGTTTCCGAATCGAATGCGTGCAGGTGGGGATCGATGGTCGCGGAGGTGAACACCAAACCGCCGGCGGTGGCCATCGGTCCGCCCAGATTGATCGAGCCGGTTTGTTTTCCCGGCACCAGGGTGCCGAGCGGAACGTCCCACGCGACTTTTCCGGTGAACAAATCCACCGCTTCGGTGGTTCCCCACGGCGGCGCGTTGCAGGGAGTGCCGCTGGGCGAAATCAGAAAGGTGCGGTACAGACCGTATGGCGCGGGCTCCTGATCACCGAACTCACCGTAGATGCGGTTGTCCTGGTCTTTGTGAACTTCCGCGGCATAATCGGCGCGCGGAATCAGCTTGACCCATGCGATCACGCGATTGGTGTTGGCGATCATCAAATGATGTTGCGGGTCGTACGCGGCGCTACCCCAATTCACTCCTCCCACGTTGCCGGGCGCCTGCACCGTGCCCTTGAGACTCGGCGGCGTGAAAATACCCTCGTTGCGGGAGGCGGCAATTTTGTCGCGGCACCACTGCACATCTTCCGGCTTCGGTCCCCAGGCATCTGCGGCCTGAAATTTTTCGGGCACGAGAGCAATGGTGGAAAAAGGCTGTGTGGGCCAACTCTTCTCGCCGGAGATATCGGATTGCGGGACCGGCCGCTCTTCCACCGGAAGCAGCGGCGCGCCGGTGAGCCGGTTCAGCACGAACACGTGGCCCATTTTGGTGTTGATGACGACCGCCGGCGTGCCATCCTTCCAGGTGAACAAGGTGGGCTGAGAGGCGACATCGTAGTCCCACAAATCGTGATGGACCACCTGAAAGCCCCAAACGAATTCGCCCGTCGAGGCGCGCAAGGCGACCACGGAATTCGCCCATTTGTCCTCGCCCGGACGGAGGCCGCCGTAATAATCCGGCGCGGCGCTGCCGGTCGGGACGAAGACCAGGCCGTGGGCGGGGTCGACGGAAAGGACCGACCACGCGTTGCCGGCGCCCGTGCGGGGATGCGTGTGGTTCGCCCAGGGAATGGGATCCCAGGTCCAGCGGAGACGGCCGGAGCGCGCATCGAACGCACGGACGATGCCGCGTCCCGTGTCCACGCGCCAGTTGTCGGCAATGGAGGATCCCACGATCACCAGATCGCCATAAAGCGCCGGCGGCGACGTCACCTGGTAGCCGCCGGTCCAGTCCTTCTGGGTGGCGGCGTCCTGGTTCAGATCGATCGTGCCGTGGGCGCCGAAATCCGGACACGGCTTGCCGGTGCCGCCATCCAGCGCGATGAGCCGCGCGTCCAGCGTGCCCAGAAAGATGCGCAGCTTGCAAGGCGCTCCGCTTTGGGCGCTTTCGTCGTGCCAGGCGGAAACTCCCCGGGACGACACTTCGGAATAGTTTTTCTCCAGATTCACCCCCGGGTCGTATTCCCAGAGCTTCGTTCCGGTACCGGGGTCGAGTGCGATTACGTGGTTGTACGGCGTGCTCAGGAAGAGCTTGCCGTCGACCAGGATGGGTGTGGCTTCGAACGCAGCCTTGCGAATAAGGTTGGTCGATTTGTCGTTGGCGCCTGTGCGATAAGTCCAGGCGACTTTCAAGCGGCTCACATTGCTGCGATCGATCTGCGCCGCGGTGGAGTAGCGGCTGCCGCCGGGATCGTTTCCATAGGTTGGCCACGTCGTGTCTGCCGCGGGTTGGGCGGAGACCACGGAGAGGACGAAGCAAATAGCGAGGGTGATGCGGGTGTTCATTTTCGGTCCGGCGTTTTCGCAGCGGGAAGCTTGGGCGAAGCAAGTCCCACGTACCAGTTCCAGGGAATGTCGCCGCTGGCCTTGCAGCGGGAAACCACCGTCTCGTGGAATTCGTACATTCCCGGCATGAGGTGGTCGGATGGATGCGGCCCGTCGGTGAAAGCCATGTAGGAGTGCGAAGGTCCGTAGGCCGGCCAGTCCGGTCGATGCGCGGCGCGCGGCTGCCCGGTGCGCGCGAAGCTGGTCCAGTAGCCGATCATGGCATCGCTCAGAGCCGTCTCTTGCGGAGTCGCCGGGATCTTCGGCCAACTGGGCGTGGTGTCCGCCAGCGTTCCGAAGACAAAGGGCAGCTCGCTCGCGTGGAAGGCGTGCAGGCCTTGCGAATCGGCCGCCGGATAGCCGTGGTCGAAGAAGTACAGGTAGGCAGGCACGTGCAGCGCTTCCTGCTTCCGAACCAGCCGCTCCGCGGTCCATCCGTATAGGGCATCGCGCGTGGTGGCCAGGATACTTTCCTCCATGTTCGCGCTGGGATAAAGCCTCAGGAATTCATCGGCCAGATCGCCATAGCGTTCGCGGATGATGCGTTCATACTCGCCGGCGCTGCCGACAGGGCGGGGAGCGAGCACGCGCAGCGAACGGATCTCGCCGCTGTTGAAGCCGGTGAGCACCGGCACCGGAGCCTGCTCGCCGCGGTCGAAGACGTCCACGAGCTGGTGCGGCAGAATCCTTCCGTCGACCGCGCCCCAGGGCGCGAATCCAGCCCCCGGCGCGGCGTCGGCGAGCGCCTGGGCATCCATGGCGCGCAAGCTCGCGAGGTCCGGCTTATGCAGAGCAGCGGCCAGACGCGCGCCGCTGGCTTCCGCCGCATCGGCGCCGTAATGGCGCTGCTTCAGTTCGGGTGTTGAAATCATGTAGGCGCTTTCGGCAATCGCCCTGGCGAACAGACCCCGCGCGGGCGGCGAGACCATCAGGTACATCACGCTCAACGCGCCTGCCGATTCACCGGCGATGGTGACGTTCGCGGGATTCCCGCCGAAGGCGCCGATGTTGCCCCGGACCCATCGTAAGGCTTGGATCTGGTCAAGCAGTCCGTAATTTCCGGAGATTCCGTCCGCTGATTCCGCGCTCAGTTCCGGGAGCGCGAGCCATCCGAGCACTCCGAGCCGGTAGTTGATGGTCACCACAACCATGCCTTGCGCGGCCAGCCGCGCGCCATCGTAGAGCGATTCGCGGCTGCCGCCCGTGGTGAGCGCGCCGCCATAAATCCAGAAGAAGACCGGCGCGTTGCGGGCGCCGGCGGGCGTCCAGATATTGAGCGTGAGGCAATCCTCGCTCATGGGCAGCGGATCGCGCATGTAGACCGACGGCACCTTGGCGGTGGGCTGATTGCATGCCGGGCCGAAGTCCGTGGCCTTTCGCAAATCCGGCCATCGCGGCATCGAACTCGGCGGCTTCCAGCGGTCCTGGCCGACCGGCGGACTCGCGTAGGGAATGCCCTTGAAGACCCGCAGCTTGCCCTCCATCCGGCCTTCGACTTTGCCTGCCGGGGCGTCGACGACCGGTCCGGGTTGGGCCGCCATGAGTGCGGGCCAAAGAAGCATGCTGAGGGCCGCGCTCCGCGAGAGTGAAATTGTTTTCGGCAACGATTTACAGATTATCAAGCGCCGGCCCCTTCCGCACAGTAGTACCATTCTTCGGGACATAGTACCAATCAAAATCACAAGAGGCCGCGGGCTGCGCCGCTTCCGGCGGCGGTCGCCTTTTCTCACCAATCGGTTGGCAGAATGACTGGACTGGAATGAGAGGTGCTAAATAGGCCGGACCGCTGGCTCACGGAGGAGATCTTGAAACAAGTTGGACTTACCGCGCTGTTCCTGACTATCGCCAGCCTCGCCTATGCCGACAACATAACTGTGACGACGAGCACCATTGAAGTAACCATGGTGGAAGGTAACACCGCGGACGTGACGTTCACTTTCACTAACGGCTCGGCATCCGAGGTTACTCTGGGAAGCTCGGCTTTATTTGCCTCGGCGAGCGCAGTTGCCGGCGATCCCAGCGACGTTGTCACTGGAATCGGTATAGGCAGTCCGTTTACCTGCTCCGGCGGTGAAATGATCGACCCCGGACAGAATTGTAAATTTACGATCGTGCTGGACACGGCCAACCCCGCAGGCGATACGGACGTAGACGAGGGGGTGCAGGATTGGCAGGGAGGAATTGGGTATATGCTGCCAACCGGGTCGCCGATCGATGTGTACTCCAGGCCGTTCTCGGTAACGGTGGAGGATCCCGGGTTCGCGCCCACACCAGAGCCCGCGAGTCTGTTCCTGTTGGCTACGGCCCTGATTGGGTCGGCAATCGCGGTCGGGCGGAAACGCGGTCGAGGCCTGGTTTAGGGCTGCACGCCAAGGGCGCCTGGGAATGCGTCGACTATGACGGATGCGGCGGCTTATGGTTGCACAATCGGAATCCGGCAGTAGAATAGTCGCATGGTGGACGTAGCGAAGATCCTCGCGGAACTGAGGGCGGAGCACGAAAGGTTGGAGGAGGCCATCCGCTGCCTGGAAAGCATGGCGCGCACAGCGTCCGGTTCGAGCCCTGCTGCGAACGGTGGAAACCCTCCGCCGGGCGAGAGCGGCGCGTCGCAAGTGTCCTGCATAAGCAGTACACGGTCGAGAGTGGTAGGTCACAGACCCCGGTCATAGCCAGCGGATTGACCCCAACCTTATACACCTATTTGTT
Source organism: Bryobacteraceae bacterium (assembly GCA_035509055.1). GTDB lineage: Bacteria > Acidobacteriota > Terriglobia > Bryobacterales > Bryobacteraceae > PALSA-129. Next base: position 112,656 of record DATJMA010000113.1, on the reverse strand, counting down.
TCCGCGCCTGAATTGTGGTGGGCAGCCAATCCTGAGGCACCGGCAGTTCAGCGGGACGGATGGAATTCCGGCCGCGGACCGCTTGGCAAACCAGGCCGCAATTCTTATCGGGAAATCTGTGTAATCCATAGAAAAATAGAGGCAAACCGTGTTCCATCCAGCGCTCGAGGTGAATCGTAACGAGTTTGTCGCGCGCGGACGCGCCGGAGTCCAGGAAAGGCATCGCGCGCAGCGCTGGCCCGGGCGCGAGTGCGGCCGCGGCTCCGTAACCCCCTTGCATCCAAGCCTTTAATCGCATTTCGGCATTCCAGACATAAAAATCTGTAGATTTTTACGACATAAGGGTCTTATAATATGGTTTCAGTGAATCCCATATTGATAAGGAGGGGAGAGTTGACCAGCTCATCCGACAACGCTCGCCGCAAAGTCACGATCGACGGCAACGAAGCCGCCGCGTACGTCGCGCACCAGACCAACGAAGTCATTGCGATTTATCCGATTACGCCATCGTCCAACATGGGGGAGTGGGCCGATCAGTGGTCCGCCGAGCAAAAACCGAACATCTGGGGCACCGTGCCGACGGTGATCGAGATGCAGAGCGAGGGCGGCGCCGCCGGCGCGCTCCACGGGGCTTTGCAGACCGGTTCCCTGGGAACCACTTTCACGGCATCGCAGGGATTGCTCCTGATGATCCCGAACATGTTCAAGATCGCCGGGGAATTGACCTCCTCGGTGATTCATGTGGCGGCGCGCGCGCTGGCCACCCACGCCCTCTCCATTTTCGGCGACCACAGCGATGTGATGTCGGTGCGGGCCACCGGGTTCGGCATGCTCAGCTCCAACTCCGTGCAGGAAGTGATGGACATGGCGCTCATCGCGCAGGCTGCGACGCTCGAGGCGCGCGTGCCGTTCATCCACTTCTTCGACGGCTTCCGGACTTCGCATGAAGTAGCCAAGGTAGAACAGCTCACCACCGCCGATATGCGGGCCATGATCGACGAGAACCTGGTGCGCGCGCATCGCGACCGGGCGCTCAATCCCGACCGCCCGCAACTGCGCGGGACCGCGCAAAATCCCGACGTCTACTTCCAGGCGCGGGAAGCCTGCAACCCGTATTACCTGGCGGCGCCGACCATCGTGCAGAACGCCATGGACCGGTTCGCCCGGGTCGTGGGCCGGCAGTATCGCCTGTTCGACTATGTCGGCGCGCCGGATGCCGAGCGCATCATCGTGATGATGGGATCGGGCGCGGAAGTGGCCGTGGAAGCGGTGGAAGCTTTGATGGCGGCGGGCGAAAAAGTCGGGCTGCTCAAAGTGCGCCTGTACCGGCCGTTCGATATCGAGAAGTTCGTGGCGGCGATTCCGGCGGCGGTGAAATCGATCGCCGTCCTGGACCGGACAAAAGAGCCGGGCGCCACCGGCGAACCGCTCTATTGCGACGTGATCACGGCGCTGGTCGAGATGGGCGTGACCAAGAAGGTGATCGGCGGGCGCTACGGGCTGGCATCCAAGGAATTCACGCCGGCGATGGTGAAGGCGGTGTTCGACGAGCTCCTGAAGAAATCGCCGAAGAACCACTTCACGGTCGGCATCACGGACGATATTACGCACACCAGCCTGGATTTCGACCCCGATTTTTCGACCGAAGAGCCGGAGACGGTGCGGGCGCTGTTCTACGGGCTGGGCGCCGACGGGACGGTGGGGGCGAACAAGAATTCCATCAAGATCATCGGCGAGGAAACGGACAACTTTGCGCAGGGTTATTTCGTGTACGACTCCAAGAAATCGGGCACGATGACCACTTCGCACCTGCGGTTCGGGCCCAAGCCGCTGCATTCGAGCTACCTGATCACCAAGGCGAGCTTCGTGGCCTGCCACCAGTTTTCGTTCCTGGAACGGTTCGATGTGTTGAAGGCGGCGGCTCCGGGCGCGACCTTCCTGCTCAACAGCATCTACGGGCCGGACGATGTGTGGAATCATCTGCCGCGCACGGTGCAGCGCCACATCATCGGGAAGAAGCTGAAATTCTACGTGATCGATGGCTACGAAGTGGCCAAGAACACCGGGATGGGCGGGCGCGTCAACACCATCATGCAGACCTGCTTCTTCGCCATCAGCGGCGTGCTGCCGCGGGCGGAAGCCATCGAAGCCATCAAGCACTCCATCGAGAAGACTTACGGCAAGCGCGGCGAGAGCGTGGTGAAGAAGAACTTCGCCGCGGTGGATGCGGCGCTGGATCACCTGCATGAAGTGAAGGTTCCCAGTGCGGTGAGTTCGCTGTTCGATATTCGCCGCGCGGTTCCGGAAGCGGCGCCCGGGTTCGTGCAGAAGGTGACGGCGAAGATCGTGGCGGGCGAGGGCGACGATCTGCCGGTGAGTTCCATGCCGGTGGACGGCACCTTCCCCACGGCGACGGCGCAGTGGGAGAAACGCAATATCGCGCTGGAAATTCCGGCGTGGGACGAGGAGCTGTGCATACAGTGCGGCAAGTGCGTGCTGGTGTGCCCGCACAGCGTGATCCGCGCGAAGGTTTACGACGAGAGCCGGCTTGCCGGCGCGCCGGCGACGTTCAAGTCCGTACCGGCCCGCTGGAAGGACATGAAGGACCGGAAATACACGCTCCAGGTGGCGCCGGAGGATTGCACCGGCTGCACGCTGTGCGTGGAGATCTGCCCGGCCAAGAGCAAGAGCGAAGTGAAGCACAAGGCCATCAACATGGTGGCGCAGCCTCCCATCCGCGAAGCCGAAGCGGCCAATTGGGACTTCTTCGTGAACATTCCGGAGACGGACCGCAAGATCCTCTCGCTGGGACAGGTGAAGGACGTGCAGTTGCTCCAGCCGCTGTTCGAGTTTTCGGGGGCGTGCTCGGGCTGCGGCGAAACTCCCTACGTGAAGCTGATGACGCAGCTGTTCGGCGACCGCCTGATGGTGGCCAACGCCACGGGCTGCTCTTCGATTTACGGCGGCAACCTGCCCACCACTCCTTATTGCCAGAACGAAGAAGGCCGTGGACCGGCGTGGTCGAACTCGCTCTTCGAAGATAACGCGGAATTCGCGCTGGGCATGCGCCTGGCGGCGGATAAGCAGAACGAATTCGCCCGCGAGCTGGTCTGGAAGCTGGGATTCGCTATCGGCGAGAACCTGGCGCAGGCTATCCTGAATGCCGATCAGAAGACGGAAGCCGGAATCCACGCGCAGCGCGAGCGGGTGAAGGAACTGAAAGCGAAACTGAAGGAAATCGGGACGCCCGAAGCGGGATACCTGGCCGATGTGGCCGATGCGCTGGTGAAGAAGAGCATCTGGGCCGTCGGCGGCGACGGTTGGGCGTACGATATCGGCTACGGCGGGTTGGATCACGTGCTGGCGTCGGGCCGCAACGTGAACGTTCTGGTGCTCGATACCGAGGTTTACTCCAACACCGGCGGGCAGGCGTCGAAATCCACGCCCCGCGGCGCGGTGGCGAAGTTCGCGGCCGGCGGAAAACCGGCCGGGAAGAAGGACCTGGCCATGATGGCGGTGAGTTACGGCAGCGTATACGTCGCCCGCGTGGCCATGGGGTCGAGCGACATGCACACGCTGAAGGCGTTCCAGGAAGCGGAAGCTTACGACGGGCCGTCGCTGATTATCGCCTACAGCCACTGCATCGCCCACGGCTACGACCTGTCGTTCGGAATGGATCAGCAGAAGGCCGCCGTCAATTCGGGATACTGGCCGCTGTTCCGCTACAATCCGTCGTTCGCCGCGCAAAACAAGAATCCGTTCCAGTTGGATTCGCGCGCTCCTTCAATCGCTCTCAAAGAGTACATTTACAACGAAACCCGCTACACCATGCTGGCGAAGAGCAATCCGGAGCAGGCCCAGAAGCTGCTCGTGGAAGCCCAGGAAGATGTCAACAGCCGTTGGAAGCTCTACGACTACATGGCGCACGAGCCGTTCAACGGCGCGGAGGTGAAGAAATGATCGACCTCAGCAAAACCATTGATCTCTCCACGAAATATCTCGGGTTGAAGCTGAAGAACCCGCTGGTTGCCTCGTCCTCGCCCATGTGCGGGGACGTGGGCAACATTCGCAGAATGGAAGATGCCGGCGCGGCGGCGGTCGTGCTGCAATCGCTGTTCGAAGAACAGATCGACTACGAAAGCGAAGAGCTCGACCGGTTCATCGAGCAGGCGGCTGACGTGGGCGCCGAAGCCGCGACTCATTTTCCGGAATTGTCCGGGCGCGTGATGGGGCCGGACGCGTACCTGGCGCACATCGTGAAATGCAAGCAGGCGGTGAGTATTCCGGTGATCGCCAGCCTGAACGGCACGACCACGGGCGGCTGGCTGAGCTACGCCAAGCGGATCGCGCAAGCCGGCGCGGATGCGCTCGAATTGAACATTTACCACATTCCGGTGCACCCCGACGTGACGGGCGAACAGGTGGAACAGCGCTACGTCGACCTGGTGAAAGCGGTGAAGGCGGAAGTGCGCATTCCGGTGGCCGTGAAGCTGGGGCCGTATTTCAGCTCGATGGCCAACATGGCGCAGAAACTCGACGCCACCGGCGCCGACGGGCTGGTGCTGTTCAACCGCTTCTACCAGCCGGATTACGATCTGGAATCGCTCGAAGTGGTGCCCAACCTGATTCTGAGCAACTCGCACGAACTGCTGCTGAGGCTGCACTGGATCGCGGTGCTGTACGGCAGTATCAAAGCGGACATGGCGCTCACCGGCGGGGTCCACTCGGCGACCGACGTGGTGAAGGCGATGATGGCCGGGGCGAACGTGGCCATGTTGACCTCGGCGCTGTTGAAGCGCGGCATCACCTATCTGGACACCCTGACCACGGAGCTGCTGGTGTGGATGGGCGAGCACGAGTACGATTCCATCCGGCAGATGCAGGGCAGCATGAGCCGGAACGCCGTGCCGCAGCCGAAAGCCTTTGAGCGCGCTAACTACGTCAAGGTTCTCAGCTCGTACGCCATGAGATAAGCGGTGGTGGCTTACATTCGGCGGTAAGATAGTCTGCGAGATGAGCAGACATCAACGCTTCAAGATCGCGGCGGGACTCTCGCTGGCCGCCGCGATCTGTGCGGCCCAACCCAAATTGCGGCTGGCGGAAGTGGAGAACGCGGAGCCGGTGCGATACCAGGCGGCGCTCGACCTCGACCCTGCCAGGAATTCCTTCAGCGGCGCCATTACCATACAGCTGGCCGTCCACCAGCCGGTCGGGACGTTGTGGCTGAACGCCAACAAGATCCAGGTAAAGCAGGTTTCGGCTTCCGAGGGCGGGAGGACGTACAAGACCGAGGCGATTCCGGGCGGAGACGATTTTCTGGGTCTGAAGTTCGCTTCGCCGCTTCCCGCGGGCACGGCGGAAATCCACGTCACTTATACCGGCGAGGTACGGCACGGCGATAGCGCCGGCGTCTTTTACTTAAAAGACAAGGGCAGCGAATATATCTTCACCCAATTCGAGAATACCGACGCGCGCGACGCGTTTCCCTGCTTCGACGAGCCCGGATATAAGACACCCTGGCAGCTTACTCTGAAGGTGCCGGCGGCCGATTCGGCGGTGAGTAACACGCCCGGCGCGGAGCGGACCCAGGCCGGCGTGAAGACTTACACATTTAAGGAGACCAGGCCGCTGCCTTCCTACCTCGTCGCGTTCGCCGTGGGGCCGTTCGAGTATGTGAACGCCGGCACGGCCGGCAGGAATCATGTGCCGGTGCGCATCGTGGTGCCGAAAGGACGGTCTGGCGAAGCCAAATATGCGGCGGAAGTGACGGCAACCATCCTCACGAGGCTGGAGGACTATTTCGGGATCCCGTACCCGTATGAGAAATCCGACGAAGTGTCGGTGCCTATAACCTCCGGGTTCGGCGCGATGGAAAACGCGGGAATGGTGACTTACGGCCAGACGATGATCCTGGCGGACCCGGCCAGCGACACGATTCCCCGCCAGCGCGAGTACGCGTCCGTCGCGTCGCACGAACTTTCGCATCAGTGGTTCGGCGACCTGGTGACGACGGCTTGGTGGGACGACATCTGGCTCAACGAAGCTTTCGCTACCTGGATGGAGCAGAAGCTGCTCGCCGAATGGAAACCCGAATGGAAGACGCGGGTGGCCGACGTGGACTCGAAACTGGGAGCCGAAACGCTGGACAGCCTGGTGAGCACGCGCAAGATCCGGCAGCCGATCCTGACGAAGGACGACATATCGAACGCGTTCGACGCCATCACGTACCAGAAGGGCGCGGCGGTGATCGGAATGTTCGAAAGCTGGTTGGGTCCGGAAGAGTTTCGTAAGGGCGTGCAGGAATATCTGAAGCGCTACTCTTTTCGCACCGCCACGGAACCCGATTTTCTGGACTCTTTGAGCTCGGCGAGCGGAAAGGATGTCGGCACGCCGTTTTCAACCTTTCTCAATCAACCCGGAGTGCCGGTGGTATCGGCGGCTCTCGATTGCGCCAACAGCCACGCGGTGTTGCACACCAGGCAGTCCCGCTCCCTGCCGGCGGGGTCGAAAGGGTCGGCCGGCGAGGCGTGGCAGATCCCCTTTTGCGTGCGCTACGACGGGGGCCAGGCGCCGGAATGCACACTGCTGACAAAGGCGTCGCAAGATGTAGTTCTGCGGAATGCCGGGAGCTGTCCGGCGTGGGTGGAAGGAAATGCCGATGCCAAGGGATATTACCTCGTGGATTACCGCGGAGGATTGGGGCCGGCGCTGACCGCGCACGCATCGAAATCGCTGACCGCGGCGGAACGCGTGGACCTGATCGGGAACGCGTCGTTTCTTTCACGATCGGGCAAAATGCCGGCGGCGGATGCCCTGCGCCTGGTGGGGGCTTTTCACGACGACCCCGAGCGTGCCGTGGTGAGCCGCGCGATGGAAGTGGCTCTGGATATCCGCTCCCATCTTGTTCCGCAAGAATTGATGCCGAATTACGAACGGTTCCTGCGCACGAACTTCGATGCGCGGGCGCGCCGGCTGGGGTGGCTGCCAAAGGCCGGGGAATCGGATGACGACCGCTTGCTGCGTCCGGCGATTGTGGGCGCGGTAGCCAGTTATGGCGGCGACCGCGAACTGGCTGGCGAGGCGCGGAAATTGGCGGATCAGTGGCTCGTGGACCACGCGGCCGTGCCGGCGGAAATCGTTTCTTCGGTGCTGGCGACGGCGGCATATTATGGCGATCTCGCGCTCTACAATCGCTTCTTCGACGCCATGTTGCACACCCAGGACAATCAGGTGAAGCAGCGGCTCCTCCAGTCCATGGCGGCGTTTCGCGACCGGGCTGCGCTGGAAGCGGGATACCAGGCGGTGCTCGAAAAGAAGATTCCGCTGTCGGACGGGCTCCAGCTTTTATTCGCCGGCGGCGCTGATCCCAACACGCGCGGGCTGTCGTTCGCATTCGTCAAACAACACTTCGACGAACTCATGGCCGGGCACCCGAATATTTTCGGGAACGATGTCGGGTCGTTCCTGGTGATTACCGGCCGGAGTTTCTGCGATGCCAAATCGCGCGACGAGTACCGGGCGTTTTTCGCTCCGCTGGTGGATAAATATTCCGGTGCGCCGCGGAATTTCGCGCAGGTGCTCGAAGGAATCGACCTCTGTATCGCGCAGAAGGCAGCACAGGAGGGAAGCGTGAAGGCTTTCCTGGAGGGGTATTAAATCATTCCGGCCGAAAGCCAGGCCTCCCGTTGCCCGACAGCAGCTTGAAATGCTCCGGCTCAATGCCCGGAAGATGATCCGAACCGTCGCGCGATCCCGGCTCATCATGCCCTATTTTGCCGGCGCGATGCAGGCAAAGTTGGCGGAATCGTCGGTGCTGCCGGTGCCTTTGTAAGTTGCCACGGACGGGTAGGGACAGAGCGGCCGCGTGCGGATCACCGCGCCGGACGGGTTGAGTTTAGAAGCGATGATTTCGGACGGGGCCTGCCCGTGTTCCACCCATGCTTCGAGGGCGGCGTCGATATCGTGGAACCGGTCGGCCGCGGGCGTCCCGGCTTCACCGAAAGAGGTGGTGCCGGCGCCGCCGCCGCAATGCTGCATGCCGGGAACCATGTAGAGCCGCAGGAAACCCTCGATATTGGCGGCGCCCATTTTCGTGGCGACGCTGTCCACGTAGTTGATGGCGTTTTGCGCAGGGATGGCGGCATCGCTCCATCCGTGATACAGGATCAGCTTGCCGCCGCGCTTTTGGAAACCGCTCAGGTCGGGATCGTTGGAGTTGAGAATACGGGCGGTCTTTTCGTCGGCGATCGGGACATCGCGATCGATGTTGAAGGTGCGGAACTGCCAGTCGGGATTATCGAACACCATGTTCATGAAGTACTGGGTTCCGAAATAATACATAGCCGATTTTTCGGGGGCGGGGCCGGTGATCCAGGGCAGCCATCCAGCCGGATCTGCCTCGCCCCCGGGCGAGTATCCCGGGAAGATTCGTTCTCCCCGCGAGTTGACCGAGCCCGCATAGAGCTTCTTGAGCGCGGTCAGTTGCGGCGCGGTGAGGCACGCGGGCGAATCGCCGCCTTTGCAGAGGAGCACCGAGGGATCGAAATGGCACCGGCGGGGATCCTCGATGACGCCGTCTTTGACGTGGTCGATGGTATCGCAGGCGGCGAGGGCGGCGGCTTGAATGGCGGGGAGTTTGGAGGCTGGGATGTAATCTTCGGGCTTGCCGAGTGTGGCGAGCATGTTCCAGGCGCCATCGGAGAGCAGGTGGGTCCAGAAGTTGGCCGGAGCGCCGGCGATGATGCCGTTGTAGTCGGCCGGGAATCGCTGGGCTTCCATAAGCGCCTGCCGGCCGCCGTTGGAGCAGGAATTGAAATAAGACCAGCGCGGGGCTTCGCCGTAGAATTTCTGCAGGATGAGCTTGGCGGTGACGGCGGTTTCGTGGATCCCGCGGTAGCCGTAGTCGATGATCTTTTCGGGATGGCGCAGCGCCCAGCGCGCGTCGATGCCGCTGGCCTCGTGGCCGGTGTCGGTGGTGGCGGAAGCATAGTTGTGGCGGAGGGCGTCGGCGAGGCCGCCGGTATTGAGATCGCCGGCGAATCCGCCGTTACCCACGCCCTGGAATTTGCCGTTCCAGTTGGCGGCGGGGAGCCAGACTTCGAAGCGAATGTCGGAGTCGGCGGAGGGCTTGAGGGAGCCGGTCACGCGGCAAAACGCCGGGAGGTGGTGTTGTTCGCCGAAGTCGCCCGCGGCATGGGATTCGGCGGCGGCGATGGTAGTGTGCGGCAGCGCCAGCGTGGCGAGGCTCTCGCAGGTGGCGGCGGAAAGGATCGGAGCGGCCGATAAAAGGAGCAGGACGCGCATCATGGGGAGATGATAACGCAAGACAAGAGCCCGGCAGCCCGATTTCAACCAGCTTACTGAAACAGCGCTTCCGCGCCTCGTTGGATCACGGCCGCGCCGGCGATGCCCGCGGCTGCCGAAAGAAACGCGGGGGCGGCGCCGCGGCGTTTCCACTCTTCGTGTACGGCGTGATAACCCAGGTAGAAAAGCCATCCGGCGGTAAGGCCCAGCGGGTAAAGAACCCACCGCGCGCCGAGATGGGGGAACATCGCGATGCCGGCGACGCCTCCGAGGAGCGTGGCGCCCTCGGCCAGCGCGCACCAGGTCATGGCTGTCGCCCGGTTGCGCATCGAGGCCCTCAGGATTCCGCCGAGCGCGATGCCTTCCGGGAGTTTGTGGAGCGTCACGGCTAACGGGACGGCCACCCGGAGTCCAAGCGGCGCGGAAGATTGCACCGTGGCAATGGCCCATCCGTCGAGGAAGGCATGCAGCGCGGATCCGGCGACCAGGGGTATGGCGAAGCCGTGGAGTTCGCTGGAGCAAGCGGCGTGGTCGTGATCGTGCGCGCAGGTGGGGCAGACGGGATAGGCGAAACGGTTAATGGCGAGCAGCAGTCCATAGCCGGCGGCGAAGAGGAGCGTGCTCGGAATCCAGCCGGACTGTTCCGCCAGTTCGGGGAGCAGCCCGAAAACGGCTACGCCAAGCAGGATACCGGCGCTGAAGGGAACCATCATGCTCACGCGCTGGCGGAGACCCGTGAGCCAGAGTCCGAGCGCGGCGCCGGCGATGCCGATGATCGCGGCCAGCAGGGGGATAGCGATGGCGGCGGAATAGTTTAGGTCCATGGACGATTCTCTACTGTAGCTCATTCGCCGGTGACAGGGACCTCGCGCCTCAATTTCCCGCCTTTTCACGCGCTTAGCTCCGAGCTCCGGATCTCGCCGGTTGACCGCCGGTTACCCTCGCCCTGTATGGCAACCCCGAAACAAATCGCGGCCAATCGCCGCAACTCCCAGAAATCCACCGGACCTCGCTCCGAGGAAGGCAAAGCCCGCTCCGCCAGGAATGCCCTCAAAACCGGCATCGATGCCAAAACTCAGCTCATTCGCGGCGAATCCGAAGAGGCTCTCGCCGAACTTACCGCCGAATACCACGATCACTTCCGGCCCGCGACGCCCCAGGAGCGCATGCTGGTGGACACACTTGTCGATTGCGAATGGCACCTCCGCCGCTTCCGCGCCATCGAGAGCCAGCTCTACGAAGACGCCTTTGACATCTTCGACATCACCCTCGGCAAGGTCTTCAAGGACCACTGCGATGTATTCGCCCGGCTCCAGCGCCGCATCGATTCCACCCAGCGCCATTACCACAACGCGCTGCGCGCGCTCGAGCGCCTAAGGTCCGGTCAAGCCACCCTGCCCGACCCCCGACCGGCTCCCGCAACCCTCTCAATCCAAGAGCCAAACCCGCAAAATGGCTTCGTTCCGCAATCCCCCGCCGAACTCCCCGGGGCTCACGGCCGGGAGCCCCATCCGCCGGTCCCGATCCACCGTGAACTGTATCCGCTATGAGCTTGCTTTCCCGTGATATTCGAGAACCACGACCGTGATGTCGTCAGACTGCTCCGCGCCCTCGGTGAAGGCCGCGACGGCTTCCTGGATGGCGTCGTGAATGGCCGCGCAAGAGCCGCCCGCATGCGCTTTGAGGACTTCGTCGAGGCGTTTCCTGCCGAAGAATTCCTTGTTCTGATTCTGCGCTTCGGTGACGCCGTCGCTGTAAATGACGACGCGGTCGCCGGGCGAGAGTTGCAGCGATTCGAGCGTGAATTCCGCGCCTTCCATCAGCCCCACGGGCATGCCGGTGGCTTCCAGTTCGATGTGCTCACCGCCGGTTCGCAGAACCACGGGCGGGCACTGTGCCGCGTTCACGTAACTCAGAATGCCATCGTCGTGCAGCAGGCTGTAGAACAGCGTGGCGTATTTCTCGCCACCGGTGCGGTCGAGCAGGAATTGATTGAGGCGAACTACGCGGCGCACCAGCCCTTCCGGCACACCGGTGGCGGTGATGAGCGCGCCTTGCAGCAGTGAGGCCAGCAGCGCGGATCCGACTCCTTTGCCCGAGACGTCCGCTACCACGATGCACCAGCAGCGCCCGTCCACCGGGGTCACATCGTAGTAATCGCCGCCCACCTCGCGCGAGGCGATGCTGCCCGCCGATGCGTTCATCCAGCCATCGGTGGGCAGTTTTCCCGGAAGCAGGCTCTGCTGGATGGTGCGCGCCAGTTGCAGTTCCTCCTCCAGTTGCTGCTTGGCCCGCTCCTCCACCAGCAGGCGCGCGTTTTCGAGCACAGTGGAAGCCTCGATGGCGAGGGTTTGCAGAAGCTCGCGATTGCCTCCCGTGAGGTCCGCGGCGGTGAGGCGCGAATCCATGTAGAGCACGCCGACCGTCTCACCGCCGGTGCTCAGCATCGAAGTAGCTTCGCCCTGGCCGGTCCGGATGCGGACCAGCGGAACGCAAATCACGCTGCGGAGTTCGAGATCGGCGATGCTGTTCTGGGGCCTGGTTTCCTCGCCGCCGTGAGGATCGAAATTCATGGAGAGCAGTTCGCGGCGGTGCTGGAGCGCGCGGTGCAGCACCTCGCGCGGAACACGCAGGTCGGTGTCGTGCAGGTTGTGCCCGCGTTTGTGCCGCGCCACCCGGGTTTCCAGGCCGCCGGTCTTGCGCAGCATGAGGAAGCCGCGCTCGGCGCCGGTGATGGTGAGCGCGGTATCCACCACCGACGCGAGAACGTCGTCGACCGAGAACGAACTCTGCACCGTGCGGGCCAGATCCAGGATGGCGCGCAGTTTGGCGAGATTCCCGCCCACATGGTGAGCCGCGGCCGGCAAATCGGCGATGGCGGGTTGGTCACCCATCTGGTCCACCAGCCGCTTTAGGTCGGCCCCGTCCACGGCGAAGATGAGCTGGTAGGAATCCTGCGCGCCCAGGTCGATCCGGTCGGAATTGTGAAGCGGCTGGCGCGTGATGCGCTTGCCGTTCACGAACGTGCCGTGGCGGCTGCCGCAATCCTCGAGGACGTATTCGCTTTTCTCGACCAGAATGCGCGCGTGGGCCCGGGATGCGCGGGTGTCGCGAATGATGAGATCGCTTTCGGGCTGGCGGCCGATGCGGAAGGGCAGCGGTTCGATCCGCACGCGGGTGCGGTGGCCGTTGGGGTCGATCACCATCAGGGACGCCGGAGGTGCGCCGGGTGCGGGTGCGGACACGGGTTCCACTAAGCGCGGCGGGTGCGCGCCCGCGGCGCGGCCGCCCGCGATTGCTCCGGCGGCTGGTTGCGAATCACCTCGACTTCGCGCGCGCGCAGCGTCTGGCAGTGGGCGCAATAGCCCCCCACTTCCGTGCGCGCCAGCAGGACTTGAAACCCAAAATGGCTTTCGATTTGTTTGCGCAGGCGCTGGAGGGGTTCGCCAAAAAATTCCTCCACCTTGCCGCAGCGCAGACAGATCACGTGGGCGTGTTCCTGCTTGAGGCGGGTTTCGTAGTAGTGCTGGTCGCCGCCGTAATGCATGAGGTCGAGCTCGTCCACCAGTCCGCCGGCCTTGAGCATTTTGAGCGTGCGATAAACTGTAACGCGATTCAGCTTGGGATCTTTGGCTTTGGCCATCTGGAAGAGCCGTTCGGCATCCAGATGCTCGCCGGTTTTGTCGATCAGTTCCAGCAGGATCTGGCGCTGGCGGGTGAGGCGTACCCCGCGCTCTTTCAACGACCCTTCAATCGATTCGCCGGGCATAGGTAGGCCTTTTAATTTTAACAGAGCGCGGAGTGCGGAGTAGAAAATCGCGAATGCCGGTCTTCGCGGCTCTCGAAAAAACGCTTGTTTTTCGGGGGAAACTTCATCTCGCGCCAAGCCGCAAGGCCCGAAGAAGAGATCAGGGGCGTTTTTCGATTTCTAACTGATCGCCGGCTTGTGTGCCGGTATCGCGCGCCGTGCCGGGCGGGAGTTCGAGAATGGAGTGGGCCGACAGGCATGCCGACAGCCGCCACGCCGGGACGGCGTGCCGGACCTTGCGCACCTGATGCTTGCGATCGATATAGACCAGGTCGATGGGGAACTTCATGAAGAAGGTGTGGACCGATTCGCAGGGGACGATCCAAAGTCCCGTGCCGTGATCCAGGTGGGTGTGTTTGAGGAGGCCCGTCCGGCGCTTCTCGCTGGTATCGGCAAGATCGATGGCATCGCCGAGCACCGTGCCGCGAGTTTGATTGCGTATCAGAATCTTCAGATGTTGGAACTATAGCACGGCTCCCGCGGGCGCAAACTCCATTAACCTTGGAGAGTATTCCCTTTTCAGCCCCTTGGCGCGACGCTGGAAGACCAGGAGGGCCCATGAGATCGGCGGCCGTCGTGATTGCATTAGGGATGGTGCTGGGGGTATCGCCTGCCTTCGGCCAGGCGATGGTGGAAGCCGCGGGCGCATCCAGCGCCGCCAGCGGAAGCGCCGGCCCGCTGAAAGGTTTGGGCGACGCCATCAAGGGAGTCCTGGGCGGTGTGGACAACAGCTTGAAGTCCACCACCTCGACGACGGTGGTCCACTCTTCCGGGCCCGTCACCACGGTGAAGACCAGGACCCGGTCGAAAGCTCGCCTGAAGACCGCGCTCGCGGAGCCGGCAGTTGCCAAGCCGGTGTACGAAGATCCGCAGAAGATCCAGGCCGGGATTACATACGAAGATTTGATGCACCGCTTCGGCCCGCCCGCCATGAGGTGGACCGAAGAATCGGGTGCCACTAAGTTGACTTATCTGACCAAGGCCGGGCCGATCGAACTGCAATTTGCCGCCGACGGAAAGGTAAGTTCCGTCGGCAAACCGCAATTGTAAATGGCGCCCGGCCCGGTCCGGTCCGGATTTGTTACTGCTTCCCGTGTTTGAGCTTTTCGCGCTGCTCTTTGAGCACCGCTTTGCGGCTCAGCTTGATCTTATTGCCCTCGAGCGCCAGCACCTTCACCAGGATTTGATCGCCCTCTTTCAGCTCGTCGCGAACTTCGCGGATGCGATTTTCGGAGATTTCGCTGATGTGGAGCAAGCCGTCGGTGCCCGGGAAGATCTCGACGAAAGCGCCGAAATCCACCAGCCGCACCACTTTGCCGAGGTAAGTCTTGCCGACTTCGGCTGTCGCGGTCAGGTCGCTGATGATCTGGATCGCCTTGTTGGCCGATGCCTCGTCGGCTGAAGCTACGTGAACGGTGCCATCGTCCTCGACGTCGATTTTGACGCCGGTCTGCTCGATGATCCCGCGGATGACTTTGCCGCCAGGTCCAATCACGTCGCGGATCTTATCGGTCGGAATGTGGAGGGTGTAAATGCGCGGGGCATATTGCGAAATGGCATTGCGGGGCTCCGGCATGGCGGCGTACATCTTGTCGAGGATGTGCAGACGGCCGCGGCGGGCCTGCTCCAGCGCTTCTTTCATGATGGCGATGGTTACGGCCGGCACCTTGATATCCATCTGGAGACCGGTAATGCCTTCGCGCGTGCCGGCGACCTTGAAATCCATGTCGCCATAGTGATCTTCGGCGCCCGCGATATCCGTGAGGACGGCGTACTTGTCGCCTTCCAGCACCAGTCCCATGGCGATGCCGCCAACGTGACCCGGCAGCGGCACGCCGGCATCCATCAGAGCGAGCGACGCGCCGCACACCGTGGCCTGCGAGCTCGAGCCGTTAGACTCCAGGATGTCGCTCACCACGCGCATGGTGTACGGAAATTTGTCTTCCCCGGGAACGAGCGAGATCAGCGAGCGTTCGGCGAGCGCGCCGTGGCCGATTTCGCGCCGGCCCGGTCCGCGCATGAAGCCCACTTCGCCCACGCTGAAGGGTGGAAAATTATAGTGCAGCATGAACCGCTTGGTGGCCTCGCCGGGCTCGAGAAGTTCGATGCGCTGCTCGTCGTCCTTGGTGCCCAGTGTGACGGTCACCAGCGCTTGCGTTTCACCGCGGGTAAATAGCGCGGAGCCGTGAGTTCGCGGCAGCACGCCCGTCTCGATGGTGATCGTCCGGACCTGGTCGAACGCGCGGCCATCGGGACGCCGATGGTTCTTGATCATCTCGTCGCGGAAAATGCGCTCTCGCAGGGCCTCGATCGAACGCGCGGCTTCGTCATGCTGCTCTTCGGGCAGTTCGGCGAGCACTTTTTGCTTCACGGCGCTGACGCGCGTGTGGCTCTCTTCCTTGCTGTACTTCTCGGTGTTGAGGGCGTCGGCCAACTCGCTGCGAACCGAGCTTTCGATTTTGGCGTAAAGCTCCTGATCGAGGGTATGAGGCGTAAACTGGAACTTAGGCTTGCCGGCCAGTTCGACTAACTTGCGGATGCCGGCGGCGATCTTCTTGCAGCACTCGTGGCCGAACTCGATGGCGCCTAGAACTTCCGCCTCGGAGACCTGCTGGGCGCCGGCTTCCACCATCACGATGCCTTCGGCCGTGCCCGCCACGACGATATTCAGCTTCGACTCGCGGCCTTCGGTATAAGTCGGGTTGGCGATGTACTGGCCGTCTTTCATTCCCACCCGCACGCCGCCCAGAACATAGGGGAAGGGAAGATCGGAAATGGCCAGCGCGGCTCCCGCGCCGCAGATCGCGAGCGAGTTGGGGTCCTGTTCGGGATCGGCCGAGAGGACCATGGCGATAATCTGGGTTTCGTGCGAGAACCCGTCCGGAAACAGCGGGCGCACGGGCCGGTCGATCAGCCGGCTGGTAAGAACTTCTTTTTCGGAGGGACGTCCCTCGCGCTTGATAAATCCGCCCGGTATCTTACCGGCGGCATAAGTATATTCACGATAGTCTACGGTGAGCGGAAAGAATCCGGCTCCCGGTTTGGGCTGGTCCGCCATGCAGGCGGTGACGAGAACAACCGCGTCACCGGAACGAACGACAACGGCGCCGTTCGCCTGTTTGGCTACTTTGCCGGTTTCGAGTGTAACCGTCCGGCCGCCCAGGTCAATTTCAACTGTGTGGTGCATAATCTTTCTAAAACCTCCAACCTCGACCGGTGCTCCCTGAGCCCCGGCCAATCTTCATCGGCTGCCCGCTAGCGGGCGCCGTTTGAGACTGGAGTTGACAGGATGGATGGTCCGCCGCGAGGGGGCAACGACGCCGAAACCTCGTCCGGACCGGATGGGACCTGATCGGAAGCTTTCAGGGGAAACAACGAACACCCCGGCGGCTTCCGGCAAATGGACTAGCGGCGGATGCCTAGCCGGGCCAGAAGTGCCTTGTAACGGTCCGTATCGGTATCGCGAAGGTAGGTCAGAAGCCGGCGACGCTTGGCCACGAGGGTAAGTAATCCCTTGCGGGACCCGTGGTCTTTCTGGTGCGTCTTGAAATGCTCTGTCAACGCCGAAATGCGCTGACTCAGAAGAGCAATCTGTACTTCTGGCGACCCGGTATCGGATTTGTGGCGCTGATTGGTAGTGAAAATCTGCCGCTTTGCTTCAATCGCCAGTGCCATTCTTGGGGTAAAACTCCTTGTCTTCTCTTAATCTCGTTTTGGTACTAGATTAGGATAGCACAACCAGCAGCCGGTTCGGGGGAGGCTTACAGGACGGCTTGTCCCCGGAAGGTGTTTACAATCAACCGCGCACCGTCGTAGCTCCAGGCGCTCATCCACTCTCCGGCGGGCGTGGCCATCATGATCACGATGAGCACGAGGAAGCCGGCGCGGGCGATTTCCTGATAGATGATTGGCGGAATCCTGAGGGACAGCAGGATCTTCGAGCCATCGAGCGGCGGCACGGGGATGAGATTAAAAAGCGCGAGGTAAAGGCTCAATTCCACGCCGCGATAAGCGAATCCGGCCAGCGCGAGCGCGCCCCCCGCCTGCAAAATCACCCCGATCGCGCCCAGGATCACCGCCATGATGACGTTGCTGAACGGTCCGGCGAGTGCCACCAGCAGGAGCCCGTTCAATCCGCCGCGGAGGTTGGCGGTTTTCGTCATCACGGGCCTTCCCCAGCCCAGAAATCCGCCCATGAAAAGAGTGCTCAGGAACGGAAGGATGGCGGTACCGATCCAATCCACGTGTGCCAACGGGTTCAGCGTGACGCGGCCCTGGAGGCGAGGCGTATCGTCGCCCAAACGGGTGGCCACCCAGGCGTGGGAGAATTCGTGCGGCGCGGTGAGCAGCCACAGGAGCGCGACATTGGTGATGGCGAGTTGGAGGTTCATGCGCCGATTGGTTTATTGGCCGATTGGTTTATTGTACGACGGGGGTGTTCGCCGCGGCCCAGGGTCTATCGCAATTCGTATGGACGGCGGGGCGATAATGGCTTCTATGGTTTTTGGGAGGGCTCTGGGATCCGGTCTGTTTCTGCTCTTCAGTGTTTGGCCGATTCCGCTTGCCGGGCAGCCCATGATCCAAACGGTAGCCGGGTCCGGGCGCTCCCTGCGCGGCGCGGGTGGACCGGGAATCGACGTGGCATTAGGCCGCGTGCCGGGACTCGCCGTCGACGCCGCGGGCAACGTTTATGCGTCGGACCTCGACTATGACGTGATCATGAAGATCTCTGCCGCCGACATCCTCACGGTTTATGCCGGAACGGGCGTTGGCGGGGCGCTCGGACAAAGTTACAGTGGGCCGGCCACTCAGGCTAACCTTGATACGCCCCAGGCTTTGGTTTTCGACCAGTCGGGTAATCTCTACATCGCGGACGCCGACGGCGCGGTTATTCTGCGCATCGCGCCGGACGGAACCATCTCGAAAGTGGCCGGAGGAGGATCACAGGCTTTGAATGGAGGGTCCGCCGTCAATTCGTTCGTCTGGGAACCGATGGGGATAGCAGTCGACAAGGCGGGGAACTTGTACATTGCGGAATCCGCGAACGAACGCGTCACGAAAGTCGATCCCAGCGGAATCATCACGACGGTGGCCGGAACTCTCGATTCTGCCGGATTCTCCGGCGATGGCGGTCCCGCGACCGCAGCGCAGCTCAACTTTCCCGACGGCGTCGCGGTGGACTCCGCCGGGGACGTTTATATTTCCGATCGAAACAACAACTGCATCCGGGAAGTCTCAACCAACGGGGCCATTCAAACCATTGCGGGTGGCGGGAACCAGATCGCCTTCAACGGCGCACTGGCAACCAATATTGCCCTGAGTTTGCCGTCAGCCCTGACCTTCGATTCATCCGGCAACCTGATCTTTCCCGATGTCTACCATCAGCTCATTTTGAGGCTTAATAAAACCACCGGGCAGGTAAGCATCATAGCCGGCAACGGCCAGAAAGGGTTCTCGGGCGATGGCGGCCCGGCAACTTCGGCGTCCCTGCAGGAGCCCATGGGGATCGGCTTCGATCCGAACGGAAACCTATATTTTGCGGACCAGGACAATCACCGGGTCCGCAAAATCGACACCAACGGAATCATCACTACCATCGCGGGCAACGGAATGAGCAATTACGGCGGCGACGGAGGCCCGGCGGTCGAGGCGCTTCTGGATCGGCCGGGAGCGGTTGCCGTCAGTTCGACTGGGGACATGTACATCGCCGATACGAATAATAATCGCGTGCGCAAGGTAGACAGTTTCGGGACGATCGTAACGGTGGCGGGCAACGGAACGGCGGGTTACTCAGGCGACGGAGGGCCGGCGACACAAGCGGAACTGAATCTGCCGGGCGGAGTCGCGGTGGATGGCGCGGGAAATCTGTACATCAGCGATACCTGGAACTTTCGTATCCGCAAGGTGAATCCATCGGGAACGATTACCACCATCGCCGGCACGGGGCAGTGCTGTTACAACGGCGATGGGATCGCCGCTACGTCCGCGCAGGTGAATCAGCCGGGGCGGCTCAGGTTCGACGGCCAGGGAAACCTGTATTTTGCCGACCAGTGGAACCAACGAATCCGCAAAATCACCCCATCCGGCACAATCTCGACCGTGGCCGGCGATGGGCAACAGGGCTTTGGTGGCGACGGGAGGTCGGCGGTAGCCGCATCGTTGAACATTCCGGACGGGGTTGCAGTGGCGCAGGACG
The DNA here is from genome assembly GCA_035509055.1 of Bryobacteraceae bacterium. Taxonomy (GTDB): domain Bacteria; phylum Acidobacteriota; class Terriglobia; order Bryobacterales; family Bryobacteraceae; genus PALSA-129. The sequence goes on along the minus strand of DATJMA010000113.1, from coordinate 93,349 downwards.
GGTCCATTCTCATCGCCGACCTGCAGAACAGCCGGGTGCGAGCCGTATCGCCGGACGGAACCATCAACACGATTTCCGGTAACGGAAATTTCGGCTTCACACCATCGACGACGCCGGCGAATACCGATGACGAGTTTCCTGCCGATGTGGTCCAGGGACTGGACGGCAATATCTATTTTCCCGTGGGCACATACCAGATCGCGCGGCTCAACAGCGCGGGACTGACCACCCTCAATGCCCCCTGCTGCACCCCGTCATTCGGGGGGGACGGTGGGCCGGTCTCGGCGGCCATCATGGACTTTACTTCCCCCGGAGGCGGAATGGGCATAGACGGAAACGGCGATCTGTATCTGGCGGACACTAACAACGACCGCATCCGGAAGATCACGCTGCGGTCGCTGCAGGTATCGAGTCAGAATCTCGATTTCTCCTGGCCTTCGCCCGCCGGCAGCACGGCCCAATTGCAAATTACCAACAACGGTGAGGGCGTGCTGCAATGGACTGCAACCGCCAACACAGAGGAAGGCGGATCGTGGCTGGAACTCCCCACGAGTTCCGGGACGGCGCCTTCGACAATCACAATCGCGGCGGACGCCACATCGCTCTCGCCCGGCGTGTATACCGGTTCGATCACGGTATCGTCCCCTTCGTCGGTCGGCAGCCCGGCAACGGTAAAGGTCACCCTGAATGTCGCCGCTATCAGCAACTGCGATATCAACCGGGACGGGGCGACGAACATAAGCGACGTGCAACTCCTGATCGATCAGGCTTTGGGCGAGGCACCGGCCGCCAACCGGCTGACCGGCGACGAGGACTTGGATGTAGTGGATGTCCAGATCGTCATTGACGCCGCTCTTGGAGCGGGCTGCGAAGCGGATTAGAAGTTACTCCACTTCCGCTGTTATGCTTCGGGGAATTTTTCCTGCTCCGCCACTGTCCCCGGTCAATCCGTCGTTCAAAGTCGCTACGCCGCCGCGAGCAGTTTTCACTTGCGCAGAGTAGCCGTTGGTGTCACAATCATTCACTCGGCGCATCGAGAACGAAATGCTTCGCGGGCCGTCATCGACGGCCGGTGAAAGATGTGTGTGGCAAAAGATGGGCTGGTCGTGGTGCCGCTTTGCCGGCGGCAGGCAGATCTCTGGGTCCCATGAGGCGGCTGTCGCGAGTGATTTCAGACGCTGCTGTGGTTACCTGCGGCCGATTCCGGCCATAGTGCTGCTCACTTTCGTGGCCGGTTTGCCCTCACTGAAGGGCCAATCGTCCACAGCCACTGTCGGCCAACCCGATGCTTCCCACCCCCTCACCGTGGTTTCTAACCTGGTGGGGTCGAACTGCGGCACTCCATATACCAGCTCAAGCACCACGGTCTACACACAGCCCGGCTTTCAAGCATTCACATGGGGACCGCACTACCCTCCCACGATGGTGACCACTGGAAACGGGGCATGGAATCCCGCCACGCGCACCACTACCACGTCCGGCGGCGGCGAGACCAATACTGAAACAGACACACTCTCGGCGGCGGGCATGCTGACCGTGAATGTGAACGACACCTACAACCTGGGAAATGGAGAGACGGAAGAAACGTCCGCATCGGGAGCTTTGGATCTGAACACCGGTAACTGGAGCACAACTGTAATTGTCAATGTTCAGAACGGATGCAGTACCGGGGTAATTACCGAAAACGCCACGGCGCAGCTACCCATAACGCTGACTCCGAGCGCGGCTCCTTTGACAATGACTATCAATGGCACGCCGTCCAACCAATTCCTGGACGCGCCACAGGGAGTAACCAATACTCCATATAGTCTTACGGCGACCGCTGCCGGCGGAGTTCCACCCTATGTGTGGTCGGCTAGCGGTTTGCCCGCTGGGTTAACCCTGGTTCAGTCCGGGAGTTCAGCCACTATACAAGGCACTCCGACTACCCCCAGCCCGGTATCCGGCATCAGCGTGGAGGGTGAGTTCTTCGAAAACATACCACTCCCAACCCCATGCACGCTGACGGTAACGGACCACGATGGGACGCCGGTGACGGCACCGTTTCTGATGGTGGTGGGAGGACTCGAAGTATATCCGAACCTCAGTCCGGCGGACAAGACCCAGCTCGGCGTGGTCGGTACTTTGGAGCTGGCAACCGGCGTCGCGGTAATTTCTTTCTACGGCGGCAATCCGGAGGTCGTGGCCACCTGCGCGGCAAGCCAGGCGTGTTTGCTCTTCATTAATGGCCTGATCAGCACACTGCTTCAAAGAGGACTAACAGACTTCAGTAACGCGTTGGATCCCCTGGATACCAACTACATGCAAATTTATCAGCCGGTCATACCGGCGCCGGCCACCGTGCCGGCCGAGCAGGGATTGTCGGAAGCGGACGTGCAGTCGCTCAACCAGGCGTTGCAAAACCAGGCACAGATACAAGGATTGTCGGAAGCTGTGATGGTGAGCCTGGACCGGGCAGCCGGCGCCCAGCAAGCGAACAGTCTATTGTGGTCCTCGGCTCAACTGCAGGCGGGGAAGTGGTATGCGCTGCAATTGTCCGGCTACATGGCTGCGTCTCCGGGACTCCTGAGCGCGGCTTCCAGCGCGCTTTTTTCCATCCTGCCGCCCGCTGTGCTCACAGCATCGGATCTGGAGTCACTGCAAAGTCAGATTGTGCAATCGGGATTCCCGGCAGGTGTTACGGTGGCGAACCCATCCGCCTCGCAATCCTTGATCGGCGACCTCTCACTTACTTCCTTATCGGGCAACTTGTCGGATTTCCTTTCGGGAGGGAACGGATCTTCTCTTTTAGGCATAAGTTTCAACCAGGCCACACAGTCGGCGGCGGAGTCATATGCGCAGTTCGGGGCCGATCGGAACAACGACTTAGCGGTCAACTGCGCCGATCTTGGAGTCGTCAAGGCATCCTTCGGAACTTCTTCGGGACAAGCCGGATTCAATGCCATGGCCGACGTGAATTTGGATGGTGTGGTGAACGTGCTGGACCTGGCTCTGGTGAGCCAGCGGCTGACCACGGGTTTGCAATGTCATTAGGGCGAGGTTGGGGCATGGGATGCAAAGCGAGTTTCCTGGCTGTTACAGCTTTCACGTTGGTTTCCGCCGTCGATGCCCAGACGAGCACCGCGGGCATCAGCCTTCAGGCGCCATCGTCGGTGATGGTGGGGAACCCGCTCGCCGTTGCAGTCAACATATCGGGCGTGAACAACCTGTTTGCCTTCCAGGTCGGCCTCATGTTCCCGCCCGCGACGATCGCCGCGGAATCGACCAGCGGCGGGCAATTCCTGCCGGGATATTTTGTGCCGGGACAGATCGACGGAACAAACGGCGTGATTGCAGCGGTTGCCGGCGCTGAGATTGGCATGGTCGCGGGCGTAAGCGGGAACGGGACGCTTTGTACCATCCAGTTCATGCCGACGGCCATCGGGAGCGCGACGATCTCCATCCCGATTTCCAGCGTGATTCTTCTGGATTCCAATTTGAACGAGATTCCATTTACGGTCACGGGCAGTACGGTTAGTGTCACAGCAAACTTATGTGACATTGACAATGCAGGGACGGTGACTGTGACGGATGTCCAAGCGGTCATCAACGAAGCGTTTGGCTCGGCATCGCCGAGCAACGACCTCAACGGCGATGGGGAGGTCAATGTCGTGGATGTGCAGCTCGACGTGGATGCGGCCCTCGGCTTGGGCTGCTCCGCGGCGGCATAACCCGGTCAGTATTCCGGAGACGTCGCGATGGAGTGTTTCAGTCCTTCCCGCCCTCGCCGAGTAGCGGCAGCGAGCCTTCGCTGCCGGGCCCCAGCAGACCGGTCTTTACATAGAGCAGGAGCTTGTCGCGGGTGTCGGTGATGTCGAGGTGGCGCATGGTGAGCTGTCCGATGCGGTCCTGGGGCGAGAACACCGACTCGCCTTTTTCCATGGTGAGCCTCTCGGGGTGATAAGTGAGGTTGGGGCTCGACGTTTCCAGGATCGAATAATCGTTGCCGCGGCGGAGTTCCACCGTCACCTCGCCGGTGATGGCGCGCGCCACCCAACGCTGCGCCGTCTCGCGCAGCATCATGGCCTGGGAATCGAACCAGCGGCCCTGATAGAGCAGGCGTCCGAGACGGAGACCATTGATGCGGTATTGTTCCAGCGTGTCCTCATTGTGGATACCGGTCACCAGCCGCTCGTAGGCGATGAAGAGCAGCGCCATGCCGGGCGCTTCGTAAACGCCGCGGCTTTTGGCCTCGATGATGCGGTTCTCTATCTGGTCGGAAACGCCCAGCCCGTGCCGCCCGCCGATGGCGTTGGCTTCCAGCACCAGCGCCACGGGATCGTCGAACGTGACGTGATTGAGCGCCACCGGATGGCCTTCTTCGAAGCGGATGGTGACGGTCTCGGGCTTGACGGACACCTCTTCCCGCCAGGACGGAACGCCCATGATCGGCTCCACGATGCGCACGTTTTTATCCAGATGCTCGAGGTCTTTGGCTTCGTGGGTCGCGCCCCAGATGTTGGAATCGGTGGAGTAGGCTTTTTCCACGCTCATCTTGTAAGAGAGGCCGTGGGCTTCCATATATTCCGACATTTCCTTGCGCCCGCCGAGTTCGTCGATAAATTGCTGATCGAGCCAGGGCTTGTAAATGCGGAGCGCGGGATTGGCCAGCAGGCCATAGCGGTAGAAGCGCTCGATATCGTTGCCCTTGAAGGTGCTGCCGTCGCCCCAGATGTGGACGTCGTCCTCCTTCATGGCGATCACCAGCATGGTGCCGGTGACGGCGCGGCCGATAGGCGTGGTATTGAAGTAATGCACGCCGGCGGTGGAGATGTGGAATGCGCCCGACTGGAGCGCGGCAATGCCTTCGGCGACGAGCTGCTTGCGGCAATCGATGAGGCGCGCGTGTTCGGCGCCATAAGTGAGGGCGCGGCGGGGAATGGCGTCGTAATCGGGCTCGTCGGGCTGGCCCAGGTTGGCGGTGTAAGCATAGGGGATGGCGCCCTTGGCGCGCATCCAATGAATGGCGGCGCTGGTATCGAGGCCGCCGGAGAATGCCAGGCCGACTTTTTCGCCCACTGGCAGAGTCTGCAAAATATTTCCCATGTGAAGAGACTAGGATAGCCTGCGGGACTACTTTCCCTCAATGCGGACGAGGGAATCGCGGTAGTCGATGGTGACGATGGAGTAACGAAGGGCGGGATAGCCGAGGATGCCGGTGACGTCGAAGTGGTGGTGGCTGGCGAAATCGGAGAGATCGACCACCACGGCGGGATCGGCGGAGAGCACGCGATCGCCGAAGCGGAAACGCACGCCGGGCGGAAGCGGGTATCCCTCAATATCGCCGGCACTGCCGCGCAGGCCGATGGTGCTGGTGAGGGACCAATAATTCCGCGAGGCGCGCGCGGCATCCGGCGACACGGCGCTGAAGGTGGCGCCGGTATCGAGCAAAATATATCCCGGTTGCTTGTCGTTGATGAGAGAGCGGATGAAGAGCAGGTGGTTGTCGGTGCGGACGGGGAGATCGCCTGAGTTGGGCGCAGGCGGGTCAGCGGGGTAGGCATCGAGTTCCAAGGTCTTACCGGGAATATCGAGGCGCACCAGAAAATCGGCGAACAAAGAAAGCGGAATGATGCCATCGATGCCATCCATGAGCGGCCCATCGACCGCCAGGATGGGGCAATTTTCCAGCACCAGGTCGTCGATCTGGAGGGTTCCCGGCCGGGTGCGGCGGCATGATTTTGCGGCTGCGCCAACGCCCACGAGTTCGAAGCCCGACCCCGCCTTGCGGCCGACTTTGGCTGCCGCGCGCCAACCGAGGACGATGTGCTGCGCGCCGCTATCGAGGAGCAGGCGCAGGAGCGGACCGCCATCGATACGAGCTTTGAAATAAAGGCCTTGGGTCCGCGACTCGGGTGTGAGCACCGCGTTCAGCTTAAGGGAATAATGGGTGGCGAGCCTGGCGGGAGGTGCGGGGTCGGCCGCCATGGCGGCCGCGGCCAGGAAAGCGCCGAGCATGCACCGGAGTGTCATGTCTGTAACAGAATTGAAACTATTCTGTTACGAATTTATAACGTTGCTTTTCGGAATACAACACAATCTTTGGACATATTGTCAGTTGCGATCCGATTTAGCGCAGAACGAGCAACTCGGGGTGTTTATCGGACGGGCTTGCCCGAAATAGATCTGTCTGATAAGCTCGGCTCATATGTTAGGGCGGGCAGTATGCCTCCTCGCTTCCTTTCAACTGCTGAATGCAATATGCGTTCGCCAGTTGGAGCGACGGCGGCGCTATCAACCATGCCATCGATGTGACAGCCACGCCTGCCACTTACACCGCTAACTTCCAGGCGCAGTATCAACTCACGACAGCCCCATTTCCGGAGCCGGCTGGAGTTGTGACTCCTTCGACCGGATTCGCTGCCGGATCGACTGTGACCGTCGCCTACACGCCGAATTCGCCACACGTTTTTACAGCCTGGAGTGGCTCGTCCTCCGGAATCGCCAATTCGCTCTCCCTTACAATCGACGAGCCGCTTTCTATCATCGCGAATTTCGATGTCCCCGGGTTTACCTGCTCCATCGTAAGCCGTGCGGCGACACCTACCGTTGCGGATGTGTGGCAAATGATCGCGGAATCACTCGGACTCGCCTCGGCGGTTGATGACCTGAACCGCGACGGTATCGTCAATATTGCCGACGTGCAAAAGGTGGTGGAAGCCGCCCGTAACCTTGGCTGCCTGTATTAGTAACTTCCAGTAATCGACGGCCTTGCCTGAAACCGGTCTATCTGTTAGGCTCTGCTCGTATGTCGCCGCGACCTTTGTGGCAGGTCCTTTTTGTTGTTCCATTCCCGCAATTGCTGGTAGCGCAGACGGCCAGTTCGGTTTCGATCTTCAGTTCTCCCAACCCGGCGACTTACGGGGAGGCTGTCAGTATTACGGCCGCAGTGAATCCTTCCATCGCGACCGGCCGGGTGACCTTTTACGATGGCGCGGCGGTGCTCGGCGATAGCGCCGTGTCGGGCGGACAGGCGATCTTTACGACGCGTCTGCTGAATACCGGCGCGCGGACGCTGCGAGCGCATTATTCGGGCGACAGCGCCTACGCGGCCTCCGATTCCGCGGTCCTCCCGCAAACGGTGAGTTCGGTGGCGGCGGAGAGCTTCCCGGCGACAGCTACCTACGCGCTGAGTCCAGGCCCGGGGGCAGTTGTGGCGGGCGATTTCAATCAGGATGGGAAGACGGACCTGGCGGTGTTTTCCGGCCTTGGCCAACTCCTGTACATCTTCCTGGGGAACCGCGACGGCACCTTTCAGCAAGCCGCGACCTATCAGACCTCTCCTTCATCTTCGAGCGCCGCAGCCGGCGATATGAATAACGACGGTATCCCCGACCTGGTGGTCTCTTCGGGAGGGCGAGTCACGGTGTGGATCGGCAAAGGCGATGGGTCCTTCACTCAGGAGCAAAGCTACGCCTCCTTTGTCGGCTCGCCGGTTCAACTGGGCGATTTCAACGGCGACGGAAACGTCGATGCGGTCACGTGGAACGGGAATTTCGATTTGCAGGTGTGGTGGGGCAACGGTGACGGGACCCTTACCGCCGGCCCCGTGCTGAAGTTGGCCGAAAACGGCTCGCCTCAGTTTGTAGTGGGCGATTTTAACGCCGACGGGAAGGCCGATATCGCCTCCATGGGTTATAGCCCGGACAGCAATTCGTTCGTTGTGTTTTTGGGAAGCGGCGATGGCACATTTATCCCGGTGAATCAATCAGGCAACGCGTCGCTCGCCGATTTCGCGCTCGCGGCGGGCGATCTCAAGAATGACGGCAAACTCGACCTGGTGCTCTCCAACGGCGGCGGTTCTTTTGGCGTACTGATCGGCAACGGCGACGGCACGTTTCAACCGGTCGTGCAGCAGAATGCAGGCCCAGAGACGAACGTCAGCGCCATCGCGGACTTCAACGGCGACGGTAAGCCCGATCTCGCTGTGGTCGATTCGGCCGGCGATATCAGTATCCTGGCCGGCAATGGAGACGGCACGTTCCAGCCCGCGACGGCCCATTTCGCGACCGGCGGTTCCACTGCCGGAATCGCTTTGGGTGATTTCAATGGCGATGGCCGCGTGGACTTGGCGGTATCCGTGATCCCGACGGTCGGCGCGGAGCTCAGCATTCTTCTGGGGCAGGCTGCTGCGCCGCCCACCGTGCAGGCGGTTTCGGTAAGCCCGGCTTCGGGCACAGGCGCCAGCCAGTCATTTACATTCCAGTTCTCCGATTCGGCGGGCGCCGCGGATATAGCGAATATGTCGGTGATGTTCGGCTCATCCAGTTCCTCGTATGCCTGTGTCGTTACCTACACTCGCGCCAACAACGGCTTGTCGCTGGTCCCAAGCGGCGTGACCTCGTCCACCGGTATGGCGAATGAGGACTGCACCATTCAGTTGCCGCCATCGGGCCCGTCTGAGCCGGCGGGTACGATGCAATCACTCAACCTGGCGGTGAGCTTCAACGGCACCATCAAAGGGACCCAAACCGTGAGCGGGCTGGTCACCAGCGCGAGTGGCGTCACCACGGGGTGGCAGACGCTGGGCACGTGGACGGTACCGGCGACCACCCTGGGTCCGGCCACGGCGGTGTCTGTGGCGCCTGCCAGCGGGACGGGCATGACGCAGACGTTTCTGTTCACCTATGTCGATCCAAGCGGCCCGGGAGACCTGGCATCTGTCTCCGCGGCCTTTGGCAACCCCGCAGGTCCCGGCTCGTGCGACGTCCAGGTAACGCCTGACAATAATGAAGCGTCGCTCTCACAAGGCGACGGCTACTTCGGCGTGGGACCCGGTGCACTCGGTTCCCAGGGTACGCTGCAAACCAGCCAGTGCACTCTCAACCTGGCGAACTCGAGCGCCGTGTGGTCGGGGAATACACTCGCGGTCGCGCTGTCGCTCACCTTTTCTTCCAGCTACTCCGGACCCCAGATTATCTCTGCCGAGGCGTTCGGTTTCAGCGTGATCGGTCCGGGCTGGCGGACGGTGGGGACATGGACAGTGGGACCGGCACCGATGCCCGGACCATTCCTGATTTCAACGATCGCGGGACACGCTCTTCCGCCGACGCCTCTCCCGGGCAACTCGGCTCTATTTCACGAGCCGAGTACGGCGGCGATCGACGCCAACCGTAACTTGTATTTCATCGATACCAATTTCGACTCCGTCTTCCGCCTGGACGCAAGCGGCGTGGTAACCCGGGTGGCCGGCAACGGGTCGTTTGGCTATTCGGGAGATGGCGGCGCGGCTGTCGACGCGGAATTGAACGGACCTTCCGGCGTCGCAGTGGACGCTTCCGGGAACGTTTATATCAATGACTCAGGCAACGCCGTGATTCGTGTGGTTTCACAGAGCGGATCGATCGCCACATATTCGCCGAGCGTGCTCTCGGCTTGGGGACTGGCCTTGGACCGCTCCGGTTACTTCTATATTTCGGATGGCGGTGCCCGTATTTTAAGACTCGGTCCGGGCGGAACAGTTACGACATTTGCCGGAAATGGCACGTCCGGCTACTCCGGAGACGGTGGACCGGCCACCAACGCCCAACTGAACAACTGCTTCTCATTCGCCCTCGACGCCGACGGAGATCTGTTCCTGGCCGATACCTTGAACAATGTTGTCCGGAAAGTGTCCGTCAGCGGCACTATCACGACCGTGGCTGGCGGCGGAACAGCCGGCGACGGCGGTCCGGCTACAAATGCAGCTCTCTACGATCCTCAGGGTGTCGCAGTCGATAGCCGGGGAAACCTTTACATTTCGGATTCCGGCTATGACCGTGTTCGCGAAGTGACTGTGGACGGCACGATCCACACCGTAGCGGGCAGCGGCGTGTACGGGTTTCAGGGGGACGAATCACCGGCAAGCTTGGCCGCACTGTCGAGTCCCGGTGCGCTTCAGGCGGACTCTGCCGGCAATCTCTACATAAGCGACGTTGGAAACAATCGGATTCGGGAAGTTTCAGGTGGAATCATTTCTACTGTGGTGGGCGGGGGGTCCGGCGATTTCGTCGCGGCGCCCTTCGACTTATTCAATGCGCTTCACGCGGTGGCGAGGGATGATTTCGGCAATCTCTACGTCTCGGAGCCGGGCCGGGTGCAGGTTGTTACTCCCTCGGGCGCTATTTCCACGGTCGCCGGTAATGGTGTCGCCGGCTACTACGGGGACAACGGACCTGCGACGGCAGCCCAAATCAGCGGCGCGCCCGGATTAGCCGTCGGTCCCACCGGCGCTCTTTACATCGCGGACCCCGGCAACAACCGTGTTCGGCGAATCGCAGGCGGAATCATCACTACCGTGGCCGGCACGGGTTCGGAAGGCTACAACGGGGATGGTGGGCCCGCTGCGGCAGCCCAATTGTACGGCCCGGCAGCGGTTACGACCGATCCCTCGGGAGATTTGTTTATCTCTGACGCCTGGAACAACGTTGTTCGGAAAGTTGCGCCCAACGGAATTATCTCGACGGTGGCCGGGGTCGCCGGGTACACCGGAAACAGTTGCGCTGATTTCGGTCCCGCCACGGCGGCGCACCTAAGCGCCCCGGCTGGACTCGCCGTGGACAGCGCAGGGAATATCTATATTGCGGACAGTGGCGACAACTGCGTCCGCATGGTGGATACCAAAGGCATAGTCAGTACGGTCGCCGGCACCGGTTTTTTCGGGTACATCGAGGATGGTGGTCCGGCCACCGAGGCCGAGCTATTTCAACCGACCGGCGTCGCCGTGGACTCCGCTGGCAACTTGTACATCGCGGACTCAGCCGATTCTCGAATTCGCATGGTTACGACCGACGGCATCATTCATACGATCGCCGGAGGGGGAACTGAGCAGCTTGGCGCCGGAGACGGGGCTCCGGCTGTCAGCGCCTGGATTATGCCCAACGGGATCGCGCTCGATGCAGCGGCCGACATTTATATGGTCGACTGGAATTACCTCCGGGTCCTCACGCCTCAGGGCGCAGCGCCTGTGCTCGCCGTGTTCAGCACGCACACCGGCAACTTTCCTCCGGGATCGGCCGGACAATACACGGTCACGGTTTCGAATGCGCCGCTTGCCGGCCCGACTAGCGGAACCGTAACGGTCACGGAGTATTTGCCGGCCGGCCTTCTCCTGTCTTCCATGTCAGGCCAAGGCTGGAATTGCTCGGCGAACTCCTGCACGAGATCCGACACCCTCGGCGCCGGACTATCCTACCCGCCCATTTCGGTCGACGTCTCCGTCTCATCCACTTCCACGCAAGTCATGAACCAGGTCGTGGTTTCCGGCGGCGGATCTTTCGCGGCTGGGGCCCAGGATCTCACACTTACCTTGTCGGCCACCCCTGTCACCATTCAGACGGATCCGCCCGGCCTGCAGTTCAGCGTAAACGCGCTCGCGCCGCAAAATGCTCCGGCCACTCTCGAGTTGTTTCCCGGCCAATATGCAGTTGCCGTGACGTCCGTTCAGGCCGGCGCGCCCGGCACGCAGTATGTCTTCACCGGATGGAGCGATGGAGGCGCGGCTAGCCATACAGTCGATGTTGCCGGGACGGCGGCGATTTACACTGCTACATTCAAGACACAGTACCAGTTGACCAGCGGCGTCTTTCCCGTGGGCGCGGGCACGGTCAATGTCGCGAGCGGCACATTTTTCGACGCCGGAACGACTGTCGGCATCACGGCCACGCCGGGCTCGTCTTACGCGCTGGTTTCCTGGGGCGGCGCGGACCTCGGGACGTCGAACCCCGCTTCGATCACCATGAACTCGCCGCTTTCCATCACGGCGGATTTCGGCCCCCCGGGATTCACCTGCGCGGTCACGGGCGATGCGACGGCAGGAGTGGCGGATTTGCAGGCGATCATCGCTCAGGCGCTGGGGATTGCAGCGGCGCAGAACGATCTGAACGGCGACGGCGTGGTCAACATTGCCGATGTGCAAAAGGTGATGGAAGCGGCGTTGAAAGTTGGCTGCCTGTATTGATCGTACTCACTTCGTCATCTCTCCTGAGGGACAATAGGGTATGACTCCGGTCGAAACCACGCCCGATCAAGCTATCAGCGCTTACGGGACTGCGCGGTCCACCATCTCCGGCACGCCGCTCGATGGCGACGAACTGCGCCGCACCCACGCCTATTGGCAAGCCTGCAATTATCTCGCGCTGGGGATGATTTACCTGGTCGAGAACCCGCTGTTGAAGGAGCCGCTGCGCCCCGAACACATCAAGAATCGCTTGCTGGGCCACTGGGGATCGAGCCCCGGGCTGGCGTTCATCTACACACACCTGAACCGCCTGATCAAGAAGCACGATCTCGACATGATTTTCCTAGCCGGGCCGGGGCACGGCGCGCCGGGGGTGCTGGGGCCGTGCTATCTGGAGGGCACTTACTCGGAGATTTACCCGCAGAAGAGCGAGGATATCGACGGGCTGCGGGAATTCTTCAAGGAATTCTCGTTCCCCGGCGGAATTGGCAGCCACTGCACGCCGGAAACGCCGGGCTCGATCCACGAGGGCGGGGAACTGGGGTACGTGCTCTCGCATGCCTGCGGCGCGGCGTTCGACAATCCGGAGTTGATCGTCGCCGCGGTGGTGGGCGACGGCGAATCGGAGACGGGTCCGCTGGCGACTTCCTGGCACATCAATAAGTTCCTCAATCCGGTTCGCGACGGCGCGGTGCTGCCCATCTTCCATCTGAACGGCTACAAGATCAACAACCCGACGCTGCTGGCGCGGGTGAGCCACGAGGAGCTGGAAAAACTCATGCACGGCTACGGCTGGACGCCGTACTTCGTGGAAGGTTCGGACCCCGACAGCATGCACCAGGCGATGGCCGCCACGGTGGAGCATTGTGTCAACGAGATCCGGCGCATCCGGCGGCACGCCCGCGAGCGCGGCGAAGCATCGCGCCCGCGGTGGCCGATGATCGTGCTGCGGTCGCCTAAAGGCTGGTCGGCCCCGAGGGAGTTCGAGGGGCACAAGCTGGAAGGATTCTGGCGGGCGCACCAGGTGCCGCTGCCGGACGTGAAGAAGAACCCGGAAGCGCTGCGGGTGCTGGAAAACTGGATGAAGTCGATGAATCCCGATCAGGCATTCGACGCCGGCGGGCGGCTGATTCCGGAATTGAAGGCACTGGCACCCGCCGGCGCGCGGCGCATGAGCGCCAACCCGCACGCCAACGGTGGAATCCTGAAGCGCGACCTGCGGCTGCCGGATTTCCGCGACTACGCGCAAAAGGTCGAGAAGCCGGGCACGAGCGAGGCCGAGAACACCCGCCCGCTGGGCGCGTTCCTGCGCGACACCATGAAGCGCAACATGGATAACTTCCGGGTTTTCGGACCGGACGAGACCACATCGAACAAGCTCGATGCCATCTACACGGCGGCGAAGAAATTCTGGATCGAGGAACGGTTCCCGGAGGACGACGATGGCGGCGAGCTGGCGGTTGACGGCCGCGTCATCGAGATGCTGAGCGAGCACACCATGGAAGGGATGCTCGAAGGCTATTTGCTCACCGGGCGGCACGGCTTTTTTTCCACGTACGAAGCGTTTGTACACGTGATCGATTCGATGTTCAATCAGCATGCCAAGTGGCTCTCGATCTGCGATCACCTGGCTTGGCGGCGCGACATTGCGTCGCTGAATCTGCTGATCACGTCGACGGTCTGGCGGCAGGATCACAACGGCTTCACCCACCAGGATCCGGGCTTTATCGACGTGGTGGTGAATAAAAGCGCCGAGGTCACGCGCATCTATCTGCCGCCGGACGTGAACTGCCTGCTTTCGGTGGCCGACCATTGCCTGCGCAGTGTGAATTACGTGAACGTGATCGTCTCCGACAAGCAGAGCCACCTGCAATACATGGACATGGACAACGCGGTGCGCCACTGCACCAAGGGAATCGGCATCTGGGAGTGGGCGTCTACGGACCAGGGCACGGAGCCCGACCTGGTGATGGCGTGCGCGGGCGACATCCCCACGCAGGAAGCGCTGGCGGCGACGGTGCTGCTGCGCCACGAGTTTCCGGATTTGAAAATCCGCTTCGTGAACGTGGTGGACCTGTTCAAGATGCAGCCGGACAGCGAACATCCGCACGGGCTGAACGATCACGATTTCGATTCGCTGTTTACCGCCGACAAGCCGGTGATTTTCAATTTTCACGGATATCCGTGGCTGATCCACCGGCTGGCTTACCGGCGGCACAACCACGTGAACTTCCACGTCCGCGGGTACAAGGAAAAGGGCAACATCAATACGCCCATGGAACTCGCGATCAAGAACAACATCGACCGGTTCAGCCTGGCGATCGACGCGATCGACCGCACACCGGCGCTGCAGCGAGTGGGGTCGCATGCCAAGGAGCGGTTCCGGAATTTGCAGATCGATTGCCTGACTTACGCTCACCAGAATGGTATCGATGCGCCCGAGATTACAGGGTGGAAGTGGCCGTTATAGGGAGCCGTGGCGAAACTTACGACCGCGGGCTGCATCCAATGCCTCATGCAGGCTACTGGTTCCGCACACCGCCGGATCGGCAAACTGGAAGTTTCGCTTACCGGATTGGGATGTAATAATTTCGGCTGGCGAATCGATGAGGCGGCATCGAAGCGGGTGGTGGAAGCCGCGCTCGACGCGGGGATCAACTTCTTCGACACCGCCGATATTTACGATAAGGGGCACAGCGAGGAGTTTCTGGGGAGCGCGCTCGGGAAACGGCGCCGCGAAGTGCTGATCGCCACCAAGTTCGGCATGAAATTCGACGAAACGCACTCCGGCGCGAAGCCGGACTACGTGCGGCAGTCGTGCGAAGACAGCCTTCGGCGGCTGGGAACGGACTACATCGATCTCTACCAGATTCATCAACCCGATGCGGACACGCCCATCGCCGATACTCTGGGCGCGTTGGAGGAATTGCAGCGGGCAGGAAAGGTGCGCGAGATCGGGTGCTCGAATTTCTCGGCGGCGCAGGTTCGCGAGGCGGGCGGAAAGTTCGCCAGCGTGCAGAATCATTACAGCTTGTTTCACCGCGAGCCGGAGGCGGAGGTGCTGCCGGAATGCGAGCGGGAACATCTGGCATTCCTGCCGTATTTTCCGCTGGCGAACGGACTGCTGACGGGGAAATACCGGCAGGGCCAGGCTCTCCCGAAAGGCAGCCGCGGGGATGCCGGCTGGGGTCCGAAAATGTTCACGGAGGAGAACCTGGCGAAGGTGGAGCGGCTCATCGATTTTGCCGCGGCGCACGACCATTCGCTATTGGAGCTGGCATTTTCGTGGCTGGCGGCGAAACCGGCGGTGGCGTCGGTGATCGCGGGAGCAACCACGCCCGAGCAGGTGCGCGCGAATGCGTCCTCGGCACGGTGGCGATTGACCCCCAAGGATTTAGCGGAAATCGATGGCTTGATGGCGTGAGCTGCGGGGAACTGCCGGGCTGGGTATTGCGTCTTTGAATATATAGATGAGCAACATTGCCCTTCTGGGGGACGCCGGGATGGTTGCCTGGGCCTACCGCGCGGCGCCCCAAATCCTGAAACGAATTTCAGAAGATCGTAAACGGGAGATTCAGGCAGCCCCGGAACGGCCGCGTCCGGAAGCCTGGAGCGATGTGGGATTGCACGCGGCGTGGATCGGCCATTCCACGGTGCTGCTGAAAATCGACGGTACGACCATTCTGACCGATCCGGTGTTCAGCGACCGCGCCGGAATCGACCTCGGCATCGCCACTCTGGGAGTGAAGCGGCTGGTGGCGCCGGCGCTGGAGATCGCGGAGCTGCCAAAGATCGACGTGGTGCTGCTCTCGCACGCGCATTTCGACCATTTCGACAAGCCGAGCCTGCGCGCGCTGCGGAATCGCGCGACGACGGTGGTGACGGCGGCGAAAACGGCGGACCTGCTGGCGGCGGGGCGATACGCGCGGGTGCAGGAACTCGGGTGGGAGGAACGGGTCAGGGTGGGGCCGCTCGAAATCCGCGCGTTTCGCGTGAACCACTGGGGCGCGCGCATGCGGAAAGACGTGTATCGCGGGTACAACGGCTACACCATCGAGGCGGGCCGCTATCGCGTGCTCTTCGGCGGCGATACGGCGGCGACGGACGCTTTCCGCAAGCAGCGGTCGGCGCGCGCGTTCGATCTGGCGATCATGCCCGTGGGCGCGTACAACCCGTGGATCCGGTACCATTGCACGCCGGAGCAGGCGTGGCAGATGGCGGCGGACGCCGGCGCCGAGTTCGTCCTGCCGGTGCATCACCAGACGTTTCAACTGAGCAGCGAACCGTATTACGAGCCGATCGAGCGGCTGCTGGAAGCGGCGGGACAGAGTGCGGACCGCGTCGCGGTGGAACGCATCGGGCAGGAATTTCACGCGGAGTAGGTACTATCCGCCGACCAGTACCGTGAATTCGCCAAGCACGTTCATGCCGCCGTGCGCGTATTCGTCCATGATCCGGGCGCACGGGAGAAAGCCGACCAGCACGGTTGCCGATCCCATGACGATGATGTCCGGCGGGCCGACGCAAACGGCCATGTCCGTCACCCGCGCCTGTGGCAAAAAACCTGTGAGAACAGTGGGTTCGCACGGGCCAATAATGGGGCCGCCGACATGCGGAATGGGGGGCACGCCCGGGGTCACCATCGGGCATACATGCATGTCGGTGAGGCGCGACGGCGGGAACATGCTGGTAGTATTTCACGGCCGGCTGCGCGATGCAAGCGCATGATATTCTGTAAGGGCTGTGACGCCGCCAAAGCCGCCCACACCGCCTTCGCTTCCGGCAGCCTGTACCGAATGTACCAGCACCCTGCAAATGGCCGCGCCGGGAAGCATCCCTTCGCAGATTGCGTACAAGATGTCGCGATCGGCTACGGGACAGGTGCGCATCGACTACGGCGCCACATCGGTGATCACGAATCCGGCGAGCGGAGTGATGCTGCTGATCGATCACGAAAAGCAGGAGTTTCGGTCGATTCCGACTCCGCCGGGCGTGACTGCCCCGCAAATGACTCCGCCGGGAATGCCGGGAATGCCGGGTCTGGCGGCGGCCGCGGCGTCGCCCCAGATGGCAGTGAAGGACTTGGGAGTGCGGATGGTGCAGGGCATCGAGGTACACGGGCACCAGATCACCATGCCGCCTCTGACGCCGCCCAAGCCGCCCGCGCCGCCGCCAGTGCCGGGAATGCCGGGCGGTGCGGTTCCGCAGCCGGCGCAAGTGCCGATGATTGCCGAGACGTGGGTGAGCACCAAGCTGTCGATGCCGGTACTGACGCGGATTACCGGCAGTTTCGGCCAATCGATGTGTCACTGCAAGAACACCGTGCCGGGCGAGCCGCCGCCCTCGGCATTTCAGATTCCGCCGGGGTATAAGCAGGTGGGATTGCCGCCGGCTCCAGCGCCTCCCGCGATGCCATCGATGCCCAAACCCCCGGCGATGCCTGCCGCGCCGTCAATGCCCGCTGCGCCGGGAGCGCCTCAGATGCCCGCGGCACCCGCGGCGCCCCAGATGCCCGCGGCGCCAAAACCTCCGACCTTTAAGTTCTGATGTGGCGGCGGCACGCATGGGTTGGGACAGTGTGCGCAGCGGCGGCCGCGCTGTGCGCGCAGGACGTGGTCTTTCGGACGGGCGTGGCACTGGTGCGTGTGGACGCGCAGGTGAATGGCGGGGGAGGCGGAATCAACGGCCTCAACAAGGAGGATTTCGAAGTCCGCGACAATAACGAACGGCAACGCGTGCTGTACTGCTCGCAGGATGAGCAGCCGCTCGACCTGCTGCTGCTGTTCGACACGAGTGGGAGCATGCTGCCGGCGATGCGGCGCCTGGCGGCATCGGCGCACACGGCACTTTCGGAACTGCGGCCGGGCGATCGCGTGGCGGTGGCGAATTTCAATGCCGACGCGTGGCTGATCGGCGAATTCAACGATGATCCCGACGCGGTGGAACGGACGGTGGCGCGGGTGGTCGACCTGCGCTACGGCGGAGGAACGCACATACTGGCGGCGATCGATTCGGCGGGAGAGTACTTTCACAAGCACGCCGACCCGCAACGGCGGCACGCGATTCTGATTCTCACCGATGACGACGGGCAATCCTCGGCGAGCGAGAAAGCGGTAGTGAAGCACATGTGGGCGGACGACATCCTGGTGTGCGGGCTGATTATTCCGACGCCGATGTCGCAGCGCGGCGTGGCATGGCGGGAGGGCGAGGAAGACATGTTGGGAGTGGCGGCCAAGACGGGCGGAGAGACGGTGGATGCCGACGACCCCGGGCACGCTTTCCGGGAGATGCTGCGGCGGATCCGCCGGAGGTACAGCATTTACTATGCGATGCCCGCGGGGAAGGCCGGGTCGTCGCGGAAGGTGGAAGTGTCGTTGAGCGCGCAGGGGCGGAATCGCTATCCGGATGCGCAGGTACTGGCACGCAAGGGGTATACGCTGCCGGAAAAGCAGTAGCAGTTTCCTCCGCGAGCGCGGTGTGAAATTCCCCGGTGAATTATACTGATCTCAAATGCCCGAAGTCCGACGATCTGTCTGTGCACTCGACTGTCCGGATACCTGCGCGCTGCTTGTCACCATCGATAATGGCCGCGCCACCAGACTGCGCGGCGACCCGGCGCATCCCGTCACACGGGGATTTCTTTGCGGCAAAGTGGCGCAATACCTGGAGCGCGAATATTCTCCGCAGCGCCTGCTCTACCCACAGCGGCGCGTTGGACGGAAGGGCGAAGGCCGTTTCGAGCGGATTTCCTGGGACGAAGCGCTGGATACGATCGCAGGCCGGTTCCGTGACATCGCCGCCCAATTCGGATCCGAAGCGATTCTGCCGTACAGCTACGCGGGAACCATGGGTCTGCTCCAGGGCTCGGGCATGGATCGCAGGTTTTTCCACCGGCTGGGAGCTTCGCGACTCGAGCGGACGATCTGCTCGGAGGCCGGGAAGGCCGGACTCATGCAGGCGCTCGGCATTCGCTATGGCACGGAGCCGGAGCAATTCCGCCACTCCAGGCTGATTCTCGCCTGGGGAGCCAATATTCTCGGCACCAACGTTCACCTGTGGCCGTTCATCGTGGAGGCCCGGCGCAACGGCGCCAAATTCTATACCATCGACCCGCGGCGCAATCGCACGGGAGAGCTTTCGGACAAGCACTTCTTCATCAATCCCGGCAGCGACACCGCGCTGGCGCTCGCCATGATGCACGTGATCGTCGCCGAACGGCTCTACGATGCGGATTACGTCGAGCGGCACACCGGCGGGTTCGGCGGCTTGCGGGAGCGGGTGGGAGAGTGGACGCCGCAACGCAGCGCCGAACTGACCGGCATCCCGGCCGAAGAAATCGCCCGGCTGGCACGCGAGTACGCCACCACCCGGCCGGCCGCGATCCGGCTGAATCTCGGGATGCAACGCAACGAACGCGGCGCCATGGCGGCGCGCACCATCGCCCTGCTTCCGGCGCTCACAGGATCGTGGAAAGACGTCGGCGGCGGCATGCAGCTTTCCATTTCGCAGACGTTTCAATTGAACCGGGCGGCTCTGGAGCGCGAAGATCTCCAGATGCAATCGCTGGGCCGGCCTGCGCGCAGCGTGAACATGGTGCGGCTGGGCAGCGCTCTCACGGCGCTTTCCGACCCTCCGGTGAAAGCCCTGGCGGTCTACAACTCGAACCCCGCGGCGGTTGCGCCGAATCAGAACCTGGTTCACGCCGGACTTCGCCGCGACGATCTTTTCACGGTCGTGCTCGAGCAGTTCCAGAACGACACGGCCGATCACGCTGATATTCTGCTGCCGGCGACCACATTCCTCGAACATACGGACCTCTATCTTTCTTATGGCCACCACTATCTCCAACTGGCGCGCGCGGCGGTGGCGCCGCCCGGGGAAGCGCGCTCCAACGTAGAGGTTTTCCGCGCGCTGGCCAAGCGCATAGGCTTCGAGGAACCGTGCTTCGACGATTCCGACGACGACATGGTCCGCACCCTGCTCGATTCACCGCACCCTTTTATGAAAGGCATCACGCTCGAGGAACTCGACCGCGAAGGCAGCGTCCGCCTGCGGCTGCCCGAGCCGTTCCAGCCGTTCGCCAACGGAGGGTTCGGCACGGCGGACGGCAAGTGCCATTTCGACGCGGAGACGCTCGACTACACGCCGCCGGTGGAGTCGCGCCACGGGGACCGGCAGCTTGGCGCGCGATACCCGCTGGAAATGATTTCGCCCAAGAACGACGACAGCATGAACTCGACCTTTGGCTATCGCCAACCGGTGGACCGGCAGACCGCGCTGCTCCACATGACGGGCGCGGATGCGGCGCGCCGCGGTATCGCCGACTCCGACCGCGTGCGCGTGTGGAACGACCGCGGATCGTGCCTGCTGGTGGCGCGAGTGGACGACAGCGTGCACGCCGGCGTGGTCTGCGCACCCTCGGTCCGCTGGGGCCACAATGCCAACCAGCTGACCTCCGAGCGGCTCACGGATGCAGGTGGCGGGCCGACGTTTTATAGTTGTTTGGTGGAAGTGGAAAGAACCGGAGATTGATGCGAAGACTATTGCTTGCGGTAGTCCTTCTGGCCGCGCCCGCCTGCAAACGCGCGCACGTCCGTCACGTCGATACGGTGGAAGAACCGGCCCGGCTGGCCTCTTTGGTGCGCATGAACGATGCCACCATGGCGGGCCAGCTCACCAGCGGATTTTACAGCATCGAGAACGGAGCGTGGCGCTGGACCATGCAGAAGTTTTCCGTAACGCTGCGCCCGCCGGCGCGCTCCGCTCAACAAGGCGCGCTGCTCGATTTTCACCTGACGATCCCGCCGCCGAGCATCGAGAAGCTCGGCAGCGTAACGCTCTCGGCATCCGCCGGGGGCGCGGTTCTCGCTCCCGAGACGTACTCCAAGGCGGGTGAATACACTTACCGGCGCGAGATCCCGGCGAGCGCGCTGGCGGGCGATTCGGTGCGCATCGATTTCCAACTCGATAAAGCCATCCCACCTGGCGATGTGGACAAGCGGGAGCTGGGGGTGGTCGCTTCCAGCATTGCCCTGGCCGCCAAGTGAACGCCAAAACCTCTCCCCTTGCCCGCGCTGTCTGGCTTGTCCCCGCGATCCTGTGCCTGGCGGCACACTGGCGCGGTGTGGCGTCGTGGTACCAATCCGACGATTTCGTCTGGCTTGGAACCGGCCGGCACATCCATGGCCTGCACGGTTTTCTGAGCGCGATATTCGTGCCGGGTTCGGCCGGCCACATCCGGCCGTGGAGCGAGCGGCTCATCTTCATGCTCAGTTTCGGGATGTTCGGCCTCGACGCGCTTCCGTTCCATCTGTTCGTCTTCGGACTGGAGTGCGCAAACCTGGCGCTGGTGGCGTGGATCGGGATCCGGCTCACGGGCCGGCGGGCGGCGGGAATCCTTGCCGCGAGCCTTTGGGCGATCAGCGCGGTGACGGCCGATCCACTGGCTTGGGCTGCCGCCAACGAGCAGGTAGGTGTGGCATTTTGCATGTTGCTCGCGTTTTACTTCCTGCTGCGCCACATCGAAACCGGGGAAAGCCGCTACAACCGCTATCAGTGGATGGCGTTCCTGGCAGGCTTCGCGGTGCTGGAAATCAACATCGTCTACCCGGCGATCGCAGCGCTGTACGCGTATCTTTTCGCTCGCCGCTATTTCACGCGCACCCTGCGGCTGTTTGGGGCGTCGGCCGGGTATCTCGCGCTGCACGCGTTAGCCGCACCCGCGGGCCACGATCCAGCGTACGTGCTGCATTTCACCGGCTCCATGTTGCGAACGCTGGCAAAATACTGGGCCTGGTCGGTTGGTCCGGTGGGCTTCTGGGCTCCTTTCGCCGCGCCATCGTGGCTGATTCCGGCCGCGATCGCAATGGTCTCCATGGGAGTTCTGGCATTCGCCGCAAGGCGCGGCCGCCTGGCGGTTTTCTTCCTCGCTTGGTTTGCGTTTTCGATCGCACCGGTTCTACCGCTGCGCGACCACGTGGAGCAATATTACGCCTTTGTGCCGGCCATCGGGCTGTGCTGGCTGGGCGGTTGGGCGCTGGTGGAAAGCTGGCGGTTGGGAGCGCTGCGGCGCGCCGCGGCGGCGGCCCTGGCGGCAATCTATGTAGCGATCATGCTGCCGCGCACGGTGGCGTCGTCGGATTATCAATACCGCTTCAGCCAGCGCGTCCGCAACGTGGTGGAGGGTGTCGCGCGCGCGCACGAACTGCATCCAGGCCAGACTGTGGCGCTCGATGGCGTGGACACGCAACTGTTCTACAACGCCATTCTGGAGCGCCCGTTCCGGCTCCTGGATATCGACCGTGTGTACCTGACGCCGGAGAGCGAGCGGCAGATCGAATTGCACCCCATCCTCGGCGATATCGGCGAATTCGTACTGCCGGCGGATGAGGTCGCGAAGGAACTCGACAACGACCAAATCGTGGTTTATGACGTCCGCGGGCCGCTGCTGCGCAACATCACTACCGCCTATGCCAGGCAGCCGCGCGGACCTGGCGAGCCACACCGTGTCGACGTGGGGAGCGCATTCGCCCAATCGCTACTCGGTCCGGAGTGGTACCCGCTGGAAGGAAATCACCGCTGGATGCCGAAGCGCGCCACGCTGCACATCGCCGGCCCCACGGCGGCGGGCCAGAAGCTCTACCTGCACGGATACTATCCGGCGGCACCATTGCGCGCCGGTCCGCTTACCGTGGTGGCCACTGTCAACGGTTCTCCGCTTCCACCCGCCACGATTACAGCGGGGGGAGATTTCGAACTGGCTTTCCCGCTTCCGGATTCCCTGGTGGGCCAGGCGGCCATGCAGGTCGCGGTTGAAGTAAGCCGTACGTTCCGGGCGGGCGGGGATATCCGCGACCTGGGGCTCTCGTTCGGCGAGTTCGAAGTGCGGTAGCGGCGATTCACTCGGGTTCGATAAAAGCCGGATCGATCGCCCGTTGCATGACCCGCCGGGCATTGGGAGGGTCGCGCTCGCCGCGGCCGCGGATACCGCAACATTGAGCGTTGGGGATTTCCGAGGCAGACCTGCCGCATATTTTCGAACGCTTCGATCATGCCGACACTTCGCGCGGCCGGGTGCCAGCCCTGTAGCTAGCCGCGGTCCACCAGGCATCGCTCACGGTGGAGAGCAAACCGAATGCGGGCTGGACTTTGCGAGTAACTTTTCCAGTGGCGATGGCTTCGCCTAACGGCGACGCTCACCGCGGCACGGATTTGGCCAAGGTTTTCAGATAGTCGATCAGCGCCTTGCGTTCTTCGGCATGGGGCACGCGAAAGGCCATGTCAGTCCCCGGCGCCATGGCCTCCGGATCGGTGAGCCAGCGGTCGAGGCTGGCCTGATCCCAGCGCACGCCCGCCTTCTTGAGCGCGTCCGAATACTCGAATTCCGCAATGCCGGCGGCCATGCGCCCGTAGACGCCGCGCAAGCGCGGACCCTCTTTGTTGGTATCGAGCGCATGACATCCACTGCACCGCCGCTCGAATAACTGCTTACCATCCGGTGCAGGCACGTTCCATGCCGCCAACACCAGAGAGCCGGCGGCCACGGCCAGAGCGGCGCTAGGCGAGCGTCGCATCGGTTACCGCCAATTCGCCCGGATGTCCCATGTATTCGACTTCGCTGATGCCGAGCACGCGGCGCAGTCTCTCCGCCGGGACCTTCATCGGACCCGCCGAAGGCGCGCTTCCCGGCGCCGGTTGCGGAAACGCCGTAGACATCGCGGTGTGGAACTTCACGTTGCCTTCCACCTTCTGCATGGCCTGATGGATGTGCCCGTTGAGGACCGTCACCGAGCCGAACGGCTTCACATATTCCAGCGCCTGTTCGCTATCGGCCGTTCCCCAACCCCAATCCGGATAAACCGACCACAGCGGAATGTGCGCGAAGAGAACCAGGGGAGTGCTGGCGGATCGCCCGCTCAAGTCGTCCTTCAGCCACGCCAGCTGCTCCGCGCCCAATTTGCCCATTCCTTCCAAGGCCGCTGAATTCACCAGGCCTACAAAATGGACTCCCTTGTGATCGAAGCTGTACCAGCCGCTTCCCCGGGCGCCTTTTCCGAATCGCGCCAGGTACTCCTTGCCGTCGTCGGCGGCGTTGTCGTGCTCGCCAGGGACATAATGAACCTGCCGGGTGCGTGCGCCTTGCAACAGCTGGCCCAGGGTGTCGAATTCCGCCGGCCTGGCGGAGTGCGTGAGGTCGCCGGTATGAATCAGGAAATCGGGCGCGGCGGGCAGCGCATTGATCTTTTCGATGGCCGCTTGCAGGGTTGCGTTCACATCGGAATTTGCCGGCTTGTTAAACCCGATGTGGCTGTCGCTGATCTGAACGAACTGAAAGGCTCCGCCTTCGGCCGTCTGTCCCAGCAACTTCGACGCCGGTACGCCGCCGGCGACGGTCCACACCACGCCTGTACCGGCCCATGCCATGCATCGAAGAAATCCGCGCCGGTCTATGCCGTCGCCCTTGATTGAGTCGCTCATGTACCCTCCAGGTGTGATGACTGGCGCACGGGCCGGTTTATTCCCGGGAATAAAAGCGGGGCCAGGCGGGTTCTATTCAGAGATGGCGCGGCGTGGCACAATGACATCAATTCCCCTTCGACGCGAATCAATGGCCCATGCACACGCCAGCAAACTGGCCCAGTTCGAACAATCGGTGCTGCCGCACCTCAACGCCGCCTACAACCTGGCACGATGGCTCACCCGCTCCTCGGGCGATGCCGAAGACCTGGTTCAGGAGTCCTACCTGCGCGCGTTTCGCTCGTTCGAGACCTTCCAGGGGCAGGATGCACGCGGCTGGCTGCTGGCCATCGTGCGCAACACTTGTTTCACCTGGCTCCGGAAGAAAGGAGAGCAGCCGGCCATCGAATTCGACGAGCAGGTTCACGGCGTTTCCGGCGGCATTCCCGACGCCGAGGCCATCCTCTTGAACGAAGCCGCGCTCGGCTCGCTGCACCATTGCCTCGAGGCTTTGCCGCTCGAATACCGCGAGGCCATCGTTCTGCGCGAGCTGGAGGAGCTCTCTTACCTGGAGATGTCCGCCATCGCGCGCGTCCCCATCGGCACCGTGATGTCGCGTCTGGCGCGCGCCCGCCGCCGTCTGCAACAATGCCTGGAGGCAGCCCTGAAATGAACTGCGAAATCGCGCGCCGCCTGATGGAGAACGACGATCCCGCGCTGGCGCAGCATATGCGGTCCTGCCCCTCGTGCGTGGTCGGCGCGAATGCCCGCTATTACGAAGCGCCAGCCCCGTTAGAGCAGAAGATCCGCGCCAGCCTTCGACGGGAGGCGGCGCCATCCGTTCCCTGGCGCCCCATCGCCATTGCGGCGTCGATCCTGCTCGCCGCTTCGGCGCTGTGGAATGTGGCGCTTCTGCGCTCGCGGACGGGCCGGAGCGAGTTGGTGGCGGAAGATGTCTTTTCCGATCACCTGCGATCGCTGAACGGCACGCACCTGCTGGATGTGGCGTCGTCCGACCAACATACCGTCAAGCCGTGGTTCGCCGGCAAGCTCGATTTCGCGCCGCCGGTGAAGGACGTCGCGGGCTTCCCGCTGCTCGGAGGCAGACTGGAATATGCCGGCGGACACCCCGCCGCGGCGCTGGTGTATGGCCGCCGCGCGCACATCGTCAACGTTTTCGTGTGGCCGTCGGCGGCTCCCTCGGCCGGGGTGAGCGAAACGCGCAACGGATACCATCTGCGCAGCTGGAACGAGAACGGAATGCAATTTTGGGCGATTTCCGACCTCAACGACTCGGAGCTGGCGGAGTTCGTGTCGCTGTTCCGGCGCGAATGAGAGGGCGGCCGGCCGCCGCCAGGGTTGGCTGGTTTCCTAACGTTTGAAGGCCGCGAAACGGAACGAATATCCGGCACCGATGAGGCGATCCACCGCCGCCGCCGAGAGCCCCACTCCAACGTGAAAATCGATCTGCTGATTCTGCCCGAGCTTCAAGGCGGTACCGGCATGCAGCAGATGCCGCGGGCGGCCATTCTCGGGGAAATCGCCGGCGTACTCGAGAAATGCGTCCCACGTTCTGGTCAACTGCCGGTCCAGCAGGAAGGTGGTTTCGCCGGTCACCAGATGGCTGCGGTTCACGGTGGGCGCGTACACCGACAACATGCCGGCGGCGGTCCAATTCGGCGAGAGCGAACGCGACCACGGTAGTTGCAGCGAGGGATCGTAGCCGTGGCTCGAGATGGCGGGAGCACCGGCCGGCAGACTCAGCGTGAGTACCAGCGAGAGATCGAACCCAGCCGCCGGCCCGAGCTGCTGTTTTACGCCAACGGCGAAATCGCCGAATCCCGATCCCGGCCGCGGCAGGTCGAAATAGTCCGGCGCGATCAGACGCAACTCGGTCTTGGATGCGACTCCGATCCGCAGCCAGGTTTCCGGCCCGTCCAGGGTTTGCTGCCCCTGGGTCACGGTATCGGCAAAGCCGTTCTCCGCTTGAACGGTCCCCGCGGGCACCACGACGCTGGAATCTGTCACCGCCGGCCGATCGGTAGCGATCTGGGCGAATGCGGTCCCGGCAATCAGGAGGGCCGTAGCGTAAAATCTCACAGCGTCCCGGCCGCTCTGGTTTCCTCCCCTTCGTACGGGAAGTGTTGGATGGCCCGCTCGCATTCCGAGAGTGCTTCCAGCAGCGTGTTACCCCACCCGGTGGGCCGGTCTGGTGCGGTCTTCTGGTTGTCGGTTTGCGCCAGGAAGTGCATGGTCGGCTCTTTCGCTTTCCGGACAGAAAACATGTGCACCGGCGCCAACTGCCGCGAAGGATGCGTCTGCGCGAATGCCCAGTCTCTCATGGAATCTCCTCGTGCCAATCTACCAAAGGCTATTTCGGGCGGCTTATTGCTTGTTCTCGTCCATGCACCAGCGGAGCAGCGACTCGGGGCGCTTGGGGTTGGCGCGCTTCAAATCGTCGAAAGCGATTTTTTGAAACTCGAAATCGATGGCGCCATCGGCGTGGGCGGCCGCCACCAGGTAGCCATAGACACCGGTCATGGCATTCGCCGGCGCGCCGGCTGGAAGCGGGTACCGGACCGCGCCGGCAGTGCCGATGATCCAGCCGGGAATCACTTTGTCCTTCCAGGACGGCGTGCGATAGACGTCGGGAAAATAAAAGTGCGAATGGCTGGCGAGAATGTAGACGTGCTTGCCGGCAGCCGACTGGGCGTGCCAAAGGGCCTCGTAGACCTCACGGCCGGAGGTTCGGCCTTGCGCCCAATCGTCCATGCTGTGACTTCCGCCGAAACTCCCCGGCAGAGCGGCGTGCATCCCGACCACGATGCCGCGGATGGCGGGGTTGGCTTCGTCGCGGCGGAGGACGGAGTGGAACCACTTGAGCTGGGTGTCGTCAAACTGGTCGTTAGAGGCGTTGTCGAGGGAGATGAAATCGATGTTGCGCTCCACCCAATGATAGTAAGTATGGATGGCGTGATCGGCGGGATCGTCCGCCAGGCGCTGGCCGCGAATGGCCGGGGCCGTGAGCCAATCGGCGAACTGGATGAGGTATTTTTCGCGCGTGGCGGGCGGGATGGTTTCGTGGTTGCCTATACCGAGGAAGACCGGGAGGCTGCCGAACGCGGCGAGCTGGTGGGCGATGAAATCGGGCCAGGCGGTGGTTTCATACGTGATGATGTTGAGCGGCTTCTCGAGATCCTCGTCGAAGGTGTAGATGGCGCGGAAGTCGCCCAGATGCCAGTAGAACGCTTCGCCATCGTGCCGGACTCCGGCGGCGATGGCCGGCATGACGAGGTCGCCGCAATTGCGCGAGTCGCCGGAGACGGCGAACTTCCATTCAGGCTGGGCGCAGAGCGGGAGGGCGAGAGCGAGAACGAGGAACTGACGGGTCATGGTTACTACGATACGCGAAGGACGGCCGAATTCGTGGGGAGGACAGGCAGGAGGAATTACCAACCGACGTGGACGATGTTATCTTCGCCGGCCTTTACGTGGACTTCGATCGCGAGGTTGCGGAGCGCGGCGTCGTAGGACCACCGGTATTGGCGATCTTCGAAAGCCACGCTCGCGGGCCGCTGGACGTTGTGAACGATCCACCGGTAATTGCGGTCCTTTCGCGATTCGATTTCGAGCCGCATAATGTCATCGGCCGGCGCGGCGTGGATTTGCGAGTAAGTGCCGAGGTCCTTTTCGAGAATGAAGAATTCGCCGGGAAGATCAGGGAAATAGTGAAGGCCGATGCCGTCTCCGGGCGAATCGAGAGGGACGATGGCGCCGGTATGCGCGAATACCGGAAGGCGATCGGTGTGGACCGAGGAGGTGCGGCGGCCGGGGAATTGCCGGTTGGTTTCGAGATCGGTCCAAGCGCCGGGCGGGAAGTACACCTGGCGCTTATTGCCGGGCTCATAGATGGGCGCGACGAGCATCTCGTCGCCGAGCATGAATTCGTCCCCGTGGTGAGCGCATTCGGGGTCGCCGGGGAATTCGAATGGAAGGGCGTGCCAGACGGGATAGCGCTTGTCGCGGGTCTCGATAGCGTAGATATCGAAGAAACTGGCGAGTTTTCGGCGGAAAGGTGAGGGATCGAAGAAGGGTGGAAGCTCGGGAGTGAGGGATGCGAGCTGGTGGATGCGCGACTTCAGTTCGGCAGGCGCCTGGTCTTCGCCGCTGAACGAAAGGCGCGGCAGAAACGGTGAAGTCATGGCGAGGTGCACGGTTTCGACCAGGCGGTTGCGGAGTCCGTCCCAGGTTGCCGGCAGCCGGTAAAGGTCGAGGTCCGGATGTTCGGATGGGACACGCTGCTTCAGGATGTCTTTTGGCTTGGGCCCGTAGAAGAAGTAGTAATCGACACGCGGCGATTGAATGCGGTACCGGCCGGGGACGGTAAAATCGAACGACGTGTCGGCCCGATGCTGCTCGCCATAGCCCGCGGTGGAGATGAGAAACGGCTCGGACGAGTCGACTTTCCTGCCGCTCAGATCCATCTCCAAATCTTCCAGCATCCCCAACCCGTAGAAGCGCGCGCCATCGGGGGCCTGGCGTTCCCATCCGCCGGGTTTCGGTTCGGTGAGGTCATTCATGAGGACCGTGCCGCCGGGACCGGTGACGCCGACCAGCAGGCCGCGCTTTTGTAATGCCACATCGAGGAGTTTGGACCGGAAATGGACTGCCGACGGGGTGTCGACGGCCTTCGCATCCACCGCGGCGGTGGATTGCTCCGGCGGGGCGGGCGGCAGCGGACCTTCGAGGGTACGTCGAAAATGAAAAGCGCTGGGGCTCACCCAGGTGAGTTCAGCGGCGCCGCGATCGAGTTGGAGAGCGACGCGGTTGCCATGCTGCGAGAACGATACCAGGGTGGCGAATGCGGCGAGCGCCTGCGGGGTCATGCCAGCAGGACCACGTCGCTCTGCACTTCTCCGGTGACGAGGGCTTCGCTGTCGCCAATGTACATGTTGATTTCGTTGCGGACCCCGAAATCGGGAAGGTAGATGCCGGGCTCGATGGAGAAGCAGGTGAACGGGCTGACGCGGCGAACGTCGTGATTTTCGAAGTTGTCCATGTTAGCGCCATTGCCGTGGACTTCGACTCCAATGGAATGACCGGTCCGGTGGGTGAAATACTCGCCGTAACCGGCTTTCTGGATGACGGCGCGGGTGGCATCGTCCACTTCGTAGCCGCACAACGGCTGGCCGGCGGCGACGGCCTTCCGGACGCGGTCGATGCCGGCGTCGCGGGCATCGCGGACGATGTTAAAGATCTGGAGCTGGCGGTCGCTGGGGTTGGCGCCGCAGAAAGCGGTCCAGGTGACGTCGTAGTAAGGCGCGCCGGGCTGGTCGAGCTTGGCCCAATGATCGATGAGGAGCCAATCGCCGCGATTGATGGTGGCGCAGGTGTCGGCTTCGGGTTCGTAGTGCGGATTGGAAGCGTTGGCGTTGACGCCGACGATCGGGCCGTGGTCGGTGACCAGGCCTTCGGCGGCGAAACGATCGCGGAAGAAGGTCTTCACTTCGAATTCCGTGAGCTGGGCGCCGCTGGAGAGGCGCTCGCGGACGAGGTCGAAGGCCTGGTGGCGCACGCGGTCGACGCGCCGCCCGGCTTCGAAGTGCATGTCGCGGGCTTCTTCGCTCCAGCGCGCTTCGAAGGTTTGGATGAGTTCGGCGGAGCTGACGACTTCCACGCCGAGGCTGCGCACGAGGTCGATGGTGCCGCCATCGACCATGGAGACGTAAGGGATGGCGCACATGGGCGAGTACTGCATGGCGATCTTCTTCAGTCCCGCGGTGAGCTTCTTGAGAGCATCCACCTGCTCGGTCCAACTGGAGTACGCGATGCGGTCGCCGGGGAGATCGCCGAGGGAGTTGCGCTCGATGCGGTGTTCCATGCCCCGGGGTTCGCCAGCGGCGGGGATGAGGTAGTACCAACGGCGCGTGGGGGAAGCGGTGGGAAGGCCGAGGACGCGGTACGCGAGGGGATCGCGGTAATGGTGATCGAAGAAGAGCCAGCCGTCGAGGGCCTGGGCTTGCAGTTCGGATTGGATTTTCGCGAGGTTCATGTGCATTATCAGTCTAATTCAGTTTGCGGGCGCGGGGCGATTTCGCCGGGTATACTGCGGGAATGGCGATCGAGGACCAGTGGCGGGAGAGGCCGGGGACGCCGGTTTCCGCGGAGGATGCCTGGCGGGTGCTGGATGACTGGAAGGTGAAACGGAAAGAAATCGGGATGCTGTATTGCCGCCGTTCGAGGACGGCGGTCATCTCGGCAATGTGCCGGGTGCGGCGCCTGCGCAACGGGTCATTACAGATGAGCGGCGACCGGGCCGGGGTTTCGCTGAATCTGCGCATGGCGGAATTCAGCCACGGGCCAATGACGGTGTGGCCGAACGGGCCGTCGGGCCCGACAGCCGAAGTGCTCGCGCTGCGGGCGAACCTGCCGGAGGGAGACTGGCTGGTGCTGGCCGCGGGGTACCTGCCGAGAGAGCGGGCTCCGCTCGCGCTGCCGGCGTGAATTGCGGACCGGCAGGTCAAAATGGTCCGCGAAATACGGTCGAAGGACCACAAGGAATCGAAGTCGATTTTACGGGATGTTCCCTGCCAATCGCTTGGCAGCGGGCCGAGCCGGCTGCGGCCAGGATTGGCTCCCGTACAAGATCTGCCAAGGCCTTGCCTCCGGATGGCCATTACCAAGATTTTCACGCGGTCAGGTACCCTCGTGAATCGCGGCGGCCGGACGGGGACGCCAGCGGTCGAGCGCGCGGCGAAGCGCCTGCATTTCGATGGGCTTGCTGAGCACGTCATTCATGCCCGCATGGAGGCACTCGGCGCGGATTTCAGCCGAGACCGAGGCGGTAAGCGCCAAGATGGGCGTCGACGCCGCCGGCGGCGGCAGGCGGCGAATCCGGCGGGAGGCTTCCAGACCGTCAACCTCCGGCATGAGCAGGTCCATGAGCACGACATCGTAGGACCGGCTCTCGACGGACTGGAGCGCGGAAGCGCCATTATCGGCCAGGTCGACAACGCAGCCCATCTTCTGCAGCATGCGGGAAGTGACCAGCTGGTTGATCCGATTGTCTTCGACGACGAGCAGGCGAAGCCCCGTGAAATCGCTGGCGACGGGTTCGATGGCGGCTGGTTCGGTTTCTTCGGCTACACCGGCGCTGAAGGTGAATTCGAACGTGCTGCCGGCGCCTGGCTGGCTGCGCACTTGAATCTCCCCGCCCATCATTTCCACCAGGCGGCGCGAAATGGCCAGCCCCAGACCCGTCCCGCCATAGCGGCGATTGGTGGCGGCATCCACCTGGCTGAAGGATTGGAACAGGCTCCCGATGCGGTTTTCGGGGATGCCGATGCCGGTATCGCGCACCATCACGCGGATCACGTGACGGCCGCCGGGGGGCGCGGCCTGGACAAGCACGGCTTCCATTTCGATGGAGCCGTGTTGGGTGAACTTGACGGCATTGCTCATGAGATTCCCGGTGACCTGCCGCAAGCGCACGGCATCGCCCGCCACCCGGGGCGGCAGGTTGGGATCGAGGATGAGACGGCACTGGAGATGCTTTTCGGCGGCGGAATCGCTGAACAAACGGAAGCTCCAGCGAAGACTCTCGGGCAGATCGAATGGTTCGTCGATGAGAACGAGTTTGCCGGAATCGATTTTGCTGAAGTCGAGGACGTCGTCGAGCACGCGCCGCAGGACCTCACCCGAAGTTCGGATCAGGCCCATCATGGGGCGGAGTTCGTCGGGAACACTCTCCTGTTCCAGCAGGCAACTCAGGCCGAGGATGCCGTTCAGAGGAGTGCGGATTTCATGGCTCATATTGGCGAGGAACTGACTCTTGGCCTGGGCGGCGGCATCGGCGCCGATGCGCGCGCGCACCAGTTCCTCCTCCATCTGTTTCCGCTCCGTAATATCGAGAACGAAACAGAGGGAATAGTTTTTGCCGCCGATCGCCACGCGCCGCCCCCAAACCAGCGCGGTCTGTTTGCCGCGCTCCGGACTCCAATAGGTGAGCTCGCGGGAATCGACATCGGAACCTGCCCGCAGGGCCTCCTGGACAGCGGAATAATCGTCACCGATCCAGCCGCGCTCGACGGGATCGTGGCCCACGATCCCGTCCTTGGGAAGGCCAAGTAACTCCTCCATGGCGTGGTTCACGTCGACATAGCGGCCGGAATCGTCCTGGAGCGTGATGCCGATCGGGCTGGATTCGAAAACCGTGCGAAAAGCGACTTCGGCCGCGGCCTTTTCCTCGAATTGCTTCTGGATACGCCGATTGGCGGCCTGTAGCTCGGCAGTGCGCCGGGCAACCATCGTGTCGAGGTCTTCCAGGCGCGCCGCCGCCTGGCTGCTCACCAGCCATTTGCGGGTGAGGGCGTGCGCCAGTTGAATGACTTCGATGTTATCGAAGGGCTTTTTCAGGATCAGCATGTTGTCCGACAGGCCCAGCCGGCGCTGCATATCGTTCCATGAGTAATCGGAATAGGCGGTGCATATCACGATCTGCAGCCGGGAATAGACCTTCCAGAGATGGCTGATGGTTTCGACCCCATCCCAGCCGGGCGGCATACGGACATCGACGAAGGCCATGGCGTAGGGGCGGCCGCAGGCCAGCGATGCCTCGAGTTTCGCCAGGCCTTCCTGGCCCTGGTAGGCGGAATCGATCTCGAACTCCGTGGCGGGAGAAGATGTCGCGCCGAAGAGGAGTTCTTCGTCGTCGCTAAGATGGGACTCGGCCGAGGCATCGCCGATCAGAATCTTGCGCAGATCCTCATGGATGGCCGGATTGTCGTCGATGACGAGGATCCGATGGTTCGGTTCCAGCAATTCGTGGGAATTCATGCGAGGACTCTCTTTCTGGGGTCTTCCGCGGTCTTGATCGGCAATTCCAGAGTGAACGTAGCTCCCTGGCCTCGACCGGGGCTTTCCGCGCGCAGAGAACCGCCCATCTGGCGGGCGGCGAGGGCGCAGGAATGCAGGCCAAACCCATGGCCATCGACCCTGGTGGTAAATCCGTGACGGAAGATTTTGGTCAGGTTTTCGGCCGGCAGACCGATACCGTTATCTTCCACCGACAGGCTGACGCGGCCCTCTTCCAGACGGTGGATGCGGATGCGAATCAGGCCGTGTCGGCTTTCGTCTCCCTCGCTGACCGCCTCTTTGGCGTTGCGGAGAAGATTCAAGAGAATTTGCAGGATGCTGTGCTTTTCGGCGGCAATCGGCGGAAGCGACTCGAAATCCCGTTCGACGCGGATTCCATGGCGCACTAAGCCGGATTCCACGATGCGCAGAGCGTCCTCCACCAGATCGGCGAGATGGACATTTTCCACCAGACCGGAAACCTTGGCGTAGCTCTGCTGCGTGGCCACGATCTGTTTGATGTGGCCTACGTGAGAAGATAAGGCTTCCAATTCGGACAGGAGGCTTTCGCGCTCGGCACGAAAATGACTCCCCAACTTGGCGAGGTAAGGCAGCACGCGCTGCCCTTTGGGATCCCTTTCGATGAATTCCTCCAGGTTGCCGGCATGGAGTTCCAACATGCGGATGGCAGACACCAGATTGTCGACGCGGGACTCGCGAACCTTGCCGGCCACCAGGGAAGCCGAAACGTTGACGCTGTTGAGCACGTTGCCGACGTTGTGCAGGACCCCGGTGGCCACCTCGGCCATTCCGGCGCCGCGCGACAGTTCGATGAGGCGCTGCTGAGCGGCGGCAAGATCGGCGTGAGCGCGGTCTTTGGCCTCGATTTGCTCCTGCAATTCGCGCGTACGCTCGATGACCCGCTGTTCGAGAGTCTGCTTCGCCTCCACCAGAGCGCGCTGCACGCGATGGCGCGCGATATACGCGCCGAGCATGTCCGCGACGGCGCGGAGGCTGTCCTGCTCGGCGTCGCTCCACTGGCGCGCGCGCCGGAAATCGTCAAAGGAGACCATTCCCCACCATTCGTCGCCCACGACCACGGGCACGAAAATCGCCGACTGCACGCGGAAGTCGATCGATTGACGGAGCGGCTCATCGCACTGCTCCGGGGCCACGGTAACGGTCCGGCCCTGGCGGAGGTCCTCCAGCCATGCGGCGGCGGCCTCGCCGTGCCAGGGAAAAGCGACCCAGCCGCCAAGCGAGGAGTGTTCGTCCGGAGCGAGCCATTCCCCTTCCTGGACCATGCACAGCTTGCCACTTTCCCCGTCCCGGCGAAAGATCGAGCCCCGGCTGGCGTGCGCCGCCTGGCCAACCCGTTCGAGAACCTGGGCGAATATGGTGTCGCGATCTCCATCGCTGAGGAACTGCTTGGCCGCGAAACTGACGCTTTCCAGAATCTGGTTGCGCCCCAGGATGGTGTGAGCCATGTCGTTGAAAGCTTCGGCCAGACGCTCGATTTCGTCGTGGCTGGCGATTTCGGCGCGCGCGCGCAGATCGCCTTTGGCCACCTTCTCCACGGTGGCGCGCAAGACATGGATGGGACGGACCAGGCGGCCGGCGAACGCCAGGGAGATCAGCAGACTGAGACCGCCGCAAATAATGGCCAGCGCGCCCGTGCCCTGGTACAACCGCCGGACGCTCTCGTCATAAGAATCGAGCGACAAGCCGATGTGGATCCATCCCCAGGGGATACTGCTGTAGTCGAACGGGAAGGCATACTGGAAGACGCGCCGTTTGACCAGCGGCGAGAACGCGATGGACCTTACCGGCGCGCGCTCCGCCGGATGCCAACCGCTGCCGAGAGTGTCCGTCCTCCAACTGTCGCGGTCGATGATGAGAGCGAAGCCGTCGTTCTTGGCGATGACCACATAGGCAATGGCGCTGTCCCCGGAAAGAACCTGCATGGATTGATCGACGACGGCAGAGTAATCTTCCGAAATGGCCGCTCCGGCGGCCACGCCGCGGATCGAGACGGCGATCCCGCGGGCCTTGGATTCGAGGCTCAATTGAAACTCGCGCTCCTGTTCCGGAATGATCATGGTCACGAATACCGCCAGGGTGACCACCGTGACCATCCAACCGAGCAGCGTTATTTTCAGAGTGATGCCTCTCGGCAGGCGCATTTCTCAGTCCTCCCTTTCGGCTGTCCCGGACGTCGCGGCGCGCGGCGCGCCGCCCGGCAGCCGGGAGAATTCTCGCCAAAGTTCGCGAGCCGAATCGAGGTCTTTCGCCGGAACTGGAACCAGGCGATCGATCTTGAACACCATGAGAAGCTGACGCCCGCGAGGGTCGTCTTGCAGGGTCAGAAGGGTATCGAACAATTCCTTTTGATAGGGATGCGGTTGGGTGGGCAGGACGATGAGGCTTTCGATGAGGGGATGCGAGCGCACCACTACGCGGAGGCGGCCTAACTGCGGGTTCATCTCTTTGGCCAGGTCGAAATTGATTTCGTCCACCACGCAGGCGTCGGCCGTGCCGAAGAATACCGGCAGAATGCACGCCTGGCCGGTGGGAGCCGGCTTGACGGAGGAAAAGAAGGAAGCGGCGCGGCCCAGTTTTTCCTGGTTCAATAAGACATCGAGCCATGCGGCTCCGGCGTTCCAGCCGCCGCGGGAAAACGTCAGGATCCTCTTCCCCCGGAGACTGCCGATATCGGACGCACCGCTCGAGGAATTCACCAGCAGCAAGTACGAATAGTGGGCTTCCCCCTGCGTTCCCATGCCATGGGTGAACGCCGCCACCACGAGGCGGGTGCCCTCCAGTTCCAGGTAATCGGGCACGCCCACGACAAGCACATCGGCGGACCGGCTTTCCAGGCGTTCCCTCATCTGCGCGACACTGTCGGCGAAGTCTACTTTAGAATCCAGCAGGAACCCTTTCTGCCGGGCCATGGTGTCGAACCAGGCCTTCATGGCCGCCCGCAGATCGTTGCGATTCAGATTTCCCAAAGTGGAGGCGCTCACGATAGCGTACAGGCGCGTGGGGCGGAGGCCATCGGCACTGCGATCGACGCCCAGGATCCGCCCTCCGGTGGCGCCACACAGCGCCGCCGCGGCCAGCCACCGGACCACGTGCCCGATCATGCGCCGGATCTTCATAGAAACGGTCCTTTGCGGCCCGGTGCATTATTGCCGCGAGCCCTTTCGGCCCGGTCCAGGATGGCGAGCCCCGGGGCAAGGCATTCGGCATCGCCGACATTCATTTCGTCGAACTGAAAGAGAGTGGCCAGCTGCCGCCCGGTCGGGCTCGAAAGCAGGCTGTTGTGCACTTCCAGAAAGCGTGCTCTGGCATTGCGCGGGTACTTCTTCCGAAAGGCATAGAAGCAGGTCACCAGCAGCGGAGAATTGGCGATGACGGCCAGGCTGCGAGCTACCTGCGGATTCAGCTCGCACATGATCTGAAAACCGCGTTTCGACGTCAGGCAGCCATCGACCTGCGCAAAGAAAACCGGCAGCACGACACGGGAGACTTTGGTCTCGGAAAGAATGGAGCTGAAGAAGGTTTCCGCCGGCCCCAGGCGCTCGTCATCCAACAGGGTCGCGAGCCAGCCCGGCGCCACGCACATTTTGGGAGCTTTGAGCACCGACAGGCGGCAACCGCGCAGGTCCGGCAGGCGTTTGAAGGGGCTGTTTTTCCTCGTCAGCACGACGTATTCGTCCGGTCCCGACGCGCCGCCTCCTACCAGCAGATCGCGGGAATCGAACAAGTCGGCGATCGGGCGGTATTCCACCAGATTGAGTGCGGCGGCATCCAGTTGGCCGGTGCGGATGCCGCGGACCACTTCCTCGCTGGTCGAGAAGATCTTGGGGTCGATCTGGATGGTCACGTCCAGGTCCACCTGCATGCGCTTGATCCACGTCTGCATGGCGGCGCGGGCGTCGCTGAGATTGACGTCCGTGACCATGGTTTCCGAAATTGCAATGCGAAGGGGAAGGCTGGAAGGCGCGCTCGTTTCCGACTCGCGCGAGCGGAGAATCCGAGCTACGCCTGCAACCACCAGCGCCATCGCGCCACGGCGGGGAATTTCCGATCCGGCGATCATTTGACTCCTCCGGTCCGGTGGGTGCGTTCAGAGGCGTCCAGGATGTCGAGAGCGGGAGCGAGACAGCCGACTTCTCTTACCACCAGTCCGTGAAACTGGAACAACATGGCAAGCTGGCGGCCGGCCACGCTGGCGGGCATATCCGCATACACTTTGGCAAATCGCTCGCGGCTGAGGCCGCGATAGTTCTTGTGGAAGGTGTAAAAAGTGACTACCAGGTCCGGGGATCCGGCGATCACCGCCAAATCCCGCGCGACCTGGGGATTCAATTCGCTCATGGTTTCGAAACCGCGGCGCGAAGTGATACAGGCCTCGGCCTGGCCGAAGAAAACCGGCAGCACCACCCGCGATGGCTTGAGGTCGGTGTTGACGGAGGCGAAGAACTGGTCCACCTCGCCCAGGCGGGCGTCCTTCAAAAGAGTGGCCAGCCACCGGCGGGCGAGGCACATGCGCGGCGCCCGCAGCAAGGTAAGCCGTTTCCCGCGAAGATCGCTCAGATGGCGCACCGGCCCCCCGGTTTTCGCGAGCAGAAGATATTGCTCGCCGTCGGTCTCGGCAATCACATGGCTGGGGTCGAGCAGGTCGGCGATTTGCCGGTACTCGATCACGTTGAGCGCAACGGCGTCGAACAGGCCGGCGCGGGCCCGGCGCAGGATCTCTTCGGTGGCGTCAAAAACCATCGGGCTGAATTCGATGGGAATGTTCAAATCCTTCGACATCCGCTCGAGCCAAACCTGCATGGCGGCGCGGGCGTCATTGAGATTCACTTCGGAGACCAGACTTTCGGAGACGGCCAGGCGAATGGGCGCCGGGGGCTCCGCCGCCGGAAGCTTCCTGGAGAGCGCACCCGCTGCCAACGCCAGAGCTAACGCGTCGCGCCGGGAAACCCCGCGGAGACGCTCTTTCTCACGGCCGGAGCTGGTTCCGCTCCCGCACGATATGGAGCCTGGCAATCGCATGCTCGTTCCACCATCCCTCGGCTCAGGGATGCGGATTCAACCTCCCGGCAAGCTCCTTTCCGACTAGCAACGAAATCTGCGATTCGACAGCCGCCAGGTCGTAACGCGCCTTTTGGTATTGGGCGGCCATCAGCGCTTCGAACAACTGCGCGCGAATCACCCTTTCGGTTTCCACCAGTTCGCTCTCATAGGCGCGGGAAGTCAGCGCGCGATCCTCCCGGGCGGCGGCCATGGCTTTGTCCGCGGCCTGGTAGGTTTTCGAAGCCGCCTCCAGCGAGAGAAACAGCTCGCGCAACTGGAGACCGATGCCCTCGCGGAGCAGGAGTTTCTGCTCCTTCAGCTTATTCACCTGGGCGCGCGCTTCGGCTATCTTGTTTTTGGTCAGGAACCCGTTGAACAACGGCACTTCGACACCGATCCCGATGGACCACCCTTCCTTGTTGTTGCTGGTGGCGATTCCGGCGTTGTAGCTGTTCCACCAACGGTGGAGATCGCCGGTAAAGGCGATCTTCGGGAAGTAGTCGCTGCGAGCGGTAGTCTCGGCGCCTTCGAGCGCTTTCAACCCCGCCTCGATTTTCGCCCAATCCGGGTTGAATTCATACGCGGTCGCGACCAGATCGCCGAGGTCGCCGGCGAACGGACGATAGGGGAGTTCCTCGTCGGCGGGCCTCACGGTGGCATTCCAAGGCAACCCCATGGTGTAGGCCAGAGCGGCTTCCGCCTGCGCCTGGTTCTTACTCAGTTCCGCTACCATCGAACGGATGGTCTCCACGATTACCTGGTTTTCGAGATAGTCCGTCTTGTTTACCTTTCCGGCGCCGTTCTGGTACATCGACTGCGTCAGTTCCAGCGTCACTTCCATCTGCGCCAGAGTGTCGTCGCCGATTTGCCGCAGCCGCCGTGCCAGCACGGCGCCCCAGTACAGGCGGACCACGCTGTCGGTAATCTC
This sequence comes from Bryobacteraceae bacterium, assembly GCA_035509055.1. GTDB lineage: Bacteria > Acidobacteriota > Terriglobia > Bryobacterales > Bryobacteraceae > PALSA-129. Next base: position 54,053 of record DATJMA010000113.1, on the reverse strand, counting down.
CAGATCGGTACGGCGCGAATCGGCCTGCGCCGCTTCAATCGCGCCTTGTGCCTGCCGGCGGAATCCGCCGCGCATGCCGCCATCGAACAGAAGCCAGGTGAAATCCGCGGCGGCTTCGAAGTTCTGGGGATTGGCAAGCTTGACGTCTTGCGCCGGGACCGGAAACGCCTGGGCAGAAGTGGTGAAGCTCTGTCCCGGAAAATTGACCGGCATCTGAATGGCTGCGGGAGGAAATCCGGGAGCGAAAGAATTGGCCGGAACTGTGACGGTGACCGTACCGCCCGGAATGCTCACATTTTGGGCGGGGATATACATGGTGGAGGCGGGAAAAAGAAAATCGGGCGAGTTGCTGAGCTCCGTCCATCCGCCTTTGGCGGTGATCTGCGGCCAATAGGCGGCCAGGGCCTGACGATGCTGCGCCTCGGCCGCGGCCACCGCGAATCGCGAAGCAGGGCGCTGATGATTTTTCGCCATGGCCGTATGAAGGCAATCGTCCAAAGAGAGGATTTGAGGCGCTGGCAGGTAGGTTGGGGGTAAGTCGGCGGCGCCGACGGTCTGCAGGGCCGCACCGGCGCAAAGCGCCACGAGGGAAATGCAGAGCGGCGTGTTGTTCATGGAATTTTCTAGTCGGTCGTACTGATAAGGCCTCTCCTGATGGGACTTATCGGCTCGAATGCGTCCAACTTTTAGAGGCTTCTGCGGAATCGCTTCCTTTTCTTGCGCAATGGGGAATTCTACTGTCTACGAAAGCTTAGGGATGTAGATGTATCCGACACTCTGAGAGCGTTCGGGAAGGGGAAATCCGGATGTTCAAGCGGCACGGGAGAATCGCCGCGGGCGCCTGGCTTCCAACAGGCCGGTATTAAACGCGAGGCGTAACGGCACCTCTCGCAAATCGAGCCCGCGGACCGTATCGATCATACGGCGGTCGGCCCATCCATTGCTTTTCGCCGGGAAGATGAGCCATCCCGTCGAATCCTCATGCACGTACCAGTGCTGAAGATCCCTGGCGCTGCGATACAGGCGGGGCATTTCCGGTCAAGCTGCCTTGGGCGGCGGCTCGACCGGCTTGGGAAGCCGGGTCACGCCTGATCTCTTTTTGCGCGAAATGCAGACTACTTTGCCACGCATTATGCAGAATTTATATGAATTCTAATTGAATTGCAAATTAAATTGTGTGGGCAGTGGCTACCCCCTTTTGAGGTTATTCCCCCCGCTTCGAGGGGGGATGCTGACATAATAGTGCTATTTCACTCAGACCAACTAATGCCGGAACTAACCCGAAAACCCGACACCGCCCTTCCCGAAGCCTGGCGCGGATTTGAAGACATGTACGCGAGCTTCGGGCCTCCGCTGACACCGTCGGAGGAAGATCGCGGATTCCTGGAAAGCGCGATTGCCGATTGGGTGGCGGTCCATCCAGGAGAACGTCTGCGGGCGCTGCTGCTGGGCGCGACGCCGGGTGTCGCCGCGGCAGCGTGGCCGGCGGGGTCATTTCTAACGGCGGTGGACCGGTCGCGCGGCATTCTCCGTGCGGTCTGGCCGGGCAATATCCGCGCGGTGCGCGGTGCGGTAGAGGGAGACTGGTTGTGGCTGCCGGTTCGCGACGCTTCGCTCGATCTGGCGGTCGGGGATGGCTCGTTGAGCGCCTTACCTTATCCCGACGGGTACCGGAAGCTGGCGAGCACGCTTCGCGAAAAGCTCAAACCCGGCGGCGCGCTGCTCCTGCGCGCGTATGTGCCGCCGCCGGCGCCGGAGGACCCTGGTGACGTGATGGCCGAACTGCCGCGCCATACGACGTTCCATGAATTCAAGCTGCGGCTCCTGATGGCGCTTCAGCGCGGCCCGCAGGAGGGAACGCATCTCGATGAGGTCTATCGCTACTGGTCGGACTGGGGGATTGATCGCGCGGCTCTGGCGGCGGAAACGGAATGGCGGCGGGACGAGATCGACACCATCGACCGGTATCGCGGTCTGAAAGCGGTGTACACGTTTCCGCCGCGCGGCGAACTGCTGGCACTCCTCGAAGAGTATTTTCCGGAGGTGCGGGTCCGGGTGCCGTCCTACCCCATGGGAGAACGCTGCCCGACCCTGGTGATGCGCCCGTGACGCAAGCGGGCGTTGCCCTCGGGCGCAGCCAATATCCATTGACGGCGATGCAGCGGGCGATGGTGCTGGCGTCCCTGCGCGCTCCGCGCTCGGGCGCTTACGTGCTCCAGAGGATCTGGGAGCGGGACGAGCCGTGGGAACTGCCGTTGTTGGAAATTGCGTGGCGGCGGGTGATCGAGCGGCACGCGGCGCTGCGAACACGCATCTCCGAGCGCGCAGACGGCACGTGGGCGATGCAGATCGAAGAGGTCCCGCCCATCGTCTGGGAAGTTAGCGATGGCGGCGACCTGGCGGATTTCCTGCGCGCCGACCGGGAGCGCGGATTCGCTTTCCAGGATGGCGTGCCGATGCGCCTGACGATACGGCCGACACCGGGAGGATCGACACTCGTCTGGACGGTACACCACGCGCTGCTCGATGGCAGGTCGGTGATAGTGGTCTGGCGCGAGCTGACGGAGATCTATGACGGCCTGCGGCGCGGCGATGCGGCAGTCATGGCGGACGCGCCGGACCTGCGCCGGTACCTCGATGGGCTCGCGCGGCAGGACTTTTCGCGGTCCGAAGGCTATTGGCGGCGCTTGTGGGAAGGCGTCACGGAGACTACGGGATATGTGGTGGACCGGCTGCGCCCGGCGGCTCCCGCGGCGGCCGATGCCGTGGCAAAGGAGATCCGGCAAGTGGACGAGGTGTTCACACAGGGGCTGGAGACTCTGGCGGCACGCCTGGACGTAACCGTGAACACGCTGGTACAGGCGGCGTGGGCCTTGCTCCTGAGCCGCTACAGCGGGCGCAAGGACGTGGTGTTCGGCGTCACGCGTCACTGCCGCGACGGCGGGACGCGGAACCTGGTGGGACCTCTGATGAATACCGTGCCGTTCCGGGTGAAGGTGGACGGCGAGGCGCCGGTAGCGGAATGGCTGAGGCAGATTCGCTCCCGGTGGGTGGAATTGCGGGAGCACGAACAGACCCCGATGGATCGCATCCGGGCATGCAGCAGTCTTCCGCCCGGTATGCCGCCTTACGAGAGCGTGGTGGTCTACGATCACGAGCCGGCCGGTGAAGGCCTGCGCGGGCGGGGCCGGTTTCGAAGCGAAGAGCGTACCGATTCGACGCTGACCCTCGCGGCGTGGGGGAAGCCGGTGCTCAAGCTCCAGATCGTATACCACACGGGCTTGTATTGCAGCGAAACCGTAGCCGGCATTCTGGGGCAAATGGAAGAAGTGTTGCGCAGCTTCGTGGAGCGGCCGGAGGCGCCGGTGAATGCCGCGAATCTGCTGAGCAGGGCGGAGAAAACGCGCCTCACCATGGAATGGAAGGCCGCGGCCACGGCGATACCGGCGGACGTTTGCGCGCACCGGCTCTTCGAAGAGCAAGCCGCCAGGATTCCCGGCAAGATCGCGCTCGAAGGCCACCGCAGCTGGTCCTATGGCGAGGCCAATCGGCAGGCAAACCGGCTGGCGCGGCTGCTTCGCGAGAGAGGCGCCGGACCGGGCGACTTCATCGCCGTGAAGTTGCCATCGTCGCCGGAAGCGGTGCTCGCGATCCTGGGAGTGATGAAGGCTGGCGCGGCGTTTCTGCCGCTCGACCCGGCGCAGCCCGGCGAACGCCTCGCGGGCATGATCGAGCGCGCCGCGCCCAAATTGGTGATCGACGATTGGGCGGCGCTCGAAAACCAGATGGCGGCGCAGGCGGGCGAAGATCTGCTGCCGCTGGCATCGCCCGGGGACGCGGCCTATGCCATCTACACGTCCGGATCCACCGGCACGCCGAAAGCTGTGGTGATGACCCATCGCGGACTGCTGAATCACACCCTGGCGATGGCGCGCGCGCAGGCCATCGGCGAAGGCGACCGCCGGCTGCAATTCGCCTCCATGGGGTCCGACGTGGTGGTGGCGGAGATCTTCAACTACCTGACGAGCGGAGCGACGCTGGTTTTCGGCCGCGAGCGCGCGGGCAGTTCCATGAGCGAGTTTTTGCGCTTTCTGGACGAACGGCGGATCACGATCACCGGGGTCCCGAGCACGTGGTGGAAGGAATGGGTGGCGGCGCTCAGCGCTGGAACCGCGGTCATGCCGCGATTCCTGCGGGCGGTGAACACCGGGATGGAGCGGGTGGACGCCGCGGCTTTCCGCGAATGGCGGCGGGGGGTGGGGAATCGCGTGCGCTGGTTCAACGTCTACGGGCCGACCGAGACATTGACGGCGCTGCTCTACGAGGCAGGATCTTCAACCTGGGAAGGCGGGGACTTCGTTCCCATCGGGCGGCCGATTGCCAATCTTCGGGCGTATGTGCTGGATGAGTACCGCTCTCCGGCGCCGGCCGGGATTCCGGGCGAGGTATACATCGGTGGCGCGGGAGTGGCGCGCGGTTATCTGGGCGACGATTCGCTGACCGCCAGCCGGTTTGTGCCGGACTGCTTTCCCGAAGAGCCGGGCGGGCGGATGTACCGCACCGGCGATCTGGCTTTCCGGCTGCCGGACGGCAACCTTGTATTCGTGGGACGGGTGGACCGGCAATTGAAGATTCGCGGCTTCCGGGTGGAACCGGAAGAGGTGGAGGCGGCGTTGGGACAGCATCCGACGATTCGGCACTGCGCCGTCGAGGCCGGAAACGATCGGCTCGCCGCTTACGTAGTATTCCGCGGGGATCTCCCCGTTCCCACCCTGGAGGAGCTTCGCGCCCATATGGCGCGAAGCGTGCCGGCGTACATGGCGCCGCAGGAATATCGCGTGCTGGACGAAATGCCGTTTACCGCGAGCGGCAAGATCGACCGGATGGCTCTTCCGCGCGAGGCAAGAACATTGCGATCCCCGGAAGGCCGCTTGCCGTCCACCGAGACCGAGAACCGGCTGGCGCCGATCTGGAAGCGGGCAATCGGCAGGGCGGAAATTCCGGTCAACGAGAATTTCTTCGAATCCGGAGGCGACAGCCTGCGCGCCACCTCCCTGATTGCGGCGGTGGCACGGGAGTTCGGCAGGGAACTGTCCTTGAGCGCGCTGCTGCGGGTGCCGACGATGGCGCAATTGGCGGCGGAACTGGATTCCGAATGCATTTCGGCCGCGGTATATCACGCAGGGGGTAGCGAGACTCCGTTCTTTGCAATTTCCTCGGCACACGACGATGCCTTGGCGTTCGCAGCATTGGCGCGGGAGTTGGGCTCCAGCCGGCCCCTCATAGCCTTGCGTAGTCCGGTGGAGGATTGCGTGCTGCCGATGGAGGAACTTGCCGCCCGGGTGTGCCGAACGGTCCGGACGATGCGGCCGAAAGGTCCCTACGTGCTGGCAGGGTTTTGTTTTGGCGGGATGGTGGCATTCGAGGCGGCGCGCCAACTGTCGAGCGCCGGCGCGGAGGTGCAAATGGTCGTCCTGTTCGATACCCCCCGGCCCGGATATCCGCGCTTTTTGGGGACGAGTTCGGGGGAGTGGCGGAAGCGGCTGGGTCGCACCGGGCTGCTCACGCCGCTGGGGCATTCCGGAGGGCTGGCGGCGTCGGCCGTGACGGCGGCGCGGGCCTATGTGCCGGGAACCATCGGGGTTCCGGTGGCGCAGTTCAAAATTCGCGCTATGCCGGCCCACTGGCGCTGGTTGGGCGATCCGCGGCTCGCCTGGCGCGGCCTTTGCCCCCGCGGCTTCCACGTGCACGAACTGCAGGGCGAGCACGGTCATCCCTATTTCGAGCGGCACGGCGTGGAAATCGCATCGGTGCTTTCCACCCTGCGGTGATGCCGGGGCGGTTGCCGCCACGAGCGGCTGCCCTGCTACCGTCCTTCCGCCTGGAGCGCGTTTTGCAGGTTGAATTTTGCGTTGGCGTGGTTGGGATCGATGTGGAGGGCCGTATTGCAATGCGGGATGGCCTCCCGCGGACGGCCGAGATGGGTCAAGGCGAAGCAGAGATTGCTTTCGTTGTCGGCATCGCCGGGCCGGATGTTCAGCGCGCGGACGAACTCAAGGCGCGCTTCTTCGTACTGCCCGCGAGCGGCCAGCAGGACGCCGAAATCTCCATGCGCGCTGGCAATGTCGGGCTTTTCGTCAAGCGCTTCGTGAAGCTGCTTTTCAGCCTCGGCGAAATCGCCCGCCTTCAGGAGTTCGTGCGCCAGATTGGCATGGGCGTCGGCATAGTCGGGGACCGTGGAGAGCGCCTCCCGATAGAGCGCAATGGCGCCTTTGGAGTCGCCTTCGCGGCCCAGAATGACGCCGAGGTTGTTCTCGATGATGTGATTGTGGCGGGTGACCGCGAGGGTATGCTCGAACAGCGCGCGGCTCGATTTCCAATATTCGGTCTGGTGGAACGAGACCGCGGTGAACGCAACCAGGCTCGCGGCGGCGGCGGCCGCGGCGGTGCGACGCATAGCGCTCCGGCTCTCCACGAGATCGGCCAGGGTCCAGACCACCGCCAGCGAGAGGCCGACCATCGGCATGTAGGTATAGCGATCGGCCATGGACTGAACGCCCACCTGCACCAGACCGATCACCGGCACCAGCATTCCCAGGTACCAGAGCCAGCCGACCGTGAAGTAGGGCCGGGTTTTGATCCATCGCCATGCCAGGACAGTGACGGCAACGAGGAGCGCGATGGCAAGCCATACGGAACCGGGGTCCGGCATTTCACCCGGGTAGAGCACCGCCAGACCGGATGGCCACAACGCTTTCCCGATATACGCCACATAGGCGACCGCCGCATTGGCGGCGCGGGCGGCGACGGGCAAGTGGGTGAGCGACACCACCGAGCCATAATTGCGCTGCGCCAGGAACGTGAGAATCGAGGCCGCCGCGGAGAGTGCCAGGAGCGGCAGTTTCTCGAGGACCGGTCGGCGCGCCAGGGCAGATGCGGGAGGCCACGGGAAGCGCGCGAGCGGCCAATAATCTACGAGAAGAAGCACCAGGGGGAACGTCACCGCCATGGGTTTCGCCAGCAGGCTGAGCGCAAATACCAGCGCCACGGCGAGGTAGCGGCGAAGGCCGGGCTCGGAGACGTAGCGCGCGTAGAGCACGAGCGCGAGCATCAGGAAGAAGGTCGAAAGCACGTCTTTGCGCTCCGAAATCCAGGCCACGGATTCCACCCGGAGAGGATGGAGCGCGAAGATGCCGGCCACCAGGGCGGCGCACCACTGGCGCCGTGTAGTGCGCGTGAGAAAGACGAACAAAAGCAGCGTGGAGGCCAGGTGGAAAGCCAGGTTCTCCAGGTGCTGGGCGCCGGCATTTTCGCCCCACAAGCTGAAATCGAGCATGTACGAGATCCAGGTGAGCGGGTGCCAGTTGGCGTAGAAGAACGTCGTAAAGGCCCAGCCGATATTGGTAGCGGTGAGACCGGCCTTCACCCAGTGATTTTCGTAGACATACTGATCGTCGTCATAAGCCAGATAGCCGTGAGCGGCGGTTTGGGCATAAATGGCGATAGTGGCCAAGGCCAGCAGCAGGCAAATGACGATGGAAAGCTTCCGCGATACCGCGGGTGCGGCTTTGGGAACCGGTTGCGGCCGGCTGGAGGCAGCGGAAGCAGAGCGCTTTTCGCGGGCTCGGCCCATCGGTTATCGGGAGTATGGTAGCACAGCCGCTCGAAAAGTACCGCTCCCCGGCGACCCGGCTCAGTCGCCGACGGCGGTGCGGGCCTTCTCGCGCTCATAGGTGCGCAACTTATTGTGCAGAGTGCGCAGGCACAATCCCAGCATTTCCGCGGCGCGCCTCTTATTGTTGTTGGCGTGCTTGAGCGTGAGGCGCAGGTAAGCTTCTTCCACTTCGTTCATGGACCGGCCTACGCGCATTTGGAGGACGTCGGCAGGCACCGTCTGGCTGACTGGCGCTATGGGTCTGGAAAGGCCCATCCCCGGCAGGTGGCTCAACTGGATCTCGCCTTCACCCGCCACGATCACCGCGCGCTCGAGGGTGTTGCGCAGTTCGCGGACATTGCCCGGCCACGCCGCCCGCGAGCACCAGTCCAACACCTCGGCACTGAGACCGGTCACCCGGCAGCCATGCTTCTGATTGAGGTGTACCAGAAGCGCCGAAGCGATGGCCGGAATGTCCTGCAATCGCTCCCGCAGGGGCGGCAAGGAGATGTGAAAGACGTTCAGGCGGTAAAACAGGTCCTCGCGAAGGTGCTTATCCGTGACAGCCTGGAGCGGGGGGCGATTGGTGGCGGCGAGAACGCGCACCGAAATGCCGATATCGCTCGATCCGCCGAGCCGGCGGACTTTGGACTCCTCGATCACGCGCAGGAGTTTGGCCTGGGTGCCGATGGGCATTTCGCCGATCTCGTCCAAAAGCAGCGTGCCGTTATTGGCCTGCTCGAAGCAGCCTTCGTGGCGGCTCGCGGCGCCCGTGTAGGATCCCTTTTCGTGCCCGAAAAGCTCGCTTTCCATCAGCGTCTCGGGAAGCGCGGCGCAATTTACGGCGACGAACGGCCCATCCCGCCGGGCGCTCAGCATGTGGATGGCGCGGGCCACCAGTTCTTTTCCGGTTCCGCTTTCCCCGCTGATCAGCACCGATGCGGATGTGGGGGCCACCTGGCGGATGAGGGAGAAGATCTCCATCATGGGCGGCGAGTTGCCCACCAACTCGCCCAGCACGCCCTGATAGCTCAATTGCTGCCGCAGACCTTCGGCTTCCCGGCGGAGGTGGGACTGCTGAATCGCCCGGTCGAGCAGCGTCCGCAGAACTCCCGGCTGAACCGGTTTCTCCAGGAACCAATAGGCCTTCAGATCGTGAACGATAGAGATGGCATGGTCCACGCTCCCCATGGCGGTCAAAATGACGGTCGGAATCTGTTCGCCGCGTACCCCCAGTTCCTTCAACAAGGCGAAGCCGTCCATGCGCGGCATGACCAGGTCGGCAAGAATCGCGTTGGGGCTACAGGCTTTGAGTTTCTCCAGGGCATCCTGCCCATCTACTGCTGTCGTAACGTTAAAACCGAACGACGCGACCATGCGCGCCAAGTCGGATCGAAACGTCTCGTCGTCGTCAACTACGAGAATGTGTTCTGGCATCCACCACTCTCTACTGCTATCTGCCATTCTACCCCGGCGTTTGGAAAATTCTGCCACATTGCAACGCAAGCCACTCACCTCATGACGAAAAACGTCTCAAAGCACACCGAAGGATGTGCAATTGCTGCCAAGCCTACGGGGTTCGTCAGCGGGCACCCCCCGAGGAACGGTTGGCAACCGATCTTTCCACCCGGTGAAGCAACTCGGCCACACCGAAGGGTTTGCGCAGGAAGGGAAGCTGTTCACCCCAGTCCGGAATCCCCGACATAAACAGAACGTGCAATCCGGGCTCGGATTCCTGCAAGGTGCTTGCCAGTTCGCGGCCGCTGGGACCGGGCAGGCCTATGTCCGTCAACAACAAATCGATTTTGCCGCGATGATTCTCATGGATCCTCGCGGCACTCTCGCAGTCGGATGCCTCGAGGACCGAGTAGCCTCCCTCGCGCAAAATCAGGCTAATCAATCGACGGGTGCCATCTTCGTCATCCACGACCAGTACGGTTTTGGGCTTGTCGCACAAAGGGGCGGAGTGCATCGTCTGCATCGATGCAGATTATGCACCAATCTTCGAATGTGGGCGAAAACGTGCAATCTCCGGTTCCATTCAGTGATCCAGGATGGTTGCCGGTTCGATCCGCTGAAAGGTGTCTGGCCGTTGATAACTCAGGAACTCGTGGATTTGCGGCGGGATGAACCGGCAAGGTCGGGGCGAAGTAAATTATTGCACCCTGGCGAAAGAATTGCACCTCGGCCCTTTCGGGTACGAGGAGCGATTGTATGAAAGGTCACTTGACGGTTTTAGGGGGTGCAATGACGCAGGTTCTGTTGGCCGAAGATAACGCGGCCGATGTTTATTTGATCCGGGAAGCTTTGCGCGAGCACAATGTGAACTGCGATTTGCGCGTGGCGCCGGACGGCCAGGAAGTTCTGGAAGTTCTGGAGGTTCTCACGAACGATACTTCCGGGCTGGCGGAACTGAAGCTGATCATCCTGGATCTGAACCTGCCCCGGCACGATGGAATCGAAATCCTGGAACGGCTGAAACAGACCGGCCTCCACCGTGTCCCGGTAGTAGTTCTCACTTCTTCCGACTCGCAGCGCGACCGCGACCTTGCCATTCAACTGGGCGCCGTCCGATTTTTGCGAAAGCCCTCGGAACTCGAACAGTTTCTCAGTTTAGGCGCCGTTTTCAAGGAACTCCTCGCAGGAGCCAGCGCGGCGTCAGAAAGTGTTTAGGAACGGACGATGAGCGCCCAATCGATGACCGACACTCTTGATACCAGCACCTTGCTGAAGACCCTGATCGCCTTTCGGGACGGCGACTTTTCCGTCCGCCTGCCGGTAGATCAAACCGGGATCGCCGGCAAAATCTCCGACACGCTCAACGAGATCTTTAAACTAAACGAGCGCATGGCGAGCGAATTCGGCCGGATTTCGAGCGCCGTCGGGAAAGAAGGCAAGATCAATCAGCGCGCCAGCATGGGGTCGGTCTCGGGCGATTGGTCGGAATGTCTGGATTCGGTCAACGGATTGATCGGCGACCTGGTGCAGCCTTCCACCGAAGTGGCGCGCGTGATTGGCGCCGTGGCCAAGGGCGATCTTTCGCAGAACATGGCTCTCGAAGTGGACGGCCGCTCGCTCAAGGGCGAGTTTCTGCATACCGCGCGCGTGGTGAACACCATGGTGGCGCAGTTGAACTCGTTCGCCGGCGAGGTGACGCGCGTGGCGCGCGAAGTCGGCACCGAAGGCAAGCTCGGCGGACAGGCGGCGGTGACGGGCGTGGCCGGCGTCTGGAAGGATCTGACGGATTCGGTGAACTCCATGGCCGGCAACCTCACGGCGCAAGTTCGCAACATCGCCGAAGTCACCACCGCCGTGGCCAACGGCGACTTGTCCCGCAAGATCACCGTCGATGTGCGCGGCGAAATTCTGGAGCTCAAGAACACCATCAACACCATGGTGGATCAGCTTGGATCGTTCGCCTCGGAAGTGACGCGCGTGGCGCGCGAAGTCGGCACGGAGGGCGAACTCGGCGGGCAGGCGGAGGTAAAAGGAGTGGCGGGCGTCTGGAAGGATCTGACGGATTCCGTGAACTCCATGGCCGGCAATCTCACCGCGCAAGTCCGAAATATTGCCGAAGTCACTACCGCCGTGGCCAACGGCGACCTTTCCCGCAAGATCACCGTCGATGTGCGCGGCGAAATTCTGGAGCTCAAGAACACCATCAACACCATGGTGGACCAGTTGAACGCGTTCGCCAGCGAAGTGACGCGCGTGGCGCGCGAAGTGGGAACGGAAGGAATTCTCGGAGGACAGGCTGACGTCCGCGGCGTTGCCGGCACATGGAAAGACCTCACCGATTCGGTGAACTCCATGGCCGGCAACCTCACGGCGCAGGTCCGCAATATCGCGCAGGTGACCACCGCCGTGGCCAAGGGCGATTTAAGCCGCAAAATCACGGTGGACGTGCGCGGCGAAATTCTGGAGCTGAAAAACACCATCAATACGATGGTCGACCAGCTCAACTCGTTCGCCGGTGAAGTGACGCGCGTGGCGCGCGAAGTGGGAACGGAAGGCAAACTCGGCGGGCAGGCCGACGTGAAGGGCGTCGACGGAACGTGGAAGGACTTGACGGAATCGGTCAACTGGATGGCCGGCAACCTCACCAACCAGGTGCGAAACATCGCGGGAGTGACCACCGCCGTGGCACGGGGCGACCTTTCGACCAAGATTACGGTGGACGCGCGCGGCGAAATTCTGGAGCTGAAAAACACCGTCAACACCATGGTCGATCAGCTCAACTCGTTCGCGGCGGAAGTGACGCGCGTGGCGCGTGAAGTGGGAACCGAAGGTAAGCTCGGCGGGCAGGCGCAGGTGAAAGGCGTCGGCGGCGTGTGGAAGGATCTCACCGACTCCGTGAACTCGATGGCCGGCAACCTCACGGCGCAGGTCCGCAATATCGCCGAGGTAACGACTGCCGTGGCCAATGGCGACCTTTCGCGCAAAATTACGGTGGACGTGCAGGGCGAGATTCTGGAGCTCAAGAACACCATCAACACCATGGTCGATCAGCTCAACGCGTTCGCCAGCGAAGTGACGCGCGTGGCGCGCGAAGTCGGCACCGAGGGCGAACTCGGCGGGCAGGCGCAGGTGAAAGGCGTCGCCGGCGTGTGGAAAGACCTGACCGACTCGGTCAATTCCATGGCCGGCAATCTCACGGCACAGGTGCGCAACATCGCCGAAGTGACCACCGCCGTGGCCAACGGCGACCTTTCGCGCAAAATCACGGTGGACGTGCGCGGTGAAATTCTGGAGCTGAAGAACACCATCAACACCATGGTGGACCAGCTCAACGCCTTCGCCGGCGAAGTGACGCGCGTGGCGCGCGAAGTCGGGACCGAAGGCAAACTGGGAGGACAGGCGGATGTGCGCGGCGTGGCCGGGACCTGGAAGGACTTGACCGATTCGGTGAACTCCATGGCCAGCAACCTGACCAACCAGGTGCGCAACATTGCCGAAGTGACCACCGCTGTCGCGAAGGGCGACCTCTCGCGCAAGATCACGGTGGACGTGCGCGGCGAAATTCTGGAGCTGAAGAACACCTTCAACACCATGGTGGACCAGCTCAGCTCGTTCGCCGCGGAAGTGACGCGCGTGGCGCGCGAAGTGGGCACGGAAGGCAAACTCGGCGGACAGGCGGATGTGCGCGGCGTGGCCGGGACGTGGAAGGACCTGACCGATTCGGTGAACTCGATGGCCGGCAACCTCACGGGCCAGGTCCGCAACATCGCCGAAGTGACCACCGCCGTGGCGAGAGGCGATCTCTCGCGCAAGATCACGGTGGACGTGCGCGGCGAAATTCTGGAGCTCAAGAACACCATCAACACCATGGTGGACCAGCTCAACGCGTTTGCCGGCGAAGTGACGCGCGTGGCGCGCGAAGTCGGCACGGAGGGCAAGCTCGGGGGCCAGGCGGACGTGAAGGGCGTCGGCGGCACGTGGAAGGATTTGACGGACTCGGTCAACTCCATGGCCGGTAACCTCACCGGACAGGTGCGCAATATCGCGGAAGTGACTACGGCCGTGGCAAGGGGCGACTTGAGCCGCAAGATCACGGTGGACGTGCGCGGCGAAATTCTGGAGCTGAAGAACACCATCAACACCATGGTGGACCAGCTCAACGCGTTCGCCGGCGAAGTGACGCGCGTGGCGCGCGAGGTCGGCACCGAAGGCAGGCTGGGCGGACAGGCCGATGTCCGCGGAGTGGCCGGTACTTGGAAAGATCTCACCGACTCCGTGAATTATATGGCCAGCAACCTCACCAACCAGGTGCGCAACATCGCCGGCGTGACCACCGCCGTGGCGCGCGGCGACTTAACCACCAAGATCACGGTGGACGCGCGCGGCGAAATTCTGGCGCTGAAGAACACCATCAACACCATGGTGGACCAGCTCAGCTCGTTCGCCAGCGAAGTGACGCGCGTGGCGCGCGAAGTCGGCACGGAAGGCAAGCTGGGCGGCCAGGCCGATGTTCGCGGCGTCGCCGGAACCTGGAAAGATCTCACCGATTCCGTAAACTCGATGGCCGCCAACCTCACCACCCAGGTCCGCAATATCGCCGAGGTGACCACGGCCGTCGCTAAGGGCGACCTCTCGCGCAAGATCACGGTAGACGTGCGCGGCGAAATCCTGGAAGTAAAAAACACCGTGAATACCATGGTGGACCAGCTCAGTTCGTTCGCCGCCGAAGTGACGCGCGTGGCGCGCGAGGTGGGAACCGAAGGCAAGCTCGGAGGACAGGCCGAAGTCCGCGGAGTTGCCGGTACATGGAAGGACCTGACCGATTCGGTCAACTCCATGGCCGGCAACCTCACGGCCCAGGTCCGCAACATCGCACAGGTAACCACCGCCGTGGCCAACGGCAATCTGAGCCGCAAAATCACGGTGGACGTACAGGGCGAAATTCTCGAACTCAAGGACACCATCAACACCATGGTGGACCAGCTCAACTCCTTCGCCAGCGAAGTGACGCGCGTGGCGCGCGAGGTGGGAACGGAAGGCAAGCTGGGCGGACAGGCGGAAGTCCGCGGCGTCGGCGGCACGTGGAAGGATCTTACCGACAACGTGAATTTCATGGCGGCCAACCTTACCACGCAGGTGCGCGGCATCGCCAAGGTGGTGACCGACGTGGCCAACGGAAATCTCAAGCGCAAGCTGGTGCTTGAGACGAAGGGCGAAATCGCCGAACTGGCCGACACCATCAACGGAATGATCGATACGCTGGCGGTTTTCGCGGACCAGGTCAGCAACGTGGCCCGCGAAGTGGGAATCGAAGGCAAGCTCGGCGGGCAGGCGCGCGTTCCCGGCGCGGCCGGCATCTGGCGCGACCTCACCGATAACGTGAATCAGCTGGCCGCCAATCTCACCACCCAGGTGAGGGCCATCGCCGACGTGGCAACGGCGGTTACCAAGGGCGACCTGACGCGATCCATCGCGGTGGAAGCGCAGGGGGAAGTGGCCGCGCTGAAGGACAACATCAACGAAATGATCGGCAACCTGGCGGAGACCACGCGCAAGAACACCGACCAGGACTGGCTGAAGACCAACATCGCCAAATTCACCGGCATGATGCAAGGGCAGCGCGACCTGTTGACCGTATCGAAGCTGCTGCTCTCGGAACTGACGCCGCTGGTGAGCGCACAGTTCGGAACATTCTATATTGCCGATGAAGGCCGCGAATCGCTCAAGCTGCTGGCCGGGTACGGCGCCAACGAAAGCAGCGGAGTGCCCACGGAATTCAAGATGGGCCAGGGGCTGGTGGGCCAGTGCGGTATGGAAAAGCGCCGCATCCTGGTGACCGACGTTCCCCAGGACTACATCAAAATCAGCTCCAGTCTGGGCGAGGGGACGCCGCTCAGCATCGTGGTGCTGCCGGTGCTCTTCGAAGGCGAGCCGCGCGCGGTGCTGGAGCTGGCATCGTTCCGCCATTTCACCGACGTGAACCTGGCCTTCCTGGACCAGTTGACCCAGGGCATTGGAATCGTGCTCAACACCATCGCCGCCACCATGCGCACCGAGCAATTGCTGAAACAGAGCCAGGCGCTGGCGGAGCAGCTTCAGAAAACCAACGCGGAACTGGAGGAAAAGGCGCACCTGCTGGCGGAGCAAAAGAACGAAGTGGAAACCAAGAACCGCGAAGTGGAGCAGGCCAAGGCGGCGCTGGAAGAAAAAGCCGAGCAGCTCTCCCTCACCTCCAAATACAAATCGGAGTTCCTGGCGAACATGAGCCACGAACTGCGGACGCCGCTCAACAACCTTCTCATCCTGGCGCAAATGCTCGCCGAAAATTCGGAGAGCACGCTGACGCCGAAGCAGGTGAAATACGCCGAGACGATTCACTCCTCGGGAACCGACCTGCTGGCGCTGATCAACGACATTCTTGACCTGAGCAAGATCGAATCCGGCAAGATGGACGTGGAAATCGGCAGCATGCGGTTCGTGGAGGTCCGCGATTTCTGCTCGCGAACGTTCCGCCACGTGGCCGATGGCAAGGGGCTGGAGTTTTCGGTGGAGTTGGGCGAGAGCCTGGCCAGCGACACCATCATCAGCGACGCCAAACGGCTCCAGCAGGTGCTCAAAAACCTGCTTTCCAACGCGCTCAAGTTTACCGAGCACGGCAGCGTGCGGCTGAAAGTGGACCGCGCGCTCACGGGTTGGAGTTCCAGTCATCCGGTGCTTGGGCGGGTAAAATCTGTGATTGCGTTTTCCGTGTCCGACACCGGGATTGGAATTCCGCAGGACAAGCAGAAGATCATTTTCGAGGCGTTCCAGCAGGCGGACGGCACCACCAGCCGCAAGTACGGGGGAACGGGATTGGGTCTCTCGATCAGCCGCGAATTGACCCGACTGCTCGGCGGCGAAATCCGCCTGCAAAGCTCGCCCGGCGCGGGCAGCACGTTCACGCTCTATCTGCCGCAGACCTACGTGGCGCAGGCGGGGGCGAAACCGGAAACCCGCGCGCTGGCCGCCGACGGATCGTGGGCGGCGGTGATGCCCGCCGAGCCGCCGGTTCCCGGAAACGGCGCCGGCCTGGACATCATCCTGCCGCCAGTAGCGAATTCGGCCGCGGTGGTCCACGATATCGAAATCGACGACGACCGCAACCTGGTCCGGCCGGGCGACCCGGTGCTGCTGATTGTGGAAGACGACCCCACGTTTGCCCGCATCCTGCTGGACATGGCGCACGACCGCGGCATCCGTGGGCTGGTGGCGCTGCGCGGCGCCACGGCGCTGCCGCTGGCGCGCGAGTTCAATCCCGGCGCCGTCACGCTCGATATCACGCTGCCCGACATGGCCGGCTGGACCATCCTCGATCGCCTGAAGCACGATCCCGCCACGCGCCATATTCCGGTGCACGTGATCACCGGCGACGAAGACCGCCGCCGCGGCCTGGCGCTGGGCGCCATGACTTTCCTCGAGAAGTCCATTACCAAGGACGCGCTGAACCTGGCCTTTGACACCATCTACCATTCGCTCGAGCGGCGCACCAGGAAACTGCTGATGGTAACGGCGGAACCGGATCGCCGAAGCGCCTGGATCGATTACCTGCGCGGCGGCGACCTGGAGATTCTGTCGGTGGCGTCCGGCGGGGAAGCGCTGGCAGTGGCCAGGGAACGCTACCTTGACGGAATCGTCTTAGATTCGCAAATGCAGGATATCTCCGCCATTCAGCTGGTGGAGGAGATTCAGGCGCAAATCGCGCCCCAAACTCCGCCCATGGTGGTTTGCGGGCCCGCGACCGGCGCCGAAATGGAGAGCGAAATCCGCCGCCTGGCGCGCCAGGGAGTGGTCCGGCACGCCGAATCGCTCGACCGGCTGCTCGAGGAGACAACGCTCTTGCTGCATCGCGCGGAAGGCGATCTTTCCGAACGGCAAAGGGAGATCCTCGGGGTTCTCCGGCACACCGATTCCATGCTGAACGGAAAGAAGGTGCTGGTAGTGGACGACGACGTGCGCAACATCTTCGCGCTCACCACGGTCCTCGAGCAGCATAACCTGCAAGTAGTCCACGCGGAGAACGGGCGCGCCGGCATCGATACACTTCTTAAGACGCGCGACGTGGATGGCGTCCTGATGGACAT
Organism: Bryobacteraceae bacterium; assembly: GCA_035509055.1. Lineage (GTDB taxonomy): Bacteria > Acidobacteriota > Terriglobia > Bryobacterales > Bryobacteraceae > PALSA-129. The sequence continues at coordinate 36,821 of DATJMA010000113.1, read as the reverse complement.
CATGATGCCCGAAATGGACGGTTACGAGACCATGCGGGCCATCCGCCAGATCGCGGAGTTCAAGACCCTGCCCATCATCGCCGTGACCGCCAAGGCGATGAAGGGCGACCGCGCCAAATGCATTGCGGCCGGCGCCTCCGATTACATTACCAAGCCGGTCGATCTCGATCAGCTTTTCTCGGTTCTGCGGGTATGGCTCGCTCGCAGCCACGACTCGTCCGGCTCCCTGACGGCGGCGGGGTAGAAACCGGGGTAGAATATGTCCACGGCACCCGCGGGACCAAATCCGTCCGCGTCAGACATATCTGTGAACCGGCAACAGCCCGGCGAGCGCCGGATGAAAATTCTGCTGGTGGACGATACTCCCGAGAACCTCGTTTCGCTCGAGGCGGCTTTGTCGGGCCTCGATGAGGATCTGGTGATGGCGCAATCCGGGAAGGAGGCTCTGCGCCATCTGCTGAACGACGACTTCGCGGCGATTCTGCTGGATGTCCGCATGCCGGAGATGGATGGCTTCGAAACGGCGGAGATGATTCGCAGCCGTCCGCGCTCGCGCCAGACGCCGATTCTGTTCCTCACCGGATATCGCAACGAAGAGCACCTGTTCCGCGGATACGATCTGGGGGCGGTGGATTTTCTGTTCAAGCCAATCGTTCCGGAAGTGCTGCGGTCCAAAGTCGCCGTGTTCGTGGAATTAAGCCGCGCCAACGCCCGGCTTCGCCAGCAGACGGAAGCGTTGCGCAAACAGGCGGAGGAACTGCAGCGCGCCGAGCAGGAGGTACGGCGCCTCAACGCCGGTTTAGAGGCGCGGGTCCTCGAGCGGACCGAAGAACTCCTCCGTTCCAACGAGGAATTGCAGCAGTTCGCGTATGTCGCCAGCCACGATCTCCGCGAGCCGCTACGCACCGTGTCGATCTACGCGCAGCTTCTGGCCAAGCGGTACGCCGGCAAACTCGAAGGCGACGGCCATCAGTTCATCGCGTTCATCGTGGAGAATGCCGCGCGCATGGAGACCCTGGTACACGACCTGCTGGACTTTTCGCGCATCGACGTCCGCGGCATGGATTTCTTCGCGCGCACGAGCCTGGAGACGGCGATGGACGACGCCATCGGCAACATCCGCACCCTGGTCGCTGAAAGCGGCGCCGTGATCACGCGCGACCCGCTTCCCACGGTGATGGGAGATGCCGTGCAGTTGACCCGGCTGTTCCAGAATCTTCTGGTGAACTCCATCAAGTACCGCAACCAGGAGGTCCCGCGGGTCCACGTCGCGGTCCGCGAAAGCGGCGACGATTACCTGATTTCCGTGAAGGATAACGGAATTGGGATCGACCCGCAGTACGCCGAGAAGATTTTCGGGATTTTCCGCGTGTTGCAGCCGAGGGACCGCAATTCGGGCAGCGGCATGGGCCTCGCCATCTGCCGCAAGATCGTATCGCGGCATGCCGGGCGGATCTGGGTCGATTCGGCGCTGGGCAAAGGGGCGACGTTCTACTGGACGGTTCCCAGAAAAGACTGAGCGGTAAGCTATCATCGACGGTGTGATCAGCTTCTGCATGATCGCCCGGAACGAAGAGCGCGAGCTCGCCAGATGTCTCGACTCCGTGCGCGATCTGGCGGGCCAGTTGATCGTGGTGGATACCGGATCCACTGACCGCACCGCCGAGATTGCCGCCGGATATGGCGCCGAGGTGGTGCCGTTCGATTTCACTTTCGTGGATTTCGCCGCGGCGCGCAACTGCGCCATCGCGCGCGCGCGGGGCGAGTGGATTCTGATGCTGGACGCGGACGAAACGCTGGCCCCGGAGGGCGCGCCAGCCATCGCGAACGTGGCCGCGGAGGGGTGCAACGCGGGGTATTTTCTGGAGCGCGTGAACCGCTCCGCCGAGTCCGTCAAGGCCTTCACCGATTACGTGGTCCGGTTGTTTCCGCGCCGTCCCGGAATCCGGTACCGCGGCCGGGTGCATGAGACGGTGGATGCCTCCATCCTGGCGCAAGGCGGAAAACTCGTTCAGACCGCCATCCGCATCGATCACCGGTTCCGCTCGGACCCGGAGACGCGCCGGCGCAAGAATCTCTGGTACATCCAGGTTCTGAAGGAGGAAATCGCTGCCGACCCGGCTGACGATTCGCGGCTCGATTTCCTGGCGGCCGAATATCACCAGCTCGAAATGTTCGACGAAGCCGCCGCCATCGCCGAGCAAATCGCACGCGTGCGGCCGAACGACGCGCGCGCGCACCTTTTCGCCGGTGTTTACCACCTTCTGTACCGGCCCGATTTCCCTCGGGCGCGCGCCGATTTCGAGCGCGCGCTGGAATTACGGCCGGGGTATCCGGAAGCGGAGTCGTTCCTGAAGCTGCTGGCGGAAAAAGCCAAGGGGTAGGTGCGTGGCTGCGGCCCGCACTGGCTGCGCCTTGGCCGCTACACCAATACGCCGGCCCTCGCGTGCTTCGCGCGCGCTGGAATTACGGCCGGGGTATCCGGAAGCGGAGTCGTTCCTGAACTTGCTGGCGGAAAAAGCCAGGGGGTAGGTGGGTGGCTGCGCCCCGCACTGGCTGCACCTTGGCGCTACACCAATACGCCCGCCCTCGCGTGCTTCGCGCGCGCGGACTTCACAATCGACAGGAAGCGGTGCGTGAGCTCATGGATCCAATCGCGATTGCGTTCCTGGACGGCGGCACGGGGAATCAACTCGACGCCGATTCCCAGAGCGGCGGCGCCGGCCGCGACGTAGTTTGCCGCGGTGTGCTGATTGACTCCGCCGGCGGCTATCAGGGGAACATGCGGAAACGGCCCGGTCATGCTATGGATGTACGCTGGTCCGCCGACAGCCGAGCAGGGGAAGACCTTCACGAAATCCGCTCCGGCATGGTGAGCCGCGCAGATTTCGGTCGGGGTAAGCGCGCCCGGTATCGCCAGGATATTGTGCCTGGCGGCCACCTCCATCATGGGCGTAATCAGGCCGGGACTGGTGAGAAAATGCACCCCCGCATCCACGCAACGCTCCGCGGTGCCGGCATCGAGAACGGTGCCGGCGCCTACAATCATTTCGGGCCGGGCATACAAAAGCTCGGCGGCAACGTCCAGGGCGCCGGGCACGGTCATGGTAAGTTCCACGATCGGAATACCGCCGCGGGAAACCGATTCGGCGGCGAATAGCGCGTCGCCGGCGCTGGTTACGCGAATGGCCGGTACGATGCCGATCCCGCAGATACGGGCGCGGACCTGGTCCCTCGTCACGCGTCCAGTCTAACTCAATGACTATCTTTAGAGTTCACAATTTTGGAGGATCTTTCGGACACACCGGGCCATACGCCGGCGGCGCCTGTGTGATATCGTTGCCCGTGCGAGGGGAATACAGATGGAACGGATGAAGGCGACGGATTTTCCGCAGGAACTGCTGAACCTGTTCGACAAGTACATTCACGGCGATATCAATCGCCGGGGGTTTCTGGATGGCGCGCAGAGGTTCACCGTAGGCGGGCTGACGGCGATGGGCATTCTGGAGGCCCTGCGCCCCAATTATGCCTGGGCGAACCAGGTCCCGAAGGACGACAAGCGGATCAAGATCGAGATGGTAACGGTGCCGTCGCCGCAAGGAAACGGCGAAATCAAGGGCCCCCTGGTGCGGCCGGCCAACGCCACCGGAAAGCTGCCTGGGGTACTGGTGGTGCATGAAAACCGCGGGCTGACGCCGTATATCGAGGATGTAGCACGGAGATTGGGAGTGGCTGGTTTCATGGCCCTCGCACCGGACGGCCTGACTAGCATCGGCGGCTTCCCCGGGACGGACGAGGAGGGGGTAAAGGCATTCGCCAAAGTCGATCGCGCCAAGATGACCAACGATTTCGAGGCGGCGGCGCTCTGGCTGAAGGCGCGGCCCGATTGCACCGGCAAAATCGGCGCCGTCGGCTTCTGCTTCGGAGGAGGGATCGTGAATACGCTGGCGGTGCGTCTAGGCAATCAACTGAGCGCCGGGGTGGCGTTTTACGGCGCGCAGCCGAAGGCCGAAGATGTATCGAAGATCAAGGCGCCGATGCTGCTGCAATACGCCGGGCTCGATCAGCGGATCACCTCCGGCTGGCCGGCCTACGAAGAGGCGCTGAAGGCCAACCACGTGACTTACAAAGAGTACGTCTACGAGGGCGCTAATCACGGCTTCCACAACGACACCACGCCCCGCTATGACGAGGCAGCGGCGAAGTTAGCCTGGCAGCGGACTCTCGACTGGTTCAACGAGTACTTGAAGGGATAGCATTACCACATGGCAGTAAAGGCGATCCTTTGTCTTCTCCTGACTTCCGCCGGAGCCTTTGCCGCTGTCGATTTGTCGGGAAGCTGGACCGGCGTGATGATCAGAGGCCGCGAGGAGATCCCGCTGTATTTGACGCTAATCCAGAATCAGCACCAGATATCCGGCACCCTGGATTCAGGCAGCGCCGTGACTGAGGCGCGCATCGAGAAGCCCGCACTGATAGCGAACCGACTCGAATTCGAGTTGCACGACAGCCAGGGCGACACGATGAGGTTTCGCCTCAACGTAGCGGGCACGCATATGACAGGAGAGGCGGCGGCCGGCAATCGGGCCGGCAGAATCCAACTCGAGAAGATGCCACCTCCAAGTGTGTCGTTCAACCTCGGGTTCGGCGTATCGGCGCCGGCTCTGCTGACCCAGGTTCAGCCTGAGTACACCGAGGAGGCGCGGAAAGCGAAACTGCAGGGTACAGTCGTGCTTTACGCGCGGATCGACCCTAAGGGACGAGCGGCTGACATCAAGGTAATCAGGTCATTGGGGATGGGCTTAGACGAAAAGGCGATGGACGCCGTGCAGAGGTGGAAATTCAAGCCGGGTTTCAAAGGCGGCCAGGCGGTCGCTGTCGAGGCTGCCATCGAGGTGAATTTCAGACTTTAGCGGGACAGCGGGGGTGGGTAAGGGCATACTAAGGCTCCAACGCCGCCCGCCGGCGCTCCAGAAATCGCCGGACCGCGGGATCGCGCTCCAGGCCGATGGCGAGATCGTAGGCCCGGCGAGCCTCCTGCGCGGCGCCGGCTCGCGACAGCAATTCCGCGCGCGCGGCCCAATACGGCTGATATTGGGCGAGGCGCGGATCGGCGGCAGCATCCGGCATGGCCTGCAAACCGGCTTGCGGACCATCCACCTCGGCAATGGCGAGGGCGCGGTTCAACGCCACTACGGGCGAGGCGACGAGCGCGTACAGCGCGTCGTACAGGGCCGCCACGTCCCGCCAATTAGCCTCGCCCGTGCGACAACGGAAAACGTGCGCCGATTGCAGGGCGGCCTCTATCTGGTAGCGGCCGATGGATTCCATGGCGGCAGCCCGGCGCAGCAGCCCCTCGGCTTCCAGCATCATGGGCGAATCCCACTGTGACGGGTCCTGCTCGGCCAGCGGCACATATTCGCCCTCGGCCTGGCGGCGGGCGCGACGCCGCGCGTGTGCGTACAGCATCAATGCCAGCAGCCCGAGCGCTTCCGGCTCTCCGGGGAGCAAGTCGGCCGCCAGGCGGGCCAGAAAGAGCGCTTCTTCGGTCAGATCGCGGCGAACCACATCGGCCCCGGCGGGATCGGTCCAACCCTCGGTGAAGGCGGCATAGATGGCGTCGAGGACCGCGCCCAACCGCTCGGGAAGTTCATCGCGGGCAGGAATGCGAAAAGGGATTCCGGCCTCGCGGATTTTTTCCTTGGCGCGCACCAGGCGTTTGCTCATGGCAGCCGGCGAGGTCAGGAAAGCCGAGGCGATGGTTTTGGCATCGAGCCCGAGAACGGTTTGCAGGACGAGCGGCGCGCGGATGCCGGCATCGATGGCGGGATGAGCGCAAGCGAACATGAGGGCAAGGCGCTGGTCGGGAATCTCAGGCGCGGCTTCGGCGTGGGCCAGCCCTTCGGACATGATCCGCAACTGCTCGCCGGCCGCCTCGCCGCGCCGGCGGCCGCGGAAAGCGTCGATGGCCCTGCGCCGCGCGACCGCGAGCAGCCAGGCCTCGGGATTTGTAGGACAGCCGTTCGCCGGCCAATCTTTCAGCGCCAAGGCGAAGGCCTCCGAGAGAGCGTCTTCGGCGGCCGATACGTCGCGCGTCCGCGCCGCCAGAAAGGCGATGAGCTTGCCATAGCTGCGGCGGGCGACCAGGCCGGCCGTGTTCCGAGCCTGCTCGCCGCCCTCGGGACTCACGGCTGCCGCATTTCCCATATCGGGCGCACCTCGACCACCCCGTGTTCGGCGGCCGGGCAGCGCGCCGCCCAGGAAAGCGCCGCCTCGGAATCGGGCACGTCGATCAGGAAATATCCGCCGAGTTGTTCCTTGGTCTCGGCATAGGGGCCGTCGAGCACCTGCGCTTTGCCTTCGGACACGCGGACCGTGACACCCTCGGCGACGGGGCGGAGGCGGTTCATTCCTTTCAGCACGCCGGACTGGTTGAGCGCCTCCACATACACACTGTAGGCGGCGAAGAAGCGTTGTTCCTTGGCGGCCGCGCTAAGGCCGGGCCACAGTTTCTCATCGGTGTAAGCCATGATCAGATATTGCATTGGTGGATCTCCTCCCCTCGGGATGCGGGCGGCGATTGGGACACGCCGCCCGGTTGCCGCGCTCCGTCAAGGCTGTATGGACCAGATGGGGCGGACCTCGACGCTCCCGTGGGACGCCGCCGGACAGCGCGAGGCCCAGGAAATCGCGGCGTCGAGATCGGGGACATCGATCAAGAAATACCCGGCGAGCTGCTCCCTGGTTTCGGCATACGGACCGTCGAGCACCTGCGATTTCCCGCCAGTGGTGCGGACGGTAGTGGCGTCCGAAGTGGGGCGCAGGCGATTGCTGCCCTTAATCACGCCGGCAGTCTGGAGTGCCTGGCCGTATGCCATGTAGGCGGCCATCCCTTGTTCCTGCTGCTCTTTGCTCATGGTGGGCCACACGTTTTCGTCCAAATAAGCCATCAAGATGTACTGCATTTTGAAATCTCCTTCACCATGATGACGCGCGGCGAGGGGTGATTTGGACAGGTTGGCTCATGGCCGCAACACCCAGTCGGCGAATTGCTCCATGCGGTCCACCAGCAGGTCGGGCGCGGGATGGTGGAGGGATTCCGGTTGGAAACCGTATGTCACGCCGCAACAGGCAATACCGGCATTGCGTGCGGTAGCGACATCGACGGAGCTGTCTCCCACCATCACGGTGTGCGCGCGATCCACGCCGGCGTCGCGCATGAGCGTCTCGACGCCGATGGGGTCAGGCTTTTTGCGCTCCAGACTTTCGCCGCCGATAACGCGGAAGAAATGGCCGGCCACGCCGAGCCCATCCAAGATATGGCGGCTCATCGCGAAAGGTTTGTTGGTCAGCACAGCCATGCGTTTGCCGGCGGCGCGGAAACGATCGAGCGATTCGCGCACACCGGGATAGAGCGCGGTGAATTCCAGGTCGTGGGCGCCGTAGTATTGCATGAAGAACGCGAGCCCGGAGCGGAACAGGTCCTCCGCCGCCGGTTCGCCCAGGGCGCGGCGGACGAGAACCGGCGCGCCGTTGCCCACGTACGAGTAGACACGTTCATTGGCCAGCGGCTCCCTCCCGAGGTGCGCGAGCATGGCATTCACGGCGTTGGCGAGGTCTTGCCGGGAATCGACCAGTGTGCCGTCCAGATCGAAAATCAGGAGATCCATGTGGACTACGCGGCGGGGGATTTCCGTCTGCGCCCGCGCGCCACGCGGGCCGGAGGTTTGCGGCGGGTGCGACGCCCGTTCGCCAGGCCGTACTGCACCATCTTGCGCTGCAAGGTATTGCGATGAATGCCGAGGAGTTTGCTGGTGGCCGTCTGCTTGCCGCCGCTTTTGGCCAGCGCGCTTTCGATCATCCGTTTTTCCAGCAGCTCAATGGCTTCTTCCATGAAAATATTGCCTGCCAACAGATGTTCCACCAGAACATCGAATTGCTGTTTCATTACTTCCTATCCGCCTCCGGCGCGGGGTGAGTGCTTTTAACGTTACGCTGCCAGAAATCCCTGGCCTGGCCGTACGATTTATGAAAACCTTCTTTCAACTCCGCGGGGGCCATCGCCACAAACACGCGGGTGGCCTGCGAAACATAAGGCGCCACGCGCGATTCCTCGATCGACTGTGGCGGATGGCCTTCCTTCGAGAACGCCATGACTCCCATCAGCAGGGCAGCCGAGATGAGAACGCCTTGCAGCACGCCCAATCCAGCGCCCAAAATGTGATCGACGAAGGAAAGGCCGGTAACGCGGAGAAATCTTCCCACGGTCGAGCTGACGACCGCGCCCAGCATCAGCACGGCGCCAAAGATGATGAAAAACCCCGCGAGCCTGGCTGCGGTGGGAGAGTTCAAGTGCGGCTGCAGGTATTCCGCCACGCGGGGATAAAACCAGGCACCGAGGAGGATACCGGCCACCACCGCAGCCAGGTGAATCACCTGCCGGGAAAAGCCTTTCTTGAAGCTGGTGATAATTGAAACGACAACAATCAGCAGCAGCAGGATATCCAGCCAGTTCATAGTTCTTTGCCGGTGATGACGTGGTATGCCTGGCGATATTTCTCGCTGGTGCGCGCGGCGACTTCTTCCGGCAGCGGCGGTGCGGGCGGCTGCTTGTTCCAGTGAATGGATTCCAGGTAATCGCGCACGAATTGCTTGTCGAACGAGAACTGCGCTCCGCCGGGCCTGTAAGTTTCGGCCGGCCAGAAGCGCGAAGAATCGGGCGTGAGAACCTCGTCCCCCAACACCAGTTGATCGCCCACGAAGCCAAATTCGAACTTGGTATCGGCGATGATGATTCCGCGGGTTTCGGCATACTGCGCGGCTTTGGTGTAGATATTCAGGGTGAGATCGCGCAGGCGGCTGGCGAGATCGTGTCCGATGAGCGATACGACAGTTTGGAACGAGATATTCTCGTCATGGCCGGTTTGCGCCTTGGTGGAAGGAGTAAAGATCGGTTCCGGCAGCTTGTCGCTTTCCTTCAATCCGGCGGGGAGACGGATGCCGCATACCGTGCCGTGCTGTTTGTACTCTTTCCAACCGGAGCCGGAGATATAGCCGCGCGCCACGCACTCGATGTCGACCATTTTGGCGCGCTTCACCAGCATGGAGCGGCCGGCGAGCTCGTGGCTGAAATTGGGAAGCGGTGCGGGGTATTCATCCACGTTGGCGGTGAGGAAATGCGTGGGTGTCAAATCGCGCAGAAAATCGAACCAGAAAATGGAGAGCTGTGTGAGAACCCTGCCCTTGTCGGGGATTCCCGTGGGCAGGATGTAGTCGAAGGCGGAGATGCGATCGGTTGCCACGATGAGGAGACGATCGCCGATGGTGTAGACGTCGCGCACTTTGCCACGGGCGTGGCGTTCGACGCCGGCGAAATTGGTTTCGAGAATGACGGAATTTTGAGGGCTCACGTTGTTTTGACTCTTCGATCGGGGGGGTATTCAAAATGATAACGTGTCTCACGCGGAAGTCAACCGGGGGTCAGCAGGGACACTCGGAGTCCACGACGTTATTGAGTACGCGATCCGGACAAGAGGTTGAAGGTTTGCGGCGCGGCCAGGGAACGCCGCCATCGGAGAAAGCTTCTATCCCGGCGGTGGAAGATGTCCGGGTGGCAGTCAGCGCGACAGGAGGGCAGGGGTGGCCGCAGGCCGCGGGATGACGATCCGGCGTCACTTGCCGCCGAAGGTGATGGTGGAATCGGCCGTGAACTTGCGATAGTCGCGGAAGTCCATCTTACTGCGAGCCCACATCTCGCTGCTGTGCATTTCACCTTCGGAGTGGGCCGGCAGCAGGTAATTTCTTCCCGCCACGCTGGCGAGTCCGTACTCCACGGTAGCAGACGAGGCCTGCACTTCAAGCCCCTTGGGAATATCGTAGGCGATGTAAGTGAGGCGCCCCACTTCGCCCGTCTCGGCGTCGACTTCCACCGTGCCGTGCAGACCCACGATGCCTTTCCGGTTATTATTGCGCAGGTAGAACGGCGAGTTCGCGGCTGAAATGGCGTATTGGTAGACCGCCATGCGGCGTCCGTGCACGGTCTTCGAGCTCTCCCAATCGAAGGCGGCTTGGGACGCCGGATCGAAAACCGTGCGCAGGATTCCGCCAAATTCGCCCGAGCTGGTTTCGCCTCCCAGTTCTTCGAATTTCTTGCCGGTGGCTTTGCCATTGATCAGTTCCAGCTTGTGCCCTTCGCTTCCCTGCGAGTAACTGACGGTGACCCTCAGCGTGTCGGTATGGGTCCAGCCGCCTGCCTTGGTTCCGTCCACGGCGGGTGCCGCGAAGCGCTGGATGATCTCCGAGCAGAGAAAATCCGGAAGCGATTGCGTGTAATCGAGAGCCTTTTGGCGGCTCTTTTCGATGAGCGCGGCGGTGTCGGCATCCGAAGGCCGTTGGGCCCACGCGAAAACGGGGCACCACCCCAGCGCGGCGCAGGCAATCAATCCCGTGCGGCGGATCATGCTCTCCAGTATGGCACCGGCCGCGGCAAAGGCTACATCGGTTCGTGAGGCGCCGCATGCCGAGCTCGGGCAGTTGGCGGTGCTCCCGCTGTTGACGAACCACCATGGGCCGCGAGGCTGATCAGCCGGCGGAACGGAGGCCGCGGACGCTTCACCTCACTTACCGCTGCCGAAGTCGATGCTGGAATCGGCGGAGAACTTACGGTAATTGCGGAACTCCATCTTATTGCGGGCCCACATCTGCGTGCTGTGGGTTTCGCTTTCCGAGCGGGCGGGCAAAAGGTAATTCCTCCCCGCGACGTTGGCGAGGGCGTACTCTACGCTGCTGGAAAACGATTGCATGTCCAGCCGTTGCGGAATGTCATACGCGATGAAGGTGAGCTGCCATACTTCACCGGTCTCCCGATCCACCTCTACCGTGCCGTGCAGCCCGACAACGTCCCGGATGCTTCGATGCTCCAGGGTGTAGGGCGATTTCGCCGCGGAAACGGCGTACTGGTAAATCGCGACGTGGCGGCCGTGTACCGTCTTGGCGCTGTCCCAGTCGAAGGAAGCTTGCGAATCGGGCGAGAAAATGGTGCGCAGAGTGCCTCCGAATTCTCCCGAGCTGGTAGCGCCTTCCAGGTCTTCGAAGACCTTGCCGGTAGGCTTGCCGTCGATTAGTTCCAGCTTGTGCCGCTCCGTTCCCCGGGAGTAACTCAGTTTGACTGTCAGAGTGTCGTCGTAAATCCAGGGCCCGAGTTTGGCGACCCAGGCGGATGCCTGAAAGCGCTGGATCACCTCGGAACAGACAAAGTCCGGCAGCGACCTGGCATAGTCGAGCGCCCTCTGCCGGGCTCGTGCGAGCAGAGCCGCGGAATCGGCGTCCGAAGGCCGCTGGCCCCACGCCAACGCGGCGCAAAGCAGCAATCCGAACAGTCGGATCATGCCCTCAGTATGGCACCCCTCCGGCGGAGGAGACGAGCCCGAAAGAGCGATCCGAAAAGGCCTTGCGGCCGCTCCGCAAACTCCAAAATCGACTCCTTCCCCGCTAATCTAAGCGGCGCAAGTTCGAATTATTGCTGATTCGAAAGGGGAAACCGATAAACCCACCGCTCAACTTGAGCGGCGGACCCGGCGGCTGGACTGCCCCGAATCTTTCCGCATGGGCGAGTTTCTGGCGGTATCGGCCTCTTGCACTCGGGGGCGAGGGCCATCGGCGCCGATGCTGGTGCGCGATCATGAAATCGTGCCGCTGGAAACCGAACGATTGATACTCGATGAATGGCGGAGTTCCGACTGGAGAGACTTCCGGCCCATCGCGCAGGACCCGGAAGTGATGCGCTATATTACCGGCGGCGCGCCCTGGAACGAGGAGCAGATCCGCAACTTTGTCGACCGGCAGGTGCAATTGTACGCCGAACGTGGATTCTGCCGCTGGCGCCTGCTGGAGCGGGCGACGGGCGAGTTGATCGGCTTCTGCGGCGCCGGATTTTGGCGCGATGGCCTCGATCCGGAAATCGGCTGGTGGCTGGCGCGGCGCCATTGGGGGCGCGGCCTGGCGACGGAAGCGGCGCAGTGCGCGCTGCGCGACGTCTTCGAGCGGATCGGCCTGGAGCGCGTAGTCTCGGTCGCGATGGTGGGCAACGCCGCATCCCGTCGAGTGATGGAAAAACTCGGCCTCCACCCGGCAGGCGAGTTCGAGAACCAAGGGATCAAACTGATACGGTACGAAATCCTGCATGCAGAGTACTGCGCGCGCGCGGTATTTGATGTATAGTATTTTTCTCGAACTTTTCTTATGTTTTATACCGCTGGAAGAACATCGCCAGTCCGGACGCACCGCCCGGCAGTGCGAACGGAAGACCCCGTGAAGGTACGTCGCGGGGGCAGCCATGAAGAGATCGCCAAGTTGGCCTATTCCTACTGGATCGCCGGCGGACGGCGTGGCGATACCGCGCTTTCGGACTGGCTGCGCGCAGAGCGCGCCCTGAACGACCGCTAGCTCAGCAGCCTTTCACCGATTCCTCACCGCGGACGGGCGATGCCGCGCCGGCCACCCTCCCGACAGGATGGCGGCGGTTCGACCAGGCGAGCAGCGAACTCAGCGCCAGGAAAAGCGTCAGCGAGAAAAGTGTCTGGCAGTGCGGTGTCATTCGTGGGTATGTCCTTCCTTCCAGTCCATTGAAACCGAAAGCCCAGGTCTCAAAAAAGAGGGCTTGGTACTGGTAAAGTACTGGCCGACTAGCCGATAGTTAATAACGATACCGCTATCGCCGAGCTGAGCCCCGATGCTTATAATAAGGGCGGTAGCAGGTGAAGGCCCTCCCCACGCTCGGCAAACTCGATGGCGTTTACGCGGCGGCCATTACTCCGCTCGGGCGCACCGGCGATATCAATTTCGGCGCCGTATTCGAGATGATCGACTACCTGAGCGCGGCGCGGGTGGACGGCATCGCGCTCTTCACCCCGTGGGGCGAATATCCCGCGCTGTCGATCGACGAGCGTGCGCGGGTCACGTACCTGGCGGTGAAGCGGAGCCGCGTGCCCTTGCTGGCCGGAGTCGGCAGTGCCACCTTCGAGCATTCGCTGGAACTCGCGCGGGAAGCACGGTCGGCGGGCGTGGCCGCCCTCCTGCTGCCTCCGCCACTGTTCTACCACTGCGATGACGACGACCTTTACGAGTTCTACGCGCAGTTCGCGGCCCAATTAGGATCGGACCTGCCCATCATCGTCACGGGCGAGATGGGTCCGGAGACTGCCGGCCAACTGCTGGATTCCGGAAGGTTCGCGGCGGTGGTCGCCGAACACGGCACCTCCCTCCGTAGCGTAGTTGTGGGTGAGGACCGCGAACTGGTGGCCGCACGGTCGGCCGGGTTAGGCGTGTTATCCGCTGCCGCCTGCGCGGCGCCGGAATTGACCATGGCGCTGAATTCGGCCATCGCGGCGGGCGACCGGTCGGCGGTGGCGAGGCTGGAAGGCATGCGGCAGGAACTCCTGGAGTGGCTCGATCGCTTTCCCGCTCCGGTGGGCATCAAGACCGCGGTAGCCGCGCGAGGCATTCAGACCGGACCATTACCCGTTCCGCTCTCGGCCGGGAAGCAGCGATGCCTGGAGCAGTTCCGGGAGTGGTTCAAAGCCTGGTTGGCGGGGACGAAAAAGCTGGCGTTGCATGCGTGAGCCGAAGGCACGGCCTGGCGGCCGCGGCCCGGTTCTGTTCCTGCTCCTGCTCGGAAGCCTTCACGCGCAGACCGGTGCGAGCGTCCTGAGCGCGGTCTCCAGCATCGATGGCAGCCAGCAGCCTTACGCCATCTATATTCCAAGTGGTTTCGAAGCGCCCAGAGGGTACGGACTGCTCATCAGCCTGCACGCTGAAGACACCAATCACCGGCAGAACCTGGTGCAGGTGCTGGGCATCGCCGGCCGGGCCGCCATTCCGTGGGCTGGAAGCGGTTTTCCGCCGCTCCACGACCGCGAGTTGATTGTGGCCTGCCCATTGGCGCGGGGAACCATGGGCTATCAAGGGATCGCCGAACAGGATGTCTACGACGTCGTGGCGGATGTGGAGCGCCGCTATCCCATCGATCGCGACCGTGTGTATCTTACCGGCATTTCGATGGGGGGCGGGGGAGCGTTGTGGCTGGCCGAGACGCGGCCGGACATGTGGGCGGGCGTGCTCGCCATGTGCCCCGACAGCATGCCGGGGTCGGAAGAGCTAGCGGCGAATCTGCTGAATGTGCCGGTGCGGCTGTATCACGGGGAACTGGACACCATCGTGCCGGTATCGTCGTCGCGCGCGTGGCACAGGCGACTACTCGACGACGGCGTGCCGGCGATGTACACCGAATATCCCGAAACGCGGCACAACGCGTGGACCGTGGCGTATTCGCGCGGTGGCGCGCTCGACTGGCTCGCCGGGCTGCGCCGGAACCGCTGGCCGGAGCGTGTCCGCTTCATCGCGCGGTCGTACCAATACAACTCGGCCTACTGGGTGCGAATCGACAGCCTCACCCCCGGCGTGCCGGCGGAAATCGATGCCCGCCGCGGCTCCAACGGGGAGATCCAGGTGACGACGAAGAATCTCGACGGCTTCACGTTGACTGCCCACGATGCGCCGCCGCCGCAGGTCACCATCGACGGAACGGTGGTGCGCCTGAAGCGCGGCGCGCCGCTTTGGTTCAACAAATCGCCGGGATGGCGGCAGGGGCTGGCGACACCGGCCGCGAAACGCGCCGGCGCCGAAGGGCCGATTGTGCAGGCGCTTCGGGGCCGGCAGATTTACGTTTATGGCACTCTGGGAGCGCGCGGCGACGGGGAAATCGCCGAGCGGCGTAAAGCGGCGGAGTCCGCCGCCGACTGGTCCACCTTACGCGCGCATTTGCAGCTTACTTTCCCGGTGAAGGCCGACCGTGAAGTTACCGCCGCCGACCTGGACAGCGCCGACGTGATTCTGTTTGGGACAGCCGAGAGCAACGCGCTGGTGGCGCGGTTCGCCGACCGCCTGCCCATGGAATTGCGTCCCGACGCGGCCGATTACGGGCTGGTTTTCGTGGCGCCCATCGGCAAGCATTACGCTCTGGTCAACTCTGGACTGGCTTGGTGGACCGGGGCCGACGAGCTGCCGCCGTCCGGCTATTCGTGGGAGCCGGCACCCATCCGCGAACTGGGCCGCTTCGGCGACTATGTTCTCTTCCGCGGCAGCATTGCGCAGGTGGTGGCGGAGGGTCGTTTTGATGCAAACTGGAAGGTGCCTGCCGCGTCAGCCGGTCGTTTGACGGCTGCCGGCACGGTACGAATCCACTGAGCATCTGAGATCCATGACACCTGAAGAGTTTCGACGATACGGTCATCAGGCCATCGATTGGGTGGCCGGGTTCCTGACGGCCGTTGAACACTATCCCGTGCTGCCGCCCGTCAAACCGGGGGAACTGACCGACGCGTTGCCGGCGCGTGGTCCCGAAACGGGAGAATCGATGGAGGCGATTCTGGCCGATTTCGAGCGGCTGATCGTGCCGGCTTCCACGCAATGGAATCATCCTGGATTTCTGGCCTATTTCGCCAATTCCGGGACGCCCGAAGGCATCCTGGGCGAGTTGCTGGCGGCCGCGCTCAATGGCAACGGCATGCTCTGGAAGACGTCGCCCGCGGTAACCGAACTGGAACAAGTGACGCTGCGCTGGCTGCGCCAATGGAGCGGGCTGCCGGAGAGTTGGTTCGGGATGATCCACGATACGGCCTCCACGGCGAGCATGCACGCCATCGCCGCGGCGCGCGAGGCGGCCGATCCGGAAGCGCGCACCAGGGGCGCGACGCGCGGGCTCACCGTCTACACCTCCGAGCAGTCGCACTCCTCGATTGAAAAGGGCGCGATCGCGCTCGGCATGGGACAGGATTACGTGCGCAAAGTGCCGGTGGACGCAGAATTCCGCATGCGCGCGGACGCGCTGGAATCGCTCATCGAAGCGGACCTCGCGGCGGGCTTGCGCCCGTGCTGCGTAACCGCAACGGTCGGCACGACTTCGACCACGAGTGTCGATCCGGTGCCGGCGATCGCCGATCTTTGTGCGCGCCATAAGCTGTGGCTGCATGTGGACTCCGCCTATGCCGGGTCGGCCGCGCTGGCGCCGGAGTTCCGCTGGGCGTTCGCAGGCTGCGAGCGGGCGGATTCCATGGTTATGAATCCGCACAAATGGCTGCAGGTCCCGATGGATTGCAGTGTCTTTTACACCAGCCGGCCGGAAGTGCTGCGGCGGGCGTTTTCGCTGATTCCCGAGTACCTGGAGAGCGCGGCCGATCCGCGCGCCGTGAACCTGATGGATTACGGCGTGCCGCTGGGACGCCGCTTCCGCGCCTTGAAGCTGTGGATGGTGATGCGGTCGTACGGCCATGAAGGGTTGGCGGCGGCGGTGCGCGACCATGCGCGGTTGGCGCAGTGGTTCGCGGGCCAGTTGGAGAAGGACTCGCGCTTCGAGATTGTGGCGCCGGTGCGATTTTCGGTGGTGAATTTCCGGTACCGGGGCAGCGATGTGGAGAACAAGCGCATTTTGGAGAAGGTGAACGCGGCGGGCGAAGTGTTCCTGTCGAGCACGGTGCTGAACGGAAAGTTCACGCTCCACTTGGCGGTTGGGAATTACCGGACGGCGGACCGGCACGTGGCGCGGGCGTGGGAGTTGGTAAGCGATGCGGGAAAGGAGGCTGCGTAACCGCTTAGGACGGAGAGATGCAGGGGCGGGGATCGGCGAGCATGGCGGCCACACTGAGAGTCGAGAAGCTGTATAAGCGATACGGTTCCGTCCAGGCGCTCGACGGCATCAGTTTTCACGTCGATGGGGGTGAAATCCTGGGTCTGCTCGGGCCGAATGGCGCCGGAAAGACTACCACAGTCGAATCCATCGCCGGCTTGTGCAGGCCAGATTCCGGCGCCATCGAAGTGGCCGGCGTGGATGTCCGCCGCAAACCGCGCGAAGCGAAGCGGCGCATGGGGCTGGCGCTCGCCTCCACGGCGCTCCAGGATAAAATCACGGCCCGGGAGGCGCTGGAAAGTTTTGGGGCCTTCTATCCCCGGCGCGCGACGGCCGAAGAACTGATTGCCGATTTCGATCTCAAAGCCGTGGCCGACCGCGGCTTCGACACCCTCTCCACGGGCCAGAGGCAGCGACTCGCCCTGGCGCTCGCCATGGTAAACCGGCCCGAGTTGCTGATTCTGGATGAACCGTCGGCTGGTCTCGACCCCGAGGCGCGGCGCAACATGCACAGCGCCATCCTGGCCGTGAAAGGAAACGGCGGCGCGGTCCTGATGACCACGCACGACATGGATGAGGCCCAGCGGCTTTGCGATCGCATCGCCATCATCAATCTCGGCCGGGTGGTGGCCGAAGGTCCTCCAGCGGACCTGATTGCGCAGTCCCGCACCACCACCACGATTTCTCTCCGCCTCGCGGCGGCGGTCCCCGCGGGCGCGCTGGATGCGGTTCCGCACATCGGCGCCCTGGAATGCAACGGTCCGAACGTCCGAATGGTGGCGGCCAATGTCAACCAGGCGCTCGCGCAACTGGTCCCGCTGCTCCAGCAGCACGGTCTCGAGATCACCGAGATGCACGCGCAGCGCGCGACATTGGAAGAAGTGGTGGCCGGTTTCCTGTGAACTCCATGCAAGGTGTCGTGCGCCAAATCGCGCTTCACATACGGCTGAACTTCCGCAGCCGGATGGCAATGCTGTATCAATATTTATTCCCCACGATTTTCCTGGCGGCCTTCTGGACAGTGTACCGGCAGGACCGGTTTCCCCTAGCGCTCCACATGGGCGAATTGCTGACCATCACGATTCTGGGAAGCGCAGCCTTCGGACTGCCCAGCGGCATCGTCAGCGATCGCGAACGGGGAATCTGGCGGCGCTACAAAATCCTGCCAGTCTCGTCTTTCAGCATTCTCTCCGGGACTTTGGCCACGCGCTACCTTCTGCTGCTGACCGCGGGAATCCTGCAACTGGCTCTCGCGACCGCGGCCGGTACGCCTCTGCCGAAACATCTTTTCGCCCTGTGGGCGGCGTTCACGATATCGGCCATCGCGTTCATGGGGATCGGTCTGAATCTCGCCATGCTGGCCAACAATGTGCCGGCGGTTCAGGCGCTCGGGCAGTGTATTTTTATTCCCATGTTGATTGTGGGAGGCGTGGCCGTGCCGCTCGCAAGTTTACCGGGCTGGGCGCAACACCTTTCGGCATTTCTCCCGGGACGGTACTCCGTGGAGGCGATTCAGGCCTGCGTCACAGGCCGCCCTGGCACAGCTGGATTCGATCTTGTGGCGCTCCTCGCCATCGGCGCTACCGGTGCGGCAGCGGGACTGCTGGCGTTCCGCTGGGACAACCGGCAGCGGCCGAGCGTCTGGGTGGGCGCGGCCATTCTCGGTTGGCTGATGGCCGGGGTTGCGGCGGAAGTTCGCGGGACGGTTCACAACGTCCAGCCATGGGTCAGCGAATCCCGGGAGGCGCGATTGCCGGCGTCGCTATTCGTTCCGCATGGCCGTGATGGGGTCGACGCGCGCCGCCCGCCAGGCAGGCAGAACACAGCCGAGGAGCGTCATCAACAGGCAGAGTCCGGTGGCGGCGAGAAAGGTAGCGGCGTCGTAGGGTTTGATGCCGGCAAGCAAGGCCTCCATGCTTTTTCCGGAGAACCAGGCGACGGCCACTCCGGGAATGGCGCCGGCGGCGGCGAGAAGCGCGCCGCGCAGTAAGACCGCGCCGACGATGGCGCCGCGCTGCGCGCCAAGGGCCATGCGCACGCCGATTTCACGCGAGCGGCTGGACACCACGAATGCCAGCACGCCGTGAATTCCGATGGCGGCGAGGAGGAACGCGACGGCTGCGAAGGCCGCCAGAATGCGAACTTCGACGGCGCGCGAAGCGGTGCTCGATTCGACGATATCGGCGAGGGTGCGGACGTCGGAAATGGGCTGCTCGGAATCGGCGGAGCGGATGATGCGGTAAACCTGCGGCAGCAAGCCGGCGGAATTCCCCGCGGCGCGAATTACGAGGTCTTTGGGCTGGTAGAACTGGAACGACGCGTCCTCCACCTGGCGATACGGGAAGTACACCTGCGGCTCGCTTTCCCGCTCCATGCCGCGCACGCGAATATCGCCCACTACTCCGACCACGGTGCGGTCCTGAAAGGCCATTTTGAAATGGCGGCCGAGCGGATCCTGGCGCGGCCAGTAGCGGCTGGCGAAGGACCGGCTGACGACGGCCACATACTGGCGGCCGAGAGTATCGTTCTCTTCGACATCGCGGCCAGTCTCGATGGGAATGCGCAGGGCGGCGAAGAAGCCGGGGGTGACGAAGCGCATGCTGGCGGTATGGGCCGCGCTGCGCTCTACCACGTGCTCGCCGACTTCCACGGGCCAGATGCCGCCGCCCATCGCCATGGGGAGAAAACTGATGTAGGCAGCGCCGGTGACCCCGGGGAGTTGGCGAACTTCTCCCAGCACGCGGTTCAAGAACGCCGTGCGGGAAGCCGTGGAATCGTATTTCGGGGAGGGCAGAGCGGTGCGCAACGTGAGCACACCTTCGGTCCGGAATCCCGGATCGTTGCCCTGGAGCTTCCACAGCGCGCGCAGGAGCAGGCCGGTGGAAACGAGGAGCACCACGGAGGCGGCGACCTCGGCGACGACGAGCGCGGAGCGGAGAACTTCCTTTTTGCCGGAGCCGGCGCGGGCGCCCTCGCGGAGCGCTGTTAAATCGGCATGGCGGCAGATGCGCCACGCGGGAGCGACGCCGAAACAGACACCGGTCAGCGCGGTGAGCGCGGCGGCGAAGAGGAGAACGCGCCAATCGAAGGCGGAAGCCTGCCCGACGGGAAGCGAGTTGGGCACGAGACGCGAGAGCAGGGGGACAGTAACGGTGGCGACCAGGACTCCCAGCGCGCCGCCGGCGAGAGCCAGGACCAGGCTTTCGGTGGTGAGTTGCCGCACCAGGCGCTCGCGGCCGGCACCGATGGCGGTGCGGACGGCCAGTTCTTTTTCTCGCATCAGGGCGCGCACCAGCAGCAGATTGGCGAGATTGGTGCAGGCGATGAGGAGCACGCATGCCGCCGCGGCGACGAGTGCGTAGAGCAGCAGGCGGGATTGCGGCGAAACGTCCTCGCCCATCCGCACGACTCTGGCGCCGATCTTCTGGTTTTCTTGGGGATATTGCCGCTCGAGCTGGGCTGAAACGACGGCCATCTCGGAAGATGCCTGGGCAACCGTCACACCCGCACGCAGACGGGCAATGGGATAGATCCAATTGTCGTTACGATCGGCATAGCCGTCGGCTTTCAGACGGAAGGCGGTCCAGAGTTGGGTATCGCGGGAGGGGAAATAAAAGTCGCGCGGCATGACGCCGATCACGGTAAAGCGTTCGCCGTTCAAGAGAAGCTGGCGACCCAGAATGCCGCGGTCGCCGCCGAACTGGCGCTGCCAAAGGCCATAGCTCAGGAGCACCGTGCCGGGCGCGCCGTCACGATCGTCCGCCGGGGAGAAAATCCGGCCAAAGAGCGGCTGGACTTCGAGTGCCGGCAGCAGATCCTTGTCGAACATGGCGATCTGAATGCGCTCGGGCTCTCCCTTGCCGACGAGGTTGAGGGCGGAGTTGGTGTAGTACCCCATGGCCGAGAAAGAATGGCTCATGGCTTTCCAATCGCGATAATTGGCCGGGGATGGCTCCATCTCGCCATATCCCGATTCGGTTTCCCAGATTCTCACCAGCCGGCCGGGATCCGGAAATGGGAGGGGACGCAGCAATGCCTGGTCGGCCAGCGAGAACGCGGCGGTGTTGGCGCCGATGCCTAGCGCGACCACAAGCACGGCGGTGACGGCGAATCCCGGTGTGCGGCGGAGAGCGCGGGCGGTGTAGCGCAAATCCTGCCGGAGAATGTCGGCATGAACGGCGAGCGAGTTGAACAGAACCTCGAAAAAGACGCCGGTCCAGAGAGCCGGAAGCGCTGGAACGGAAGTGTCGCGCAGGCGGCGCGCGAAGACGCCGCACATTTCCTCGGCATACTCGTTGCGGAAGGATGCCGGGTAGAGATGAAGCAGTAGCCGATAGAGCCGCATTTATGCTTTCTCCGGAGCGAAGCCGCTGGCGCGCGCCATGCGGACGAGATCGTTGAGACGGGCGGCTTCCGCGCGCGCCACGGCGGCGCCGAACGGGGTGATGCGGTAATAGCGGCGGCGCTCATCGTCGAATTCGGGCGCGGGGCGGTCATTGGTTTCCACGAGGAGACCCTGCTCGAGCATGCGCTGGATGGAGCGGTAGAGCGTTCCGGCGCTCAGGCGGAGCGCACCGTTGGTGCGCTGTTCGATGTCCTGGATGATGGCGTATCCGTGGCGGTCTTCGGCCGCCAGAGCCATCAGGATATAGAAAGTGGCGGAGGGAAGCGGGAGCAGGGAAGCCGGGTGCGGGTCCATGTGGTAATTATATCCACTGTGGCTATAGTTGCAATGGCTATATGTGAGAAAGGGAACCAAGGGTTGGAAACGGTCAGTTCCGCCTTTCGAACGCCAGCGCCACGCCGCAGCCTATGAGGACGGCGCCGGTTCCGCGGTCGAGCGCTCGAACGACGGCGGGCCGCGAGAGCCACAAGCGGAGGGGACGCACGGCGGAAGTCAGGATGGTGAGCCAGATAATCCCCTCGACGACATGGATCGAGGTGTATAGCAGGCTATAGAAAATCACGCTGCCGCCGCTGGGAATGAACTGCGGCAGGAGGGTGACGTAGAAGACGCCAACCTTGGGGTTGAGGAGGTTGGTAAGCAGTCCGCGCGCGAACCAGCGATGCGGCGGCTCTCCGGTGAGCGATGGGCCGGCGGCCGCGACCGCGAACTTGTGCTCCCGCCTCCACATCTGTATTCCCAGGTACACCAGGTAAATCGCACCGGCCGCGCGCAGGATGTTGTAGGCCACCGCGGAGACAGCGATCAGCGCGGTGAGCCCCAGGGAAGTTGCGCTGCCCCAAACGAACAGTCCGGTGCAGATGCCGGCCAGGGCGAAACGGGCGTGCGCCGTGCCTTCCACGGCAGCGGTCCTCAGGACGAGTGCGGTATCGAGGCCGGGCGTGAGGGTAAGGAGAGCAGCGGCGATGGCGAAGGCCACCACGGCCCTGAAGTCGATCATTTCCACAGGTTACCAGGGGCGGTTAACAGTTCGGCCGCGAGCGGCGTCTATGCAGACGGAAATGCGCGCAGTAAGATGATGCCTGCGATGACGGCGCCGGAGATCTCGCAAGACGACGGGCTGGTTCGTGCCGCGGCTGCGGGGGATCGCGCGGCGTTCGGCGAACTCTATGTGCGATATGCCCGGCTGGTGCATGGCATCCTCCTCTCGCGAGTGGCTGCGGAGGAAGCCGACGACCTGGTGCAGGACGTGTTCCTCTCGGCCATGCGGCAGCTTCCCGGCCTTCGGACTGTGGCAGCATTCCGCGGCTGGCTGGCCGCTATCGCGCGCAACCGCGCCATGGATCATTTCCGCCAGTCGCGTCCGCGAGTGCCGCTGGAGGAAAGCATGCGGCAGGAATTGCCGCGGGAGGGTGGCCTCGCAGCGCTGGAAGTGCTCGACTTGATCGGCCGGCTTCCGGAAGCCTATCGCGAGACCATGGTTTTGCGGCTGGTGGAGGGGATGACGGGACCGGAGATCGCTCGCGAGACCGGGTTAACGGCGGATTCCGTGCGGGTAAATCTGTGCCGGGGTATGAAGATGCTGCGAGGGCTGTTGGGGGGCGTGGAGGCAAAATGAACGACGAATATCTCTGGGACCGCTCGGGAGAGCCCGACCCGGAAATCGAGCGTCTGGAAAGAACGCTCGCCCCGCTCCGCTACCGGCACCGGGCGGATCTCTTCGCGGCGCGTCGAGCGCCGGCCAGGTGGTGGGCGGCTGCTGCCGCCGTCATACTGGTGGCTGCCGGGCTCGAAATGCGGACGCCACCGGCGCCATCGACCGGCTGGCAGGTGGACAGTGTGCGCGGACAGGCGCGGCTAGGAGACAGGCAAGCCGCGGTCGCCATGGCGTTGCAGACCGGACAGACGGTACGGACCGCGAGAGACACCGAGATCACGTTTCGCGCGGAAGATTTCGGCACCATGGAAATCGGTCCCGATTCCGAACTTCGGGCGGCAACCAACCGGCGGATCGAATTGGAGCGCGGGCTGCTGCATGCCTACATTTGGGCGCCGCCGCGTCAATTTGTCGTGGACACGCCTTCGGCACGGGCGGTCGATCTCGGGTGCCAGTACACCATCAGGGTGGACGCCTCGGGCAACGGACTGCTGCGCGTATCGACGGGATGGGTGGCCTTTCAATATGACGGACAGGAATCCTTCATTCCCGCAGGCGCGGCATGCGTCACGCGGAAGCGGCGGGGTCCGGGCATTCCGTTTTATGAAGACGCGAGCGAAGAGCTGCGGCGGTCGCTGACGGCGTTTGAGGAGGGTGATGGAGGGGCGTTGGATGGTATTCTAGCCGCTGCCGGTCCAAACGACGGTCTCACGCTCTGGCATTTGCTGACGAGGGTGCCGGCGCGCGATCGCGGACGGGTGTTCGACCGGTTCGCGGCGCTGGTGAAAGTGCCGAAAACGGCGACGCGCGCGGCCGTGGTGAGGCGTGATGCCGGTGCCATCGATCTGTGCTGGGACGCCTTGAATCTGGAAAACACCGATTGGTGGCGGGGGTGGGAAGCGCGATGGGGCGGGTAGGCGTCACAGGGTATAATTCGGCATGCGTCGAAAGTTTCCTTGCGCTCTACTGGCTTGCGCCGGTGTGCTGACCGCGGCGGCGGTGCCGTCTATCGATCAATCCCTCAGCATGAAGTCCGTGGGCGGGGTGCGGATCTCCCCGGATGGACGTTACGTCGCCTATACGGTCACCGAAGCCAATTGGGACGAGAACGAATTTGTCAGCCAGATCTGGCTTGCTGACACGGTTTCGGGAAATCGGATGCAACTCACGGCGGCCAAAAAATCCAGCGGCAACCCGCGCTGGTCGCCCGATTCGAAGCGATTGGCGTTCACCTCGGATCGCGACGGAAAGACGCAAATCTACGTGATTTCGCCCTCCGGCGGCGAGGCCCGGCAAGTCACGAACGAAGAGAGCGGTGTCGGCGGCATGGAGTGGCGCCCCGATGGAAGCGCCATCGCCTTTACCTCCAGCGGTCCCGAAACCAAAGAATCGAAAGACCGCAAGGAGAAGTACGGGGAGTTCAGCATCATCGGCGGCGACTACCATATGAACCACATCTGGCTGGTGAAATTGCCGCCTGAGATTCCGGCGGACGTAAAGCAATTGCCGAAGCCGGAGCAGCTCACGAAAGGCGATCAGTTCAGCGTGGGAGGGTTCGCCTGGGCGCCGGACGGAAAGCGGATCGCTTTCAGCGCCAGCCGCGATCCCGACCTGGGATCGCAGGGCACGCAGCAGATTTATGTGCTCGACATGGCGGATCTGCATGTGCGAAAACTGCTGGAATCGGGCGGTCCGAACTCGCAGCCGGAATGGTCGCCCGACGGCAAGAGCATCGCCTATGTGACCGCCAATGGGCAGGAATTCTTCTTTTACGCCAACCGCTATATCGCGGTGATCCCGGCCGAGGGCGGCACGCCACGGGTATTGACGCAGGCTTTCGACGAAGATGCCAACCTGATCGATTGGGGACTGGACGGCATTTATTTCGGTGGGCTCCAGAAGACCTACTCGCACGTGTACCGGCTCGACCCGGCATCGGGCGCCATCAAACGGATCACCGGACCGGATGCGTTTCACGCCATGGGCGCCAGCTTTACCAAAGACCATAAGACCTTCGCCGGTATGGGCGCGGCCCCGAACCACTTCGCCGAGATTTTCGTTTCGCCGGCCAGCGATTTCGTACCCAAATACCTGACCGATGTCTCGGCACAGTACCGGGATTTCAAACTTGCCACGCGCGAAGTGATTTCCTGGAAGTCGTCTGACGGAGCCACCATCGAAGGCATTCTCATGAAGCCGGCGGATTACGATCCGTCGCGGAAATACCCGCTGCTGGTGGTGATTCACGGCGGGCCAACCGGAGTGGATACGACGGTGCGAACGGTGGATCGGACCTATCCCGTGGAGCGTTTTGCCGCCAAGGGCGCACTGGTTTTGAAGCCGAACTATCGCGGATCAGCCGGGTACGGCGCGAAATTCCGCGCGCTGAATGTGCGCGACCTCGGCACCGGCGACTATGCCGATGTGATTTCGGGTGTCGACAGCCTGATCGCCAGGGGTTTGGTGGACAAGGACCGTGTGGCGTCGATGGGATGGAGCGAGGGCGGCTACATCTCGGCATTCATCACCTGTTACAGCGACCGGTTCAAGGCGGTTTCGGTCGGCGCGGGAATCTCGGACTGGCTGACATACTACGTCAACACCGACATCCATCCGTTTACCAGGCAGTATCTCAAAGCGACTCCATGGGACGATCCGGAAATTTACCGGAAGACCTCGCCCATCACCTACGTGAATCGGGCGAGGACGCCGACGCTGATCCAACAGGGGGACCAGGACAAGCGCGTGCCGCCGCCCGATTCCTACGAGTTGTACCAGGCGCTGAAGGACCGCGGCATTCCCGTGAAATTAATCTTCTTCAAAGGGTTCGGCCACGGCATCACCAAGCCAAAACAGCAGCGGGCGCTGATGGAGCAGAACTACGAATGGTTCAGCAGGTATATCTGGGGTGAAGAGACGGCAGGAGGGAACTGAAAGCGCGGCAGCCTCAACGTTCTGGCTTCAGCGATGCCTTAGCTGTTGCAGTTTCTTTTTGACGTCGGGCCAGAATTCTTTGAGCACGTTGGAGAAAGCGTCGGTGCCGCAGGCGACGAGCAGGCGCTCCACGTTATCCGGGGCGGTACGGGTATCGGGATAATACGCGTTGGAAATGGCCACCGCGGCGGCGTTTCCACCCCATTCCGAAAAGTTGAAGAAGTGGCCGCCGGAATCGGTGCGGGTGATCACAATCTGTTTCAGGGCGTAGCTTGCGCGGTTCAAGATGCCGCCCTCGCCGAGGCGGAAGTAGCGCGGGTCTTCGTGGGTCAGGATGGGGACCGCTCCTTCGGTCATGACATTGCCGAGCATCTGGTCGCCATAGGCGGTGGCGAACCGCTTGGCATAGCCCTGCACACCCTGCCCGAAAGAGGGGTTCTGATTTTCGATCTGGTACAAGCCGGCAAACGCGGCGGCGGTGGGAAACACCGGCCAATCGAACGAGTCTTTGGCGGCGATGGTGATTTTCTCTTTGGCGCTGATGGCACGGAAGGGAATGGACTCTTCCGTGGTCCGATTGTTGGGGATGACACCGAATATGCGCTTATCTTCGGCGGGCGCGGGGATTGCCTGATCAGGTGCGGACGGAGCGGGGGTATCTTGAGCGAGGCCCGGTAATAACCCCAAAACCAGCAATGCGAATGTGGTGGCGCACTGACGCATGCTTGCCACTATGGATGGCCGGAACAGCGATCCGGTTACCGGGAATTGTCGCCGAATCGCTAGTGCTTGTCCTTCTGGAAGTGACGCTTGACGTCGGGCCAGAATTCTTTCAGAACGTTCGACAGAGTGTCGGTGCCGCACTGGACGAAGAGGCGCTCGACGTTGTCCTGCCAGGTGCGCCCGTCCTGGTAATAAAGATTCGAGATTCCTACCGCGACCGAGTTGCCGCCCCACTCGGCAAAATTAAAGGTCTTGTGGTTGGAATCGGTTCGGGTGATCAGCGTTTGCCGCATGGCATACCACAGCCGGTGGCCGAAGGACCCTTCGCCGATTCGGAAGTAACGCGGGTCCTCGCGCAGCAACGCCGGCATGAAACCCTCAGTCATCATGTTGCCGATCATCTGGTCGCCGAAAGCTGTGCCGGCACGCTGCGCGTAGCCCTTGAATCCCTGTCCAAAGGAAGGGTTCGCATCCTCCGCCTGATAAATTACGGACATCACCAGGGCGGTAGGATACACGGCGCCATCAAAGGAATCTTTGGCGGCAATGGTCAGTTTCTGCTTGGCGGTGAGAGGTTTGAACGGCGTGGAGAGTTCGGCGGTGCGATAGTTGGGAAGGACGCCGTAGGCGCGCTTGTCTTCGACGGGTATTACGGCCGCGGCCGAAGCGGGCGCAGAGCCGGTGGGGGCGACGACGGAAGGAGATACCGATTCCGAGGAGGAGCTCTGGGCATGCACTGTAAGCACACTAATGACGGCAAAAACTAGAAAGGAAAGGCGCACATAGCTCCTGGATACTAAGGATGGTAACACGCCAAACCTCGTTTCGATGTCTTGTTAGCCCTTTTGGGCTACGCTGGCGTGCTCTTCATTTCTGTCGGATTCGACGCGCTCCCCCCGCGCCAGAAGATCGGTCAGGAACATGGAAAGAGTTCGATCCCTCCACTGAATTTGGATCATGAGATTCAGCCTGTCCGGGGAGGAATCGATTAAGGCCAAATCGGCGGTTGTGACTTCCGCGCCGGTTGGGACCACTACCGCGGTAGCTTTGCCATCGGGATCGCGGGCAACACAGACGCTGGACTGCTTGAGGCAGAAACGATACAACTCTGCCGGCATCTGGGGGAGGACTCCTATGACCTCAATTGTGACGCTTTCCACTCTGGCGGCGAAAGCTGGGTAAACTACGAGCCTACCAGGGCGCAAAGACTTCCGCGGACGAAAGAGAGAAGCGGTAGACAAGCGATTCCGCGCTTTGGTATATTGAATGCTGTCCCAAAAATAATCTGCTCAATGGGAGGTTCGTTTGTTTCTTGACGGACCGCTTGCACCAATGAGGAATCATGGCACGAAAACAAGGTAAGCATTACCAAGCCGCGCGGAAACAGGTCGAAGCCAAAGAATACCAGCTGGAAGAGGCCATTCCGCTTCTCAAAAAAGTCAAATACGCCAAGTTCGATGAAACCGTAGAGGTGCACATGCGCCTCGGTGTGGACCCCAAGCACGCCGATCAGATGGTGCGCGGCACCGTGGTCATGCCGAACGGACTGGGCAAATCCAAAAAAGTTCTGGTCATCGCGAGCGGCGATAAGCAGCGCGAAGCCTCCGAAGCCGGCGCCGATTTTGTCGGCGGCGAAGACATGGTCAACAAAATTCAGTCGGAATCCTGGACGGACTTCGACGCCGTGATCGCAACTCCGGACATGATGCGCTCAGTCGGCAAACTCGGCAAAGTGCTGGGTCCTCGAGGGCTGATGCCCAATCCCAAGACCGGCACTGTGACGGTGGATGTCACCAAGGCGATCAAGGAAATCAAGGCCGGTAAGGTGGAATTCCGCGTGGACAAGACCGGGATCATTCACGCGCCGGTGGGGAAGACCAGTTTTTCGGCGGAGAAACTGGTGGAGAATGCCGCCAGTTTGATTACGGCGGTGATCAAGGCGAAGCCGGCGGTGGCCAAAGGCAAATACGTGAAGAGCACGACGGTGTGCTCCACGATGGGTCCCGGGGTGGCCGTGGATACGACCCCGTTCAGCGTTAAGGCGGCGGCGGTCTAGCGCCCTACAGGTGTTTCCATGAAAAAGAAGGAAGACAAGAAAAAAGACATTGACGCTCTGCGCGAGGACTTGCAGAAGTCAAAGAACCTGTTTGTCACCGGGTACGAGAAGCTGAAGGTGTCGCAGGATTTCGACCTGCGCAAGACCATCCGGGCAGCCGGCGGGCAGTATCGCGTGGTGAAGAACAACCTGGCGGAGATCGCCAGCCAGGGAACGCCGTCGGAACCCGTATTGAAGGGGCTGCGCGGCATGACTTCGATGGCGTACACCACCAACGATCCGGTGGCGCTGGCGAAGGCGCTCACGGCATATGCCAAGGCGAACCCGTCTTTCACCTTCAAAGCGGGAATTGTGGAAGGGCGCGCCATCGATGTGAAGCAGATCGTCGACCTGGCCACGATGCCCTCGAAGGAAGAGATCTATGCCAAGCTGCTCTACCTGATTCAGGCTCCGGCGCAGCGTTTGGCGATGACGATCGGTGCTGCCGGCCGGTCGTTGGCCGTAGCGATCAATCAAGGCGTGAAGGAAAACAAGTTCCAATAACCGGCGGCGGCTGCCGCGGGCTGAAAGCTTTAAATTTCGAAGGAGTTTTACAGAGATGGCGGACATTAACGCAATTGCGGAACAGATTCAGGGCTTGACCTTGCTGGAGGCATCCAGCCTGGTGAAGCTGTTAGAAGAGAAGTTGGGGGTGTCGGCGGCAGCGGCGGCTCCGGTGGCGGCGGCGGCCGGCCCGGCAGCGGCGGCGGCTCCGGCGGCCGAAGAGAAGACCGAGTTCAGCGTGATCCTGACGGCGGCGGGCGCTAACAAAATCAACGTCATTAAGGCCGTTCGCGAAGTCACCAGCCTGGGCTTGAAGGAAGCCAAGGACCTGGTGGATGGCGCTCCCAAGCCGGTAAAGGAAGGCGTCAGCAAGGAAGAAGCCGAGACGATCAAGAAGAAGTTCGTCGACGCCGGTGCCTCGGTCGAAGTGAAGTAGGGAAGACGAGCCAGGGGTCAGAAGCCAGGAGCCGGAATAGCGGGGCTCGCGCAGCTAGCGGGCTTTCCTGCCGGGTTCTTGCGGCTGGCTTCTGGATTCTGCTTTTTTGTCATTTGACATAGGGGACTTCCCCTGTTAAGGTAAGTAGTTGGGCCTTCGAACCAGCGGACTCGATCCCAATTGGTGACTGTGACTTCCGAATTCTGGAACTTCAATTGCAGCCGGGGCGAAGCTGCAAAGAGGGATTCTTTGCGCTTTCTCGCACCAGGAACTGCCGTACAGGATTCGTACGCCCTTTCTTCCCCAGAGCCATTCACCACGCGCAATACTTCAGAACCAATTCGATTCCTGCCCCGTTTTCATCACTCGGCGTGCCGGGAGGCATATTCTCCCGGAGCGCCGTTGGCTTTGTGCTGTTAGACGCAGTCTCGTTGCTTTGGCTGTTCGGCCGTCAGGAGTATAAGAATGGATTTTCAACATAACGGCGCTGCCCCCGAGCGAGTTGATTTTTCGAAAATTAAAACTTCGATTCCGATTCCGAATCTCATCGAAGTACAGAAGAAGTCGTATGAGCGGTTTTTGCAGATGGACTTGCTGCCGAACGAGCGCGAGGACATTGGCCTGCAGACCGTTTTTAATTCCGTATTCCCCATCTCGGATTTCCGCGGTGTCAGCGATCTCGAATTCGTCGATTATTCGATCGGGAACTGGGAATGCAAGTGCGGCAACCTGAAAGGTCTGCATCACCTGCGCTCCACCTGCCGCAACTGCGGCGCCACCATCCGCACCGACCCCTTCCACGCCGGCGACATCCTCTGTGCGCATTGCGGAACCTTCAACAAGAACGTGGTCACGTTCTGCAATAAATGCGGCGACCCGGTGGGCCTGCAACTGAAATACGATATGCAGGAATGCCAGGAGCGCGGCATGACCTATGCCGCGCCGCTCAAGGTCACCATCCGGCTCACGGTGTATTCGAAAGACCCCGAAACGGGCAAGAAAAGCGTTCGCGACATCAAGGAACAGGAAGTTTTCTTCGGCGAAATCCCGCTGATGACGGACAACGGAACGTTCATCATCAACGGCACCGAGCGCGTGATCGTTTCGCAGTTGCACCGCTCGCCGGGCGTGTTCTTCGAGCGCATTCCGGCGCAAGGCTATTTCCTTGGCAAAATCATCCCCTATCGCGGAAGCTGGGTCGAGTTCGAATACGACCTCAAGAACATTCTTTATGTCCGCATCGACCGCAAGCGCAAGTTCTATGGTTCGGTGTTCCTCCGCGCGCTGGGCTATAAGACCGACGAGCAGATCCTGCGCGCGTTCTATCGAGTCAGCAAGATCAGCATCAAAGACAAGAAGCTTTTCTGGAACGTGGACGAAGGTCTGACCGGCCTGAAGCTCTCCTACGCCATCACCGCCAAGAGCGGCGAAACTGTGGTGGCGCAGGGCAAGAAAATCACTTCGGGTCTCTTCAAGGAAATCCAGAAGTTCAAAATCCAGCAGGTGGAAGTTGCGGCCAACGATCTGGAAGGCGCGCACATCGTCGCCGACGTGGTCGATATGAGCACCGGCGAAGTGCTCATCGATGCCAACAGCGAACTCACCACCACGGCGCTTGCCAAGCTGCTCGAAGCTGGCATCACCGATTTCGAAATTTTCTTCCCCGAGCGCGACGACGTCGGAACGGTGGTTTCCGCGACCATCCGCAAAGACCCCGTGAAGGCCCAGAACGAGGGGCTGATCGAGATCTATCGCAAATTGCGGCCCGGCGATCCGCCCACGCTCGATACCGCGACACAGCTCTTTCAGGGCATGTTCTTCGACCCGCGCAAGTACGATTTTTCGCGCGTGGGCCGCATGAAGTTCAACATCAAGCTGCACGATAAGGCCGACGCTACTTCGCTCGACAAGCGCACGCTCGATTCGGAAGACTTCCGCGGCACCATCAAGTACCTGCTCAAGCTCCGCAAGGGCATCGGCGCGGTAGACGATATCGACCACCTGGGCAACCGCCGCGTGCGCGCGGTGGGCGAACTGCTCGAAAACCAGTTCCGCATCGGCCTGGTGCGCATGGAGCGCGCCATTAAAGAGAAGATGTCGGTGTACCAGGAAATGTCGACGGCCATGCCGCACGACCTGGTGAACGCCAAGCCGGTAATGGCCGCCATCCGCGAGTTCTTCGGCTCCAGCCAGCTCTCGCAATTCATGGATCAGACCAACCCGCTCTCGGAAATCACCCACAAGCGCCGTTTGTCGGCCCTGGGACCGGGCGGTTTGAGCCGCGAGCGCGCGGGATTCGAAGTCCGCGACGTGCACCCCACGCATTACGGCCGCATCTGCCCGATCGAGACGCCGGAAGGTCCGAACATCGGACTGATTTCGTCGCTTTCGTGCTTTGCGCGCATCAACGAATATGGCTTCATCGAGAGCCCCTACCGCAAGGTGCAAAAGGGCGTGGTGATCGATGAAGTCAAGATCCTGAATCCGGGCGATACCGATTATAAAGTCGGAGATATCGTGCGGCGGCAGGAAGCCGAAGACGCCAACAGGAAGCTGGGCGCCAAGAAGCAGGCGGCCGAATTCGAAGCCCACTGCGAATATCTTTCGGCTTGGGAAGAAGACAAGTGGACGGTGGCGCAGGCCAACGTGGAATTGGACGAGAAGGGCCGCATCGTACCCGATCTTTCCAATGCCCGCCAGGCCGGCAACTTCGTCCTGAAATCGCGCGACGAGATCGAATACATCGACGTCAGCCCCAAGCAGCTGGTATCGGTGGCGGCCAGCCTGATTCCGTTCCTCGAGAACGACGACGCCAACCGCGCGCTGATGGGATCGAACATGCAACGCCAGGCCGTGCCGTTGCTGCGCGCCGACGCTCCTTACGTGGGCACCGGCATGGAGTACGTGACGGCTCGCGATTCGGGCGCCGTGGTGCTGTGCAAGCGCTCCGGCGTGGTGGATTCGGTGGACTCCGAACGCATCATCGTTCGCGTGGAAGGAGCGGCGCACGAAGGCCAGCTCTCACGCGAAGTGGGCGCGGACATCTACCAGCTCACCAAGTTCAAACGCTCGAACCAGAACACCTGCATCAACCAGAAGCCGATCGTGCATGTCGGGCAGCGGGTGCCGAAGGGTACTGTGCTGGCCGACGGTCCGTGCACCGATTTCGGCGAGCTGGCGCTCGGGCGGAACGTGCTGGTATCGTTCATGCCGTGGCGCGGGTACAACTTCGAAGACGCCATTCTGGTGAGCGAGAAGCTGGTCAAGGAAGACTACTATACTTCGATCCATATTGAAGAATTCGAGATCGAAGCCCGCGATACCAAGCTCGGGCCGGAAGAAATCACGCGCGACATTCCGAATATCGCGGATTCCTTCCTGCGCAACCT
Organism: Bryobacteraceae bacterium; assembly: GCA_035509055.1. Classification (GTDB taxonomy): domain Bacteria; phylum Acidobacteriota; class Terriglobia; order Bryobacterales; family Bryobacteraceae; genus PALSA-129. Next base: position 3,997 of record DATJMA010000113.1, on the reverse strand, counting down.
GGACGAGAGCGGCATCATCCGCATCGGCGCCACGGTGAAGCCCGGCGACATTCTGGTAGGCAAGGTGACGCCGAAGGGCGAAACCCAGCTCACCCCCGAAGAGAAACTGCTGCGTGCGATTTTCGGCGAAAAGGCCGGCGACGTCAAGGACGCGTCGCTCTACTGCCCGCCGGGAATCGAGGGCACTATCGTCGACTGCAAGATTTTCTCGCGCAAGGGCCAGGAGAAGGACGAGCGTTCCAAGGCAATTGAGGAATCGCAGATCCAACGCCTGCAGCGCAACCTGCAGGACGAAATCCGCATCCTGACCGACGAGCGCGCCAAGCGTTTGGCCGGTCTGCTCGAAGGCAAGAAGCTGCTGGCCGACCTGCACGACGAAAAGACCAACAAGCGCCTGCTTTCCAAAGACACCGATCTCACCCGCGAACTCATCGAAAAGATGAAATCGCGCGACCTCAAGCGCATGCGCCTGGCCAACAAGGAGCCGCGCCTGAACGAGCAGATCGACGAAATCGAAGAGATGACGTCGCGGCAGATCGCGGTGCTCGAAAAGATTACCGACGAGAAAATCGCCAAGCTGCGCAAGGGCGACGAACTGCCTCCCGGCGTGATCAAGCTGGTGAAGGTATACATCGCCATGAAGCGCAAGCTTTCGGTGGGCGACAAGATGGCGGGACGCCACGGCAACAAGGGCGTGATCGCGCGCATTCTTCCCGAAGAAGACATGCCGTACCTGCCCGATGGAACTCCGGTGGAGATTGTGCTCAATCCGCTGGGCGTTCCCTCCCGTATGAACGTCGGCCAGATTCTCGAAACCCACCTCGGATGGGCCGCCAAGGCGCTGGGCGTGCAGTTCGCGACCCCGGTGTTCGATGGCGCCACCGAGCGGGAAATCAAAAAGGCTCTGGCAGAGGCAAAACTGCCGAGTTCCGGTAAGACCGCGCTCTATGACGGTATGACCGGGACGATGTTCGAACAGCCGGTGACCGTGGGCTACATCTACATGATGAAGCTCTCGCACCTGGTGGACGACAAGATTCACGCGCGCTCCATCGGACCGTACTCGCTGATCACCCAGCAGCCGCTGGGCGGCAAGGCGCAGTTCGGCGGACAGCGCTTCGGCGAAATGGAGGTGTGGGCTCTCGAAGCCTACGGCGCCGCTTACATCCTGCAGGAGCTCTTGACGGCGAAGTCGGACGACGTCTACGGCCGCGCCAAGATCTACGAAGCGATCGTGAAGGGCGAAGCCGCCATCGAACCCGGAGTGCCCGAATCCTTCAACGTACTGATACGCGAATTGCAATCTCTGTGTCTGGATGTGGAATTGATGAAGAAGCCGCGCGAAGTGCCGGATACGGCACTGGCGGCTGACTGAAAGCACGGGGAGCCAGGAGCCAGGAGTCAAGAAGCCAGAATGGCCTGCTCCGAAGCTTCCCTCGATTAATAGCGGACAAAAAATAATGAGTACGCGGAAAATGAAGACGGATTCGGAGCTCACCATTCTGGCTCCCGACTTCCGGCTTCTAATTTTCGCATTTGGAGGTTCCTTTGAGATCTTCACCCTATGATCGAGCGAATTTGATCGCGGATTTCGATTCCATCCGCATTTCTCTGGCCTCGCCGGAAAAAATCCGGAGCTGGTCGCACGGAGAAGTCACTAAGCCGGAGACCATTAATTACCGCACTTTTAAGCCGGAGCGCGACGGGCTTTTCTGCGCCCGGATTTTCGGACCCACCCAGGATTGGGAGTGCTTGTGCGGCAAGTACAAGCGCATGAAGCACCGCGGCGTGATCTGCGACAAGTGCGGCGTGGAAGTCACGCTGGCGCGCGTCCGCCGCGAACGGCTCGGCCACATCGAACTCGCCAGCCCCTGCTCGCACGTCTGGTTCTTCAAGGGACTTCCCAGCCGCATCGGCCACCTGCTCGACATCACCCTGCGCGAACTCGAACGGGTGCTGTACTTCGAAGCCTACGTGGTGGTCGAGCCGGGCGAGGTGGAAGGCCTCAGCCAGGGCGAAGTGATCACCGACGAGCGCAAGCGCCAGCTTGACCAGGAGGCTCCCGGCAAGTTCGTCGCCATGATGGGCGCTGAGGGCATCAAGGAACTGCTCAAGAAGGTCGATGTGGAAGCGCTCTCGGAAGAGATCCGCGAGCGCATGAAGACCGAGCAATCGGTGCAGAAGAAACTGAAGTACGCCAAGCGGCTTCGCGTGGTGGAATCGTTCCGCAAATCGGGCAACAAGCCGGAGTGGATGATTCTCGACGTGATCCCGGTGATTCCGCCGGAACTACGCCCGCTGGTGCCGCTCGATGGCGGCCGCTTCGCGACATCCGACCTCAACGATCTCTATCGCCGCGTGATCAACCGCAACAACCGGTTGAAGAAGCTGATCGAGCTGCACGCGCCCGACGTCATCGTGCGCAATGAAAAGCGCATGCTCCAGGAAGCTGTGGACGCGCTGTTCGACAATGGCCGCCGGGGACGCGTTCTGCGCGGCGCCAACAACCGCCCGCTGAAATCGCTCTCCGATACCCTGAAAGGCAAGCAGGGCCGCTTCCGCCAGAACCTGCTCGGCAAGCGCGTGGACTATTCCGGCCGTTCGGTGATCGTGGTCGGTCCGGATTTGAAGCTGCACCAGTGTGGTCTTCCCAAGAAGATGGCCCTCGAGCTCTTCAAGCCGTTCATCTACCACCGCCTCGAACAGCGCGGCCATTGCACCACCATCAAGCAGGCCAAGGAACTGGTGGAACAGCAGGACCCGGTGGTGTGGGACATCCTGGAAGAGGTGATCAAAGACCACCCCATTCTGCTCAATCGCGCTCCCACGCTGCACCGTCTCGGCATCCAGGCGTTCGAGCCGGTACTGGTGGAAGGCAAGGCCATCAAGTTGCACCCGCTCACCTGCACCGCGTTCAACGCCGATTTCGACGGCGACCAGATGGCCGTCCACATCCCGCTGTCTCCGGAAGCCCAGATCGAAGCTTCGACCCTGATGCTTTCGGCCAACAACATCCTTTCCCCGGCACACGGAGCGCCCATCGCGGTCCCGACGCAGGACATGGTGCTGGGCTGCTATTACCTCACCAAAGCGCGTCCCGGCGCCAAGGGTGAAGGCCGCACCTTCGCTTCCACCGACGATGTGCTGATCGCGCTCGAAATGGGCGAAGTCGAAACGCTCACGCCCATCAAGCTCCGCTACACCGGCCGCGTCATCGACCTGGTTCACGCGTTCGACAGCCAGAACGTAATCCACACCGAGCCGATCGAGTTCAACAAGCAGTACATGGAAACCACCGTCGGCCGCGTGATCCTGAACGACCACCTGCCGCAGGATATGCCGTTCATCAACGGCCTTCTGAAGAAGAAAGGCCTCGGCGCGCTGGTGCAATACTGCTACCTGAAGTTCGGTTTGCAGACTACGGTTGGAATGCTCGACGAGATCAAAGCGCTCGGCTTCCTATACGCGACGCGCGCCGGCATTTCGATCGGCATCGACGACATGGTGGTTCCCGCCGAAAAGGCCAGCCTGGTGCACGAGGCGGAGCGCGAAGTGGTGAACGTGGAGAGCCAGTATCAGGACGGCGCCATCACCCACGGCGAGCGCTACAACAAGATCATCGAAATCTGGTCGAAGGTGACCGAGAAGGTTTCCGACGAAATGATGGCGGCGATGGAAGAGGACGACCGCACGGGCCGCTATCTCAATCCTATTTACATCATGGCCGACTCCGGCGCGCGCGGATCGAAACAGCAGATCCGCCAGCTTTCCGGTATGCGCGGACTGATGGCCAAGCCTTCCGGTGAAATCATCGAGACGCCCATCACCGCGAACTTCCGCGAAGGCCTCAACGTTTTGCAATACTTCATCTCCACGCACGGCGCCCGCAAGGGATTGGCCGATACGGCGTTGAAGACGGCCGATTCCGGCTATCTCACGCGGCGCCTGGTGGACGTGGCGCAGGACGTCATCATCACCGAGAACGATTGCGGCACCA
>DATJMA010000112.1:0-8112 GCA_035509055.1 Bryobacteraceae bacterium | reverse complement strand
GAGCAGTTGCGCCAGTTCGATGTGGCGCAGAAGCTGCTCGAAAGCGCGCTGGCGATTCGCGGCCAGGTGCACGGCGACCGCAGCGCCGAATACGCGACCGGCCTGGTCAGGCTGGGCAATCTCGCGGCCCGGCTGGTACGGCCGCAACAGGCGCAGAAATATTACGAGCAGGCCGTGTCTCTCGGCGACCGCCCCAAGGTCTCCCCCGCCCTGCTCTATCTGGGCCTCGCCGCTTATACCTCCGGGAATATCGCACAGGCGGACGATCTCTTCCAGCGTCTGGTCAATGCCGATCCCAACGGCCCACAGACCGGGCCCGCTCTGACGTGGCTGGCGGGAATTCGCCAGCGCCAGCAGGGCCGCGAAAGCGAAGCCGAACCGCTCTACCAGAGAGCCATGTCCGTGGAAACGCCGGGCAGCTACGAACAGAAGGCCACCATGGCAGCGTATGCGTCCTTCTTAAGCAAGCAGGGCCGGGTGGAAGAGGCACAGGCAATGCGCGAGCGCGCTTTGCAAGTACCGCCGGCGGCGGCCCAAGCCGGGGACCTGCGCTTCCGCGGCGCTACCGGAACGGGTCCCGTGCCGCCGGCGCCCGCACCGCCTGCCGGATCCGGTCCAACGCTTACCCCTCCCGGCGTCTACCGTGTCGGCCATGGCATCAGCGCGCCGAAACTGATCGCTAAAGTGGAGCCCTCGTACGACGAGGGCGACCGCGCCGCGGGCGTCGCCGGAACGGTGGTGCTATCGGTGGAAATCGAACCCGACGGCCGCGCGCACAATGCTGTGGTCGTCCGCGGGCTGACGCCCGGGCTGGACCAGAAAGCCCTGGACGCAATCACGCAATGGCAATTCCAGCCGGGCATGAAGGATGGCGCTCCCGTGACCGTGCTGGCAACGATCGAGGTCAACTTTCGGCTGATGTAGGACGAGGCGGTTGGCAGGCGGAAACGCCTGTCCCACGTCGCCGGCAATGTGGGGCAGGCGATTTCGCCTGCCAACCGTTCGATCCATCGGCGAAAACCGCGCGCGATTATTCGTAACGAAGCGCTTCCACCGGATCCAGTTGTGCCGCCTTCACCGCCGGCCAGACGCCGAAGAACACGCCCACGGCTACCGATACCGTAAAGCCGGTAATCAGCGCCCACGCGGGAACCTGCGAAGGCAGCGAGGGCACCAGTACACCGACGAGCAACGTGATCAGCACCGCGATCACAATGCCCAGCACGCCGCCGGCACCGGTCAGCGTCATCGCCTCGATCAGGAACTGGCCGATGATATCCCGGCGCCGCGCCCCCAGCGCCTTGCGCACGCCGATCTCGCGCGTGCGCTCGGTAACGCTCACCAGCATGATATTCATGACCCCGATGCCGCCCACCAGCAACCCGAGTCCCGACAGCGCAATGGCCACCAGGCCGATCAGCCCGGTGATGCTGTCGAATTGCTGGATGATCTGGTCCGGCGTGGAGATGGAAAAATCATTCGGCGCGTCCGTGGCCAGGCGACGGATGCGCCGCATCGCTCCCTCTACTTCCTGGTACGCCTCCTGCCGGCTGCCCGGCAGCGCCTTGGCGATGATCATGAAACGAGTCACCTGCGGGTAGCGCGCACGGGCCGTCGCCAGCGGCATGACCACGGCATTGTCCATGCCGTTTTCGCCGAAGAAGCCGCCTTTGGCTTTGGCGTAGACGCCGATCACCGTGTATTCGGCGCCATCCATCATGAGCGTGCGGCCCAGCGCGCGGCCGTCGGGAAATAGCGATACCGCCACGTTGGCGCCGATCAGCACAACGTGCGCGCCGCGGCGGTCCTCCTCCGGCGTGAAGAAGCGGCCGGCATCGAAATCGCGCGGTGAGATATCGGCGATGTTGGCCGAATCCCCTTCCACGTTGATGTTCTCCGTCTCAAACCCCGGCACACGGGCCAGAATGGGGTTGCCATCCACCACCGGCGGAATGAGCAGTTCCATGCCGACATCCTGCACCGAGCCGCACCAGCGCCGGATCTCATCCGCGTACTCCGGCTTCATCGGCCGGCGCTTCTGCTCCTTGGGCGGTTCCATGCTGGGATCGCCCGACGTCTTGAACAGGAAGATATTATCGGGCCCCAGTTCCTGGAAGAAGACCACCACTCCCTGTCGCAAGCCGGTCAGCAGCGCTGCCACCGTGACGACCGTTGTAATGCCGATGACGATCCCGAGAATGGTGAGCAGCGAGCGGAAGCGGTGGGTCCACACCGCCTGGAGGCCCATTTGCACGTTTTCGAGTGCGCTGATGTTCATGGCCTATTCCGCCCGCAGTGCGACCACCGGGTCGAGCCGCGCCGCACGCGATGCCGGATACCATCCGGAAACAATCCCCACCACGCTCGATACTCCGATAGCCAACGCGACATAGCCGAACGTGATGTGCAGCGTAAGTCCGAAAATCCGCCCCACCAGCAGCGTGAGGAGCGCGCCCACGGCCACGCCGATCGCCCCGCCCGCCACCGCCAGCACTACCGCCTCGATCAGAATCTGCATCATCACATCTCCATGGCGGGCGCCCAGCGATTTGCGAATGCCGATTTCGCGCGTGCGCTCCGTTACGCTCACCAGCATGATGTTCATGATGACGATGCCTCCCACCACGAGCGAGATGCATGTTACCGGCACGACCACCGCCGCGATCATCCCCAGCACCTGATCGATAAAGCCGCGGATCGCATCCGGCGTGAGCGTATCGAAATTGTCCGGCTGGCCCGGACGCGCGTGGAAGCGCGTGCGCAGCGCCACGCGAGTTTCGTCCAGCGCGGCATTCAAATCCAGGCCGCTGCCCGGCTTCGGCCGGCCGAAGAGCGCGAAGCCGCTGGCGCCCGGCCCATACAGGCGGTCGAATGCAGAGACCGGGATGTAGGCGACACGGTCCTGGTCGCGGCCGAACGCCGACCCGAGGCGTTCCAGCACGCCCACCACCGTGAACTCCACGCCCTCGATACGGATGATGCGGCCGAGCGGCGAGGCGTCGGCGGGGAACAGCGTCGAGCGCAAGGTTTCGCCAATCACGGCCACGAATGCGCGCGAGCGGTCCTCCTGCTGGCTGAAGAAGCGTCCGTCGGCCACATCGATGTCGCGGATGGCCGCCATATCGGCCGAGACGCCGATCACGGACGTGTCTTCACAGATCTGGTTTTCGCGCTTCACGTCCGAGGTGTGATTGCGGTACGGGCTGTAGAGGATGCGATCGCCGTTGACGGATTCCAGATAACGCGCATCGTCGGTGCGGATGGGTTTGTTGCGCTTGAGCTTATCGAACAGTTCGCGACGGCTCAGGCGGCCGTTGGCGGCAATCTGCGCCACCAGAAACGATTCCGAGCCGAACGCCTTGGCCGTGCTTTCTTCCGCGTACACGCCAAGTCCGGAAATGGCCGCGCCCACCATCACCACGCTGGCGACTCCGATGATCACACCCAGCAGCGTCAGGAAGCTGCGCAACTTATGCGCGCGGATGGAATCCATCGCCATCCGGAACGCATTTTGAAACTGATACCAGGAGCGGCTACGGGAATCCGGCACTGACAGACATCCCCAATAAAAGCGAGCGTTACGCGACACCTGGACGCCAAAACGGCGCCCTCACTTACATTAGTCAGATTAACACTGGGCTTCACCGACTCTTCCAGCGGTTCGACAGAGCCGCCAGCTTGTCTTCCATGCTGGGCTGTGGCTTGGCAGCCGGCTGGGGCTTGTTCGTTTTAGGCGCTGCGTTTTGCCCTGGCTTGGGGCCGGGCGTCTTCATGGAAAGCGCGATGCGTTTGGTGTTTGGGTCTGCGCTGAGCACGCGCACCTTGACGATCTGTCCGACCTTGACCACGTCGCCCGGGTCCTTGACATACCGGTCGGCCAATTCGCTGATGTGCACCAGTCCGTCCTGATGAACGCCAACGTCGACGAAGGCTCCGAATTTCGTCACGTTGGTCACCACACCTTCGAGTTCCATCCCCTCCTTGAGGTCGCCAATGTCCTTGACGTCTTCCTTGAAACTGGGCGCCACGAACTTGTCGCGGGGGTCGCGCCCGGGCTTGCGGAGTTCTTCCAGGATGTCGTTCAAGGTGTACACGCCGGCGGCCAGTCCGCTTCTATCGACTTTCTCCAGCAGCGCGGGCTGCCGGATGAGCTGATCGACGGGAACATTCAACCCCTGCGCAATCTGCTCCACCACGTGGTAAGACTCAGGGTGAACGGCAGTCATATCGAGCGGGTTATCGCCGTGGCGAATGCGCAGGAAGCCGGCGGCCTGCTCAAAGGTCTTGGGGCCGATGCCCGGGACCGCGCTCAACTGCACTCGCGCGCGGAAGCGCCCGTGTTCATTACGGAATTCGACGATTTTCTGAGCCGTCCGTTCATTGATGCCGGCAACATAGCGGAGCAGCGCCCAGGAAGCCGTGTTGAGATCGACTCCCACCCGGTTCACGCAGCTTTCAATTACGGCCTCCAGAGATTTGTGCAGTTGGCCCTGGTCGACGTCATGCTGATACTGGCCGACCCCGATGGACTTCGGATCGATCTTCACCAGCTCTGCCAAAGGGTCTTGAAGCCTGCGCGCGATGGAGATGGCGCCGCGCACGGTGAGGTCGAGGCTGGGAAACTCCTGGCGGGCGATCTCGGAGGCCGAATAGATGGATGCGCCGGATTCGTTCACGGTCACAGAGAAGACGGCGGAGAGATCCTCCTTGTGCAGGAAGGCCCGCACCAGCGCCTCGGTTTCGCGCGACGCCGTGCCGTTGCCGATGGCAATAGCGCGGACATTGTATTTTGCGACCAGCGACTTCAGCGTGCGCTCGGCGCCCGAGATGTCGTTACGGGGCTGGAACGGATAAATGACGGCATCTTCCAGAAATTTGCCGGTATCGTCCACGACGGCGATTTTGCAGCCGGTGCGGATACCGGGATCGATTCCCAGCACGACCAACTGCCCTGCCGGCGGCGCCAGCAGCAGGTTCTGCAGGTTCTCGCGAAACACCTGAATGGCCTCGCTATCGGCGCGCTGCTTGAGCTCCAGCCGGATTTCAGTTGTGATCGAACTGTTGAGGAGCCGCTTCCACGCGTCCTCGGCTGCCAGGTTCAGTTGCGGCGTCCAGTCGCCGGGCTGCTTGTGAATCCGGCCCTTGATCAGTTCGACGGGCCGCTGCGGCTCGATCTCGATCACGAAATATAGAACATTCTCGGTTTCGCCCCGGCGAATGGCGAGAATGCGGTGCGAGGGAATCTGCTTGACGGGCTCGCGATAGTCGTAATACATCTTGAACTTCAACTGCTCGTCCACCGCATCGCTCATTTTCTTGCTGACGATCACGCCCTCCTCGAACATCGTGTGGCGCAGAAGCTTGCGGATATCGGCGTTGTCGCTGATCCTTTCGGCGATAATGTGGCGCGCGCCCTCCAGCGCTTCTTCCACGCCGGCAACGCCTTTTTCGGCGTTGACAAAAGTGGCGGCAAGTGTTTCGAGCGGGAGTTCGGCCGGTTCCTGGTTCCAGAGATAATCGGCCAGCGGTTCCAGGCCTTTTTCGCGCGCGATCAGGGCCTTGGTGCGGCGCTTGGGCTTATAGGGCAAATAGAGGTCTTCCAATTCGCTCTTGTCGAGCGTCCGGTCGATACGCGCCTTCAGGTCGTCCGTCAGCTTTCCCTGCTCCGATATGGAAGCGAGGATGGTCTCCTTGCGGGAGACAAGTTCGCGGAGATATTGAACCTTCTCTTCGATGGCACGGACCTGAACCTCGTCCAGGTTACCGGTCGCCTCCTTGCGGTAGCGCGCGATGAATGGCACGGTGGAGCCTTCGTCAAGGAGTTCAACTGCGGCGACGAGGCCCTTCATGGGGACCGAGAGCGCACCGGCGATATGCAGCAGCAGATCGGGCGACAGAGACTGGATTTCCGGCATGGAAACTCAATTTTAACGTGACTCCGCGATTTTTCCGGAAAAACGTAGTTGCCGGAGTGCCGTCCTACAACTCAGTCAGCGCGCGGTGCACCAGGTGAATGCTGATCGCCCCTTCTCCGACCGCCGACGCCACACGCTTTACGTTACCCGCCCGCACGTCGCCTACGCCAAACACGCCCGGCAGGCTGGTTTCCAGCATTTCCGGCGGCCGTTCGAGCGGCCATCGCGGGTTGCCTTCAAAAGCGGCGGCGCGATCCAGGTCGCGGCCTGTGAGGATGAAGCCTTTGTTGTCCAAAGCGAGGCAACCGCGAAGCCAATCGGTCCTCGGCGAGGCTCCGGCCATCACGAATACATGCCGGATGGCATGCCGCGATTCCACGCCGGAAATCCTCTCCCGCCAGGTAACGCACTCAAGGTGCTCCTGGCCCTCCAGAGCCGTGATTTCCGTGTGAAAGTGCAACTTTACTTTCGGGTTCTCCTCCAGCCGCTGGATAAGGTATCGCGACATCGTGCTGGACAGTTCGCCCGAGCGCACCAGCATGTGGACGGTTCCCGCCGTCTGCGCCAGAAAGGTCGCCGCCTGTCCCGCCGAGTTTCCTCCGCCCACGACGGCAACTTCCTCGCCGACGCAGAGCTGCGATTCCATGTACGTGGCACCGTAATAGATTCCCGCCCCTTCGAAGCGCGGCAGGTTCGAAAGCGTGGGCTTGTTGTATTGCGCCCCGGTGGCGATCACGATCGTTCGGGTGTTCAGCGTATCGCCGCCGTCCAGCACGACACGGTACGGCTGCTGGTCGCAGCTCAATCGCATCGCACTGCGCGCGATCATCATGTGCGCGCCGAACTTGAGTGCCTGCGTGACGGCGCGCCCGGCCAGTTCCTGTCCCGAAACCCCCGTCGGGAAGCCCAGGTAATTCTCGATCTTCGAGCTCGATCCCGCCTGGCCTCCCGGCGCGCTCGTCTCGATCACCAGCGAGTCCAGACCTTCGGAAGCGGCGTAAACCGCTGCCGCCAGCCCGGCCGGTCCGGCGCCCACGATGATCACGTCTCGCACCTGTTTGCCCGTGGCGGCCCAATTGAACCCGAGGCCGGCGGCAAGCTCGGGAATGGTGGGGCGGCGCATCACCTTGTTGCCGCTGCACACCACTACCGGCACCTCCGACGGTTTCACTTCGAATCGGTCGAGCAGTTCCTGCGAAGTCTGGTCCCGATCCAGATCGATATACGTATAAGGCTGTCCGTTCCGGCTGAGGAATTCCCGGAGTTCGAGGGTTCGCGCCGAGTGTTGCGATCCCAGCACGACCAGATTTCCCCAGCCATGGCGAATCAGCTCGAGCCGCCGCAGGATGAAGGCACGCATCAGGATCTCGCTCAGTTCCGCGTCCCGGGCCACGAGCGCCCGCAAGGCGTCTCCGTCCAATTCCAGAAACTCGCCAGGCTCGGTCACACGCCCGATGACCAGGCATCGCTGCCCGGAGATCATCGTCATCTCGCCGGTGAATTCGCCCGGTTCGTGGAAGGCGACAGGCCGCTCTCCCTCGATGGTCGGCTGCACGATCTCCATACGGCCCGAAAGAAGCACGAAAAACGGAACGGCCGAATCGTCGGGCCGGAACAGGACCTCGCCGCTTCGGACCTGGCGCACGCGACCCAGCGGCCGGATTCGATCGATCTGTTCGGCGGTGAGAGTGGGAAAAGCCCGGGGAAGAGTGTCGCGCGATCCAACCAGAGTGGCCATCCTTCGATTCTGCACCATTCGGCGCGCTCGTGGATTCGCCCTCGCGCCTACAATGATCGAATGGGCACACGATTACCGGACGACCCGCTCGACGTGATCTTCCGCCAGGCCCGCACCTTTCGGACATGGCTCGACAAACCGGTCACCGATGACATCCTCCACCAGATCTATGAGCTCATGAAGTGGGGCCCTACCAGTATGAACTGCTCTCCTGGGCGGATCTTGTTTCTCCGCACACGGGAAGGCAAGGAGCGGCTGCGTCCGGCGCTGGCTCCGGGCAACGTGGACCAGACGATGGCAGCGCCGGTCACGGCTATCGTCGCGCACGACATGACGTTCTACGAAAAGCTGCCCAAGCTTGCGCCGCACAATCCCAGGGCGAGGAGCATCTTCGAAGACAGCCCGGAGTTGACGCAGGTCACCGCCCGGCGTAACGGCACCCTCCAGGGCGCGTATTTC
>DATJMA010000111.1:0-22945 GCA_035509055.1 Bryobacteraceae bacterium | reverse complement strand
TCCAGAATTCGCGTTCGTCCTTCCAGTTCACGGGCCGATTCGGATCTTTGTCAATGTCACCGATTGCCTTTTCGATGCGGTTTATTATCGTCTCCCAGTTAGTGTGATCGCATTGGACACCAAATTGTTTTCCGAGCACGCCAAGTCCTGTCTCCAAGACGCGCATAAGATGAAACACGCACGCCGTATTTCGGCCAAGAGCAAAGCAACGATTCGCTTCGCTTGCATCAAATAAAGTTGACGGAAAGGCATTGGCAACATCCGATCCAAATGGCTCTGCGTTGTCTCCATAAAAGCGCGCCTTCTCTGGAGAAATAGCAAAGAACATTCGCAGCGATAACTCGTTTTCAACCGTCACACCCAGCATCGCGGCCATCCGTTCTGTTGCGTCGTTATCCAACTGCCCCACAAAATCTTCCACCTGTTTAGCTAGCTGAGATGAATGCAGTTCAGACATTGGCAAATTAAGACGCTTGCAGATTCCCTGGCACTTTCTCAAGGATTTACCGAAGTTGTTGACTTGAGCGGGTCGGTATCTCGGGTCCCGCGCCGATTCAAAACATAGAGTAGCCGTATTCCCAACAAGCCTCACAATGGCCAGCAATTCGTGTACTTCAAAGCTTTGCATGATGACTTCCCACAAGCTCACCAGCCTGTAGGGATTCTCCGCCCAAGACGGGAGGCAGGCCAGTGTTCTCATGGTGCCCCCACAATTCGTGATGAGTCAAGTATATTTGTGCCATTTTATTCTATTTATTTTTGGGCGAAGGGCGCTGAAGCGGTGGCGGAGCTGGCGTCCGGGCAGAAACGCGGCCGGGAAGTCTACCGGCCTTCGGCCGCATCGGCGCCGCTCCTGGCTTCCGCCAATCTCGCCCGGTAGCGCTGGCGGAGTATTCTCCGGTCAATGGCCTGCCGCGCGAGTTGGTCTTCCGCCGACTCGGCGCTGGCGAGTAATCGCGCCCCGGCCCAGGCGACGAAAGTCGCGTCGTATTCGAAACCGAACGAGAGAATGGCGGGGAGCGGGCGGGCGTAATTGTCGGGCAGGCCTAACCGGGCGAAGGGAAAGCTGGATGCCCAATCGGTGTGATAGCCGATGCGCATGTTCTCGGGATTCACGGAGACTTGGGCGTGAGTGACGCAGTTCGCCGCCGGGATGCCGTAGCGGCCGCGAAGCATTTCGGTGAGCATGGCGGCGGCGTGGACCTGTGCGGGGGTGACGGCGGCGTCTTCCTGGCCGGGCTCGGTCGCAGTTTCGAAGGAAATTCCGAAGAAGCTTTGGTTCAGGTTGAGGTAGAGCCAGTCGTCATCGCTCCAGACGGAGTAGCCGGCGTGGTCGGCGGCGTCGGCCTCAGGGACGGCGCGGTAGACACGGCCGAAGCGGTCGATCAGGTAATGGTAGGCGTGGCGGCGGCTGACATATTGCACCAGGTTTTCGCCCACGCGCTTGAGTTCGCCATTGGCGGTGGCTTCGAAGGGAAGCTGGCGGCTTTCGGTGGTATGGAAAACGATGCCGGCGGGCGCGGTACGGCGGACTCCGGCGCCATCGTCGGGGCGGGCGGCGGGAAACGCCAGATAGGAGCGGGCATGATAGGGCGATTCGTAGCGCGTGTCGACGCGCAGGCCGTTGCTGAAGGTTTCGGAATCGGCAGACTTTTCGACCATCCAGACGGACGGGGCCGAAGGATCCTGGCGAACCGTTTTGGGGCGGGCGGCGGCGGCCACGGGTTTGGCGCGGGTGGTGGCGCGGGCGATGAGGAACGAACCCAATATTGCCAGCAGGGCGATGGCGACCAAGCCGTAACGCCATCGGGCAGGCCGCGGAACAGTTAGGGGAGTTACCGCCTGGAGGAAGCGCAAACGCCGGATCGGATCGTCAATGCGGCTGGCGCACCAGTCCACCCATGGTTTGGCTTCCAGGGTCGGACGGGGGCGTTTCATGATTCCGTTTATGAAGTATTCCTTTGGGCATAAAGTTCTCGTGAGACGAAAGCGCGGCGGGTAATACTACCGAAGTACAAAAAAAGCTTGGAGAGTGAACGCTCCGCCCGAGCAAAAGCGTGAGAGGTACCTATGTTCAAACGAATCTTTCAATATGCCGAAGACGACGCCCCCAAGAACCCCCGCCCGAGCACGGTCCACTCCGCCACGGTGGTGAGATTGTCGAATTTGTCGAAGCCCGAAAAGGCGGGCCCGCAGGAACCGGCCAAAGCAGCCCCCCCGGTGCTCGGAGGCTTCGAGGAAATCTACGCCGCTGCCGAAATTCCCGTTCCGGCGAAAGGATACACCATCCTGAAGATTGCGGAAATGCTGAACAACCGGCACTTGGCGGACATGACGCCGGATGCCAAGCGGAATTCCCTGATGATGGCGCTGGAAGCGGCCGAAATCGAGGTCGGTGAACTGTTGCAGGACGCGGTGGCGCGGAATCGGGCGCTCGACGAGTACGAAGACAAGCGGCTGGAGGAGATGAAAACATTCGAATCCGTCAAAGCCGAAGAAAACAACCAACTGCACGCCGAAATGGAGCGCCTGACGAGCCAATACCTGGCGCGGATTCAGGCGAATTCCGACCACGTGGCACGGGAACAGGACAATTTGCGGGCCTGGCAGAAACGCAAGCAGCTGGAAACGCAGCGCATCACCGACGCCGCTACGTTTTGCGTGCCGCAGGGCAACGGCGGGGCGCAGAACGGGCTGAGCGCCGTACTGGAACGGGTCACGGTGCGGAGATAAAGAAGGAGGTCGCCCATGAACAACGCCGAAGAACTCTATACACAGCCGCTGGGCCTCGACATCGGCACCAGCCGGGTGGTGGTGGCGCGCAATGCGGACAAGAAATATCATTACGATTCGCAGCTCAACGCGTTTTTGACGATTCCATACTCGAAGCTGGCCGAAAGCCTGCTTCAGCGCGAAAACGTCTTCCACGAAGTGCAGGGCGAGGAGATTCTGGTGGCCGGCAACGATGCGCAGAAGTTCGCCGAGATCTTCCACGTGGAGACGCGGCGGCCCATGGCGAACGGGGTGCTGAATCCACAGGAACCGCACAGTCTGGCGGTGCTCCGCGGGATTATCGGGAAGCTGCTGGGGCGGGCGAACGCCGAGGGGCAGAAGGTGTACTTCAGCGTGCCGGCGGGCACCGGCGAGGGGGACGCTGCAATCTCTTACCACGAAGCGTCGATGAAGCTGATCCTGAAGGATCTGGGGTATGCGCCGACGGCGATTGCGGAAGGGCTGGCGGTGGTTTTCGGAGAGTTGGGCGGGTCGAATTTCACGGGGATCGGGGTTTCGTGCGGCAGCGGATTGTGCAACGCCTGCCTGGCGGTGCTGTCGGTACCGGTGCTGACGTTCGCGGTGCCGAAAGCCGGCGATTTCATCGACAATCAGGCTGCGGCGGTGACGGGGGAACTGGCTACGCGGATGCGGGTGATCAAGGAGTCGAACTTCCGGCTGAACGGACTCAGCAACGACCGCACGGCCAATGCACTTACGGTCTATTATCACGACGTGATCGAGAATTTGACGGCCACGCTGCGGGCGCACATCGCGGCGACGCAGCGGCTGCCGAAGCTGGACCAGGCAATTCCGCTGGTGCTGAGCGGCGGCACCGCGATGCCGAAAGGATTCCTGGAGCAGTTCTCGGCGGCTCTGAAGGCGAATGATTTTCCGGTGAAGCTGTCGGAAGTGAAGTTGTCGGCAGACCCGCTGAATTCCACCGCGCGCGGGGCGCTGATGGCGGCGATGTGTTGAGGGCAGGAGTCAGGAGTCAGTTCAGGAAATACGTGCGGTAGAGGGTATCGCGCTGCTTGGGGACGAAGCCGGCGTCGCGGATGATGCGGCGGAGTTCCTCTTCGCTGGCGCGATGGTGGGCGCCGGCGGCGGAGACGACGTTCTCTTCGATCATGATGCTGCCCACGTCGTTGCCGCCGAACCTCAGGCCTAACTGGCAGGTCTTCAAACCCTGGGTGACCCACGAGGATTGCACATTCTCGAAGTTGTCGAGATAGATGCGCGAGATCGCGAGGGTCTGCAAATACTCCACGGCGGTCGCTTCTTCTTTTATGAAGTGGCCGAGCGAGGTATTTTCGCGCTGGAACGTCCAGGGGATAAAGGCGGTGAATCCACCCGTCTCTTGCTGGAGATTGCGGACGAGTTCCAGGTGATTCATGCGCTGTTCGATGGTTTCGCCGCAGCCGAACATCATGGTGGCGGTGGTGCGCATGCCGAGTTGATGGGCGGTGCGATGCACGTCCACCCAATCCTGCGTGTTGCACTTCAGGCGGCTGATGCGATGGCGGACTGCGTCATCGAGGATTTCGGCTCCGCCGCCGGGGATGGAATCGAGGCCGGAATCCATCAGGCGCTTGATGGTATCGCGCAGAGTCAAGCCGCTGACGCCGGCGATATTGGTAACTTCGGGCGCCGAGAGGCAGTGCAGATGGATGCGGAACCGCTGCTTGATGCTGCGAAAGAGATCTTCATACCACTCGATTTTGAGATCGGGATGCAATCCGCCCTGCATGAGGATGCCGGTGCCGCCAAGGTCGATGGTTTCCTGGATTTTCTCAAAGATGACCTCTTTCGGCAGAATGTACCCTTCGGCGTGGCCCATGGGGCGGTAGAAGGCACAGAAGGTGCAGTACTCGGTGCAGAAGTTGGTGTAATTGATGTTGCGGTCGATGATATAGGAGACGACGTTTTCGGGGTGCCAGCGGCGGCGGATGGAGTCTGCCTCCATGCCGATGCCGATGAGATCGTCGGATGCAAAAAGGTCGAGCGCCTGTTCACGAGTGATCATGCGGAAGCTTATCTCTACGATAGCAAAGGCACCGCCCGGTTGCGCTCGCGGTTCGGGGACGTGGTGAATTCAGGCGTGGAGGGCGAGTTCGTGCTCGAGGACCTGGACGAAGAGGTAGACGCCGAAAAGGGGTTTGGGATCGCCTTTACCCCAGCGGTTCACCTGCCATTTAGCGCGAAGGAACCTGACAGGGCGCCCGGCGAGATCGAGCAGAATCTGATACGTTCCGCAGTAGAATTTCTGCGGAAATGCAACCAGGGGTTTGGCGCCGAAATCGGTGCCGTCGGACGACCCCCAAAGGGACACGTCGATGCTTTGCTGTTCGATGATGCGCGTGAGCCCCAGGGTGAGAACGAGCGTTCCGGACTGGGGTTCGCCTAAATCGACATTGGGAGACTGACCCGCTTCGCGGACGATGGTCTCCGGCAATAGGAACTGTGGAAGCATGCGGCCTTCCTCCAGTGGCAAAATGCTACCCGGCATGCAATTTCAATAATTGACGCTTGGCTGACTCCAGAGTCTCATACTTTTTGCAAAAACAAAAGCGTACTTGTTGGCTACCCCGGCCTTCCTGTGCATAAAAGCTCGATCCCGGAACGGCAGCGAGGCCCACGGATTCGATCAAGTGTTGAACAAATTCGACATCGTTGGGGAATCCGAACGCTGAAACGTCGGTCATCACATAATATGCGCCGCGGGGGCGAAAACAATGGAATCCGGCGGCCTGTAAACTATCGATAATATGATCCCGGCGCTGGGCGTATTCCATCCCGAGCCCGCGGTAATAGTCATCAGGCAATCCGAGCGCTACAACCCCGGCCGCCTGAAGCGGAGAAGCGGCTCCGACGGTCAGAAAATCGTGGACCTTGCGGATGGAATTGGTGAGATCGGGAGGCGCAAGCACCCATCCGACGCGCCAACCGGTGACGGAATACGTCTTGCTCATGCTGTTGACCAGCACCGAGCGCTCACGCATGCCGTCGAGGGACGCAATCGGGACATGGGTCGCGCCATCGTAGAGGATGTGCTCATAGATCTCGTCGGAGATGGCGAGGGCGTCAAACTCCTGGCAGAGGGCGGCGATTTGGGCCAATTCCTGGCGCGAGAATACCTTGCCGGTGGGATTGTTGGGGCTGTTGAGGATGATGGCGCGGGTGCGCGGATTGAAGGCGCGGCGCAATTCCTCGGGATCGAAACTCCAGTCCGGCGCATGTAGGGTGACATAGCGGGTTTGAGCGCCGCAAAGCTGAGTATCGGGGCCGTAATTTTCGTAAAACGGCTCGAAGAGGACTACTTCATCGCCCGGGTTGAGGACGGCGAGCAACGTGGCGACCATCCCCTCGGTTGCACCGCAGCAGACAGTGATCTCCTGCTCGGGGTCGTAGTCCATCGCATAAGTGTGCCGGTATTTGGCGGCAATCGCCTGGCGGAACGGTTTGGCACCCCAGGTGACGCTGTACTGGTTGATATCGGCCTCGACGGCATCGATGGCCGACTGCTTCAGGATGGCGGGCGCGGGAAAATCGGGGAATCCCTGCGCCAGGTTGATGGCGCCGCAGGCCATAGCCTGGCGCGTCATCTCGCGGATGACGGACTCGGTGAAACGGGAAATACGCTGGCTGCGGAAACGGGTTCTGAGTGCGGTTACGGTAGACGACACCCTACGAGAGTATGAAAAAAGAGGGGCTCTGTAAAGCGCGATGGCGTCCGAGGACGATCGCCAGGATCGAGACAATCGCGACAGAAGAAAGCCGGCGGGCAGAACCTGCGAGCGATCGGAGGAAAGAATGGCCGGAGGATGACCGGGAAAGGACCCGCCGGTATCTGAGAGCGGGCCCGTTCCAAGTTGTAGAAAGGATCGTTGGTCAAAAGGTAACATCGGCTCGCCTACCCGGCAATATCTCTTTGGTTAGCGTTCCAGGCGGTCGGGTGCTATGCTGCGGACGTGCGCGAGTTCTTGAAACAGTTGCAAATTCCGCTGGGTGTGGCGACGGTCATCGCGCTGGTGTACCTGGGGTACGTCGTGGCGGCGCGGCACATGGCCCGCCAGCATCTGGCGGAACGGCAGCAAGCGGCGGGACCGACGGAGGAGCAGAAGTCGAAGTTTCTGGGTACGTACGGCGGTTCGGCGGTAAAGATTTTGCAGTTCTACGCGCGCGATCCGGAGATTCTGGACGGCCAAAGCACAGTGATTTGCTATGGCGTAGTGAACGCGAAATCGGTGCGGATGGATCCAGCGGTGGCGGACGTTTACCCGGCGCTCAATCGCTGCGTGGACGCGGCGCCCCGGCACGATACCAAGTACACTCTGACCGCAGACGGAAATGACGGCAAGACGGTGACGGCGGAGTTCACGCTGGCGGTGAAGCCGGATGCCGGGAATCGCCCGCGGATCACGAAGTTCGAGGTGACGAAACATACGGTAGAACAGGGCCGGCATTATTTCACCATCGCTTTCGCTTTCGAGAATGCGAGCAGCGTGAGGGTGGATCCTCCCGATATGCCCGCGCTGGAGGATTCGGCTCCCTTCGGACAATGGGTAGTGGCGCCGCAAAAAACGACCACTTATACACTTACTGTGATGGATAAGAAGGGTCACAAGGCGAGTAAGCAGTTGACGGTGGAAGTGCCGGGTAAATAGAGGCTCAATTCGAGAGGACACATGAAACAGTTCAAGGGCCGGGTGGCGGTGGTTACGGGCGCTGCGAGCGGCATCGGGCGTGCAATCGCCGAGCGTAGCGTTGGTGAGGGCATGAAAGTGGTCCTCGCCGATATCGACGAGGCCAATCTCGCCAAGGCAGAGGCGGAACTGAAGGCTTCGGGCGGAGAGGTGCTGGCGGTAAAGACGGACGTCGCGAAGCGGGGCGATGTTGAGGCGCTGGCGCGGAGGGCTTTGGATTCTTTCGGTGCGGTTCACCTGCTCGTCAACAACGCCGGAGTTGCGGCCGGCGGGACGGCGTGGGACGCGACGTGGAACGACTGGGAGTGGGTGATGGGCGTCAATTTATGGGGCGTGATCCACGGGGTGAAGGTGTTTACGCCGCTGATGATGGCGCAGAATACGGAATGCCAGATTGTCAACACGTCTTCGGCAGCCGGGTTGGTCGCAGGCAGCGGGTCGGCGACCTATGCGGCCACCAAGCATGCGGTGGTGGCGCTTTCCGAAAGCATGTATTTCGCGCTGCAGCAGCAGAAGTCGCTGGTGAAAGTATCGGTGCTCTGCCCGGGTCTGGTGCGGACCGATATCATTAACGCCGAACGGCACCGGCCGGCGGAACTGCGCAATCCGCCGGTCCCGTTGACTCCGGAAATGCAAACGGGGCTGGCGGCATTCAAGGCTGCCATGGATGCGGCAACGCCGCCTTCCAAAGTGGCTGACGCAGTGTTCGAGGCAATCCGGAAAGAGCAGTTCTATATTCTTTCGCATCCCGAATGGTTGGAAGTGGTGCAACTGCGGACGGACAAGCTGCTACGGATGGAAAATCCGGAAAACGCGACGGCGGTGGTGATGAAACTGTTGAAGATGAAATGAGGGGAAGGCTCGGCACCCTCATGGCCGCTGGGTATTAGCTGGTGTACGCTCGCAGGACGAAGAACACTAGCACACCGGTAACCGACACATACATCCAGACGGGAAAGGTCCAGCGGGCGACTTTGCGGTGGAACGGGAACTTGCCGCTCAGGCTGAAGTATAGAGTGGCGAAGATCAGCGGCAACGCCACCATGGAGAGCCCGATGTGGCTAATCAGGAGCGCGAAGTAGGCCGGCCGAACCCATCCCTGCCCCGGGAAGTGAGTATCTCCGTGGTAGGAGTGATACGTGATGTAACTGATCAGAAATAGCGCCGAAAAAGCGGTCGCCGAGAGCATGAAACGCTTGTGGATGGCGACTTTGCGGCGGCGGATATTGATATACCCGCCGAGCAGGCACAGGGCGCTGAGCGAGTTGAAGGCGGCATTGGCGGCCGGCAGGGCGGACACCCACGGGGGCCCGGCGACGCGCCCTTTGAAATAAATCAGCCAGATGAGGAATGCGGCCACCGCGATGCTGAGTGCTCCGATGGCATAGAGGGCGCCTCGCGGCGCGGACTCTTGCGCGGCCGTGGAAAGCGAAGGCATGACACTATCTTACCCACGCTTTGCCGGCGCGAGAAATCGAGGCCGGCAATGGCGTGGTTCACTTTGCGACTGATGCGCCGGCGAGGCCTATCGAGTGGTTTGTCGCTCAGGACATAGGCGAACAGGCCGCACGGTCCGGCGATGCTGATCAGCGTGATGTCGCGGGTATGGGGAAGGTCCCGGTGAGGATGGCCTGCGCCAGCCGCGCCTTTACGTGCTGCTGCGGCTGGTTGCCACTGGGCCGGATCTGGCGAGGGGACACGAGAAAACCCGCCGCCTGCCGGGTGTGCGGCACAGAAGTGGAAATCTCGCGACCCCGATTTGAGCCGCGAGTGCCGAAACCACAGGCAGAGCCGTCTTCGACTTGGCGGAGATTACGTATATAGGATCTGTTATACTCGGATGCGATCGTTTCCTGGCGCGCCAAAACGGCCTGGATAAACCGATCTCTACAAACTATGGCTGCACCCGACGTCTTTGCCAGCGACTACGACACCGTGGAACTCCGCGGAGGAAGGCTGATCAAACTGCGGCGCTCGCAGGCTCGGGTATTGGGCCAGGACGATCGCATGGTGCCGGTCGCCAAGTGCTATTGCCGCTCGCACGACGTTCTGACTTCCGCGGAAGCCGAGTTGCAGCGGCGCCCGACGTTCGTTTTTCCGGAGAAGTACTTCCCCGAACTGGAGAACCTGATCGGGAAAGAACTGGAAGGCCGCATCTATTCCGACAGCGAGGGACGCAGGGTGAAATTTCACCTCGATTTGCGCGAACATGCCGGCTTTCAGCTGGACGAAGGCGATCGCAGCTTGTACAGCCCCTGGTACGACGACAGCGTGCTCAAGGAGTAACCGCCGGACCGGTCATCTTCTCCGGTCTGACCCAATCGTCGAATTGCTCGGCGGTCACATCGCCCGACTGAATCGCCGCCTCTCGCAGGGTCTTGCCTTCGCTTTGCGCTACCGTCGCGATGCGGGCGGCCTTGTCGTAGCCGATGTGGGGGCTTAACGCAGTCACCAGCATGAGCGAGCTCTCCAGGTGCCGGCGAATGGTCTCTCTGTTCGGCTCGAATCCGCGCGCGCAGCGCTCGTCGAACGACCGGCAGCCTTCCGCCAGAAGCTGAATGGACTCCAACACGTTGTGCAGCATGACCGGCTTCAAGACATTCAGTTGGAAGTTACCTTGCGATCCGGCGAAGGCCACGACATGATCGTTCCCGAACACCTGCACGGCGATTTGCGTAAGAGCTTCGCATTGCGTCGGATTCACTTTGCCGGGCATGATGGAGGAGCCCGGCTCGTTCGCCGGCAGGGCGAGTTCGCCAATGCCCGCACGAGGACCGCAAGCGTACCATCGCAGGTCGTTGGCAATCTTCATCAAGGCGCCGGCAAGCGTGCGAAGCGCCCCGCTGGCGGAGACCATGGCGTCGTGAGCCGAGATGGCCGCAAACTTATTGGCGGCCGTGACGAAGGGCTTGCCGGTCTCCAGGGCGATGTGGCGGGCCACAGCTTCTCCGAACCGCGCCGGGGAATTCAATCCCGTGCCTACCGCGGTGGCGCCCAGAGCGAGTTGGTAGAGGTCCGGCAGGCAGCGCCGGATGCCGCCCAGCGCGCCGTCGAGTTGCGCCACCCAGCCCGAAATCACCTGGCCAAGAGTTACCGGCGCGGCATCCTGTAAATGCGTCCGCCCCACCATGGCGAGATCGGCGTACTCCGCGGATTTCCGCGCCAGGCTCGTCTGCAATGCAATCACCGCCGGAATCAGCAAGTCCTGGAGGAGTTCCACCGTGGCGATGTGCATGGCGCCCGGGAACGCGTCGTTGGACGATTGGCTGCGGTTGACGTCGTCGTTCGGATGCACCACGACATGGCCGGCCGCCAATTCCGTCGAGCGGCGAGCAATCACCTCGTTCGCGTTCATGTTGGTCTGGGTGCCGGAGCCGGTTTGAAAAATCGTCAATGGAAATTCGCTGTCCCAGCGGCCATCGATCACTTCCTGTGCCGCGCAGAGAATCCACTCCGCTTTCGCGGGCGAGAGCTCGCCCAGTTCCCGATTGGTCAGCGCCGCGCATTTCTTGACGATGCCGAGCGCGCGAATAACGTTTCGTCCCCAACGAAACCGCGGTTGCCCGATGGGGAAGTTCCAAAGGCACCGCTGCGTCTCGGCACCCCATAAGCGGCCGGCAGGCACCTCGACCTCGCCCAAGGCATCGCGTTCGATTCTGAATTCGGGCCCGTCGGACCTGACCGGCATCGCTTATCGTGAGGCCCAGGCGGGAGCATCACTGGCGGGAAAGCTCTCCTCGGAACTTTCCTCCACCGGGTCGAACACCGCGGCCGACAAGATCGCGCCAGCCCGTTCTACATCCTCGGGCTTGACCCAAAGGATTGCGCCGAACCGTCCGCTGCCCGCGGAAATGACCTGCATGGCGGTGATTTGGATCCCTGAGGCGGCAAGTTCGCGCAGGATGGGACCAATCGCGTCCGGACTTCCCTGCCCTTGGACCAAAAATCCCGACTTCCTGGGACGCAGCTTCCAGCCATGTTCGCGCGCCGTGTTTGCCAGCTGAGCGGTTTCGCCGGTAATGAGTTCCACCTGAACTCTTCGCTCGGCCTGAGCAGATTCCGACAGGGCGAGCAGATCGACGCCGGATTTGGCGATTTCGGAGACGACATCCGCAAGCTCCACGGGGTCGTCGCCGATCACGGCGTACTCGTAGTCGAATCTCTTGACGGTATCGACCATCTACTTTTATTTTGGATCGAACCATCCCCCGCGGTCTGCGCCAGCCATCACATGTTTCCGGCAGAGTGTGGAAATACGCGCGAGTAGCAGGCACGTTGCGAAATCCGATCCTGCGGATCTTCAAAGGCATGCTATTCCGCTCCGGCGCGCCGGCAGGATTTCGTAAGGAAAAATACAAAAGGTATACAGATTTACGATCAGTGCTCACGGCGGGATTCGTGCGGATCGCGTGGGCGATCATGGCGATCGTGCCCAGGGGATGTTTGCGAGTCCAGGCGATCGCGCGCCGGCGCAATGGCGGCTTGGGCCGCTCGTCTTGCTGCTCCTTTTTGTCCCGATTATCCCGGCCGTTCTCTTCCTTACCGTCCTGCTTGGCGTCCTGCCCGTTGCTCTTCCGGTTTCCATTTTTCACCGTTCGATCCGCCGCCGGCAGTCTTTTGGTCCAGAAGTTCACGCAGACGGCGGTTCTCGTCGAGCAGCAGGAAGATCTGGCGGCTTTCCTCATCCGACATAATCAACTTCCTGTTCAGTGCTTGTGAGATGGCCGGCCATGCGTGATCGGAAGCGCTGCCGATCGAGAACCATCCGCAGCAGTTTCGGCCAACCGCGGTTCGCGAGCGGTCACTTGGCTTTTCGCATTACTTCCCGCCAGTGGTATTTCACGACGTCGCGACGCTGTGAGATCTGCCGCACAAACTCGGGCATGCCGGATTCCTTTTCACGCGGCTTCCAGCGAATTTCACAGGTCAGGCGGCTCACCGACCCGGTTCCGGCGGAGCAGGAGATGATGCGAAATCCCAGGGCCCGCAAGCTTCTTTCCAGATCCTCGCGAAGATCCGGTTCCTGTGTCAAAAGCAGCTTCAACTCGCCCATGCGTTCCTGGCGCATGCCTTCTTCCACCCACTCCAACCACCACAGAATCGCCGCACCGAGCAGCGCCGACGCGAAGCCCAGCCCGAGTTGTCCGCCTCCGAAGCACAGGCCCACTACGGTCACAAACCACAACGTCGCGGCGGTAGTGATGCCAGTCACTAAGTGGCCGCGCTTCAAAATGGTGCCGGCGCCGATGAACCCGATGCCATCGAGGATTCCCAAGGGGAGCCGCATCACGTCCATGACTGCGAAAGAGGCGTTGCTCTTGCCCATTGTGGCGAGCAACAGATCGGCCTGAATCATGGCAATGGCCGCTGCCAAAGCCACCAGGCACGTGGTGCGCAAACCGGCGGGGCGTCCGCGAGCGCTGCGGTTCCAGCCGAGCAGCAAACCTGCCCCTGCCGTCAGCGCCAGCCTTTTGGTGATTTCGATCCAGTCCGGCACCGCAAGCATCCGGGTGCAAGTGCAATTCTCCCACCATGTCACGACGGCCCCTCGACTGCTGTGACCTCCGATATATGGAAAAAACTGGCGCCGGCGTCCTGGTAGAAGAAGAACTAAAAGGTGCGGACGCGAGTCTGCTGGAGAGACGGTAACCTATGGCCGCGTCGAAGCGATGGTCGCAAGCCGTCACTACCGGCAGCAATGCGCTCGATCTGGATTCCGGGGTGTTCAAATTGGAGACACCATCCGCAATCGCGGAGTCGCTGAAGCGTTCGGCCGACCGGAGCAAGCGCCGGAAGTCCAGCCCATACCAATCGGCCATGTCGATGCTCAATTTCTATATCAATCGAGCCGGCAAGAATCTGCCAAAGAAGCAGCTACAGGTCCTGGAAAAGGCCAAAGACGAGTTACGCAAGCTTTATGGAAAAGAAGCCGGCTAAGCCGCGAACTAAAACCGGGAGGGTCCCTTGAGCAACGATCGATCAATCCGCTACGCCGTAGTAGGTCTTGGCAGCATCGCGCAGGAAGCGGTTCTGCCGGCGTTTCAGCACGCCGAGAACTCCAGGCTCGCTGCCCTGGTTTCGGGCGACGACGAGAAACGCCTGGAGTTGGGCCATACATATAAATGTCCCACTTACACCTATGATCAATACCAGTCGTGTCTTTCCAGCGGGGATATAGACGCCGTCTATATTTGCGTACCGAACCATTTACATCGCGAGTATGCCGAAGCCGGGGCGCGCAATGGCGTTCACATATTGTGCGAGAAGCCGCTCGCTCCCAACGAAGAGGATTGCCGCGCCATCATCCAGGCTGCCCGAACCAACAAGGTGCAGTTGATGACCGCATACCGGCTTCATTTCGAAGAGGCCAACCTGGAAGCCAGCCGATTGTGCGCTTCCGGCGAGCTTGGCGAACCGAGAGTCTTCACTTCCGTGTTCTGCCAGCAGGTGGCGGAGGGCAATATACGGCTCACCGAACCGGTCTCGCGCGGCGGCGGACCGCTGTTCGATATGGGGATTTATTGCATCAATGCGGCGCGATATCTGTTCCACGATGAACCGGTCGAAGTGTATGCGGCGCGGGCCAATAGCGGGGAGAAGCGGTTCGAAAAGACCGAAGAAATGATGACCGCGGTGCTCCGTTTTCCGCGCGACCGCCTTGCCAACTTTACAGTCAGCTTTGGCGCCGCGCCGGTGGCCCGTTATTCGGTGATTGGCACGAAGGGTATGTTGACCGGCAAGGATGCTTACGAGTACTCCAAGGAGATCCAGTTGACGGTCGCGATCGATGGCCGGACCAGCGAACGGACATTCCTCAGGCGCGACCAGTTTGCGCCTGAGCTGATTTATTTCTCGGATTGTATCCGGCAAGGAAAAGAGCCGGAGCCATCCGGCGAGGAGGGCCTCATCGACGTGCAGATTATCTCGGCGGCGTACCGTTCGGCTCAACACGGCCAACCGGTTCCGATTCGCATCGCGAAACGGCAGCGGCGCCCCGAACCTTCGCAGGAGATCGATCGGCCGCCGGTAAAAGAACCGGAGTTGGTGAACGCCCGGCTGCCATCCGGCGCCGGCAAGAATGGCTAGCGGGAGATGAAAGAATATGACTACTACCGGGCAACTTGACGCAGTTTCCGTGCAACTCCTGCACGATAAGGCGGCGCAATTACGCATCGACAGCGTGCGTGCCACCACCGAAGCAGGCAGCGGCCACCCCACCAGTTGCGCCTCCGCCGCGGACATTGTTTCGGTACTTTTCTTCGCGGTGATGCGGTACGACCCGCAAAATCCACGGCGCCCCGGCGCGGACGTGTTCGTTCTTTCGAAGGGGCACGCCGCGCCGCTGCTTTATGCTGCTTGGGCCGAAGCCGGGGCGATGCCTCGAAAAGGATTGCTGAGCTTGCGAAAGATCGGGTCCGACCTCGAGGGGCACCCGACTCCGCGGCTGCCGTTCGTAGATGTCGCCACCGGATCGCTGGGACAAGGCCTGTCCGCGGCAGCCGGGATCGCATACCACAGCGCCAGGCTCCGGCCATCGGGCCAGCGCGTGTATGTCCTCATGGGAGACGGCGAATCGGCCGAGGGTTCCATCTGGGAGGCGGCGCAGTGGGCCGCCTTCCGCGGCTTGGGCAACCTGTGCGCCACCATCGATATCAACCGTCTGGGACAAAGCCAGCCGACCATGTTGCAGCACGATCTCACCACCTACCGGCGCCGGTGGGAAGCTTTCGGCTGGAACGCGATTCCGGTGGACGGCCATGACATCCCGGCATTACTGAAGGCTTACGAACAAGCGGCCGATACAACGGACCGCCCCTCCATCGTGCTGGCGCGCACCCGCAAGGGCCGCGACTTAGGGAAGGAGATCGAGGATGCCGAGAACTGGCACGGGAAACCGCTGCCTCGCGAAATGGCCGAGCGGGTAGTGGCCGATCTGGAGAAACGGATTACGGGAGCCGGCGACAAGTGGCAACCAGTCCTGCCCTCGAGCACTTCGTCCGATCGGGAGTTGCCTGGGCCCACGGAGCAGGAGCGGGCGTCGAAACGTCCGCCGTACCAGGTGGGCGGCAAGGAGATCGCCACGCGCCGGGGATTTGGAGATGGTTTGGCGGCTCTGGCCGCCGCCGATCCTCGTGTCGTCGTGCTCGATGGCGATGTGAAGAATTCCACTTACACCGAGGAATTCGAAAAGGCGGCGCCGAATCGATTTCTCGAAGGATACATCGCCGAGCAGAACATGGTAGGCATGGCGATGGGGCTGGCCGCGCGCGGCCATGTGCCATTTGCCTCCACGTTCGCCTGCTTCCTGACGCGGGCTTACGACTTCATTCGAATGGCCGCGATCAGCAATCTCCCTGTGAAGCTCGTGGGAACGCACGCCGGCGTTTCCATCGGCGAGGATGGTCCGTCGCAAATGGGGTTGGAAGATCTGGCGATGATGTGCGCCGAACCGGACGCCACGGTTCTCTATCCGGCCGACGCCACCGGCGCGTGGCGGGCCACCTGGCTTGTGGCCGCGCAGCCGGGGCTTTGTTATGTCCGCACCGGCCGTCCGGCGGCGCCGGTTTTATACGGGCCGGACGAGCCATTCGCCATCGGGAAGTGCAAGGTCCTGCGGCGCGGCGACCATGATCGGGCGGTGGTGGTGGCTGCGGGGGTGACGGTGGCCGAAGCATTGAAAGCGCATGACACCCTGCGCGACCGCGGAATCGCCATTCGCGTGATCGACCTATTCAGCGTCAAGCCGATAGACCGGGAAGAGCTGGTGAAGTCCGCCCGCGAGGCGGGAGGCATGGTGATCACCGTAGAAGACCATTACGAACACGGAGGCATCGGAGATGCGGTTTTCGCGGCTCTTTCGGGCGAGTCGTTTCGCGGCCACAAACTGGCGGTCCGCGAAATCCCGCGCAGCGGCAAGCCAGCCGAGCTATTGGCGAAGTTCGGAATCGACGCAGACAGCATCGTGTCCGCCGTTTGCAAGGCGCTTGTCTGATCACGCACCTTGGGCCTCGTGGCTCAGCGCTTTCCGGACGGCGACCAGGTCTTTCACGAAGGCCTGGTAATCCAGATGGCGCCGGGACGGATCCGGAGAGCGCAGAATCGCCGAAGGGTGTACCGTGGCGGTGACAGCTTTCGCCCAGGGATGGGGAAAAAACTGGCCGCGCTGCTGCAGAAGACGGTGTTTGGGCCCGATCACGGAGCGCGCCGCGGTAGCGCCCAGACAAACGAGGATCCGGGGCCGCACAATCGCGAGTTCCGCTTCGAGCCAGGGTTTGCAGGCGGCGATTTCGGTAGACGACGGCTTCTTGTGGATCCGCCGTTTGCCGCGCTCCTCGAACTTGAAGTGCTTGACGGCGTTGGTGAGGTAGACGTCGGAGCGTTGGATACCGGCATCGGCCAGGGCGCGGTCGAGAAGCGCGCCGGCCGGACCAACGAAAGGACGCCCGGCAAGATCTTCCTTATCGCCTGGCTGCTCTCCGACCATCACCACGCGCGCCGCTACCGGGCCTTCTCCCAATACTGCCTGCGTGGCCGTGCGATATAGCTCGCAGCCCTGGCATTTCTGGGCCGCACGATGCAATTGCTGCAAGCCGGCGCCGGCGGGAATGAAAGGTTTCGCACCGGGCTCGTTCCTGGCGCTGCGCACAGGATCGATGCTGCAAACCACCGGCCACTGGCGACAGAAGTGCTCCGCACTCACTCTGTCGGGCGCGAAGGCGTCTGGAAAGGTAACGGGCTGGGGAGATCACGATGGATGGCGACATGACGCGGCGCGAGTACGTTTCGATACTGGGAGGCACCGTGGGGAGCGCCGCCCTGGGCGTTCCGCTCGCCGCGGACATCGCGCCAGCCGCGGCGGGCGCCGATGCCGTACCGTTGACGGTTCACATCAATGGTTCCGAGCAGCGGCTGGCGATCGATCCGCGCATGACGCTGCTCGACCTTCTGCGCGAGAGGCTCGACCTCACCGGCACCAAGAAGGGCTGCGACCACGGACAGTGCGGCGCCTGTACGGTGCTGGTGAACGGCCGGCGAATCAACAGTTGTCTCTCGCTCGCCGTTTGCCATGACGGCGACCAGGTAACCAGCATCGAGGGCCTCGCCCAAGGCGGCGAATTGCAAGCCATTCAGGCCGCTTTCATCGAGCACGATGGCTTTCAGTGCGGCTATTGCACGCCCGGACAAATCTGTTCCGCCGTGGCGTTGCTGGCCGAAGTCCGTCACGGCGATGCCAGCTTCGTGACGCCCGGCCTGCAGCGATTGCGACCGGTGGAACTGACGGACGATGAAATCCGCGAGCGAATGAGCGGCAATATCTGCCGTTGCGGCGCGTATCCCGGAATTGTGGCCGCGGTCCAAACGGCCGCCCGGGAATCGGGGAGCGCCACCCGCACGAAAGGCAAACCGCGATGAATCCCTTCCAATACCAGCGCGCGGCCGATATAGCCGGCGCCATTCAGTCGATGCGGCCGGGATGCAAATTTCTGGCGGGTGGAACCAACCTCGTGGACCTGATGAAGAACGGCGTCGAGAAGCCGGCCGCATTGATCGATCTCAATCGCGTGGCAATGTCGGCCATCGAACCGCTTCCCGAGGGCGGCCTGCGCCTCGGGGCGATGGCCCGCAACAGCGATACCGCCAACCACCCCGCGGTGAGGCAGAACTATCCATTGCTGGCGCAGGCGATTCTTTCCGGCGCATCGCCGCAACTGCGCAACCTGGCGTCGAACGGAGGCAATCTACTCCAGCGCACGCGTTGCCCATACTTCATGGACGCCGCTTTCCCGCAATGTAATAAGCGGGCGCCGGGAACCGGTTGCGGCGCCATCGACGGTCTTCATCGCAACCACGCCATTTTCG
Organism: Bryobacteraceae bacterium; assembly: GCA_035509055.1. Taxonomy (GTDB): domain Bacteria; phylum Acidobacteriota; class Terriglobia; order Bryobacterales; family Bryobacteraceae; genus PALSA-129. The sequence goes on along the minus strand of DATJMA010000111.1, from coordinate 4,607 downwards.
GAGCCAGCGATGAGTGTATCGCCGTGCATCCGTCGGACCTGTGCGTGGCGCTGGCCGCGCTCGAGGCAAGCGTTCGCGTCCGCGGCCGGAACGGAGAGCGCCGGATCCCGATCGGCGACTTTCACCGGCTGCCCGGCAGCACTCCGGAACTCGACACCAACCTGAAGCCCGACGAATTGATTCTCTCCATCGACCTTCCCTCTTCGCCGTATGCCGCCCACTCGCACTATCTCAAAGTACGGGATCGCGCCAGCTACGAATTTGCGCTCGTTTCCGTGGCGGCGGCGCTGGAGCTCGAGGACGGCGCGATTCGCAGCGCGCGCATCGTGTTAGGGGGAGTGGCGCTCAAACCATGGCGGGTTGCGGCCGCCGAACAGGCGTTGATCGGAAAGCCGCCCGGCTCTGCATGGTTCGAGAAGGCCGGCCAGGAAGCCGTCGCCGGAGCCAGGCCGCTCCGTCAGAACGCGTTCAAGGTGGACCTGGTCAGGCGCGGCGTGGCGCGCGCGCTCGGCAACGCCGGAGGTTTGGCATGAGCGGCAATGGATTGGTGGCTATCGGCGATCCTCTGGCGCGCGTGGACGGGCGGGCGAAAGTAACCGGCGACGCCAAATATTCCGCGGAATTCTCCATACCCGGCCTGGTGCATGCAGCGCTGGTGATGAGCACGGTCCCGAGCGGCTGGATCGAACGCATGGATACCGCCGCGGCCGAAAAGTCGCCCGGTGTCCTGGCGGTGATTACGCCGTCGAATGCCATACGGCTTGCCGCCCCGGAGCGGCGGATATCACTCCTGCAGGACGACCAGGTGTTTTACCAGAATCAGCCGGTCGCGATCGTGGTGGCGGAGACTCTGGAACAGGCGCGCTACGCCGCCACGTTGGTACAGCCACACTATCAGCCCGGTCCGGCCAAGCTCGATTTCCTGGCAGGGTTTCCGGCTTCATACTCCTCTTCGCACGCCGGAGAGCCGGGCGACCAGAGTTGGGGCGATGTGGACGGCGCTCTGGCGTCGGCCGAAGTGAAAATCCAGGCTCTCTATACCACCCCGATCCAGCATCACAATCCCATGGAACCGCACGCCACTATTGCCCAATGGAACGGCGATCGTGTCACGCTCCACGATGCCAGCCAGCACATTACCGGCGTGCAGGAAACCACCGCGAAAATCTTCGGCATACCGAAGGAAAATGTGCGCGTCATCTCGCTGTTTGTCGGCGGGGCGTTCGGGTGCAAGGGGCAGATCTGGTCGCACGCGATGCTGGCGGTTCTGGCTGCCAGGCAGGTGCAACGGCCTGTCAAGGTGGTCCTGGAACGGCCGCAGATGTTCGGGCCGGTTGGCGCCAGGCCCCGCACCTACCAGCAAATGACCCTAGGCGCGACGCGGGAGGGCAAACTGACCGCCATCAAGCACGTGGTACACAGCAACACGTCGGTGATCGAAGACTACCTCGAATCGGCTGCGTTTCCCGCGCGGGTGATGTACGCCTGTCCCAACATCTCCACCACATCGCGCATTGTGCCACTGAATCTCGGAACACCCACGTATATGCGGGCGCCGGGGGTTGCCACCGGCACATATGCCGTGGAAGTTGCCATGGACGAACTCGCTACCAAGCTGCAAATCGATCCTCTGGAGTTGCGGCTTCGGAATTACGCCCAGGTCGATCCGCACAGCGGACAGCCGTTCACGGAGAAACATCTGCGCGAATGCTACCAACAGGCAGCCAGCCGCTTCGGATGGTCGAAGCGCAGCCACGAACCGCGGTCCATGCGCAATCGACAGGAGCTCATCGGCTGGGGTATGGCGACGGAAACTTATCCGGGCAAGAATCTGCCGGCATCCGCCATGGTCCGGTTCCAGCCCAACGGCCGGATCCTGGTAGCCTCCGGCACGCAGGAGATCGGGACGGGGAACTACACGATTCTGACGGAGATTGCGGCGGACGTGCTGCGCGTTCCCGCGGCGATGATCGACGCTCGTCTGGGCGACACCGACCTTCCGCCCGCGCCGATCTCCGCCGGTTCTATGTCGACCGCCAGCATTGGGCCGGCGGTCCAAGCGGCGGCTGAAAACGCGCGCCAAAAGCTCATCGCGCTGGCCGTGTCGGACCGGCAGTCCATGCTGTATGGCGCCCGCCCGGAAGACGTGGTATTCGACGGCGGAAACGTCACGCTGAAATCCGGCCGCGGGAAGAGCGAACCTTTCGCTGCCGTTCTACGGCGCCACGGAAATCAGCCCGTGGAAGCGACGGCCGCGGCCAAACCCATTCTCGACTCTCACACACCGTGTCACTCTTTCGGCGCCATCTTTGCGGAGGTGACCGTGGATGCCGATTTGGGAATGACCCGGGTCAAACGGGTGGTAGCGGTCTACGATGTCGGCCGGATTGTCAACCGCGAGACCGCGCAAAGCCAGTTCATCGGCGGAATCGTCTGGGGCATCTCCCTGGCGCTGTACGAAGACACCGGCGTCGACTGGCGATACGGGCGCATCACCAACGCCAACCTGGCCGATTATCTCGTGGCGGTCAATGCCGACATCCCCGAGATCGACGCCTCGGCGCTCGATATTCCGGACTACCGGCTCGACTCGCTGGGTGCGCGCGGCATCGGTGAAATCGGAATCACCGGCACGGGCGCGGCGATCGCGAACGCCATCTTTCATGCCACTGGAAAGCGTGTCCGCGACCTGCCGATTACGCCGGACAAGCTGGTGTGACCACTTATGACGAATTCAAACCTGTGCGATTTGGATCCGGGCGATCAAAGTCCTGGGGTGGTGAGAATGATCGTCGAGATTCCGAAGGGCTCGAGGAACAAATATGAGTACGATCCCGCCTTGCAACTCTTCCGCGTGGACCGTCCGCTGTATGTGCCGTTGAACTATCCCGGCGATTATGGATTCATCCCTGGAACCCTCTCCGAAGATGGCGACCCGCTTGACATTCTCGCGCTGGTGAGCGAGCCGAGTTACCCCGAAATCGTTCTGTTCGCGCGTCCCGTGGGGTTGTTGGACCTGGTCGATCGTGGCCAGCCCGATCAGAAAGTGCTGGCGGCGGCGGATCGCGACCCACGGTTCGGCGAGGTTCGGTCGGTGGATCAGGTTTGGCCGCACTCGCTGCGCGAGATCGAAGAGTTTTTCGCCATCTACAAAAAGCTGGAAGACAAGCCGGTGAAAGTCAACGGGTGGCGCGGAGAGGATGACGCACGGCGCCTGATCGTCGCCTGCCGGGAGCGCTATCTGAAATCCCATCGGGCGTGATGGTACAACCATGGCATATCGATTCAAGCACCGCCAAACGGTGCCGCAAAATGTCAAGCGCATCGCCGCCGAGCAGCTGGATTCAGCCATCGCTCTGCTCAAGCGCAAGCGCGGCGCTTCCCGCGAAGATTCCATACACAAGGTCCGCAAGAGCATCAAGAAGACGCGTGCCTTACTGCGTCTGGTCCGACCCGATTTGGACGGTTTCTTCGACGACGAAAATATCCGCCTCCGCGACGTTGCCCATAACCTGTCTGACTTGCGCGATGCCGTCGCCGTGATCGGCACCATGGACAATCTCCGCCACCGGCGGAACGGCGCCGGTCTCGCCAAACCGCTGGCATCGGTTCGCAGACACGTCCTCCGCGAAAAACGGCAACTGGAAATCCAGGCTTCCGCACAAAAACTTCTTCCCGCCGCGGCTTCCGAGTTGACCAAAGCGCGCCAATCCATCCGGTATTGGCCGCTCAAAACGGACGGATTCAATGCCATTGCGGCAGGATTGCGGCAGACGTATCGCCAGGGCCGGAAAGCGATGGCGGCGGCCCGCAAAAGCGGCCGCATCGAAGATTATCATGAGTGGCGCAAACGCGTGAAAGACCTGTGGTATCACGTTCGCCTTCTGAACCGGATCTGGGGCGATGTGATGTCGGCGTACGAGCAATCTCTCAATCGATTGGAAGACGCGCTGGGCGAAGATATCAATCTCTCCATACTGGAAAAGAAAGTTGCCACGCTGGCGGCGGGGAACGCTTCCGTGCCGGCGGCTTCCTTGCGGAGAGCGGTAGACTCGACGAGGCGGGAATTGCGCCGGCAGGCTCAGGAAACCGGCGCCAAGGTCTATGCCGAAAAGCCGCGGGAATTCGTGCGTCAGTTTCAGAGGCTTTGGAAGTCCTGGTGAAGTTCGCGCCATTGCAACCAGGCATCGGGCCGCCGTCGTATACTCGACGCGTGACGTGCCGAAAATGCAAAGCGCCCATGAAAGAGCTCAAGGGGCACGTCTATCACAAGCAGCGGAAGTGGCGCTGCCCGCAATGCGGGAAGGTGCGCATGCAGAAGCAGAAGTGACAGCCCGGGCAGATCGCCATCGGCGGCTTTTCTCGCTGTAGTTCAGCCAACAATCCGCCCGCAAGCCATCCCGCGAACTGCTCCGCGCCCGACTATAGAATGCAGGTCAAAGTGCCATGTTTTAAGAAAGGATTGGGGTCTGCCCCGAAAAGTGGCGTAGGGCGGCGTAGAGCCCTTTTGGATTCGAATCACGCCGACGGAAAGGAAATCGGGGAGGGAGTGGTGGGCTTGACAGAACTCGAATCTGTGACCTCCTGCGTGTCAAGGTGTCACTCTA
>DATJMA010000110.1:0-3667 GCA_035509055.1 Bryobacteraceae bacterium | reverse complement strand
CACCGATTCTCTTCACGCGCCGGAGGTGCGGATCAAACAGCACCGGGCAGCCATCCAAGCGGCGGTAGGTGCTGGTGTGGAGCACGTCGTCTATACATCGCTACCCAATGCCCATCCGACGGAGGGACCCTCGATCCCGGACGATCATTTCTGGACGGAAGTCGCGCTCTTTGAGAGCGGGCTAAATTGGACAATCTTGAGGAATAATCTGTACGCGGAGGTCATCCTCAGATTTGCGCATTTTGCGCTTAAGACCGGAAAGCTGGTTTCCGCAACGCAGTCGCGGGGCCGTTCGTATGTGACTCGCGAAGACTGCGCGAGAACGGCCGCTGCCGCGCTGCTCAACTCCACAGGTAAGGCCATTTACGATGTTACAGGCCCTGCTTCGGTTACACACGAACAGGTTGCGAGTGTTCTTTCGCTCCTGTCGGGCAAGCCGATCCAACACGTGAACGTGACGCCGGAAGAGGTTGAAAAAGGCTTGGTGGCTGCCGGCATCCCTCAGTTCGCCGCGAGGAGTGTGCGTGAGTTGGATGAAGAGACGTCGCGCGGCTATCATGCGATCGTCACCACTACGGTGACGAACCTCACCGGGCGAGTTCCCCTGTCGGTCGAAGACTTTCTCCAGGCGACTGTGCCCGCGTTGATGGCGTAACCGCTACCGCTAAGAAGCCGCGTTCCTTCAAGCGCGGCCTCTTCTCGATCCTGCCAGGTTGGCCCGTTCCACAGGGTTTGTTACGCGCATCTATTGTTCCAAATTTGGAATGATGATTTCCGATAACCCCGTCTAGTGCATCACCCGGTTCACCGATACGGCCATCGCCTTGGGGAAGGTCTCCCAATACCGGTCGTAAGTGCGGTTCTCATACTTGTGGAAATAGCCCAACCCCCGGCGCAGTAAAGAGAGAGACACTCTACTCCAGCTGCGCCACATGGCCCGGTCCAGCTGCCCCAGACCGGGCCGATCTTGCGTCCGCCGGGTTGCAAGAGCAGCGAACTCATCGTCACTTCTTATAAACCGTGCCGCCCTTCATTACAAACGTCACTCGTTGAAGCGCCGAGATGTCTTCCAATGGATTTCCGTCCACGGCTACGATATCTGCCAGATATCCCGGCTTGATGGCGCCGATCTGGCCTTCCCAGCCCAGCAGCTTCGCGCCATTCAACGTCCCGGCTTGCAGCGCCGCCAGCGGCTTCATGCCGAACTGGACCATCAACGCAAATTCCCGCGCCTGCGTCCCGTGGGGGAACGGACCCACGTCTGATCCCATCGCGATCGGCACGCCGGCCGCAAGCTGCTTGCGGAAATTTTCCGCGTGCAGTTCCAGGATTTGCCGCTCACGGGCCGCGGCGGCAGGCGTCGCCGCGTGATCGGCGAAGTATTCCACGATAACGAAGGTCGGAACCGCGAAGATTCCGCGATCCTTCATGAGGTGAATGGTCTCGTCGCTGAGTTGGCGGGCGTGTTCAATGGATCTCACGCCCGCGCGAGCGGCATAGAGGGCGCCGGGTTCGCCGGTGGCATGCACGGCGACGTACTTGCCCACCCGGGCCGCTTCTTTCACCGCCGCTGTCAGCTCTTCTTCCGTGTATTGATAAGGTGTGACCAGGCGGCCATTGATCACCGAATCCCTGCCGGTTTGATAGATCTTGGTGAAGTCCGCGCCCTCTTTATATTGCTGCCGGATGGCCTCCACCAATTCGGTGGCGTTGTTGGCATATGTCGCGTTGGAGAGGACATGCTGCGCGGGATTGAAATGGTTAGCATCCTCATGGCCGCCGAGGATATCGATGGCATTACCACTGATCCGCAGGCGCGGGCCGGGAATGAGGCCCCGGTCGATGGCGTTCCGCACGGCTGTATCGGCCGAGCCCGCGCCTTCCGTGCCCAAGTCGCGCTCGGACGTGAAGCCGGCCATCAGGTCGTCGCGCGCGTTGAGGCAGGCCTGGATGGTGCGTTGAGGCACGGACTCCCCGACGGTCTGCAAGTCCTCCGCCCCGGGATGCAGGAATAGGTGAACGTGCGCGTCAATCAAGCCCGGAACCAGCGTGCGCGAGCCCAGGTCGATCGTTTCCGCTCCCGCCGGGTGCGTCACCGAGACGCCTGCTTCCGCTATCCGCTCGCCGCGAATCAACACTTCGCCCGGCGCGGTCACGCGTCCCGTTTCGATCTCGATCAACTGTGCCGCATGCAGCACAATCGGCCGTGCGCTCGAAGCCGGAGTCTGCGCCGCCAGAGCAAGAGCAAGAGAAAACCCGCCTGCAAGGGACAGTATCGTGAGAGACGTTCGGTACATCGCGCGCCATGATATCACTTTCTGGCCACATGTACGGTAGTGAGCCACTCACTCAATAAAATTGCCCACCCATCGCTCTATGTATTCCTCCCGTAGATTAGTATCCGTAGTCGCTAGGTCTTTGGCCGCTTAGAAGGTTTGCATTTGTAACCGGATTTCCTGCGTGCCGCTTTGCGATCGAACTTCCAGTTGATTTTGATTCGGTCGCGGTTCATCCTCCGGTTCCAGGCCTTGGCTTCTCGCTTCAGCGTCTCGAGGTCGGGGATTCGTCGCTTGCCCAGACATTGGCGGGCAAACAGGCCGATCTCGATTTCCGCCTGATTCAGCCAACTGCCGTGCGTGGGAGTGTAGTGGACCGTAAAGCGCGCCCAGATCTCGCCCCCGAACTCTTCTCCGTATAGGTCCGTGAGGGATTTACGGGTATGACTGCTCAGGTTGTCCATCACCAGGTGGATGGTCTTCGCATTCGGGTATTGGCAAGCCAAGTCAGCCATGACTTGGGCGAACTCGGGTCCGGAACGATCCGGGGTCACGAAGGTGAAGTGCCGGCCGGCTTTCGCTTCTACCGCGCAGAAGACTGCCATGAGCGCGGACGACGGTGGGCTCTCACGCCCGATTTTTACGCGGTGAATACCCTGCAGCGTCCTACCAACCAAGCGGCAACAAGTCGACCGCCGGCTGCGACCCCGCTTACGCCGATCCGTCGAACCCTACCACGCTTCCCCCGCAGACGGAAACGACCATCGGCGAATTGCTCTCGGCCAACGGAATCAGTTGGGCCTGGTATGGCGGCGCCTGCCAGGCGGCGCTATCCAGGAACGGCCGGGCGGCGAATTTTCAATACCATCACCAGCCTTTCAATTACTTCGCCAGCGTGGCGCCGGGCACGGCCGAGCGCGCCGAACATTTGAAGGACGGCGGTCTCGATGGCGCCGCTTTCGTGGGCCGCGACAGGGCGGGTAAGTTGGAGCAAGTGGTCTTCTATAAGCCGCAAGGCAGTCTGACCGAGCACCCCGGTTACACCGACGTAAAGACGGGCGATGCGCATATCGCGAGCGTGATCGAGGAGCTTCAGAAAAGCCCTCAGTGGAGTCACATGGTGGTAATCGTCACTTACGATGAGAACGGCGGATTTTGGGATCATGTCGCGCCGCCGAAGGGCGATCGCTGGGGACCGGGCTCGCGAGTCCCCGCCATTATCGTGTCGCCGTTCGCCAAGAAAGGCTACGTCGATCACACTCCCTATGACACGACATCCATCTTGCGCCTGATTACCCGGCGATTCGACTTGCCTGTTCGTCCTCGCATCCGCGCGCGCGACGAAGCCATGCGTGCCAATGGCGAACCGCCTTGGGGCGATTTGACGAAGG
>DATJMA010000109.1:0-41956 GCA_035509055.1 Bryobacteraceae bacterium | reverse complement strand
AAGAAAACGTGCTACGGCGATGTAGTAGTTTCAAGAGGTTGGGTGGTGGGCGCGACAGGACTCGAACCTGTGACCTCCTGCGTGTGAAGCAGGCGCTCTAACCAACTGAGCTACGCGCCCCAGCCAATACCTCCTCATTCTAAAACACTTTGCCAGTTTTTGGGAAACACCTCTCCCCTCCATCCGTGGCAACCCGTGACAGAACCGCGCTCCCGCCAAAACCACGACGAAACCCAAGTTGTACCCTGTATTTAGTTTCCAGTGGCTGGAGGCCCGGCTTGGCGCGCGCAATTCCAAGTTCCGCGAGATTCAGGTGAGGTTCCCGCGCGACCGCCCACGGCACGTCTTATCGCCTCGGCGTCGTCAACACAAGGTAAACCACCAACAGCGACAACGCTGCACCAACTAAGCTCAGAGAGCCCCGATCTCTCAGCCAGTTGTAGACCTGAATTCCTGCGGCGAGGGCAGCCAACAAAGCTGTAATCGTGCGCAACCGAGCTGCGTCAGCCATGGCGGGAGCCATTATATCAGTGAGAGCCGCCGCAATCTTACGCCCGCTGATTACGCTCACTGACACCACGCGGACGAGCACCTGGAATATCTCCCGCCGCCTGGCTGGCCGCCGATTGAGCTCGACGGCCCGCATTGATCTCGACCGGATCCTCCGGTTCGCGTCAACCGTTGTGCCGGATCCGGGCAATCGCTCGCGCCGTTCAAACCACGAACCCACTTTGGGTCGAATTCGAACGCTAGACTGGAGGGCTGCGTGGCTGGCGTGCCTCTCCCAAGGTTTGCTGCGATCCGCCGGAGACACCGGCGCGAGTTCCAGTGTCGGATTTTGCCCTGTCGGCTGATCGTCTTCGTCACCATTACGACAACCGAACGCGCCCGCCAGCCATCGCCACCAGGCGCTGCCGCGCCGGATGCAGCGTTCTCCGCACTCTGCGCTGCCATCGGCTCCGAAAATGCATCGCATCACACCGGGGTCGCCGGAACCGTGCGTGATTGACTTCCGGGTGTGGCTGTACACAACGCTCGAAACCACCAGGACGATCCAAAAACCAAACTGAGGAGGGCGGAGTGGCCGTCATCTCGGAAATCGCCGCGAATGTCTTTCGGATCTCGATTTTTGCCCAAGTCGGCAATTTGCAGTTCAACCATTTCCTGGTGAAGGACGACGAGCCTTTGCTTTTCCACACCGGCCTGCGCCGGATGCACGCAGAAATTCGCGAAGCTGTCGCCAGGCTCATCGACGTTTCCGAGTTGCGCCACATCGGGTTCAGCCATTTCGAGTCGGATGAGTGCGGTTCGCTCCATGAGTGGCTGGCTGCCGCGCCCCGGGCCGATGTGGTCTGCGGCCAGGTGAGCGCGCTCGTGTGCGTGAACGACTTCATCGGCCGGGAGGCACGCTCCCTCACCGACGGCGAGGTCCTGGCGACCGGGAAATGCCGGTTTCGCTATTGCCGGACTCCCCACCTGCCTCACGGCTGGGACGCTGGTGTGCTTTTCGAAGAAACGCACAAAACGCTGTTTTGTTCGGACCTCTTCCATCAGGTCGGCGACGTCGAACCACTCACCTCCGCCGATGTTGTCGGCCGTTCGCATCAGGCATTGAGGGAATATCAGGCCGGCATTCTCGCCGCCTATGTGCCGTACACCACGCTCACCGCGCAGAACTTGAAAAAGCTCGCCGGCCTCGAGCCCCAAACGCTCGCAGTCATGCATGGCTCCAGCTTCACGGGCGACTGCGTGCAGGCACTGGATGACCTCAATCTAGCGCTACGCGACATCTTCGGTCCGCAGAACCCGGTAAGGTTTTGAGTGAGGCGATTTGATGAAAGCGATGAAGGTCAACCCTGGTCCCGGCCCGAAGCTCATCTCCGCGGAGCTGCCGGCGCCGGCAGTTGGCACTGGCGAAGTACTGGTTCAAGTTCGCGCCGCCGGCGTCACTCCCGCGGAACTGCTCTGGTATCCCACGACACATACGAAATCGGGAAGCGCACGCACCGGCGCTGTGCCGGGCCACGAATTCTCGGGTGTCATCACGGCGATGGGTGAAAATGTCGAGGGTTTCCAGGTTGGAGACGAGGTCTACGGCATGAACGACTGGTTCGCCGATGGAGCCACGGCGGAGTACTGTATTGCCCTGCCGCGGCATATCGCGAGGAAGCCCGCAAGCTTGAGGCACGAAGCAGCCGCCTCAGTGCCCATCGGCGCCTTGACTTCATGGCAAGGACTGATCGATCGCGCGCGGCTGCAGCGAGGCGAACGAATATTGGTTCATGGAGGCGCAGGGGCAGTTGGCCTCTACGCTGTGCAATTGGCGTATAACCGCGGCGCCCATGTGGTCGCCACCGTCTCCGGGCGGGATATCGAGTTCGTCAAGGGGCTGGGAGCCGGCGAGGCGATCGACTACAAGACGTTCCGGTTTGAAAAAGAGGTTGCCGGCTTCGATGTCGTCTTCGATACCGTGGGCGGCGAAACACGCGATAGGTCGTGGGACCTCCTGAAGCCGGCTGGACGAATGGTCACCATCGCTTCCGACAGCGGAGACGCAGCCGGCAGCCGGGTGAAAGACGCCTTTTTCATCGTTGAGCCGGACTGGAAGCAGTTGGTAGAAATCGCTCGCCAACTGGATACCCGGGAGCTGAGAGCGTTCGTCAGGACCACCGTGCCACTGAACCAGGCTTCGGCCGCGTACGGTGGATCCCTCGGAGACAAAGGAGGGCACGGAAAGATTGTCGTCGCCATTCCCGCCTGACCCTGCCGGCAAACACACCCGGAGGCGCTGCGTCTCCTCAACAGCTCGCGGCGGCGTGGCGACGTTCACCCGCCAATTGTCGAACGGGCCGCTCCCTGGATGACGAATGCTCAAAATCGCGGGCTGATCGTCGATTTCGGGCCGTCTCTGCCATCCGCTTGGTGGCATCGGTAGGCTTAGCCGAGCCCCGCGTATCCTACCAGCTCGATCCCGCTCCGCTCCAGCGCCGCCCGCACCTCGGGCGCCGTCAACGCTTCCAGTTCCCGCTCGCGGCTTTCTTTCAATCGCGTGCGCGCGCCGCGCAATTCCTGGCCGCAATACCCCGGATGGCACATCAACTCCGTACTGCCGTGAGGAAGACAGGCCAGCAGTTCGACCAGTTCCGCCGTGCGGAATCGGCCCGTAATCTGGAATCCCGCGAAATGATCCGTAGTGCGGCAGCCGTGCCGCGCGAGCACGCGATGAAAGCGGCGCCGCAGGAGTCCCATCGCGTCGCTCATCATACGCTTCAGCCTCGGCGCCGTTCCGCGGGCCGCGTTCAGCGGCAAATCGAACGGCCGCCTCACCCAGCGGATGTCGAACTCGTCGGCGATGCGCGCTACCGCTTCCAGCACCGGCGGCGCCAGATGCGTGTGTTTGTGCGTATCGAGGTGCGTCGGTCGAATGCCGGCGTCCAAAATGTAGCGCACCTGCGCCCGCAGTTCCTCATACGGCCGGATTTCGCGGCGCGCTAGCGCGGCCAGCAGCCGCGTCACAGTCGGCGGGTAAGGCTTCCCCGATACCAGCGACCGCTCGCCGATCAGCACCAGGTGGCAACCGATGTCGAGCGCCGGCGTCTCGCGCGCCAGCCGGATGGCGTCGTCGAAAGCCGCCCCATTGGCCATCAACGTGGTCGCCGTGAGAATGCCGCGCCGGTGCGCATCCACGATTCCGCGATTGACGTCCGGCGTGAAACCGAAATCGTCGGCGTTGACAACCAGTTGTTTTCGCCCGCTCAAAATATTTTCAGGGTGAGGGTGAGGAACTTCTTGGGATTGGCGCGGATCTCTTTCACCAGCGCTTGCGCTTCCGTGGCGGTGCTGTTCAGCGTGTCGTAGAGCTGCGGATTCACCAGCAACTGCCCCACTGTCCCTTGCCCCGCGGAAATCTTCGCGAGCGTGCTGTCGAGCTGGTTCACCAGCGTCACGGCCTGGTGATACAGTTGGTCGTCGTTCATCGCCTTGCCCACCGTGCCCTTGCCGCCGTTCACGTTGGCCACCAGGGTATTGAGCTGCGCGATGGTCTGCTTCGCCTCGTCAAATAGCGTGGGGTCCTTGAGCAGCTTGCCGGCCGTTCCCTGGCCCGCCTGCACGCCGGCCAGGATCGCGTCCACGCGCTCGAGCGGAGCGCGCGCATCCTGGTACAGCTTGTCGTCGTAGATCAGTTTGCTCAGCGTGCCGTTGCCGGTGCGAATGTCGGTGAGCAGTTTCTGACCCTCGGCCGTGATGGCGTTAATCGTGTCGTACAGGCTTTCGTCCTTGAGCAGCTTGCCCAGGTTGCCTTTGCCTGCTTCCACTCCAGCCAGGAGATTGTCCACGCGATTCACGCTGTCCTGGAAAGTGCTCAACAGCGTCGCCATCTGTTTGAGCAACTCGGGAATATCCTGCGATTCCAGCGGCTTCAGTTCCGCGCCCGGTTTCACGTGTTCCGGGCTCCGCCCCTGCGTGATGTTCAGGAACTTATCGCCCAGCAGGTTAGCCGCGCCGATTCCTACCACCGAATCCACCGGGATTTGTTTCAGATACTCCGGCTGTACCTTCATGTCGAACTCTACCGCCCGCTTGGGGTCGCTCGAGCCGGTGAGTTGCAAACGGTCGAGATAGCCGATGGTGATGCCATTGAGCCGCACGGCAGTGCCGTCGGCCACACCGGATGCATCTTCCATATAGGTCCGCAGCTCGATGTTGTGCCGGAAAATTCCGCCCTTGGTGCTGGTCAGCAAAAACACCATTACGAACAGAATCGCGCAAGCCGTAATGAACACGATTCCCACGCGCAATTTCGACCAGCGTATCTTCGTGCTGTCCGGCATTCTCTATTCCCGCGGCTTCACAAACTTCGATATGTACATGTCCTGGGAAGCTTCGAGGAGGTCCTGATCTCCTTCGAAAATCAGCCGCCCTTCCTTGAGCACCATGAAAACGGTTCGCGCGGTTGGGCCATCCGCGCCGCTGGCGGGTTCCAAGTTCCCCTGCTTCGAATTGTAGCGGAAATTCGCCATCAGGTTGCCGTCCTGATACCGGTGCGTCACCATCAGCGTGGTGGTCTGCGCGGTGTCGCGTTCCTTGATGAGCAAGGCGATGATGGTGTGGGCCGTGATAGGGTCCAGGCCGGCGGTGGGCGAATCGTAAAGCACCAGCGGCGGCTCCGTCACCACCGCGCGCGCGATGGCGGCGCGCCGCCGCATGCCGCCCGAAAGTTCGGCCGGAAATTTCGCCAGCGTCCGTCCCAGTTCCACGAATTCCAGCGCCTGTTTCACGCGCGCATGAACTTCGCCGGACGGGCATTGGATGGCTTGCTGATTGAGCAGCGGATAGGCCACATTGTCTTCGATGCTCATGGAATCGAACAGCGCGCTTTCCTGAAACAGCATGCCGATGCGGCTGCGAATTTCGAACAACTCCTGCTCGCGCAGACCGCTGATGTCGCGGCCGAATACGAACACGCTGCCGGAATCGGGCCGCACCAGCCCGAGCGCCGTCTTGAGCAGCACCGTCTTGCCGCTTCCCGCCGCGCCCAGAATCACGCGCGATTCGCCCTCGCGGGCTTCGAACGTCAGATCGCGCAGCGCCTCCACGCCGTCGAACGACACGTTGACGTTCTCGAAGCGTAGAATCGGCGCCCTGTTCTCCGCTGGCTCCATTTACGTGGCCTGGCTGACGAAAATCTTGGTGACCACAAGGTCCAGTACGAACACCAGGACCGTGGCCATCACCATCGCCTGGGTGGTGGCCCGCCCCACGCCCTGCGTGCCGCCGGTGGTGCGCAGACCGTAGAAACAGCCGATCAGCGCAATCACGATGGCGAACAGAAACGGTTTCAGCAGACCCTCGCACACATCCATTCCGTCCAAAGCCTGCCACGCTGTAATCCAGTACTGCTTGGAGGGCAGCGCGAGCACGAAATGCGAAATCACCCACCCGCCGAAGATGCCCACAAAATCGCCGATGACCACCAGCAGCGGCAACATGACGGCGGTCGCGATCAGCCGGGGCGTCACCAGCTTTTGGAGTGGATCGGTCCCCAGCGCGCGCATGGCATCGATCTGTTCCGTGACTTTCATGGAGCCGAGTTCGCTGGCGATGCCCGAGGCATTCCGTCCGGCCACCATCACCGCCGTGAGCACCGGGCCTAATTCGCGCACCAGCGTGATGGAAACGAGTTGGCCGGTCTTGCCCACCTGGCCGTATGTGGCCAGCGCGTGGTACATCTGCAACGCCATCACGGCGCCGCTGAAGAAACCCACGATGACCACGATCAAGAGGCTGCCCACCCCGATGGTGTCCATCTGAAAAAGAATGTCGTCCGAATAATGCGGGCTGCGGAAAATGTTACGAAAGGCCCGGCCGGCCAAAACGCAGAATTCCTGAATCGAGAGGATGGGTTCTTTCAGCAAATCCAGCAAGTTAGGTCGGTTCCCGTCCCTCCGATGCTACCATAATTGAAACGATTGGCCGCTATGAAAGGCCTTACCGATATACCCGGCATTCGCGTCGGCCACGTTTCCGATTTCCAGGCGATCACCGGCTGCACAGCCATTCTGTGTCCGGGCGGCGCCGTCGGCGGGGTCGATATTCGCGGTTCGGCCAGCGGTACCGAGGAAACCCCGGTGCTCCATCCCGGACACGTCACGAGCGTCGTCCACGGCATTCTGCTGGCGGGCGGAAGCGCCTTCGGATTGGAAGCCGCGTCGGGGGCGCGCCGCTACCTGGAACGCCACGGCGTGGGCTACGATACCGGCGCCGCCAAGGTGCCGATCGTTCCCGCCGCCATCATTTACGATCTCGCAATCGGCAAGCCGGATGTTCGTCCCACCGCGGCGATGGGTGAGGCCGCCGCCGCCGCGGCGTCCGATGATCCCGTCAAGGAAGGTTGCGTGGGCGCGGGAACCGGCGCCACCGTGGGCAAGATTCTGGGCATGCGCCAGGCCATGAAATCGGGTATCGGTTCGTTCACCGTGACCCTCGCCGGAGGCACGATGGTTTCCTGTCTCGTCGTGGTGAACGCCTTCGGCGACGTCCGTGACCCGGCCAGCGGCAAAATCATCGCCGGCGCGCGGACCACGCCCGAGGGCGCCGAATTCGCGAACACCGAGGAGCGCATGAAGCGCGGCGCCGCCGGCGGTTTCCCCCTTCGCAATACCACGCTCGCCGTAGTGGCTACCAACGCACGCATTTCGAAAGTGGAAGCCACCAAGCTGGCGCAGCAGGCCGGGCTTGGGATGGCACGCACGATTTTCCCTGTGAACACCATGTTCGACGGCGACCTGGTCTTCGCGCTCTCCCTCGGCGATCGCCAGGCCGACATCAACGTTCTCGGAGTGGCGGCGGCGGAGGCAGTGGCGCAATCCATCGTGCGGGCGGTCCAACTCTCCAAATCGCTCGGCGGTGTGCCGGGGCTATTGCAGCCCTAGCGGCAGCGCTCGATCGAGCCTTCCTTTTAAACGCGATTCGCGGCGGCGAATCGCCGGGCTGTCTTCCAATGCGCGCGCTGTGCGCGTCATCTCGAGCGCCATGGCGTAATTGCGCTCGCGATGCTCATAGTGCTTGGCCAGCGCTTCCAGCGCGCGCACGCGGTAGGGATTGCGCGTGCCAGCCAGTTCCGCCACTGCGGCGAGCGCGGCATCTTCCCGTCCCATTTTCTTCTCCATCGAGGCAATGTCCCACAGTGTGCGAAAGAGCAGGGCGTCCGGAAGGCCGATGTCGATCGCCCGGCGCAACAAACCCAGCGCTTCATCCTGCCGGCCGGCTCGATCGAGCCAGCGCGCCAGGCCGATGAAATCGGCGCCATGGCCAAGTTGTGCCGTCTGGGGCGAGCGGAACGCGAAGGGCACGATCGCCGTCAGGCACGCGAGCGAGAGAATATCGATGGCGTTGTGGTGGAAGATCGGCACCAGGTCGAAAGCGCGCTTCGTGCGAAGGTACCCGAAATAGCAATAGGGAATCATCTCGCCCGGCAGATCGCCTTGCCGCTCCACTCCCAGAATCTGATTTTCCAGGTCCACCAGCCGGCAGCTTTCGAGGCGCAGTTTCCACAACCGGCGCGCGCCGAAAAGCAGGTCGAGGTGCTCCATGCGGCCGAACGGATGGCGCGCCCGCGCCATGCGGAAGCGCGTTTCGAGCAGTGGCTGGTCGTAGGCCTTTCCGTTGTAGGTCACCAGTACGTCGAATTGCGCCAGGTATTCGGCGAGGCGGTGCAGTTGCGAGGCCTCCTCGCCGTAATCGCGCATAAAAAACTGCCGCAGGCGAAATCCGGCACGCTCGATGGATCCCACTCCGATCAGGAAGGCGTAGGTTCCCGTGCCGCCCGCAAGCCCCGTGGTCTCGGTATCGAGAAACGCCCACTTCGTCGGGTGCGCGCGCGCGATAGCGCCGTCGGAAAGCTCCGCCAGGAGATCTTCGGGCAATTCTGCCAGGTCGGAAATATCGATCGAGCCGTGGCGGCGGTGTCGCTCCCAGAGTTTTTCCGTCTCGAAGTGCTCGCCGCAGGGAGTGGAAACTACGGCGCCGCTGATGAGGTCCTGAATATATCCGGCCGAACGTGGGCGCTCCGGTCTCGGGGCCGCTGGAGGGGCGGAATCCGCGTATTTGCGGTCCACGCGGGCGATGCGCCGCCGTAAAGCCGCGAGCTGTTCCTGGATGTCCTCCATTTCGCCTTTTCTTTGCCCACTATAGCGCACCCTGCCGCTCGCCAGGTAGTGCAGGCGCTCCCGGGGAACTGGAGAAGTTGACGCACATTCGCCTCCGGGTGCCTGAGTACGGGTCTGATATGGTTCCCGACGCCGCCAGACCTCAACCAGATGGAATTGCAAGTGAGGGCCGCCGACGTGCGCCTGAATGGAATCGAGCTCTCCATCGAAGCGCTCGAGAAGTCCGGTACCGACCCTGGGCTGCCAGCTCGATGGCGCCAACGGTCGCCGCGCTGAGCACCGCGGTCGCCGCCATTCAGGCCTGGATCGAGGGAAATCCGAACGGCGCGGGGGAACAAGAAGCACGCCAGGTCCCCGGAGCGGCTCGAGGCGAAAATGAACGCCGGGATAAAGGCCGCTTTGGCCGCTACTGAGGCCAAGATCGAGACTGACGCTGAGAAACTGATTCGGGCCATCGTCGCAGAGCAGAAAAAAACCATTGTAGATGTCCGGCTGAAGGTCTTGGAGACGCGGATCGCCGGCCAGGAAGCGAAACGCCAAAGCTCATTTCCCGCTCCAGCACGGTAAGCGCTTCTCCAAAAACGCACCCATGCCTTCCTGAGCATCCCCCGCCATGGCATTCAGGGACATCACCTCTTTGGCATAAGCATAGGCTTTCTCCACGTCGAGATCGATTTGCGTGTAGAACGCCTGTTTACCGATCGAGACTACCAGCGAACTCGCCTCGGCAACTCGGGCCGCCAACTTTCGCGTCGCGGCGGAAAGTTCGCCGGCTGGCACAGCCTCATTGATGAGTCCCCATTCCGCTGCCGTCCGGGCGGTCACTGGCTCGCCTGTGAGCAGCATTTGCAGGGCCCGCTTCCGTCCGATAGCGCGCGTCAGCGCCACCATCGGGGTGGTGCAGAAAAGGCCGATCTTGACCCCCGGAGTGGCGAACCACGCATCCTCGGCGGCGATGGCCAGATCGCAAGCCGCCACCAGTTGGCAGCCCGCCGCGGTCGCGACGCCTTGTACCTCCGCGATCACTGGCTGCGGAATTGCCTGTATCTTCAGCATGAGCCGGCTGCACACATCGAATATTTCGCGATATTCGTTGATATTCCGTCCGGCCATTTCGGAAATATCGTGGCCCGCGCAAAATACTTTGCCTGCGGCCGCGAGAATCACGGCGCGCGTCTCGCCGTCTTGCGCTATGGAGTCGAGCGCGTCAATCAATTCGCGCATCAGCGCGAGCGAAAGAGCATTGCGCCGCTCGGGACGGTTTAGCGTGAGGACAGCCACCGTCCCCTCGCGCGTAATCACCGCGTTTTCGATTGTCTTCGACATCTCCAGGGGCCCCCCTGGCCACGATTTTACAGCTTCCGAAAAAGCCCGTGAAAACCACGGAATCGTGTTTGCAATCGGCGCGGGCACTCTGGTACTATCTAGTTGCGATCTGATCGGAATTCTCCCCTTGAAGTCCCGCAATCCCAACAACGGAGTGAATAAAAAATAACTGAATGAGCTTTACCGTTTTCCTTGGCAACCTTCCTACGTGGGTCACCGCCGATGACATCAAACAATGGCTCGCCGCCGAAGATTTGGTGGCCGATGCCGTAAAAGTGATCCGAAACCATGAAACCCAGGAATCGAAGGGCTTCGCATTTGTCGAAGCACCGACCAACGATGAGATGCAGGCGATCATTCGCCGCTTCGATCGCGCGCCATTAGAAGATCGTCTGTTGCGAGCCAACCCGGCCCAGCCTCCCAAGGGTAAGGAAGCGCCGCGTGGACCCCAACAGGCTGCCGCGGTATCCCATGCTCCTCGCGTTCAGCCTCGCCCGGACCGCAAGCGCCGCGGCGGCAAAGAGCGTGAGCAGTCGCCGCGCAGCGCTTTTGCCACCGAGTTGGCGAAAGTTCTTTAGGTCCACCCGGTCTGTCCTGCGGCCGACCGGAGTACCTCTCTACAGTTCCACACCTGTGAACGGCACGCACATCGTGCCGGACAGTATTCCTTTTTCCAACAATCGTTTACAATTGGCACCCGGCGTGCGCTCGGTGCGCGCATGAAATGTGTCTGGCTCGGCAGTCTTTTCCTCGCCGGTCTGCTCGCCGCCTCTCCCCAGGATTCCGATAACAACGTCAACGCGCGCTACACCGTAGAAACCGTAATTCTTTCCGGGAAGGGTTGGACTACCGATCTCCAGTCCGAAACCACCAATAAGATCAGTACCGGGCTCCTGCACGACCTCACTTCCCTGATTGGGCATAAGCTCAATCCCTCCCACCTCGACAGTCTGGCGCAGAGCCTCAAGAAAGAACTCAGCGCCCGCGAAGTCATCCACCGGATCGTACGCGGAGACGTCCCCGAGGAGGTCCGCGTGGAGTTCGAGGTGCGGCCGGCGCGCGCCGGCTTGGCGATGAACGTCAATCAGTTCCTATATAACTCGAAACAGGGGTTCAGCGGCAGCGGCGAAGCCGCGCTCACCACCGGGCCGCAGGTTTTCGCCCTCGGACTGGTGAGCAATGCCGATTGGTTGCCGGAGCGCTTTTCGGGGATAGTAGCGCGCTATGAAGACAGAAGCGTAGGCACCGACCGGCTGAGTTTCAAGTTCGAGGCCGAAACCTTCCACACCCAATGGAACCAGGCAACCACCGCGGCCATGTCCACCAATCCGCTCGACGTGCCGGACCTTTATCGCGCCCGCCAGGCTTTCCAACCCACCGCCACGGTCGTCTTGTTCCGGCCCCTGACCCTTACCGTGGGCGCGCGCATCGAACGGTTCGAGGGCCAGGGTCCAGCCGGGCCGATTACCGCCGCCGACGCGGCTATCGCCGACCTGCACTACCACCAGACCCTGGAAGGCGCCGGAACCCAGCAGGATTTCGACGCCGATTGCTCCTTGCACTCCGCTACCCGGACGCTGAATACCGATTACGTGTACTCACTGCGCACTGCCGGCGTGCGGTATCAATACCGTCACGGCAAACAGGTTATTCTGGAGAATGCCTGGGGCGGGTACATCTCGGGACTGGCGCCGCTTTCTGACCGTTTCGTACTGGGAAACGCGGAGTATCTCCGTGGCTGGAACAAGTACGAGATCGACCCCCTCGGGGGAAACCGGGTGATCTCGAATTCCGTCGAATACCATTACGGTCCGCTCCAGGCGTTCTACGATATGGGCGCCATCTGGGATGAAAGCCAACCTATCGTTGCGAGGCACTCGGTGGGGCTAGGCCTCCGGGAATCCGTGTTCTCCCTGGCGGTGGCTATTCCGATTCGGGCGGGGCACGTGGAACCGATTTTCATGATGGGCATTCTTCCCTGATGGCAGAACCCTCACGGGGTCTACAGATCAGCCGCCGTGGCTGGCTCATGGCCGGCCTGTTTGCTCCTCTATTCCCCGCGCGGGCCGCCGATTCCCTCATCGTTACGTTCGATGGGGACAACCTTCACATCTCCTCCCTGGGCGTTCATTTTCTGCAAGGAAAATCGCTAAATCGTTTGAAAGACGGCTCGACCGTGGAATACGTGGCCACCGTCGGCCTGTTCCGCGATCAGTTCGCCAGCCAGTTTAAGCGGACCGAAAGCCATTTTTTCGTGAGCTATGATGTTCTGGGAACGGGGGACGTATTCGCCGTGTCTACTCCCGGACCGCCGCTGCGCCGCGCCACGAATCTCTCGCTGTCCGCCGCCGAAACCTGGTGTTTCGAGCGCATCGGCGTCGCTACGACGGGACTCGCGCGCGATCAGCAGTTCTGGCTGCAACTGGAACTGCGGACGGTGCCGCCCAAGCTCGACTCCATCCTGGGGCCTCGCGGAATCCATGTGGATCTGCTGGACGTTCTGATTCCCGGGTCGGACGAGAAGCAGATCTTCCGTTGGGGTCCCAAGCGCCTGGAAGACTTCGTGGTGACCCGGCAGAGAGGACGGGCCGGATGAATCGCCTGCGCAACCGGCTGATCCTCATCTTCCTGGCCGCCACGCTCGCACCCTTGGCCGCCACCATGTGGTACACCACTTCATTGCTGAGCCTGACCTCTCTCAAGCCCGCGGCCGGTCAGGTAAAAGTGCTTTCCGACTCGCTATTGCGTACCAGCCGGGAGCTCTACCAGCGGGATGAGGCCGATCTCAAGGCGCGCGCCCAAAAGGGCGGTCTCCCGCCCGAAAAATTCATCTCTGCCGCGCGCGATTCCTGGCCCGATGCAGTGCGGAGTTTCTACGACGGCCAGGAGCCCGAGCGCTTCGACTACAACCGGGAATCGAGCCGCATGGATTTCCTCGTGCGCCACGGCGGCGACGTGTGGGTGTATTCGACGACGCTCAGCGACATCGCCGGCGTGCGCGGCCAGATTGCCGCGGCGCGCGAACTGGTGGACGTCGCCACCGAGCGCGATGTGCGCCGAGGATTTCAGCTCTATTACATTCTGGCGGTATCTTCCATGTGGCTGCTCTCGCTCGCGCTGCTGGTTTACATGGCGCATCGCATCAGCCGGCCGATCCAACAGCTCACCCGCGGGCTCACGGCGGTTTCCGCCGGCGATTTGAATGCCCGCGTGGCGGAGCGCCGCGACGATGAAATCGGACGAGCCATCAAGGCATTCAACGATATGGCGGAGAAGCTTCAGGAGAGTACCGAGCGCCTGGTTTACCTCCGCCAGCTTGCCAGTTGGCAGACCCTGGCGCGCAAGATGGCCCATGAAGTCAAGAATTCACTCACGCCCATCCGCCTCACCGTGGAAGAGATGATGGCCCGCTACGAGGATGAGGACCGCGGATTCATGGAGCAGGCCACGCAAATCGTAGTGGATGAAATCGAGACGCTCGAGCGGCGGATCCGCGCGTTCTCGCAGTTTGCCGCCGAACCGCCGGTGCGTCCCGGAGAAGTCGATGTCAATTCGGTGCTCCAGGAGCGCGTGGCATTCCTGAAGACAGCACATCCCGAAGTGGCGTACGAGTGCCGCCTCGCCGGCTCCGTTCACCACGTGATGGCGGACCAGGATTTGATCAAAGGCATTCTCACCAACCTGCTGGAGAATGCCGCCGAGGCGGCGGGCGACGGCGGAAAGATCCTGGGCGTGACGGCTGAGGACAACGGGCGCGTAGCCATCGAGGTTCACGATTCCGGACCGGGATTGAGCGAACAGGCGCGCGCCTCGCTGTTTCAGCCTACGATTTCGTTCAAAAAAAGAGGGATGGGACTCGGCCTTTCCATCGCGCGCAAAAGCGCTCTGTTGTCCGGCGGGGACATATTACTGGTAAAAGGAGAATTGGGCGGCGCGGGATTCCGCGTGCTGCTGCCCATGGTAACCAATGGCTTCCAAACGCGTGCTGATCGTGGATGATGAAGAGAATATCGGACGCTCGCTGCGCATGATTTTGGAGCGCGAGGGTTATGCGGTAAACGTGTGCCGGACGGTGTCGGATTTCAGTAAGCATCCGGATGCCGGCCGGGCCGACGCCTATCTGCTCGATATGAAACTGCCGGACGGCAATGGCATCGACTTGCTGAAGACCGTGCGCCAGAACGGCGCGGCATCCCCGGCCATCATGATTTCCGGCCACGGCACCATCGCCGACGCGGTCGAAGCCACGCGCGCCGGCGCGTTCGATTTCCTGGAAAAGCCTCTGAGCCGCGACCGCGTCCTGCTGGCCGTCAAGAACGCCATCGAGCAAGCCAGCCTCCGGCAGGAAAATGAGCGTTTGCGTGAACTGGTAGGCGGCGCGCCCAGGATGATCGGATCCACGCCCGCCTGGACGCGCGCGGTGGAGCAGGCCAGCATGGCCGCGCGCTCCGATGCCCGCGTCCTGCTGATCGGCGAATCCGGCACGGGTAAGGAATTGCTGGCGGCCCATATCCATAATTTCAGTCCGTTCTCGTCGGGGCCGTTTGTGAAGGTGAATTGCGCCGCCATCCCGACCGAGTTGCTGGAAACCGAACTGTTCGGGCATGAAAAGGGTTCGTTTACCGGCGCCACGGCGACTCGCCGGGGAAAATTCGAACTGGCCGACGGCGGCACCATCTTCCTCGACGAAGTGGGCGACCTGCACGGCGCGTCACAGGCCAAACTGCTGCGCGTCTTGCAGGAGGGCGAATTCCATCGCGTGGGCGGCGAGCAGATCATTCGCGTGAGCGTGCGCGTCATCTCGGCCACCAATCGCGACCTCACCGCCATGGTGGCGCAGGAAAAATTCCGCGAGGATTTGTACTACCGCCTGAGCGTTGTGCCGATCCGCGTGCCCGCGCTGCGCGAGCGCCCCCACGATATCCGGCTGCTGGCGGAATATTTTCTGGAAGATTTCTGCACGCGCAACAATTTCCGCCGCAAAATGCTCGACGAGACCGTCTTCCCGGTGCTCGAAAGCTACGCCTGGCCGGGAAATGCCCGCGAATTGCGCAACGTGATCGAGCGCATGGCCATTCTGACGACTGGCGACCGCCTCACCCGCGACGCCATCCCCGTCGAAATCCGCGTGCAGCGCGAAGCTGGACCGAAATCGACCATCCAGGAGGCGCGCGAATCGGCCGAGCGCGAGCACATTCTGCGCGCCCTGGAAGAATCCAACTGGAACGTATCGGGCGCCGCGCGAACTCTGGGAATGGAGCGCACAAACTTGCACAAACGTATTCGCGCGCTCGGGCTGGTCAGAGGGAAGTGATTGAACCCCGTCGCACGGCGTGGGGCAGCCAATCTGGCTGCGGCCCCGTTCCAGGCGGCTCGACCCGCCCGCCAGGGCGTTCGCACACCTCCCCGGCGCAATACCCCGCGCCGGGGCGATGCCGAATCACATAACTGCGTAGAAATAAACGTCGCGGTCCGTCGGATGACGGGATTTGGGACCGGCAACGGCTGTTCGCTAACCTGCTGCGATTGACGTCAATTGTCTGTCCAGATCTGCCAGCGCCTTGGTTAAGACGGCCTTGTAGCGCGGATTCTGGGCGGAATCCAATTCCCGCACCACTCTGGTACGGGAGAGAAGGATATTCTCCTTCTTGCGGATCAATTCGAGCGATTCAGGACTGGGCGCAATTGCTTGCTTGGTAGCACGATCGGCTTCGGCCATGTCGATCTGCGCCTCGATCGACTTGCTTTCCCAACCTCGGGCCATAATTTAATTGTACTCTTCTGAACGTGAGATGGGAAACGTACGCCACGCCGCATCGGTCGCGACCCTGCTAGTGCTCATCGCCTCCGCCCGCATTGTCTCGACAGATACCCTCTTCAACCATACCGTGGACGAACCGGCACATCTGGCCGCGGGCATGGAGTGGCTCTCCGTCGGCAAATACCTCTATGAGGATCAGCACCCGCCTCTCGCTCGCGTCATGGGCGCTCTGGGACCCTATCTCGCCGGGGAACGGTTTCATCCCGGTCCGAACTCCTATTTCGAGGGCTATCGCATTTTAGGCTTCGGCGCGCATTACGACCGCATGCTGGCGTTAGGACGCGCGGGCATTTTGCCCTTCTTCTGGATCGCTGCCGCCGTGGTGTTCCTCTGGGGCTGGAAGGTCGCCGGCACAACCGGCGCTCTGGCCTCGACCCTGCTCTTCACAACCCTGCCGCCAGTGCTCGCGCACGCCGGGCTGATCACCACCGATATGGCCGTGACCGCATTCATTGGCGCTGCCGCGCTGGCTTCTCTTTACTGGGCGGACCGGCCGGACCGCCGTCGCACCATCGCATTCGGCATCGCGCTCGGATTGGCCTGCCTCTCGAAATTCTCCGCTCTTTTGTTTCTTCCCGCCGCTTTGCTGCTGATGCATCGCGGGAAGTTGTGGCGGCACAGGCGCTCGCTTGCCCTGGCCTGCGCGATTGCTTTCCTGGTGATTTGGGCCGGTTATCGATTTACCTTCGCGCGCGTCGATTATCTGCACCTTCGTCTCCCCGCGCCCCGTTTTTTCACGGGGATCGCTTCGGTTTGGTACCACAATTCGAAAGGCCACCCGTCGTATCTATTGGGCCGGCGCAGCCCAACCGGCTTTTGGTATTACTACCCGGTGGTGCTTGCGGTCAAAACGCCGCTCGCGTTTCTGGCGCTGGTCGTCGCCGGCTGCCGTCGATTCTCAAACGCGTGGCTCTTCTCCGCCGCGATTCTGCTTTGCACCTTTGTCAGCCGGATCAACATCGGTGTCCGCCACATTCTGCCGATCTACGTAGGGCTCGCCGTCATCGCCGGCAGCGCGGCGGCTTCCATGCTCCAAGGACGCGCCACGCGGTGGCTCCTCGCCGCCCTGCTACTCTGGCACATCGCTTCGGGCGCGCTCCAACACCCCGATTACATCGCCTACACCAACGAAATTGCCGGCTCGCACCCGGAGAATTTCGTGGCCGATTCCGACCTCGATTGGGGCCAGGACATGAAGCGGCTCGGCAAGCGTCTCGCGCGCGCGGGTGCCTCCAAAGTGACATTCGATCCGTTCAACCAAACCTACGCCACGCTCGCCGGCGATCCGTTCCCGAGGATCGTGCCGGGCGATCCCGCCCATCCTTCACCAGGATGGAATGCCGTCAGCGTTACTTCGTGGAAAGTCTTCGGCGTTCCGAAGTGGGCCGATCGCATTCCCCCGCAAGAACGCATCGGCCGCTCGATTCTGTTGTGGTATTTTCCGTGATGATGCCTGTACAACCCGCCGATTGGCCCATTCCGCTGCCCGCCGTCTCGCTCGCAGGCAAACTGGTCCGCCTCGACCTGCTTTCGGAAGATCAATTCCCCCAGCTTCTGACTTTCGCCAATCAAAATGAAATCTGGCGCTACCTCACCAGCCGGCCGGCCACGCCCGACCGCATGCGCGCGTACCTCGAATCGCTGCTCCGCGACTACGCCGGCGGCGCGGCGATGCCGTTCGTGGTGCGCCGCCAGGCTGGCGGCGAAATCGTCGGGATCACGCGCTTTAAAAGCCTGTCGCGCGAACACCGCAAAGCGCTGGTCGGATCGTGGTATGCGCCGGGCGCCTGGGGCACCGGCTGTAACACCGAGGCCAAGCTCCTCTTGTTGGAATACGGATTCGAGCGCCTGGGCTGCCTGCGCATCGAGTTTCAAACCGACACTCGCAACCAACGGTCCGCCAACGCGCTGGCGCGAATGGGGGCGGTGCGGGAGGGAGTTCTGCGGTCTTACATCATCACCGTCGATGGCCACCGCCGCGACAGCGTCATCTTCAGTATTCTCGACAGCGAATGGCCGGCGGTCAAGCGGAACCTGGAGTCGCGGCTGCAGGAGCAGTTGGCGCGGGCGTCCGCTACTTCGCGCGGAACCCCAGTTCCTGAATAAATCCCTTGATCTGCTCTTCATGAACCAATTCGGGGTTGTATTCGATTGTCGCCGTGCGATCCGGCCAGCTGGACTTCGACCGCACAATCCCCTTCTGGTCCTTCAGCAGAGTGTCGAGCCCGACAGCGCACGTAACGCAAGTAAATCCCTCGATGCGGTACGTCACGGTCTTCGTCTTGGCCGCGCCGGTCACCGCCTCCGCCGCTCCCAAACCGCACGCAATCCCTTGAATGAATCTTCTACGGACAATCATCGCAATCCCCTCCTCTTACTGCGCCGCTCCGGCGCCGGCTTCATAACGCCATGCCGTCTGGCTCTTCGCGCCGTCGGAGAACCGCGTATCGGCATAATCTTCGAAAGCGATTTTCTGGTTGAGAACGCCGGTCTCGATCATGAGATCGCGCACCAGGTCGAAATCGGCTTTGTAGGGCGCGAGCGGCGTGTACATCACGCGGTCCATGGGCTTGGTGAGCGCCCAGCGCAGAAGCGCCGGCTTCTGGTTGAAATAGAACCGGCCCACGAAATCCGCGGCATCCTCGCGCTCCCGCTGTCCCTTGTCGAGCCACAAACCCGAGCGCGCAATCCCGTCCACCAGTTCCTGCACCACGTCCGGGCGGTGATCGATCAGGCTCTGCTGCACCACCAGGATGCACGACATGTAATCCGGCCAGTATTCGCGCGCCTGAAACAAAATGCGGCCATAGCCGCCCATTTCCGCCTGCGAGGGGAATGGCTCGCCCATGGAATAGGCGTCGATGGCGCCGGCGGCCAGCGCGCCCGCCACGTCCGGCGGCGCCATTTCCACCATCTTGATTTCGCCCGGTTTGATCCCATACGCTTTCATGGCGCGGAACAGCAGCAGGCGCTCGTCGGAAAAACGGCTGGGGATGGCCACGGTTCGGCCGCGCATATCGGCGAAGGTCTTGATAGGCCCGTTCTTCTTTACCACCACCGCGCTGCCGTACCGATGCCCCAGGTAGACCACTTTGATAGGCACCCCCTGCGCGCGCAGCGCAATAGCCAGCGGCGCCACGATGAATGCCGCTTGGATGCGATTCGAAATCAGCGCCTCTTTGATTTCCGGGAAGCCCTGGAACAGCCGCGGCAGGAACACTTCGCCGCTCGTGGACAGCTTCGAAATGTAATCGGTGACGGGGCAGGTGAGCTGGCACGTGACCGGAATGTACGCCACCACGATCTTGCGTTTCGCCGGCGGCCGGTAATCGTTCAACACTGCCGTCCAATTGACGTTGAGATACGCGTGCAGCGCCGAGATGAGCGCCAGCCATCCGCATCCGAAGACGATGACCTTGGTCTTAAGCCCCATCGCGGAACCCCCAGCGGACGGAACGGATGTCGCGCAATCGCCGGAAGCCGAGATCGAGCGCCAGCCCGATGAGCCCGATGGCCAGCATCGCCGCGACCACCAGGTCGTAGCGTTTGCCGGAATTGCGCGAATCGATGACCAGGTATCCCAGACCGGAATCCACCGCGATCATTTCGGCGGCCACCATCACCAGCCACGCGATGCCGAGAGCGATTCGCAGCCCGATCAGAATTTGCGGCAGCGCCGCGGGAAATACCACGCGCGCCAGCAGCTGCGGCGCGCTGAGGCCGAAATTACGGCCGGCGCGCCGGTAGATCGCCGGCACATTAGCCACGCCGCTCACGCACGACAGAACGATGGGAAATACCGCTGCAAGGAAAATCAGGAACACCGGCGTCAACTCGCCCACGCCGAACATGAGAATCGCCACCGGAATCCACGCGATGGGACTGATGGGCCGGAGAATCTGGAGCGTGGGATTGACCACCTGATTGGCCCGTGGATACCAGCCGAGCGTCAGACCGAGCGGAATGCCGGCCGCGGCCGCCGCCAGAAATCCCAGCGCCACCCGGCGCAGCGAATCGCCGATGTAGGCCCACATCACGCCCTTGTGCAGGAGTTCCGCCACGCCGCGCTCCACTGCCATTGGCGACGGGAACACCTTGGTCTTCGTCCACAACACCGAATAGTTCCACAAGAGCAGCAGCAGCGCCGCGGCCACCATGGGCCACAGGAATTGTTCCCACTTTCGCGGTTGTGCCAGCGCGCTCATATCTGGTGGGCCAGGCCGAGCTGCTCCAGGATGCCGTTGCGCAGCTCCAGATACCGTGGCGAGCTGATATCGCGCGGGTGCGGAATATCGATATCGACAATCTTCTGCACGTTCGCCGGGCGGCCGCTCATCACCGCCACGCGGTCGGCAAGCTGCACCGCTTCGTCGATATCGTGCGTCACGAAGATTACCGTGTTGCGTTCTTCGCGCCAGATGCGTAGCAGTTCGCCGCGCATGATCAGGCGCGTGATGGAGTCGAGCGCGCCGAAAGGCTCGTCGAGCAGCAACATGTCGGGATTGACCGCCAGCGCGCGCGCCACTTCCAGGCGCTGCTTCATTCCGCCCGAAAGCTCCGCGGGGTAAGCTTTCTCGAACCCTCCCAGCCCCACCATCTTGACGTAGTGCGCCACGCGCCTGGCTCGCTCCGCCCGGGAGAGCTTGAAAAGCCCGAATTCGATGTTGCCTTCCACCGTGAGCCAGGGAAACACGCCGCGCTCCTGGAACACAAAAATGCGGCGCGGATCCGGTCCCCGTACCGCTTCGCCGTCGATGCGGATTTCGCCGCCGGTGGGCGAGAGAAAGCCGCCGGCCGCGCTAAGCAAAGTCGATTTGCCGCACCCCGACGGCCCCACGATGCACAGAAACTCGCCTTTGGCGACGTCCAGATTCACATCCTTCAGGACAGGCGTCGTCTTGCCGTCACGGGTGAACGTCATGTGAACGTGCAGCGCCGATAGCTTGGTTTCCACTTGTTTCATGACGGCTCCGGCCACGCGTCAATCCTCCGGGTAATCCCAGCGCAGGGTTTTCGACCGCTCGAACGACCGCATTCCCTGATCCAGCAGCAACCCTATGACGCCGATGATCACCATCCCCGCAACCACCAGATCGTAGCGGTTGCCGGCGTTGCGCGCGTCCACAATCAGGAATCCCAGCCCGGAGTTCACGGCGATCATTTCGGCCGCCACCACCACGATCCACGCCACTCCCAAGGTGATGCGCAAGCCCGTGATCAACTGCGGCAACACGGCGGGGTACAACACGCGCCAGACCACCCCTCCCTCGCTCAATCCGAAATTGCGCCCTGCATTGACGTAGACCGCGGGAATCCGCTGCACGGCGTTAATGGCGGTCACCATGAGCGGAAAGAAGCAGCTCAGGAAGATAAGGAAGATCGCCGACAGGTCGCCCACGCCGAACCACAGGATCGCGATGGGAATCCAGGCGAGCGGAGAAATAGGCCGGAAGAATTGAATCAGCGGATTGAACGCCATCTCGGCGCGCCGGTGCCATCCGATGAAAAGGCCCAGCGGAATAGCCAGCGCGGCGGCAAGGACAAATCCCCACGTCACCCGGAAAAGCGACGCCGTGACATATTTGAGGAGCAGGCCGTGGCGCACCAGGTCCGCGATCCCGCCGGCGGTTTCCCAGGGACCGGGCAGCAGGTGAGTGGAACTGCGCGCAGTGGCGATTTGCCAGAGCACCAGCAAGAACGCGGCGAATGCAATCGGGCGTACCCAGCCGATCCGGCGATGCGGCATGAAGGCTAAGGTATCGCTTCCAGGGATTTCTCGACAATAGTATGAATGGATTAGCTCGCATGAAATCCGCAGCGATCGAGAACGCGCGCCACTTCGTCCCGCGTCGCCCCGAGCTTTTCAGCGGCGTTCAGCACATCGTCGGCATCGGCGGGGTAACAGTTGCGGCGCTGCGGATCGCCAAGCCCAGCGACGTTGAACGGCTCGATGAAGCGGCGGACCTCCTCGGCGAAACCAACCGTGCGCGAGCGTTCCAGAAGCGGCTGCATCTGAAACCGCGGATGGTCGTGCAGGAGGAACGAGGGCGCCAGATGCGGCTTGCCCAGCCTCCGCGCCGTCTCGGAAAAGCTCGCGGCGGCGAAATACAGCAGCGAGATCGACACAAAGACAGGGAAGTTCTCCATCGACGCGTAGAGCGCGCCGATCAGCCGCGCGGTAGCCAGCAGCTCCTCTTCGGTTTTCCGCGCGTAGGTGGACAAGTCGCCGTTTCCGGCGATGATTTCCGCCAGCCGCGCCACGCCAAGAAGCGTCAGCGGGAATCCCGTGGAAAGCAGCGGGTCTACAAATCCGGCAGCCGATGGTAGCAGCGCCCAATGCCGCCCGGCGATCGCTCCACTTCGAAACGATAGCTGCGGCGCGTGGATAAAAGGCATCACCGCCTCGGCCTCGGCGAACTGTCCCCGGATCATGGGAAAGCGGTCGATCAGCCGCTGCCACGCGTTCGCGCCGCCAAGCTCCAAATTCCCCGCCACTCCCGCGCTGGTAATGCCGTTGGCGAAGCGCAGCACCCACATCCAACCGCCGTCGAAGATATGATGGACCGCCGCGTCGTCAACCGGATAGGGCGCGTCAAGTTCCTCCATCCTTGCGACGCCCGTGAAATGCGTGTAGAGCGCTTCCGTCCGCGGCATTTCCGCCAGCGGCAGTTCGGGCAAGGCGAACGCGCGATGCAGGAAGCCTCGCGGACCGCTGGCATCGACCGCGAATCTCGCGCCGATCGCGACCCCGTCTCCCTCCAGCACGATGCCGCCCTCGTGCTCACGAGCTGTTTCCAGGCGGACTTGGTCGCGATACTCGACCCCGCAGTTCTGCGCTTCCTTTACGAAAAACGCATCTACGTCCGCTCGATACCAGTGGGTATCGGCGATTTCGTCGCGCGGGCTGGCGGCGACCAGAAGTTGATCTTCGCGCCGCGGCGGACGGCCCGCCTGATGATGATAAAAGGTGAACCCGCGCTTCAGGCCGCATGCCAGTTCCGGGTGCGTCTTCCGCCACGGCCCCCATTTGCACAGCGGCAGCAGGTTCGGCAGCTCGTGGCGCGTCGCCAGTTCTTCCAACAGGAGATTCGACAGCGGCGTGGTCGATTCGCCGATCGCGAAGCGCGGGTGCCGGCCGCGCTCCAGCAGGATGACCGATTTTCCCAGCCGCCGCGCGATCATCGCCATCAAAGAACCGGCAAATCCCGACCCGATGACCGCCAGGTCGTAATCCGCGCTCACCGGCACGCCCCGCATTCGATCCGCGGCGCGAGAGTCTGATCGAGATTCATGCGGTGTAATCGCTCGGCGCGGGCATCGAAGCACTCGTCACATCTCGAAAACCGGCGCAAATCCCACAGGTCCGCGAACACGCGTCCCTGGTCCAGCGCCACTCCATATTCCACCGATTCTTCCAGCATCGCGAGCGAGGGCTGCTCGCCCCCGCGCGTGGGAATCAGCGTCGCGGCGGAAGCGCCGCACTCGAACGCGAAATCGACCGACCGGCACGCCCATTCCACGGCTTCGCCGTCCCGCATAAACGGCGGCTTCATCAGGATGAACGCGCGCAGATCGATCCCGTTCGCGCTCAAAAAATCCGCCGCGGCGCGAAATTGCTCCAGCGTCATGCCCTTGTTCAGGCGCGGCAGCACTTCGGGATGTACCGTCTCGAGCCCCATCGCGACCTCCAGCCTTCCCGAAAGCAGATCGCGGAATCGCAGGCAACCGTCGCCTGCCAGCGCCGGATGGCTCTCGACAATGACGTGCTCATAGCGCCCCACCAGCGCTGCGATGGCCGCATAGTCCGCTACCGGAATCGCCCGCGGATCGAAGAAGCTGCCGCTGTTGTAAAGCTTGATGTGCGGCGCTGCGGGTAGCTGAGCCAGCGCGTACTCGATTTGCGCCGGAATCGTTCCCACGGGCACCGGTTCCGCGAGCGTGTTCTTCCACAGATCGCACATCACGCATTTCCACGGGCATTCGCGATTGGTAAGAAAAACGGTGTTCACCAGGACCATCGCGCCGGCTCGCGAACGCTCTGCCTCGGCAAAAAACGCCCACGGCCGGAACGGATCGAGACTCGTGCGTGTCTTCACGAATACAACGACAGAAACTGCCGCCGGTACTCCGCCTCACGGAACGGCAGGCGTTCGCGCAAACCTTCCGCGGGCAGCGCGCCGTGCTGAAAACGGCGCTTCGGAAACACCGGCATCTCCATCCCCGTCAACGCGCGAATCCCCCGGCTCACAATCTCCCCCTTCAACCGGTAAAGCGTGGGCACATCGTATTTCGTCAGCTCGATGAACGGCACCGCCTCGGCAACCGCAATTACCGAGGGCCGCAGGTACGGGCTGAATCCGTGAAATCCGAAATGGCGCCCCGGCGCATAGGTGCGCGTGTACGCCCGGCTAAGCCCGCCGCTGTACGTCAGCGAATGCTTGATCTTTCCCACGCCCCAACCTTCCTGGTACAGCATCTGGTTGTGGATCACGCTGCGAATGGTCAGTTCCGGATTCTCTTCAATCGGGTAATCTTTCAGATTTTCGTCGCCGCCATCGCCATCCGCCAGGAATCGCCACCCGGGGTAACGCGCGCGAATGCCGCGGCACAGCGCCACCGCCATCGTCGCCGATTCGATATCCAGCGGCTTGTAGTCTTCCACCAGCCGGATGGTTTCCTGAACGTCGAGCGCCCCGCGATCGACCTCGATGGGTTCCAGAAACAGCCCCAGCCCGAGCTTCTCCAGGAACGCGCGCGCCTGCCCGACATCCGGTCCGCCGCCGAGGTCGAGCACGAACGCCTTCAATCGCCCGGGATTCATGCCTAGCTTGCGCATCACGTGGTACGCGCTGAGGAACACGCTGCCGCTGTCGATGCCGCCGGAAAAACAAACTCCCAGCGGCTCGCGCTCCGGCGTCGCCTTCAGGAAGCGCGCAATCTCTTCCGCCAGCGCGCCGATGTACGCCGCGCCGATGGCGTCGAGATCCGCCGGCAAGCGGGCCGGCTGCGGATCGAAGAAACGCGTGTAAGTCGGATCGGGATCGGGACAGCCTATGAGTTGCAGATGGACGACGTGGTGCGCCGGCACCATCCGCGTGTAGCTGGGATGAAACTGCCGCTCCAGCCCTTCCTTCTTGAGCCACTCATAAATCGTGTCGATGCGGTCGGCAACGATCAGGATCGGCCCGGCCTGCTGTTTGGCCAGAAAATAGCGCATCGGCCGGTCGAGCGAGCGCGCCATCGTCACGGTCTGCCCCTGCCGCGCGACGAGCGCGAACGACCCTTGCAAATTGCGGGCCGTCTCCACCGGGTTTTTCAGCAGCGCTTCCCGCGCCGCCTCCACGGTGGTGTCGTAAAGCTGATTCCCCGCGGGATCCAGAAGATCGATGACTCGTTCGATATAGCTATGCATTTGCGGCAACCTTGAGAGGCGCGGGTTGGCGCGAGGAACGCCAGATTTCGATCGCCATGGCGATCGGCCCCACAACTGTGAGCGCGAAATAAGGCGCGTCCACGTTCTGCGCCAGGCGGAACCCCAGTTCCGCCACTGCCACCAGGAACGCCACCAGAATCTGCCCGCGTTTCGATTTCACGGTGGTCTTGGGGTCCGTGATCATGAAGAAAATGTAGAGCTGGTACATCGGCCCGGTGATGGGCGCCACTTCCGCCAGAAAAGGATGGCCGGTAATCAGCGTGCGCACGCCGGCCAGCGCCACAAACGACACCACGTACGTCGCCGTGATGTGGAAGCGCTTCACCCGCCACGTAATGAATGCCCCGAGCACCCAGACGACGAGCATCGGCCAGATGGTGTTGCCCCATTGAATACTGAGCGTAGCGACGAATTCCGGCGCCAGCAGCAGCATCGCGGAAATAGCCAAATTCGAAGGGTTCCACAGGTGCCGTCCGTGCCAGCGGATCGCGTATTTCGACGTGATGGCAATCGCCGCTGTGAGCGCGTACGGCCAATACTCGGGTGAGCGGATCAGGATGCCCACGCTGATGCCCGTGATGTAGGCGCTCGCCAGCACCGGCCACTTGTGAAACATCAGCCGCGCCAGCACCAGTTCGAAGGCCATCGAGGTCCCGATCGCCAGAAGCGTCCGCGACATGCTTTCCAGCAGTCCGAACGAAACTTGCCCCACCAGAAGAATCAGCGTGATGAAGATCGGTGGAAGATACCGGTTCTCGATGCTGAAAAAGCGCGCGACGGCGCCGCCCGGACTGCTGTTTTGCCCCTCCACGGCGCCCTCGCGAATCATGGCTCTATTATCCTATGCCGCTGGTTCAGGGCCGGCGCGGCAAGCGTCTGCGTTTTTCCCGAGGGCCAGCGAATTTCTACGCGGTCCACCGCCGTGGCCTTCCCCAGGCCGAAATGCAGCGCGCGGTCGTTCTGCGAACAGAACCCGCTGCCGCCCGAAACCTGCTGCAGTTGCTGCTGCCCGTTCCAGAACACGCGCACCTCCGCGCCGATCGCGCTGCGATTGCTGGCGCTGCCCTCGAGCTCGAATTCGATCCAGTGGTTCTCCGGCGCCACGGTATTTTTGTAAATCAGCAGCGGGCCATTCTGGTTCGCCACCACCGCGTCCAGCACGCCGCGATTCCACAAGTCCACCAAGGCCAGCGACCGGCCGTCGTAGACGTCGTTCACGCCCACCAACTGCGCCACTTCCTTGAACTCGCCGGACCCGTCATTCAGGTAGATCTTCTTGTGCTGGTACCCCGCCAGGCTTCGCCCGTCGAGCGGCGGCCAGTTGGCGGCGTCGGAGATGATGGCCTTGTTGCCCCCGGCGACCTTGGAATAGTCGTACCAATAGCTGCGATTGCGGTCGAGCGAAACGTTGCCGTTGGTGACGTAGAGGTCCTCGTAGCCGTCGTTATTCAAGTCGCCGAACTGCATCCCGAAGCTCCAGCCGGCCATCTCCACGCCCATCGAGTTGGCCAGGTTTTCATAGCGCGGGTCGGCCGCGTTCGAACCCGCCTTCGGCATCCACAGGTTGTTGCCCTGCACCAGAATTCCCTCTTCGGAAATGTTTGACACGTAAACCCCGAAGCGTCCCTCGTTGAGCACGTCGCCCACCGCGGCGCTCATGCCGCTTTTGGGCGCATAGCCGATGCCGGTTTCCCGCCCCGCTTCGCGAAAGTGCTTGCCGCCCTCGTTCAGGTAAAGCTCGGAGACGCCGTAATCGTTGGCCACGAAGAGATCGGGATAACCCGTGCCGCGCAGGTCGGCCGCCACCGCGGCGAGCGTCCAGCGGCGCGACTTGATACCCATCTTCTCCGAAACTTCCTCGAATCGCCCGCCGCCCAAATTGTGGAACAGGTACTTGCGGCCGCCATTCTGCGCATATTCGAAACTCTCCGGCATCATCTTCGTGTTCTTCAGATGCCAGAGATCGACGTCTTCGGGATAATATCCGCCCAGGAACAGATCGAGCTTGCCGTCGCCATCGTAATCGAACCACACCGCGGTGTTGGCGTTCACCCACGCCGGCAATCCGGCCTGCTCCGTAACACGCGTAAAATGTTTTCCGCCGTCGTTGTGGTAGAGTTCCGGTTTACCCCATTTGTAAATCAGCACGTCTTCGAACCCGTCGTTGTCGTAGTCGCCCCACACCGCGCCCATCGACACGCCCGTGCCCGGCCGGTTCAAATCGGCCAGCCCGACTTCTTCCGCCACGTCGCGAAACGTCCCGTCGTGCTGATTGCGGTAGAGCGCGTTCCGGCTACCCTCGCCGCTGTTCGTCACGTAGATGTCCGGCCAGCCGTCGCGGTCGAAATCGGCGATCGAGACCGCCGCGCCCATCGACGCGATTTGCGCCATGATGTGCGCCAGCTTGTGATCGAGATGCGGCGAGGTGTGATGGAAATCGATGCCGGCGGCTTTCGAGACTTCTTCGAAATGGAATCCGTAGCGGGCCAGGGCGCTCGCCGGAGTGGCCCCCGCCGTATTGTGCGCCGCGATCCGCCGGATGACCAGCGGAGTGGCCAGCAATCCCACAAACAGAATTGCGATCGCGATCCGCATATCAGTTCCTCAGCGCCCTCTCGAACGCCTCCGGCGTGACGTAGCGCGTGTGAAAATCCAGCCAGTCTTCGGGATGAAGCTTGTACGCCGGGTCGTCTTCCAAAATCCCTGGGGGCGCATCGTAGCTTTTCATTCCGTGGTACGGCAGCGGCAGAACCGTCTTCGAGTAGACCGAATTGAAATCGCCGTCCTTGATCCACCCGTCGCCGGTCATGATGTAATCGCGCTTCCATCCGGCGGGCGGCGCTGCCGGCGCGCGGAATCGCAGCAGCAGTTCATCCCCGGCGTTGGCGATCACCATGCGATCGTCCACCTTCTCGAGCAATTCGCGGACATCGCCGAAGCGCGTGAAATACCCCTCCTGATCGTGCCAGATCGGCGTGCTGCTTGCGATCTTATTGTAGTCCGGCAGTTCCGGCGACGACGCATTCGCCGCCGTTACTTGTGAAAATCCGCGGTAGCGCAGTTCGGCGCGCGCCAATCCAAGGCGCTGCACCTGATTGCGATCCGGCGCTCCGGCAGCCCAGGCCAGTTGGTCCCAATAAACTTCCAGATTGGTCCGCAGGCGCAATTTCCTCGGCGCGCCGGGCCGGAAAATCCCCGTCAGATCGAGCACCACGGTCTTCATCTTCCCTGCCGGGAAGCCGAGATTGGCTTTCGCCGTGCTCCACTTGCCCTGTGCGCCCGGCACTTCGATGCTCAAGCCCTGCGGCTGCGCAATGCTGTTCTGCCCGATGGCGATATTCACCGTGGCGTCGGTCGGGTGCGTCCATCCCGTCGCGATCAGGTACAGCGGACCCGTGCGCGGCGCGCTCTCGGGCAGTTCCAATTCCACCCAATGATCGCGCGTCAGCCCCTGATACGGACCCCGGCCAAAGGTATCGAGATAACTGCGGTCGATCTCGCGAACGGTCGCGCTCACGTCGCTGCCACAATCGTCGCGCGCGCGGGCGAAAGGCTGTGTCTCGCCGGTGGTGAAAATCTTGAGCGGCGGAGGCGGCACCGAAAACCGCTCGTCGGCGAACACCTCCGTGCCTTTCGGGTGGTCCACCACCATCAGCGCGTAGTGGTCGATGTAGTAGGTCTCCCAAAGCTCGTCGGTGATGCGCAGATCGTAAAAGCCATCGCGCGGCTGAAGCGCCGCGCCCGGAATCTTAAACCACTCTTCCGTTCGGTAGATTCCGGCGACCACCTGCGCGTTGATGTGCAGCCCCAGCGCCGCCGACCACGGCGAGCCGTCTTTCACGAAGCTCATCTGCCTGCCGTCCCACGCGAACAGCCAAGGGCACGACCCTTTCAGACGCTGCGTGGCCAGAATCTCCTGCCCCGCTTTCAGCTCGAATTCGCCCTGCACCACGCCGTTCGGCCAGGTAATCCGCGCCACATCCACGCCCGTGTGATCGCCCAGCCCGAAATGCACCAACGGCGACGCGATGGGCTGTTTCTCGGTTAGCAATCCGGCGCGCACCTCGATCTCCCCGCCGATCCCGAACGAATTGATACGCTGATCTCCGCTCGCCTTCGCCGCCCGCAAGCGAATATCCTGCCAGCCGTAATTCCTGCTGCCGTGATTGATCAGCTTCACCGCCTTGCCGGAACGATCCAGTCCGATCAGGTCGAGCCGGCCGTCGCCGTCGATGTCCGCCACGATCGGCGAGATCGCGTTCGCCGCGATTTTCTGATAATGGCCGCCGTCCGCCAGAAATATCTGGCCGTCCCCCACCAGCAGGTCGATGGCGCCGTTGTTGTCGAAGTCCGCCGCGGTCAGCGCCGGCGAGCCCCCGGCATCCGCCTTCACAACATCGCCGGAATCCTTGTCGGAAAACCGGACCACCGCGCCGTCTTCCCGCAGCAGCACGAAATCCATGAGCCCGTCGTGATTGATGTCCGCTGCCGTTACGGCCCGAAAACGCCCATCCAGTCCCGCGCGCGGCCGGTACTGTCCCAGCCGCTCGTTGGTAAACACGTGCAACCCCTCGCCTGCATCGAGAATCGCCACGTCCGGCACGCCATCGCCATCGAGGTCCGCGCTGGCGAACGCCTTCAAACCGTTCACCCCCCCGAAAGGATGGATCACCGCGAACGTTTCGTCGCCGTTATTGCGCAGCACGATCGGCTCGCCGCTGTCCGCACCGAGCACGATATCCAGATCGCCGTCGAGATCGCTATCGAAAGCCCACGCGCCTGTATAGGCGCCGTGCAGGATGTTCGCCGGCAAGTGTGTCCGCGCGGTGATGTCGGTGAAGTGCTCGGGATCCTGCTGCTCGTAGAAAGTGAGCCCGGCCGTGCCCGCGAAAACCAGGTCGGTCTTGAAATCGTAATTCAGGTCGATGCCGAGGACGGCTTTCGGCCTGCCGGGAAGCGAAAAACCCGGCCCGTGCACCGCGGCATCCGTGGCGAAGAGGATGGTCGCAGGGCCTCTGTCGTCGAGCGGTATGGCCGCCAGCGGCAAGCCATCCATCGGCTTGGCTTCGAAGTTCAGGGCGAGATCCGCCGCAGCAGGTTCCGGCGAGGGCGCCGGCAACTTCAGGAACCGAACGAACGGATCGCTGACGAATGTGGTCGGCGTTTTTACCTCGTTCAGGCTCTTGCGATAGTCCGGCACGCGGGCGAGGGAATTGCGCAGGTACATCACGCGAATCGCCGCCATTTTTGGGTTCGTTCCCCCGGCCGCCTCGCGCAGGGCATCCATCTGCTCCCGCACTTCCGCCGGCCAGCCGGCCGACGCCTGCGCCAGCTTGCCCACACAGCTCGCCAAAGCTCCGCCATCACCCGTCTTCGCCGCCAGCCGCGCCACTTCCAGCAGCACCGCGACATTATCGGGATGCCGATCGAGCAGCTTGGCGAAGAGCTTTTCCGCGTCGGTGTCGCTCGTGGGCTTGCCTTCGCGCTCCGTCTCCTCGGCCAGCGAAAACTGCGCCTTGGCGTTTTGAGGATCGAGCTGGACCGCCCTCCTCAGGTGCGCGATGGCTTCCGGCAGCTTGCCGCGCCGGTCTTCGATCGTCCCCAGCAGCGCCTCGATCGCGCTATCGTTCGGGGCCAGTTGCCGCGCCCGTTCCACGCTCTCGAATGCCGCATCGAAGTTCTGCTGCCGGGCCGATAAGAGTCCGAGATCGGCCCAACTGGCCGGTTCACCCGGAGCGATCCGGGCAGCGAGATGCAGCTTTTCCTGCGCGCGGACATCGTCACCGCTCTGCAATGCCGCGACGCCAACCGAAAAGGCGGTCACTACTTCGCCGTATTGCGGGGATTCCTTGCCAGGCAAACCGGAATGGCGGCAGGCACTGCTGTAAACGAAGGCAGCTAAAAGAGGGGCAGCGAGGCTCCACGTAATCCGGCGGAACGTCATTACGCAAAAATGTCCTGTTCCGACATCTTCGGAGTGTGACAGGCGCCGCTTGGAGCGGTCAATAATCGATTCCTATTACGGTTCGAGTATGATGAGCTTCGTGAAGCGGTCTTCCAGCGAACTGGTTTGGCCGGCCGCGTGTGCCGCGATTCTGGTTTGGAAGTTGTTCCTGCCGGGATTCATAGGGATGGCGGACAACGGCGACTTTGGAAAAGTCGCCGGGCCGTTGTGCGTGGCGAGCGCGGAGCCGGAGCGCGAAAACTTCTTTCACGCGCTTTATCTGCGGCGGCCGGCGAATTGCATCGCGGCGCCCGCCCCCACTTCTGAACTGGCGTTGGCGGGACTCGCGTCCGGGCTCGCAGAGGCTTCCAGTCACCGGAGGAGGTTCGATATATGATGGCTGGGCGCGATCCATGCGCTGATCTTCCTTGCCATCTACTTCGCGCGGCGGCCGGCGAAGGCGATTGTGGGCACGCAGGCGCCCGATGACGCGATCGATGACGCCAGTCAGGCTGTCACCTATTCGGGAAAATGGCGAGCGGGAGCGTTCGGGTCGGCTCTTAGCGGAACGGTCACGTTTACGGATGCGGCCGGGGCGCGGCTCGCTGCTCGTTTCGGGCCACGATCGACCTCTACGCGCGGCAGATAGTGTGGCAGGCCAGCAACGCCTTCCGTGATCTGAAGGCGGGACCGCATCAAGTGGAAATACGGGGCACCGCCCCACCAGGCGGATTGCAGCGGCAGCTTCGTATCGACGCGTTCGCGGTCCGTTAGCTTAAGCTGTGCCGCTAATTCTCCGAGCGGCGCCGGCGGACGAGCCAAGGCTCAATGGCGCCCGGATTCTCGAGGATCTCGTTCTCGAGTTCCGTGAACTGGCCTTCAATGATGGCCCGTTCGATGTCCGCACCCAAAGTTTCATCCCCGGTTTGGATGCGCTTTTTCTCGATGAGAGCCAGGATCGCCTCTGAGAGTTCCATACGATTCTTCGTATCGCCCATATCCCGACCTCCTGTCTAGAAAGACGCCGAAGTAGGCGAAAAGTTTCACCAGGCGCTTCCAAAAGAGTACTGTCGGAGCATTACTTCGGGCAAATTAGAGTAATAAGCGCCGGTATAACTCCTCGTAACGCGACATCATGTGGTCCAGCCCGTAGCTGTTCAGCGCCACAGCGCGCGCCTTGGCGCCGCGCTCGCGCAGATCGGAGCAGTTCATCGCCTCCAGCATGGCCTGCGCCAGCGCCGCGGCATCTCCAGGCCCGCAAAACCACGCCGATTCCGGCCGCGCAATTTCGGGAATGCCTCCCACGTTTGTGGTGACAATCGGCAGGCCGGCGGCCATCGCTTCCAGGATCACCAGCGGGAGGCCTTCGTTCACCGAAGAGAAGACAAAAACGTCAAGGTTGTGTAATGTTTCGGACGAATTGGCGGTGCGCCCTTCCAGCCGCGCTTTCCCCTCCAGCCCCAGCCGCGCGATTTGCGCGGCGAGATCGCCCTGCAACGCGCCATACCCATAAATACTCAACTCCGCACCGGGCGCGGACGGCAACACGCGGGCGAAGGCGTCGAGCAGGATGGAGTGGCCCTTCGCCGGCACCAGGCGCCCGATGGTTCCGAAGCGAAAACGCGGCCCGTGGCTCCCCGGCGCCGCCGGATGGTCCTGAAAACCGGCCAGCGGAATTCCGTTCAGAATCACCGAACACTTCTCCGGCGGATAACCGAGCCTGTTTTCCAGCCCCCGCCGCACGAAATCGCAGACGAAGACGACGTGGCTGGTGAGCGGCCTTACCCATCGGAAATACCGTTCCTGATAGGGCAGATCCTTCGATGTGGTCACGCTGTGACGCGTGTTGACCACCACCGGCACGCCGGCCAGGCGCGCGGCCAGTGCGGCGTAATGGTGAACTCCGGGATTGTGTCCGTGGATGATCTCCGCGCCATCCGCGCGCAGGCGCTTGCCCATGGCCAACACGGCCGCCATCGAGAATCCACGCGCTTTCTGAAAGGGCACCACGGGAATGCCGGCGGCTTTCACGGGTTCGGCCAGCGGACCCGCGCCATACAAGCAGTAGACCGTCACCTGGTGCCCGGCCTTCCGCTGCGCCAGCGCCAAATCGACGGCCAGCCGCTCCAGGCCCCCGAGTTCCAGATCTTCGACTAATTGGACGATGCGCACAGCCCGGCTATCTCATGGAAGCATTCCATCCACCACCGCGATGGTCTCGGCGAAACGCGCGTCCCAGCTTACCCCCTTCACGCGGTCCATCCTCTTCCGGCGCAGTTCGGGCGTCTCTTCCGCCAGTGCCCGTTCGATCGCCGCCAGGTAAGCCTCTTGGTTCTCCGCCAGGTACACGACCTCCCCGAAAGCGCTGGTCTCGGGCGTCACCACCGATACCACCGGTTTGCCCGTGGCCAGGTATTCGCGCAGCTTCAGCGGGTTCGAGTGCCTGGTCTGCCGGATCACCTGATGGGCATAAATCGCCACATCGAACGCCGCCGCCCAGTGTGGCAGCTCCTCGTACGGGCGCGGACCGGCAAAAATCACATTCGAAAAGCCGCGCAAACGGCTTACATCCGCGGCAATCAGTCCGATGAACAGGAATGTCCATTGCGGGCGCGACCCGGCCAGATACGCCAGTAAATCGTAATCCAGAAACTCGCCGACGGTGCCGAAATATCCGATCACAGGATGCCGCAGGCCACGCACCTCCTCGGCGGCCTGAGTCGCCGGGTCGGCAGCCTGCGAAAATAACTCGAAATCCACGCCGTGCGGTGCAAAGTGGATGTTCGAATTGAGCGCGCGCTTGGCCTCCAGGATTGCGCGCGGCGCCACGAACACCACGTCCGCCCGGCGCGTCAGATCGTCGTCGAGCGCCTGGATCGCAACCGGGTCCATGCCAGGATACGAAGCGTAGTCGTCGATGCAGTAATACACCGTCAGGTTCTCGCCCAGGCGCTTCGCCAGCGGGCCGGGATGCGGCACCACGAACCACGAAATCCGCTGCCCGAAGCCGATACGGCGCATGGCGCGGCGCACCAGATATGCGCCCAGCCGGCGATTCAGCGCGTCCATCATGGGCAGTTTCCGAAAAGGAATTTGCGGAACCGTCGCCACATAAAACCGCTCTCCCACTTTTTGCGGCGGCTCGAGCGCGCGCGCCAGCTTCCGCCACAACTTGCGCACGTCGCGCGGACTCTTGCCCGGAGCGCGGCTTCCGGGCGTTTCCACGTACAGTACCGGAACCATCTTTCCCAGCCGCCGCGCGATGTGGTGGCTGCTGGTGCGATTCTCCGCGAACCAGTCGTTGCCGAAATAAACGATGGAATAGTCGCGCAGGCCGCTCATGGGCTTTCGAATTGTAGCAGGGTTCGTTGTAACCTGAAGATTCGTTTGGCATGACGCATGCGGATCACGGTCGTCACATCGTACTTTCCGACCTCGGCGCGCCCCTATGGCGGTAACTCCGCCTTTCAGACATTACGGCATCTCAAGCCTAACGCCTCCATTGCGGTTGTCTCGCCCCAGGAACATTACCCGGACATCCCGTTTCTCAAACCGGCGCGATACGAACCGGTCGACACCGCCTGGCAGCCGCCGGACTTCGAAACCACCTATGTCACCTATCCCGTGGTCCCCATTCTTTCGCGCCCGTTCAACGGGCCCATCTGCGCCAAAATCCTGTTGCCCCACGTCCGCATGACCCACCCCGATCTCATCCTGAATTACTGGCTCTACCCCGATGGCTACGCCGCCGTGCGCATCGCCCGCGAATTGCGCGTGCCGGTGGTGGTCGGGGCTATCGGGTCGGACATTCGCACCCGCAACGACCCCTTCACCATCCGGCTGGTGCGCGAAACCATGCTCGGCGCCAATGCCATCATCACCGTCAGCGAGGAACTTCGGCAGCAGGCCCTTACACAAGGTGTGCCGGGAGAGAAAATCACGGCCATCCTCAACGGCTGCGATACCGCCATCTTCCACCCCGGCGACCGCGCCGCCGCCCGCCGCGAAACCTGCTGCGAGACCTCCGCCGAACTCCTGGTTTATGCCGGCAATCTATTGGTAACCAAGGGCTTGGATGAATTGCTCGAGGCCTTTATCACGCTCGCGAAATCCCGGCCGGCATTGCGCTTGGCAATGGTCGGGCAGGGCCCGTTTCGCGACAGCCTGGCGCGCCGCGCCGCGCTCGCCGGAATGGAAAAGCGCGTCCTTCTGCCGGGCCGCGCGGACGCCGCCGGCGTCGCCAACTGGATGCGCGCGGCGGACATTTTCTGCCTCCCCAGCTATTCCGAAGGATGCCCCAACGTGTTGGTGGAAGCCCTGGCCTGCGGCTGTCCGGTGGTGGCGACCAATGTCGGCGGCATCCCGGAATTAGTGAAGAAAGGCTGCGGCCTGCTGGTGCCGCCGCGCGATCCCGCCGCCCTCCGCCTGGGCCTCGAGAAAGCCCTGTCCAGGCAGTGGGACCGCGCCAAAATCGCACGTGCCGCTACGCGCAGTTGGGACACCGTCGCCGCGGA
Organism: Bryobacteraceae bacterium; assembly: GCA_035509055.1. GTDB lineage: Bacteria > Acidobacteriota > Terriglobia > Bryobacterales > Bryobacteraceae > PALSA-129. Next base: position 6,249 of record DATJMA010000109.1, on the reverse strand, counting down.
AACTCTCGCGGTTTGCCGCAAAGCCCTTCAAACCTAATAGCTCGAAAGGGCTATTCGCGGTCGGGCCTTCCCCGACTCCGGTTTGGTTCGACCCGTTTCATATTTGTATAGCACGGAGTATCAAACTGCTAAGGGAACTGCGTGGGATGTACCGATTTCGATTAAAACTTTCGACGGTGGGCGTCTCTCATGCGAACGACGGGAGAAAGACTGCACAAGTAATCCCCCAGGGTGCCGAACTCATGACGGGCGATGCTGATGTCGAGGACCCCTCCGCCAACGGGCGAAAGCTTGTCAGCGTGGTTTGGGAAGGAAGATCGCTGGGAATCTTCCTGGTGGATCTTCTGGAACGCGCCGAAAGGGTCCGGCATGCCGGAGGATAATTTCGGCCGCCTGTCCCCCTGTGGCTCTCCACAGGTTCGTTTTCGAAATGAAGGAGCCTTACCTGACATGGCAAAACCAAAACTCCTGATGGCGGACGACCACGAGCTTCTCCTCGACGGTCTCAGGCGTCTGCTCGAAACTGATTTCGATATCGTGGGCTCGGCTCGGGACGGCCGGGAAGCGGTGGTGCTATACGAACAACTTCGCCCGGATGTCCTGCTGCTCGATATCGGCATGCCGGGGCTGAACGGAATTGAGGCCACCCGTCAAATTAAACGATCGTTTCCCGATGCCCGCGTGATTTTCGTGACCATGCAGACCGATCGTGTGTACCTCGAAGAGGCTTTTCGCGCCGGCGCTTCCGGTTTCGTGGTGAAACAGGCGGCGGCCAGCGAGTTGATCGAAGCCATTCGTATGGTTCTGCTCGGGCGTCGATATGTCAGCGGCCGGCTTACGGCAGCCGCGGGATCTTCCCAGACATTCGAAACGGATTTCGGTTCGGATCCGCATTTCGGCGGAAAACTGACCCCACGCCAGCGCGAGGTGCTGCAACTCGTGGCGGAGGGAAGGTCGATGAAGGAAATCGCCCGAACTCTCGGGATTTCCGTTCGCACGGTGGAATTCCACAAGAATGGCCTGATTCAGCAATTAGGCCTGCGCACCGTCGCCGAACTCACCCGCTACGCCATCGATCAGCGCATCACCCTCTAACACGCAGCCCCGCAGACGCGGCGCCGCCATGGTGCTCCTCGTCTCACACCCGCCCGCCATACGGCCCGAATCGCACCGACACGGACCTCCGCTGCATAGCAAACTGGCAACCGGAGGGGTAGAAATGAAGTTCGAAAGCCTGCATCAACTGTACCTGATGGAATTACGGGACTTATATGACGCGGAAAAACGCATTGTAAAAGCTCTGCCCAGAGTCATCGAAAATACGACATCGCCGGATTTGCAGACGGCATTATCGAATCACCTGCAAGAAACTAAGGGGCATGTGACACGCCTCGAGCAGGTGTTCAAGCTGCACAATGAGGAGGCCAAAACCGAGACCTGCGACGGCATGAAGGGCATCCTGTCGGAAGGTGAAGATATTCTGGGGCACGACGAAAATCCCGAAGTCCGCGACGCTGGCATCATAGCGGCGTGCCAGAAAGTGGAGCACTACGAAATTGCCTCTTATGGCACCGTGCGCAAGTGGGCTGAGCAGATGGGACACACCAAGGCCGTTCAGCTCTTACAACAGACTCTCGACGAGGAAAAAACCGCCGACAGGAAGTTGACCGAGATCGGTGAGAAATTGAATCCCCAATCGGTCCGCCACGCGGGGTAAGACTTGTAGGGGCGGCCATATGATCGGCCGCCCCTCGTTTTCTATTGCAGCATCATCATCGGGTGCAGACGCCGCGCGTTGTCGCAACTGCGCAGCTTCTGCAGCGCCGCCGCCTCGATCTGGCGAATCCTCTCGCGCGTCAACCCGAAGCTCTGGCCGATCTCCTCCAGCGTATATTCCCGGTCGAACCCGATTCCGAAGCGCATCCGCAGCACGCGCTCTTCATTGGGCGGAAGCATGCGAAGTACACCCGCGGTTTCGTCTTCCATATCGTGTGCCATCAGCGGATCGATGATCGAACCGGCAGCCCGCCCCACCAGCAGATCGCCCAGCACCGATTCGCCATCGCTGCCCACCGGCAGATCGAGCGACACCGGATCGCGCGCGATGGTGCGCAGTTGCTGCACCTTGTCGGCCGTGGTTTCCAGCCGGTGCGCGATTTCTTCGTTCTTCGGATTGCGCCCCAGTTCCTTTTCCAGATCGCGCGCCGCGCGCAGGAATTTGCTGAGGCTTTCGTTCATGTGTACCGGAATGCGGATCGTGCGCGATTGATCGGCAATCGCGCGCGTCACCGCCTGCCGGATCCACCACGTCGCGTAGGTCGAAAACTTGAAGCCGCGATGATAATCGAACTTGTCCGCCGCGCGCATCAGGCCGATGTTGCCTTCCTGAATCAAGTCGAGCAGGTGCAAGCCGCGATTGACGTACTTCTTCGCCACCGAAACCACCAGGCGAAGATTTGCCTCCACCAGAGCCGCTTTGGCAGCCTCGGCTTCCGCTTCGCCGCGCCATGCGGCTAGCAGCCAGCGATGCATGCGGGCAGGAGCCACTCCGTCATGCTGCTTCTTATCCTTGGCTGCTTTCTCCAATTCCGTCCGAAAGAACTTCCACTGCTCCGGACGGAATGGGATCTGCCGAACTTCCTGCGAGCAGCGCACGCGCAGCCGCACGATCTCGCGGTTCAATTTCGCCCGTAGATTGGTATGCCGCTGGGGAGTCGCCGCCAGCTTGGCTTCCATATCGTGCAAACGCTGGTACATCCGCGCAAAGCGCGAAAGTCGCCGCACCACATCGTTGCGCATGGCGTCGCGAACGTCGTCGTCCACGCTGTTGTATTCTACAAACTCGTCGATGAGGCTCTTGTCGCGGCGAACCATGTCGTAGAATTCCGAGGCTCGGCGCCACACCAGGGGCGCACGCGAAATCGCCTTATGCATCAATAGCTTACCGCGCTCCATCCGAGTCGCCAGGGCAATCTCGCCCTGCCGGCTGAGCAAGCGGACCGCGCCCATCTCGCGCAAATACACCCGCACCGGGTCGTCGGTCGATATATCTTTACTGGGTTCCTGCTCCGGGAACTCGGCGTCCTGTATCTCGACCGTATCTTCCACGGCGATCGCAGCGCCGCCAAGGGCGTCATGCGCCCAATAGTCTTCGAATCGCTCCATCTTCCCTCCAACCGGCCCTCCGGCACCGCTATTATATTGATTTAAGATTAGTTACCCTTACGGGTGCCAGATTCTTAAGAGGACTTTCCTATCTCATTGGATGCGGCCCAGACGTACTGGGTTGCACTTGCGAGAGGCGCTCCGGGAAGGTTACCGAGCCTGATAGAACGCCTTCAGAACCGCAGTATTAGATGCCGTCTTTCCAGGATACCGCAGAAGCTCGCGCCTGACTACTCCGGAACTCTGCTACTGCTGGTATAACGGAGGCAGTCATGAAAACGCTGACCTTCGCCCTCCCATTCCTGCTGGTGCCGATCTTATCCGCGGCCGGCCCGGTCGAGGTGCGCACCAACGCCTCATCTATCGTGCTGGCAAACGACTTCCTGGAGCGCACCATCTCCATCGCCGATGGCGACATCGGCACGCGGCAGTTTGTGAACAAAATCACGAATCGCTCCTATGCCTTGCGCGGGAAAGAATTCGAGGTGAAATTCGATTCCGAGCGCGTGGGCTACGACTTCGGCGACGAAAATCCCCGCGCCTTGACCGCCGAGGGCGCTCGCGTGGCCAGCCACGATGTCACGGACACGCCCGGTGGCGGCAAGCGCGTCACGCTGCACCTGGCCGGAACCCGCCCAGCCATCGATCTGGTCTACGAGCTCAATCCCGCCGATTTCTTCACCCGCCAGTGGCTGCACGTCGCCAAACCGCAGCGCGGAACCCTATTTCTCGAATGGGTAGCCCCGGCCAGCAACCAATGGGGCGTGCCGCGATTCACGCTCGGCGGTTTCGGGCAGCCGCTGTTCGCCGAAGACCTGTTCCTCGGCCTGGAATACCCCACCGGCATCAACTCCGCGGATGGTGCGGACGTCAGGCTCGGCGGCAACGTCGGGCTCGATATTCCCGACGGCGGATACACCAGCGAACCGGCAGTCATCGGCGTGGCGCCCGCGGGCATGGTTCACCGGCAATTCCTGGATTACGTTTCGCGCATGCGCGTCGCGCCGGTGCGTCCCTACCTGCTTTACAACACCTGGTACGACCTCCAGCGCCTCGCCATGAATCATGACAACACGCTGGAGCGCGTGCCCACTTTCCAGAAGCTCCTGCTCGGCAAGTACGGCCTGCATCTCGATTCCTTCGTGCTCGACGATGGCTGGGACGACATGCACAAGCTCTGGCAGATCGACCAGCAGCGCTTCCCCGGCGGCTTCACCGATCTCGTCAACGCGCTCAAGACTATCGACAGCCATCTCGGCATCTGGTTCGGGCCGATCGGCGGCTACGACCAGCGCAAAGTCCGCATCGCCACAGGCAAGGCCGATGGCATGGAGATCAGCACCAACGGCCAATTCTTCTGCACCGCCGGCAGGAATTACAGCCGGTACTTCGCCGACACGCTGCTGAAATACGAAAAGGAGTACGGCATCAATTATTTCAAGCTCGACGGCATCGTATTCGGATGCAACGCGCCCGATCACGGCCATCCGCAGGGAGTCTATTCGGATGAAGCCACGGCGCGCACGTTCATCGATCTGCTCGGCAAGCTGCGCGCGCAGGATCCCAAGGTGTTCCTGAATATCACCACCAGCATCTGGCTGAGTCCGTGGTGGCTGAAATACGCCGATACCGTGTGGATGGGCGGCGAGGACTCCGGCTATCTGCCGTCGGTGCCGACCATGGCGGAGCGCCAGAGCGCCATCAGTTACCGCGATTCGGTGCTCTACGACGATTTCGTCAAGCACAAGGCGCAATTCCCGATTTCATCACTGATGACGCACGGAATTATTAAGGGGAAGGCCAACATGCTCGGCGGCGAGAAGGAGGATATCGAGGACTGGCGCGACGAGGTGGTGCACTATTACAGCGTCGGGAACATGATGTACGAGCTCTACATTTCGCCCGAGATTCTGTCGCCGGAGGAGATGGACGTCCTCGGCAACGTGACGAAATGGGCGGAGGCCAATGCCCACCCGCTGCTCGATAACACCACGATGGTCGGCGGCGATCCCGCGCAGCGCGAGCCATACGGGTATGTGCACTCGAACGCGGAGAAATCGATCATCACGCTGCGGAATCCCTTCGTCCGGCCGCGGACGATGAAGTTGAAGATTGACGAGGAGAATGGGTTCACGAAGTTTGAGGGGATCGCAAGGGCGGACCTCGTCTACCCGGAAGAGCATCTGGTTGCCTTTCCGGTCAAGTTCGGCGACAGCCTGACGTTCGATCTCGATTCCTACCAGGAAATCGTCGTCGAGATGCGCCCATTCCCGCATCCACTGGCGTTCCCGCCGCCGGTCCTGGGCGATCCCATTACATACCGGCCGGCCGCCCTATTAACGGTGGCGCCCGGGATGAAAATTACCACTTCTATCGACGTGCCTGCCGACAATCGACAAGCGCGACTCGCGGTGCTCCTCGAGCCCGACCAGGAAGTCAAAGGGTTAAAGGCCGACGCTTCCGATCTCGGGAAACCGCTGCCGCTCTCCGTCGAGAACGGCGGCCATGGGGTCTGGTATTGGTACTGGGCCGATCTCGCGCCCGGCCAACACGCCATCGAGATGAGCTTCCACTCCCATCCGCCGGGCCATATCTCCGTCTGGCTGATGACGCGCCGCACCACTTTCCGGCAGACGTCGTCCCAACCCGGCATGCTGCCGGCCAATAATGGCATCGCCCGCGCCACTCACCTCCTTCTCGAGGAAACCATCCGATGAAACGACGTGAATTCCTTGCCGGCGCTCTCGCCTTGCCCGCCCTCGCGCAGCAAAAGACGCGTTCGTTCACCACCAGCGGCGATCAGTTCCTTCTCGACGGCCAGCCCTTCGTCCTCCGCTCCGGCGAGATGCATTATCCGCGCGTTCCTCGTCCCTACTGGCGCGACCGCATGCGCAAAATGCGCGCCATGGGCCTGAACACCCTTTGCACCTACGTCTTCTGGGACCTCCACGAGCCGCAGCAGGGCAAGTTCGATTTCTCCGGCAATCTCGATATCGCCGAATACGTCCGCAACGCGCAGGCGGAGGGCCTTTACGTCCTCCTCCGCCCCGGTCCCTACATCTGCACCGAATGGGATTTCGGCGG
>DATJMA010000108.1:0-17207 GCA_035509055.1 Bryobacteraceae bacterium | reverse complement strand
AGAGGGACTGATCCGCCTGGTGATGGAAGGTCATCTGCGCGGCATCATCGGCCAGCTCACGGTAGAGCAGATTGTGAAGGAGCCGGAGATGGTGGCCGACCGCATGCGCGGCACCTGCGCCGACGACATGAGCAAGATGGGGCTGGAAGTGGTGTCGTTCACCATCAAGGAAGTCCGCGACAAGAACGAGTACATCACCAACATGGGCCGGCCGGATATCGCCCGCATCAAGCGCGATGCCGATGTCGCCGCGGCCGAAGCCGATCGCGATACCGCCATAAAGCGCGCCGTCGCCGCCCGCGAAGCCGCCGTGGCGAAAGCTCAGGCCGACCAGGAGCGCGTGCTGGCCGAGACGCTCTCGCAGACCAAACAGGCCGAAGCGCAGCGCGACCTGGAGGTGAAGAAGGCCGAATACACCGAGCTGGTGAAGAAGCAGCAGGCGCAGGCCGATAAAGCCTACGAGATCCAGGGCAACATCATGCAGCAGACGGTGCGCGCCGAGGAAGTGAAGATCCACCAGATCGAAAGAGAGCACGAAGTCCTGGTGCAGGATGCGGAAATTCAGCGCAAAGACCGCGAGTTGCAGGCCACCGTTTACAAGCAGGCGGAGTTCGAGCGCAAGCGCATCGAGACTCTGGCGGAAGCCGAAAAGTCGCGTCTCATCATGGAAGCCGAAGGCCATGCGGCCGCCATCCGCACGCAGGGTGAAGCCGAAGCCGAGATTATTTTCAAGAAGGGCGAAGCCGAAGCCAAGGCCATGAACGTGAAAGCCGAGGCCTACCAGGAATTCAACCAGGCGGCCATCGTCGACAAACTGATCGGCAGCATGCCCGAGATTGTGAAGGCCCTGGCCTCGCCGCTGGCCAACGTGGACAAGATTACCATCGTGTCCACGGGCAACGGCGACTCCGCGGGAATGCACAAAGTCACAGGCGACATTACTCAAATGGCGGCGCAGATCCCCGCTCTGTTCGAGACGCTTTCGGGTATGCCCCTGGGCGAGCTTTTCTCGAAGGTGCGGTTGATCGGCGACAAAACGCCCAAGCCGGGGGACACGGCAAACGGCACCAATACAGCACCGCGAGCGTAACAAGCGAGCGGCCTTCGAAAGGAAAACACAATGGCACTTTTAGAACGAGTCTCAACTTTGATTCGCGCCAATCTCAACGACCTTGTCGATAAGGCCGAAGACCCGGAAAAAATGATCAAGCAGGTGATTCTGGATATGCAGAATCAACTGCTCCAGGTCAAGACCCAGGTAGCCATATCGATTGCCGATCAACACGTTCTCGAGCGCAAGCTCAAAGAGAGCGAGGAAAGCGCCCAGCAATGGGTGCGCCGCGCCGAACTGGCTGTCGATAAGCAGGACGACAACCTGGCGCGGGCGGCCGTCGAGCGATCGATGAGCTACCAGTCGATGACCGAAAGCTTCCGCCAACAGGTGGAAGACCAGAAGACGCAAGTGGAGAATCTCAAGACGGCCCTGCTGAAGCTGCAGCAGAAGCTGGCGGAGGCCGAATCGAAGAGCGATATGCTGATCGCCCAGCATCGCCGGTCGCGCGCCATGGGGAAAGCCACGGACGCCAGCCGGACGATGGGCGATCAGTCCAACTCGGCAGCCTTCGACCGCATGAAGAAGAAGGTCATCCACACCGAAGCGGCCACGCAGGCGAAATCGGAACTGCTGGCCGACAATGTAGATGACAAGTTCGCGGCGATGGAGAAGCACGACGAAATCGAGCGGCTGTTGAACGAGATCAAGGCTAAAAAGAAAGTGGGGTAACACCCTGCCGATGCAAAAGCTGTTTCACTTCGATTGCCCGCGGGAACACTACCAGGCAGATGCCTGCGTGATCGCCTGCTACGACTTCCGCTTCGAAGCCCAGGTGCGGAAATTTCTCCGGCGCCAGGGAGTCGAGGCGTACGACCAGGTCAAGATTCCCGGTTCGGTGAAGGCGATTGCCAAGCCGGACCGGGATTCCGACCGCGACCTGGTGGCCGGCATGGTGCTGACATCCATCAAGCTCCACGGCACGCGCCGGCTGATGCTGTTCGCCCACAACGAATGCGGCGCTTATGGCGGCGCGCCGGCCGAAACCATCATCGCGGACCTCGGCGCGGCGGCCCAATATTTCACCAGCCTCGATCCAACACTGCGGGTCGATCCGTACTTCTGCGATTTCGACGGAGTGTACGCGCTTTAACTAATCGCCCGGCTGTGCCTCGCCGCACAGACATGTGCCCGGCACCGATGCGAAACGAAGAGTTTGGCAAAAAGTAGCGAGCGTACCGCATCGCAAATCCTCAGGCCGCGATCGCACTGGCGCTCGTGCCGGAGCTGGGGGTTGTTGTGCGCCGCGGTGTTGGCGGCTCTTCTCTATCTCTATGGGCCCGCGCTCCACGGGCACGATGACACGTGGGCGGAGGAGGGCTGGATTCGATCTTAGCAAGAGGCGCATCAGGCGCGAACGGATTAGAACCTGAGCGTCCCCACAATCTCGCTGACGTCCGCGGCCTTTTCGCGGCGCAGGAACTCCGCCAGTTCTTCCGCGATCCGCACGGGGGAGCGCGGGTCCCAGAATGTTGCGGTTCCCACTTCCACGGCGCGCGCGCCGGCAATCAGGAATTCGGCTGCGTCCTCTCCGGTGGAGATGCCGCCGAGCCCGACCACGGGAATCTTCACCGCGCGTGCGGCCTGGTAGACCATGCGAAGGGCGATGGGCTTGATGGCCGGGCCCGAAAGTCCGCCAAACCCGGCGCCGATGCGCGTGCGGCGGGTGTGGGCGTCGATGGCCATTGCGACGAACGTGTTCACCAGCGAGATGGCCTCCGCTCCATTTTCCTCGGCGGCGCGCGCCAGCGGCTCGATGGCGCTTACGTTGGGCGAGAGCTTCACGATCAGCGGCCGTTTGGCCACGCGTTTTACTGCGGACACAACTTCGCCCAGGAGCGAGGGATCGCTGGAGAAAAAGATGCCGCCATGCTTGGTGTTGGGGCAGGAAACATTCAATTCGTAGCCTGCCAGGCCGGGGTGGTCCTCCAGCACTCGCGCCACTTCGGCGTAGTCTTCCGTCTGGTAGCCGAACACGTTGGCGAAGATTGCCGTCGGGTATTGCGTGAGTTGCGGCAGTTTCTCCTCGCAGAACGCCCGCACGCCGATATTCTGCAAGCCGACGGAATTGATCATGCCGGCTTCCGTCTCGTAAACCCGCGGCGCCGGATTGCCCTCGATCGGCTCGCGCGAAAGGCCTTTCACCACCAGTCCGCCGAGCGCGTTCAGATCCACCAGATTGGCGAACTCGACGCCATACCCGAACGTGCCCGAGGCGGCCAGCACCGGATTGCGCAATTTCACGCCGCAAAGAACGGTGGCCAGCGAGGGCGCTTCGGCGCCGCTCATACCGCAAGCGCCTCTCTCAGTACCCGGCCAACCGACGAGGAAGGGTCGCCAATCCCCAGGAGTCGCGTGAGCGTCGGCGCCACGTCCACCGTTTCGACGGGGACATCGAAGACCCCCTGGCGGAATTGCGGCCCGATCAGAAACAGCGGCACGTGGGTGTCGTAGTTGTAGAGCGAGCCGTAGGAAATGCCGCGGCCCTGGTTGAAGTCTTCCACGTATTCCGGGCGGTAGCTCAACATCACGTCGCCGGACCGTTTGGGGTAGAAGCTGTTCTGGAACCGTTTCCGCCACACGTCATTCTCGGAGCAGCCCCCGCCCGCGGTGTAATAACCCGCGACCGCCGGATGCGCCAGCGCCGCCTCGGCCGCCAGGAGCCGTGCGGTTTCGGCGCCGCCGGCGGTGGCATTGCGATCGAGATACAGAAACGGGTAGATGTATTTCTCCAGGTGCCGTCCGGTATTCCGGAGAGCCGTCTCCACCAGTTGCGCCACCGAATCCCCATTCACAGCCATGCGTGCCCGCGCGTCTTTGGGATCGCGCGGTACGCCGTGGGCCCCGCAGACCACCAGGTTGAACTTGTTCTCACCGACGCTTTTGTTCAACTGATTCCAGAGACTCTCGATACACAGATCGAGATGCAGCAGCATCTGGTGCATGAGGGGAGAGCGGGCTCCGGTCTCATAGCCCAACTGGGCCGTCGAGCCGTCGATCACACAGAGCAAGTCCGTGGTACTTCCCTGTCCCAACCGATCGCGGACGACGAGGTCGGTCGCGAGGTCGAATTCCGCCGCCAATCCGAAGGGGGACGCCTTGTAGAGCGCGAGGAACTCGAGCGGATGGTGGGGGTCGTAGCGCAGAATCCGCAGAGGCGGGGCGCCGTCGGCGGCGTTGAGCGCCATCCAGTTGGCATCGCGCGCGCCTTCGGAGCCTTTGGCGCGATTGTGCTCGTCGAGCCAGTCAGGCTGGGCCCCGTTGCAGGTATACTGGGCGCGATCGTCCAGGAAGAATTGCCGCGCCTCGGAAGTCCCAGCGAACAGGGCGGCTTCCGCGCGCGTCATCGCCACTACGTGGACCCGCAAGCCCGCGTCGGCGGCTTCTGCCGGGAAGGTGGAGGCCAGCAACGCCTCATCGGATGCGCGCACCGGAGCGTGAGCCGCGTAATCCCACCATTCGTCGGCCACGATGCCGTGCTGCGCCGGCCAGGTGCCGGTAGCCAGGTTGGCCAGCCCGCTGGAGGTGAAGGTACTGGAAAGCTGCTGGCAGCTGGTGAACCACGCGGCTTTTTCCGCCAGCCGCCGGAACCCCCCTGAGCCAAAATCCGCCCAGGCGGCATCCAGAGCGTCGGCGCGAAGCTGCTCCACGATCACCAGAACGGTTAACTTTGGCCGATTAACCGCCGGCCATGCCTTCGCGGCGAGGGCGCCCAGAATGCAGGCGCTCAGTTGCCTTCGGTTAATATCCATAAATCGGAGTTTATCATTCGACGTAAGTGGTGTTATAGTAGGCCTTCACTTCAGTTTTCTGTACCGGGAGTTTGAGGTCCATTTGCAACCTCGCGGGGCAGAGAGGCGGATGATGAAAGAAGAAAAGGGCATTCTGGGTTTAGCAACTGTTCGCCGCAATCGGGGTATCACGCTCCAACAGATTTCGGAGTCGACCAAGATCGGCGTGCGTTCGCTCGAAGCAATTGAAGCTGGGGATTTTCGCGTGCTCCCGGGAGGAATCTACGCCACCAGCTATATCCGGCAATATGCGCGCGCTATCGATTATCCCGAGGACGATATCCTCGAAGTCTACCGCCGCCATATGAGCCAGCCCACGCCAGCCAAACCGGTCCGCGGCAACGGCCTGCCCGGCGGCCTGCGTCCCGCTTCGAACACCGCAAGCTCGTAGCTACTTCCTTTTCGCCGCCAGGCGGGTAGCGAATTTGGCCACGTCGATGATGGCTCGTTCGTGCGTGCCCGCGCCGATTTTCTCTGTTTCGTCCCAGGCCTCCACGCGGAATTCCACGCGTTTTTGGCTCACCTTGATCACTTCGGCTCGAAACGTCACCGCGGCGCCAATCGGCGCGGCGGCAAGGTGCCACACGTCCACATGCGTGCCCACGGTGTCGTGCCCCGGATCGAGCAGTGGGAACACGAGATTCCGGCAAGTTCGCTCCATGTAGCCGATCATGTGCGGCGTGGAAAGCACCCGCGCACCCTCGGTGCCGAGAAAATTGATGGCCACCTCGCTGGTGACCAGGAGTTTCTCTTCTCCCCTCGTTCCGATCGGAATGTTCGCCATGATGTCGATTATTGGCCCAGCGCCGGTTTGACCTCGGGGGCGGGGGCCTTGTCGGGCTTGGTCTGGTCCGATGGCTGCCCGGTGGCCGCCGATGGCGCTCCGCTCGTCTGCATCATCCGTATGGAGATGGCTACCACCGCCAGAACCATGATCAGCGCAATTCCCGCCAGTAACTTGCGCAGCCGGCCCGCCCGATGGATGGGCTCGCCGCATTTCGGGCATCGCGCACCTTTGGGAGGCGCCGGTTCCAGACAGCGATGACAATAGTCCCCTCTTTTGCGGGTCTCGGTCATCTCCATAGTGGGCTCTGGGGACAATATAGCATTGGTGGTAGGTATAATCGAATCGTGCGCCTGATTTACCCCCTCTTTTTGATCGCATGTCTCGCCGGCTGCCAGCATGGCGGGTCCAACAATACTGACGCGGTGCGTCAGGCTGTGGTCGATCGCCTGACCAAGGGCGGCTTCAACATGTCCGCCATGGATATCAAAGTCGCAACGGTGAAATTCAACGGCGACGAGGCCGAAGCGACGGTTACCATGACCCCCAAAGGGCAGGCCGGGGCCCCTCCGATGACGATTCCTTATCACCTGGAACGGCAGAACGGAAAATGGGTGGCAAGTCTTGCCAAGAACAGCACTCACGGCACGACAGCCGATCCCAATGCAGCGTCGATGAATCCGCACGGTGGCGCCATGCCTCCCGCGGCCGGCGGCGCAGGCGACCCTCACGGCGGTATGGCTCCCGCGGCCGGGTCGGGCATGCCCTCCCCGCAGGATCTGCCACCCGCAGCGAAGAAATAATGGAATGAAGTGTGTTGCCATTCTGGGAGGTGGACCGGCGGGAGCGTTCGCGGCGGCGCAACTGGCGTCGGCAGGTATCGCGGTTCGACTCTTCGACGAGAAGCTCGCCTGGGAAAAGCCTTGCGGCGGCGGCCTCACGTATAAGGCATACAGCCAATATCCGTTTCTTCTGAACAATCCCACCCAGAAGCGCGAAATCCGGGAGACGGTGCTGGCCGCGCCCGATGCCGGCGCCGTCACCCTCAAGCTGGACGATCCACTCCTCATTTATTCGCGCTTTGACCTAAACAAGCTGCTGCTCGAGCGGGCCGAGCATGCCGGCGCGCAGATTGAAAAGGCGCGGGTGCTTTCGATTTCGCGTGGAGCGTTCGGCTGGCAGGTGCGCACCGACGCCGGATCTGCGCCGGCCGATTTTTGCATCCTCGCAACCGGGGCGCGCAATCCTCTGCGCGACTATGGCACGCAACTCGAGGCCGGGGATACCATGTCGGCACTCGGCTATTACGTTCCGGGCAACCAGGCGCGCATCGACATTCAGTTCCTGCCGCACCTGGAAGGCTACATCTGGGTTTTTCCGCGCTGCGATCATCTTTCGGTGGGCATTTGCGGGAAGGGCGAACCGGCGGGTTCGCTGCGCCGGCGCCTGGAAGTTTACATGAGCCAGCACGATATTTCCTGGAAGGACGCAACCTTCTACAGCCATCTGCTGCCTTCGCTCGACGCGGGATCCTGGCGCGGAAATCGTGTTTCCGGCGAGGGATGGATGGCCGTGGGCGATGCCGCCGGCCTGGTGGACCCCATCACCGGCGAAGGCCTGTATTACGCGATTCGCTCGGGGGATCTTGCAGCCCGAGCCATTATTGAAGATTCCTGCCCTGCCGCCGCCATGCCCGCCGCGTACAGCGCGCTGCTGCGCCGCGATTTCGCGGGCGATCTGGAATTCGGCTCGCGCCTGGCCAAACGCATATTCCTGGGCCGCTTTTTGCTCGGCTCCGTTCCCGCACGCATGGTGCAGTTCACCCGCCGCAGCCCGCGATTTGCCGCCATTATCCAGGATCTGTTTTCGGGCAAGCAGCCCTACCAGGGTTTGAAGCGGCGCCTGCTGCGCAATTTGAACGGCAGCCTCTATGACATCGGCATGAGCCTGGGGTTCAGCCGCATGGTCCCGCGTAAAGGTTCCGCATGATCCACACCCTTTCCGAAGAGCTCTTCCGCCGGGCGCAGGAAATCATCCCCGGCGGCGTCAATTCCCCGGTGCGCGCCTTCCGAAGCGTGGGCGGCAAGCCGGTATTCATCGAACGCGGCGAAGGGTCGCACATCTTTGACGCGGATGGCAACGAGTACATCGATTATGTCGGCTCGTGGGGGCCGCTGCTGCTGGGCCATCGTCATCCCGCGATTCTGGCGGCGCTCGAACGCGCGCTCTCCATCGGCACGAGCTTCGGCGCGCCCACCGGGCAGGAGATCGAGCTGGCGGAGGCGATCTGCGACGCCGTGCCTTCCATCGAGATGGTGCGGCTGGTCAATTCCGGCACGGAGGCCACTATGTCGGCCATCCGGGTGGCGCGCGGATTCACCGGCCGCGATCTCATCGTGAAGTTCGAGGGCTGCTACCACGGACACGTGGATTCACTGCTGGTGAAGGCCGGCTCGGGGCTCGCCACGCTGGGCATTGCCGATACGCAGGGCGTGCCGAAGGCGTTCTGCGACACCACCATCGCGCTGCCGTTCAATTCGCCGGACGCGGCGGAGGCGGCATTCCGCACGCATGGCGACCGGATCGCGGCGGTGATCGTCGAGCCGGTGGTCGGCAACATGGGATGCGTGCCGCCGCTCGCGGGGTATTTGCAATTCCTGCGGGAAGTCACCGAACGTCACGGCGCGCTGCTGATCCTTGATGAAGTGATGACCGGTTTCCGGGTAGCTTATGGCGGGGCGCAGCAGCGATTCGGCGTCCGGCCCGATCTGACCACGCTCGGGAAGGTGATTGGCGGCGGGCTGCCGGTGGGGGCGTATGGCGGCCGCAAGGACATCATGAGCAAGGTGGCGCCCGCCGGGCCGGTATACCAGGCAGGAACGCTATCCGGCAATCCGCTGGCGGTGGCCGCGGGACTGGCCATGCTGCGCCATTTGAAGGCCCATCCCGAAATCTACGGGCAACTCGAAGCCCGCGCGGCAGCTCTCTGCGCCCATGTTCCCGCCGGCGTGACCGTCAACCGCGTGGGGGCGATGTTCACTTTCTTCTTCAATCCCGGACCGGTAAACGATTGGGAATCCGCGAAGGTCAGCGACACGGCGCGGTTCGGCCGTTTCTTCCGCGCCATGCTCGACCGGGGGATCTACCTGGCGCCCTCGCAATTCGAGGCGGCGTTTCTGTCGGCCGCCCACACGGATGAGGACATCGCCCGGACGGTCGCGGCGGCCCGGGAAGCGTTCGCGGCCTAATTCCGCATCGCTCGCCGCAAACGCTTTGCGGAGAAGGCTACGATTCCAAAGAAAGCCAGGCAACTGATGGCTACCACCGTGAGTTGCCTCCGCGGCGAGAGCCGCCCCACTTCCGACTGCCTGCCGGCGCCGTAGTCGAGAGCCACCCGGAGATGCACCCGTGCAGCCTGCCGTCCTTCCAGGTTATCGACCACCACCACGTAATCGCCCATGCGCCTCACCGGGTCGGCGAGAAAGCCGCGCCGCCCAGTCGGGGTAGCCAGAATGGTGCCGGGCAGGTCGGAATTCATCCGGTCCAGATCCTCGTGCAGCATCAGCGCCATCCTCACCTGTCCCGAACCGCTCAAAACCTCGTAACTGGCGATGATGCGCGCCGGCTGGCCGTGAAGTGGAACGTCGATGTACTTCCAGTCTCCAGCGGAGATGGTGTCGACTTCGTTGGTGAGCTCAGTGGTTGCCGACGCCGCCAGCAGCAGAATTGGGAGTATCCGAACGGCTACAATAATAGCCATGACCCACAGTATGGCACAGCGGCACACGGGGCTTTCGCCGCTGGAGCTCCCGGGCTGGAAGACGGCCGTCAATTGGCTGGCGGCGTTCCTTCTCGGCGTTCTCTTTGTGATTTCGGGAGTCTGGAAAATCACCGATGTTCCCTCGGCGGCGGCCCGCATGGTGGAGGCGCTGGTTCCGGAATCGCTTGCGGTCGCCGCGGCTTTGACGTTCGGAATTGCGGAGACCCTGGCGGGCGCGCTCATCGTGGTGCCGCGATTCCGACGCTGGGGGGCCATGCTGGCCGGGCTGCTGCTGGCGGCCTTTCTGGTTTATTTCGGGCTCAATTACAACGCTCTTCACGGCGCGGACTGCAGCTGCTTCCCTTGGATCAAGCGCGTAGTCGGCCCCGGCTTCTTTATCGGCGACGGGATCCTGCTGGCGATGGCGGCATTGGCAGGATGGTGGGCGAAGCCGCCGGAGAGTCTGCGCAGCGCGGTGCTGGTAGCCGGAGCGGTGTTAGTGTTTGCTCTGGTTTCGTACGGCGTGGACGTGACTCGCGGGATTGGAACTCACGCGCCGGCGAGCATCACCGTGGACGGCAAACCCTACTCGCTCGAATCGGGAAGGGTGTTCCTCTTCTTTTTCAATCCCCAATGCTCGCATTGCCTGGAAGCGGCCAAGCGCATGGCGCAATTCCGGTGGGGCGATACCAGGGTGGTGGCGGTTCCGGTCGAGGTACCGGCGTACGCGCCGCCGTTTCTGGAAATGTCGGGCTTGAATGCCGGCATTTCCAGTGATTTTACCGTGCTCCGGAAGGCTTTCGGGTACCCGACCTACCCGTACGGAGTAGCTGTGGAGAATGGCCGGCGCACGGCTTCCTTGACGAGGTTCGACGGTGCAGAGCCAGCGGCTACTTTAAGAAAACTCGGATTTATTCAGTAAGAAAGCACCGCTCTTGCGGTTGCGGCTCCCTGGTGAAAGGTCACGCGCCGGAACCGCAAGGACGGTCAGAAATTCCCGTTGCCGTTGCCGCCGTTACCGTTGCCATTCCCGCCGTTGTCCGAGCCGGAGCCGCTATCGCGGCGCTTCAAAGTCGGCCGTTCGTCGGTATCGGTCTTGGTCGATCCGTCGTTGTCGTCCACCGGACCGGTACCGGTGCCGGGAGCGCGGCGGAGCCTGGGACGGTTGGGATCGTCATTGGTGACTTTACGCCGGTTGTGAAGCATCGCCAGGCGGGCCTTCACATCGTTGAATTCCGAGGTGTTTACGACGTACTCCGGCCTGGGCGTGAGGACGGTCTGAATTTCTTCCTGCGATGCCTTGATCCGGTCGTCAGTCATCGGATGCGTGGAGAAAACCTTCGCCACGCTGCCTGGCTTTTTCTTTTCCAGTGTCTCGATTTTTTCGAAGAAATCCACGAAGGCAGTGGGATCGTATCCCGCTTTGTACATGTACTGAAGACCGAAATAATCGGCCTCCTTCTCCATTCCGCGGGAGAATGCCAGGAACCCCATGGGAATCGCCAGGCCCATGCCCTGCCGGATCGCGTACCCGGTCCAGCCGCCCATAAAGATCAGCGGGATGGAAACAATCTGAGCGATGTCGCCCTTGGTCGCCTGGCGCGTCCCGTGCCGGCAGGCAACGTGGGCGATTTCGTGGGCCATCACACCCGCCAATTCGGCTTCGGAGTCCGCTTTCAGAATGAGACCGGAATTGACGAAGAAGAAACCACCCGGAAGAGCGAAAGCGTTCACCTCTTCGGTATCCAATACTTTAATAGTGAACGGCACCTTGGCGTCGGAGTTGCGAACCAGGTTCTGACCCACGCGGTTGACGTACTCCGCGATGATCGGATCGTCCACCACTTTCGCCTGCCGTTCCACTTCCTGGGCCAATTGTTTTCCGAGGGCGATTTCCCGGTCGAGCGAATAGAAATTCACGCCGTTACCGACGTCGCGGTCGCCAATGGCATCGGTATCCTTGCGCTTCTGGTCGTCGCTCTCCGGCTTGTTTTTCTTCTTGGCTTCCTTGGCTTCTTCCTCAGCTTTTTTCTTGGCCGCTTTTTCGGCGGCCTTCTTCTCAGCCGGGGTCTGCGGGGTTTGATCTGGGGTGGAGGAATTGTCCTGGGTGGCAGCGGGAGCCCCGCTGCTGCTCGGTTTATCCTGCGTTGATTGGGCAGTGGCACCCAGCGACAGCATGCCGAGTGCAGCCAGGACGGCGACGGGAAGCTTCCAGCGGTTCATCTTCCGACACTCCTCTGAATACACTATAACCCTAAACGTGTGGTCACGCAGAGTCTATGTATTAAACGCGTCACAGGGAGGCAGGGTTTCGCATTTGTTCCAGGCCTTAGTACATACCCAGACTGATGACTTTTCCCGTGGCGTCAACCAGCACATCCAACCGCCGATCCAGGTAGGAGTAAAACGTTCGTCCCTTGTTCGCCTGCGTCGATCGCACGTTCATCCCGAACTCGTGCCGGCAATCCTGCCAGCTCATGGCGTTCGGATACACGAAGAGCGTCCGCAGTAAACCGGTTTCACGGTCGAAATCCAGTTCGAATTGTTTATAGCGGCCGCTGGGGTCGGTGAAAGCGACGATTGTCCCGTTCACCGTCTGGTCGTCCCCATATGCGGGCCTTTCACCTGAGGGATCACCCAGGAGCGCCTGGGCGTCCATCTGCTGCCAGATGCCGATTTGCTGGTTTAGGTAGTCGGCGCTGTCGCGGTCGAATTCCGGCGGATACTCACGTTTGGAGCGGCGGAACACCGGCCGGTCGGGGTCGGCTGGCGGCGCGGGTCGTACCTCCGTGGCCGATTGTGCCGGTGGCGCGGGGACGGCCGCGGGCTTTTGACCGGGAAGCATCACCTCGACGTTATCGCCGGGCTCGGCGGTACGCAGGACCGGGGGCACGGTGTTGGTGCCGCGCTGATCCGCACCTTGTATCGTCTGGACGGCAAACAAAACCATCGAAAGGAGACAGAATCGTTTCATATCTTGCCTCGCCTCAATCTAACCGAGGGGGAAAAATCGAATAACCCTGAATTTAGGGAACGTCGCGGTACTAGCCGAAGTTAAGCAAGCAGGCAGGAGCCGGGTTCGCGGCAGTGACTCCACGGCAGGCAATCCCGGCGAACGCGATTTGCCGCCTTACGCAAGTAAAATCGAGACAGGACGCCAGGAGCCAACCTGTCACAAATCCGCTTCGGGTGGTGTTGCTATAGTGTGAGCGCAACGTGAGCACAACCAGCGGAGCTGTCGACCCGGTGGAAATCCAAGCCGATTCCTTCGACTTCGAAGCGTTCTTCCATGCTCACTTCGTGCGCATCGCGCGGGTAATTGCGCGCGTAGTGGGCGACCATGGGCGTGCCGAGGATCTGGCCGCGGAAGCATTCTGGAAACTCTGGCGGACTCCGCGGGCGCATGGCGCGGGCGCCGGCGGCTGGCTGTACCGCACGGCGGTCCGTATGGCGCTCAACGAACTGCGCAGCGGGCGCCGCCGGATGCGCTACGAGGCGTTCGCCGGCGACCCGCCGGGTTTGCCCACTCCGGAAGAAGTCCACGCGGCAGCCGAGGAGCGTGAACAGGTGCGGCAAGTTCTGGGGCGCTTGCGCGAGCGCCAGGCGGAATTGCTGGTTCTGCGGTCGAGCGGCCTGGCTTACGATGAACTGGCTGCCGCGCTCCAGTTAAACCCCGGCTCCGTCGGCACCCTCATCGCGCGTGCTCAGCAAGCTTTCCGAAAGGAGTTTATCCAGCTTTATGGAACACGACGAAATGGACGTTAGCCGTTGGGTTGACGAACGTCTGTCGTCACTCTCGCCCTCTGAGGATTGGCGACCCGATTCGACGGCAGCATTCGCCGCCATGCAGCGCCGCCAGTCGCGATCGTGGCCCCGCTGGTGGTTATGGGCTGCGGTTTCAGCGGCGGCGGCCTCGGCTTGTGCGGCTGTGATGCTGACGACTGCTTCTCCCGTATGCGCCAACCCGTTGGGATGCATGCCAACCGGAAAAACCCCCGGCGCGCCCGCGGCTGTTCGCGCCGAAGTCGCGTCTTACAAGCGATCGGGATCGTTGACCGCGCCGGTGACCTGCGAGCTGTTCAGCGACTATGAATGCCCGCACTGCGCTGTCTTCCATCAGGAAACGTTGCCGCGGTTTACTGCCAGATACGTCGATGCCGGCAAGGTTCGCCTCATTCAACGCGACTTTCCGCTTCCGCATCACCGGTACGCCAGACTTGCCGCGCGTTATGCCAACGCAGCCGGCAGTTCGGGATACTATCAGGCCGTGGCCGACAAACTTTATCGCACCCAACAGGTGTGGAGCGGCGATGGCGACATCGAGGGCCAGGTAGCCAGCGTCGTGCCGGCGCCGGCCATGGAAAGAGTGCGCACGCAGGTGCGAAGCGACCCCACGCTCGATCAAGCGATCCGGTCCGACGAAGCGGAAGCCCGGGAACGGCACATCGACCGCACGCCCGCGCTCATCTGTAACGGGCACATGATCGGGCCGGACCTCAGCTTCCCCCAGGTGGAAATGCAGCTCGACGCGATGATGGGGCAACGTTGATGACCGAACGTTACTGTTTCGACGCAAAGGCCAGTTGGAACCCGGTGGACAGGATTAAATCATTCGGCAATCGTCCCAACACGGGATCGCTCAGATAATTATCCGTAAATGAAATGTGCCACCCCAGCCATTTCCTGATGGCGGTGACGGCGCTCAAGTTGAAAATGAAGCGGTACTGTCCCGTGTAGCTCAAATTGGGATAAATAAAAAACGACTGTGTAACGCTGGTATTGGCGGCCAGTTTGTAAGTGAAGTTATCGCCGGCGCTCACTTCCGCGGAATTGCGGCCAATGTTCGCCATGAAACTTTCACGTTCGTAATCCGCGCCGCCCTGGAAACTGAGCGTGGCGCGCTTGCCTTTGACGGCATTCCAACCGGCGCCGGCACCGAAGACTGCGCGCAGATCCAGGTCCTGGAAGCGATCGTGGTCGTAATCGTTTGTCAGGGACAAGAACCATTTGGGATTGAAGTTGCGGTCGTATTCCCAACCGCCGCTGAGCGAACTGGCGGTGGCGCTGCTGATCTGGGTTCCATTGGGCTGCGTCACCAGCGCGGTCGCGTATATTTCGTTGAAGTGAACCAGGATCTTGTCATGGAGAGTGACCCTCGACGCCGAGAATGCATTCGTCAAGGTTGCGGTGCGAGCGTTGCCGCGCGCCAATGCCAGTCCCAAATTGTAAGTGCCGGTCCATAATTCGAACAGACCCGGGTGCTGGAACCGCTCCCAGGTATGCTGCTCGGCATCGTTGCGAACCGCGGTCACGGCTGTCATGGCCTCGGTCTTTTCTCCCGAGGCAGTGGCGACCGCGAGATTGTCTCCAGCAGTGGAGAGCTTGCCCTTGACGGTTTCACCGCCCGGCAAAACCACGTTCAGTTCCTGGTCGGACTTCAAGCTTTTCACCGCCGACCAAGGCATGGTGACTTCGCCCAGGAATTCGCTTTTGAGCGTCAGCTTGTCGCCGTCTTTCTTGATCACCGTTCCGGTGATGATGTCGCCGTTCTTGAGAATCACTTGATCGGCGGCATAGAGCAGCGAGGAGGCACAGAGTACCAAAGGGACGATTCGGGTATGCAAATGTCAATAACCTCTTTGAGAGAGCTTCCCACTGAATGGGTTAGGCGGTCAAGAGCGCGAAGGCGTGGTCCCATTGATTATGCTGGAATCCGCGAGAACACCAAAGAATGCACAGCGGTTCGATTGCCCGGCAGGCGACGATGCCGCCGCCATCATAGGGTTTCCACCCGAACTGCTCGATGATCCCAGCGACCGTCTGCTTGGCGGCGGAATTGTCTCCGCAGAAAAACATCGTGGGTTTGCCCTGCGCGTACGACGGGTTGATCATCTTGCCGGCCCCCACACTGTTGAATGCCTTCACCACGTTTGCCTTCGGCGCCAGCGACTGAATCCGCTCGCCGAGCGATTCATTCGGACCGGTAAAGAAGGCCAGGATTCCGCCGGTGGGAGGAGCTTCCGCGATGGGATTTGTAGTGTCCATCACAGTCTTGCCGGCGAGGTTGTCGATTCCGGCGAGTCGGATGGCTTCTTCGGCCGCGCGTCCTAGCGTGGCAAGGACGATCAGGTCGCCGAAGCGTGCCGTCTGTTCAAAAGTACCCGCGGCCGCACCCGGCGTGGACTGCACCCACTGCTGGACCTCGGGTTTGCGCGGATCGCGCGTGCCCAGCATCGCCTGGTGGCCATGCTTCACGAATCCCGAGCCCAGCGTCCGGCCTACAGTACCGGAGCCCAATATGCCGATTTTCATGAGTTCAGAGATGCGCTTTCAGTCTTCGGGGATGCAGGGATTCCGGCAATCGGCGATGGTGCGGAGGCTTTACTGGTGCGACGAATATTGCTGCTGGGGCGGATTGAGTTTGACTTCGACGGTTTTTTCTTCTTCGTCGATGTCGTAAATCTGGCCGAACGTCTGAAAGCCGTGGGCGTTTACCTGAATGCGAATGCTGCCCTGCGGAACGCCGGGAAAGGAGACTTTGCCTTCCTGGTCGGTCCGCGATTCGAACTGAGTGCGCAAGTTTTTGGCGAAGCTGTTGCGCGGGTGTTTGGGGTTGGCGTTCCAGTGAAGGATGACTTCGGCGCGGTCGATTGGCCGTCCGGCAAGGGTTTTTACCTCGACCGTAATTTTAGTCTCCGCCTCGGCCCAAAGCGTGACCGCCGTCAGGGCGGCCAGAATGAGAGCCGCAATGGGCAGGGCACACCGGAATCGATCGTGACTTCGCATGCAACAATTATAAGCCTCCGCGGATGGTAGAATGGTGACGGAAAGAGACTCACCAACGCTTCGATGTGGGGGCGTAACGGATTCGACGGGATTGAACCGTGGTGGGGAGGCGTGCCGGGTTCCGAGCTCCCGTAAAACGATCGGGAAAACATAACTGCCAATACGCAGTTTGCATACGCTGCTTAATTAATTAAGTAGCCGCTCCAGCCACTGAGCCCGCGCGGTGGTGAGTGAGCGTCATTTTGCGGGATAGGCCAAAGGCTTCGGTCCGGAGCCGGCGGTCGAGATTGAATCGGGCTAAGCCTTCGCCGCTCTCGCCGGTTCTGCGGGGAAGGTCGAAAATGACGAGCCGGATACGCACGTAGGCTCTTCACGACGGACTTTTTCGGACGGGGGTTCAACTCCCCCCGCCTCCACCAATATCACCATTTAGAAACAGGGGCTTACCGGCACATCTAGATGATGGCCGTGACAATTCGTGACACCGCCGACAGCATTTGTCATGACTGAGTAGTCTGCACGCGTTGGCGCCGCCACGGCCCGCCGGGAAACCACGATGTCGCTTCCAGCCCGCCGGTCGGCTTGGCTTGCAATAGAAGCAAGGCGAACTGGCGAATCGAGTCTACAATGTCAGCGAATCTTGGGGGTGCCGCCAGATTGCCCTTGTTTAGGAACGCCCGCCATTGAAGGAGCTTTGAAGTGTCGGCTGATAATTCGTCGATCAAGCTTTGGAAGCCTTCCGGGTTCAGCGCTGTACCGCGGCGCATGAACGTGTGCGTGGACCGAGTCAACGAGAGTGTCAGCCTCGAACGGAAACACGCGCGCCAGAAACCATAGATCGAAGAAATCCTTCATGCGGCTGTTGGGCATCCCGAGGTGCACCATCGCCTCGAGCTTTTCAGCGACAACCGCCTCCATCGGATATGCCTGAACCCGGGGGGCCGGCATAGGGAGCAGTGTCGGATAGTCTACTAC
>DATJMA010000107.1:0-159444 GCA_035509055.1 Bryobacteraceae bacterium | reverse complement strand
CGGGACATTTAGCCAAAGGCATCTCGAACTGTACGACAGCGAAACCGGCGACCCCTATATCCCGCTGCAGCACTTGTCGCCGCAACAGGCGCGCTTCGATGTTTTCGACAGCTCGCTCAGCGAGTACGCGGTGATGGGTTTCGAATTCGGCTATAGCGTGGCCGATCCGTTGACGCTGGTGTTGTGGGAGGCGCAATTCGGCGACTTCGCCAACGGCGCGCAGATCATGATCGACCAGTTCATTTCGTCGTGCGAACAGAAGTGGGGACAGCCCACCGGATTGGTGATGCTGCTGCCGCACGGATTCGAAGGCCAGGGGCCGGAGCATTCCAGCGCGCGCATCGAGCGCTTCCTGGTGCTTTCCGCGGAAAACAATATGCTGGTGGCGAACTGCACCACGCCAGCGCAGTATTTCCACCTGCTGCGGCGCCAGATGTATGGCGGCCGCGACCGGCGCGGCACCCGCAAGCCGCTCGTCATCTTCACGCCGAAGAGCCTGCTGCGCCACCCGCGCGCCGTCTCGACGCTGCACGACTTCTCCAGCGGGGGATTCCTGGAAATCCTGCCCGACAGCGCGGCAGATCCGGATAGCGTCTCGCGCGTGGTCTTCTGTTCGGGGAAGATTTACTACGATCTCCTGGCCGCTCGCGAAGAGCGCAAAGCCGGCCACGTCGCGCTGGTTCGCGTGGAGCAGCTTTACCCGTTCGCCGCCGATCAGGCAGCGGAGATTCTGCGCGCCTACCCGAAAAGCGCGGAAGTGGTGTGGGCGCAGGAGGAGCCGCGTAACATGGGCCCGTGGCGCTTCATTCAGGAGAAAATGCAGCCGGTGCTCGAAGGCGCCAATCGGGAAATCCGTTACGTCGGCCGTCCTGAAAGCGCCAGCCCAGCCACCGGCTCCGGAAAACGGCATCAGCAGGAACAGGCCGCCATCGTCGAAGACGCACTCGCCAGGGGCGCGGTGTCGGCGCCAAAACTGGTACGAAGGAAGAGATAAGTTTTGCTGAGGTGGCCAAGCTTATTTTGGCTGCCGCCGGATTGCCGCCCCGTGCGGCTTCACGAGGTCGCCGACATAGTCCCGCTGCCCTGCGGCCGCGCCTCGACCGCAATCGCCTCGAGGACCCGCCGCAGTTCCCGCGGATCGAGCGGCTTGCTGACGTAATCCGTCATTCCGGCCGCCAGGCAGCGCTCGCGATCTCCCACCATCGAACTGGCCGTGATCGCCACAATCGGAATTTGCGCGCCGCGCCCGCCCGATGCGCGAATCGATCGCGTGGCTTCGTAGCCGTCCACCCCCGGCATCTGGCAATCCATGAAGATGACATCGTACGGCCGCTGATTCCAGCGTTCCAGCGCTTCCACACCGTTTACCGCTACATCCACTTCGCACCCGAGTTTGGCCAGCAGATGGCAGGCCAGTTTTTGATTCACGACATTGTCTTCGGCCAGCAACACCAGCCGGCGAGTGGCCTCCAAGGGCCCGCTCGGCGCCGCCGCCGGCATCGGCAAATTGCGGACCGGAACCGGCGCTGGAGGCAGCGGCAACTTCACCCAAAATGTCGATCCCTTTCCGGTTGCGCTTCGGAAGCCCACGGTGCCGCCCATTAGTTCCGCCAACTGCCGGCAGATCGCGAGGCCCAGGCCGGTGCCGCCGTATCTTCGCGCAGTCGAGGAATCGGCTTGCATAAATTTAGCGAACAGGCGCGGTTGCGTTTCCGCCGCGATCCCGATGCCCGTATCCGTCACGCTGACGGTCCATTCGTGGGAGTTTTCGGGCCGGTACTCGATACTCACGCGGACCGCGCCGAGGTCGGTGAACTTCACCGCGTTGCTCATGAAGTTGAGCACCACCTGGCGGACGCGCACACAATCGCCGACGACACTGCGGGGCGCGTCCTGCGGATACTCGCAGCTCAGGCCCAGGCCTTTTGCCACGGCCCTGCCGGCCAGCATGCGCATGCATTCATCCACCGTGGCGTAAAGATCGAAAGCTTCGCGCACGATCGTCAGACGGCCGGCCTCGATCTTCTCGAAGTCCAGGATATCGTTGATGATCGAAAGCAGCGATTCGGCCGAAATCAGTGCGGCATCGGCCCATTCGCGCTGCTCCGGGGTGAGATCGCTCTCGCACAGCAGGTTGGTCATTCCGATCACGCCATTCATGGGCGTGCGGATTTCATGGCTCATATTGGCCAGAAATTCGCTTTTGGCCTGATTGGCCTTCTCAGCGCGGGCCTTTTCCAGTTCCAGTTCCCGTGTGCGCTGCTGGATCGCCAGTTCCAGCCGGACCTGTTCCCGCTGGTGACGCTGTTTCACGCGGTGCCACCAGGCGCTGAAGGACCACATCATCAAGCCCCCCAGCACCAGCCACGACCACCATGTTTGCCACCACGCGGCCTGGATGGCGAAACGCAGCGTCGCCGCTTCCGTGCTCCAGGCGCCGCCTCCATTGCGTGCCAGCACCTCGAACGTGTATTGGCCGGGCGGCAGGTTGGCGTAACGCGCCTCTCCCTGCGACCCCACCACCCAGTCGCGATCGATCCCGATCAGACGATACCGGAACAGGCGGCCGCGATTATCGAACAGCACTGGAGCGGTAAAACGGACCACCAGGTAGCGATCGGTATATGGTGCCGTGGAGATGCCGTTGAGTTTCAGCGAGGTCTTGCCCAAATCGGCGCCGGTTACCGTCACCGTGGGACCGGCGGCGGGCAGATGCGGTTGGCCGCGAAAGTGCGCAAGACCTCGGCTGGTCCCGATCCACACGCTGCCATCAGCGTCGGCCAGAAAGGCGCGGCTGTTGCAATCGTCCCAGACCAGCCCATCCACCTGGCCGTAGTGCCGCCACCTGCCGCCATTGAGAACCTGGACTCCTTTATCCGTGCCGTACCAGATGGATCCGTTCGCGGCCGTGCCTAGAAAGTCGGAACTGAGCCCGCTCGGAAATGGCGTCGGATCGGTCCTCCATCCGGATTCCGTCTCTATCAGATGCGAGATTCCCACTGCGTCGGAATACCCCAGCCAGATGCTTCCATCGGCGTCAATAGCAAGCGGGCGCGCAGCGTTTCGCAGCAGACCGTTGTTGGTGGTGAATCGGGTCCACCTGCCATTGTCGAAACACAGCAGACCGTGCGAGGTGGTCATCCAGACCCGGCCGCGCCGGTCTTGCGCGAACTGATAGTAATGTTCGTCCTCGGACTGGCCGGGCACATCCATTGCCGCGAAGCCCGGGGCGCCCCGCCCGGCCGGCGTCACGCTGCGATAGAGCGCACCCACTCCGCTGGTCCACACAAACCCGTCGCGATCCACCAGGACCTGCGGCGCGTAGATCTTCTGACCGTCGATCCTGATGCTCTCCGCGCGCCCGGTGGCGCCATCGATGCGGAACAGGCCATCGTTTCCGGTGCCCACCCAAAGCGAGTTGTCGCGCGAATGCGCCAGCGAGAGAATCATCCGCCCGGCGAATTCCGGCCGTGCCGTCCATCGTGTGGGAGACTCTGCTCCCCCGCGTGCGAATGCCAAGCCAGAGCGCGTCCCGACCCACATCGTGCCGGCCGCATCGCGATGGATCGCCCATATGGCATCGTTGGGCAATCCCTCCGAGGAGCCCCAATTCTCCCACTCCGAATACCCCCGCCAGCGCGCCAGACCGAGACCCGCGAGTCCTACCCAGAGCGATCCTTCGCGATCGGCCAGAAGAGCGCTGATGTCTGTGTTCAACAGTCCCGAACGCTGGTCGATCAGGCTCCAGCTTTGGCCGTCCCAGCGGCAGAGTCCGATCGGGCTTGAAACCACGACATCGCCATTCCAGGCAAGTTCGAGCACCGGGTCGCCTAACAGTGGCGCAAAGCCATCCATGCGAAATGGAATCGCCGGGAGGGCCTCGAATTTGCCGGTGCCGGCTTGGCGAAAGCCGATGGTCTTGTCGCCCAGCATCCATAGATTGCCTTGGCGATCACTGCGGAACGAGCGCCAGTGATCGGCGGGGAAGTCCCCCGGTGCGACCGCCAGGGATTCATGATCCACGGTGCACAGTTGGTGGCCGCACCCAACCCAGATGCGGGCTTGCGAATCTCGGAAGACGCTGTAGATCGAGTGATCGTCTCCGGGACTCCGCAACAGCACCGACCCGCCCACGTGCCGGCGCTCGAGCAGCCCGCCGGCAGTGGCGAGGTAAACGTCTTCATCATCATCGGCGGCGACTCCCTGGCGGCGCGTCGTAATGCCGGGCGCGCCATTAAACGGGACGGAAACAAAATGTTCGTGGGCATAAAACGCCACGCCGCCCGTGGTGGCCACCAGCAGCGTGCCCCCGGAATCCGCCAGGCTGACGATTTCGCTCGCCGGCAGTCCGTGCGCGGTGTCGAACGTGTCGAAGCGCGCCCCGTCGTAGCGGAACAGGCCGTTCTGCGTGCCGACCCAAAGGAATCCGGTGGTATCCTGTACCAGCGCGGTGGCTGAGAGATTCGTCAGCCCCTCCGCCTGCCCGTACATTTGAAAAGGATAGCGTTGGGCCAGACAACGCTGGCTAAGACACACCAGGAGGATGAAATGCGCCCACTGCCGGGCGCAGTGCCTGGAATCGGACCGCACCAGTCAACTTTGATCGAACTGGCGACTGTTTGCCAGATTGAAGATGGATAAGGGTTGTCTAGTATCACTAACTTCCGGCATGGAACCGCACTAACTTCCGGCAAGCCAGCCTTGCCGGGCACGCTTGCCCGCCCTACGAATTTGCGCGCGGATTCTACTTCCGCGAAAACTACGCGGCGTTGCGCAATCCTGCCTGGAGCCGGCTCTACCCGCTGGAATGCGACGGTTTTTATAACTTAATAATAAGACCTCATAATCCCACTTACTCGGAAATTTGCCAGGGCCACTTGCATCCCCCCCGATCGGGTGTAGAATATCCGATGAACAAAAGTTGACACCCGGAGCGGATGCGAAGTTCGATACGGCACAAATGGGGGACCTTCTTCAGGCAGACCATGGGCCATTCCATTTCCAGAAATCGGGTACAGGTAGGGATTAGGTTCGCCGTCGCCGGTTGGACGTTCGTTTGAGCACTCCGT
This sequence comes from Bryobacteraceae bacterium, assembly GCA_035509055.1. Classification (GTDB taxonomy): domain Bacteria; phylum Acidobacteriota; class Terriglobia; order Bryobacterales; family Bryobacteraceae; genus PALSA-129. The sequence goes on along the minus strand of DATJMA010000107.1, from coordinate 154,375 downwards.
GGGTGCTGTTTAGATGGAGTAACAAGGAATAGACCGTACGGCAGGTATCCGGACGGTCCTGGGGAAATATGGCGAACACTACGTTAGAGCCTCCCGGCGCGGCTCCCAAAAATACCGCGCCTCCCGCTTCCAAACCGTCCCTCATCCAGGCAATCAAATCCATTTTTTCCAAGCAGGAAGATCCCGACCAGGAGCGAACCATCGCGCGAAGGCGCCGTTTCGTGATGGCCGCCGTGTTGGGAACGCTGGGCGTCAATTTGCTGATGTTCCTGCGCTTCTTCTTCCCGCGCGTTCTCTACGAGCCAAAAACCAAATTCACCATCGGGTATCCGACCGATTTTGGATTCGGCGTCGACACCAAGTTCCAGAAGGACCACCGCATCTGGGTCGTGCGCAATACCGAAGGCATTTTCGTCATCATCGCCATCTGCACGCATTTGGGATGCACGCCCGACTGGAAACCGGCCGAGAACAAGTTCAAGTGCCCGTGCCACGGCAGCGGCTACGACTCCGAAGGCATCAACTTCGAGGGTCCCGCGCCGCGCCCCATGGACCGCGCGCACGTGGAACTCAACGCCCAAGGGCAGATCGTAGTGGACACCAGCCACGCGTATTCCTGGCCCAAAGGCGAGCGCTCGCAATTCGGCGACGACGGCGCAATCCTGCGCAATGTGTGAGGTCCCATCATGGCTGAAACCAACGGACACAATACTACCCCGCCGGCCTCCACCCCGGGCGGGAACGGAAACGGATCGGGCCACGGCGGCAATGGCAACGGCGGCGGAGTGGTGACCAAAGTCCTCGCCAATGCCAAAGCCGTCCAAGCCAAGGCCACTGAGGAGTTCAAGGAGACCATCAAAGCTCCGGAGAAGACCGATCTCTGGAAATCGGTGCTCCGCGTCAAGCACGACGAGACGCCGCGCAGCCGCGCCCTCGGCGTGCTCAGCAACGTGTTCCTCCATCTGCACCCCGCCAAGGTCAATCGCGACTCGGTCGCCTACAACTACACCTGGGGCATGGGCGGTATGACGTTCTACGTCTACATCACGCTGGTTTTTACCGGCACGCTGCTCATGTTCTACTACCATCCGTCCAAGATCGTGGCCTTCCGCGACATCCTCTACCTGGAAAGCGACGTTCCGTTCGGTAAGCTGCTGCGCAACATGCACCGTTGGGGCGCCCACCTCATGGTGATCATGGTGGAGCTCCATATGTTCCGCGTTTATCTTACCGGGTCCTATAAGAAGCCGCGGGAATTCAATTGGGTGGTAGGCGTCCTGCTGTTAGTCCTCACCTTGTTGCTGAGTTTCACCGGCTACCTGCTCCCCGACGATCAGTTGGGATTCTGGGCGGTCACCGTGGGAACCAACATGGCGCGCGCGACTCCGCTGCTCGGCCACATGGGACCCTTCGGACCGCAACTCGGCATGACTCCTTTTAACGATGTCCGCTTCGGATTGCTCGGCGGCTCCATCGTGGACTCCAATGCCTTGCTCCGCGCCTACATCTGGCATTGCGTGGCGATTCCGATCATCGCATCGGCCTTCATGGTGGTGCATTTCTGGCGCGTCCGCAAAGACGGCGGAATCTCCGGTCCGGCGCCGGTGATGTTGGAAAGCGAAATCAAAGAAATAAAGAAGGTGTGATATGGATTTCCATCAGCTATGGACGATCGTCAGCACACCGGACAACATTCCGATCGTGCTTTTGCTGTTCGTGGTGCCGTTCTACACCTGGTACGGCCTGCGCCAGGCCTTCGCCAACGACCGTTTGATCGCGCAACTCGAAGGCGATCCGGCGATGGCCAAGACCCATCACCGCAAGGTCCAACCTTATAAGCAGGGATGGGCCAAGGAAGTCCACGTCTGGCCGTATCTGCTCCGTATTGAATTCCTGGCCGCCATCATCGTCACCGTAATCCTGATGGTATGGTCGATCACGCTGAACGCGCCGCTTGAAGAACCATCGAATCCCACCCTGACGATGAATCCCTCCAAGGCGCCGTGGTATTTCCTGGGCCTTCAGGAGATGCTCGTCTACTTCGACCCGTGGATGGCCGGCGTGGTGATGCCTTCGCTGATCATCATCGGGCTGATGGTCATTCCGTACATCGACGCCAATCCTCTGGGGAACGGCTATTACACCTACAAGCAGCGCAAGTTCTCGATCCTCACGTTTATCTTCGGGTTCATCGTGCTGTGGGTCTCGATGATCGTGATCGGCACGCTGATCCGCGGGCCGGGATGGATGTGGTTCTGGCCCGGCACCACCTGGGACCACAACCGCTTGATTTTCGAGGTGAACCGCGACCTGCCGGATATCTTCGGCATCACCGGACGCATCGGAAAAATCATCTTCGGCGCGGTGGTGGTGGGGATGTACGTGGTGGCGGCGGGCATCCTGGTCCATAAGCTGATCACCAAAACGGCGTTCAACCGCAAGATCTACGCGCGCATGAGCGTCCTGCAGTACGTTGTGATGCAGACCTTCCTCGTCATCATGCTGGCGCTGCCGGTGAAAATTCTGGCGCGGCAGCTGTTCCGTATTAAATATGTCTGGGTGACGCCCTGGTTTAACATTTGAGCAATCTAATATGAGCGATCAAGAGAAAGATCCGGTAACTAGTTCTTCGCTAAGCAAACCGTTATTCATCTGGTCGGTCGTGTTGGTGCTCTCCATGATCTGGGGCCTCTACGACGAGGTGTACGGTATCCGCCCTTGGAAGGGCTACCAGGCCAAGTTCGAGAAGCTCTACTCGGCGTATCTCAAAGATCTGCGCACTCCCGAAGCGCAGCATGAAGCCCAGATCAAGGCGTCGCCGCAATATAAGCAGCTCGACGCGGCCGTGCGTGCCGAAGAGGCCCGGGCTCTGCCTCTGGCCAAAGTGAATACCGATAAAGTCAATGACCTCGTCCCGAAAATCCAGGCGCTGAACGATCCCTTTCAAGAGGTCCGCAGCCATATCGGCTCGCTGACTTATGAAATCGAAGTGAGCGGCAGTGAAAGCCGTAAGGATTCGCTGCGCAAGCAGGTCGCCGAACTCCGGGCAAACACGCGTAAGGTTCGCATTCCCGGCGAAGCCGAGCCGCGCGAGATGAACTTCGACCAGATGGACAAGCAGCTGCAGGACTGGAAAAACGCCAAAGCGGACGCGCTGCTCCAAAACGTGGAAATCCTCGCCAAGGCTAATGCGTTGCGCAAGCAGCGCGATCAGTATCTCTCGGATCGCATCAGCGACGCCAGTGTCACCACGCTCGATTCGGTAACTACTTCGCTGAACAGCTTCGATATCAAGATCCGTCAGATCCACATTAAAGACATCGATCTCGTGGACCGCTGCGAGTCCTGCCACCTCGGCACGCGCGAGCCGGTGACCTTGACGGCGGCGGCGATGGGCGGCAACGAAGTTTTTGCCAGCCATCCGAACAAAGAGCTGCTGAAGATCCACGACCCCGAGAATTTCGGCTGCACTCCCTGCCACGGCGGCAACGGCGTGGCGCTCTCCAGCGTGGAGAAGGCGCACGGATACAACAAATACTGGCTGTGGCCGCTCCACCACAAGGAAAATATCGAAGCCGGGTGCCAGCAGTGCCACGTAAAAGAAATCGTCACCGAGATGGCTCCCACGCTCAACGCCGGGCGCGAAATTTTCCGCCTCCGCGGCTGCATGGGCTGCCATCGCTATGAAGGGTTCGACCGCGAAGCCGACGAGATCTCCTCGGTGAACCAGCAGATCCACCAGGACGACCAGCAAAAGGCCGAGTGGGCGCGCGAAGTCGTATTCACCGAAGCCAAGGCCAACAATCCGCGCACTTCGAATGACGAGGCCAAGAAACTGTTCGCCCACGCCAACGACCTTCGCGTCCGTTCGAGCGGCGTTGATGCCCAAATCGATCAACTCGACCGGCGAAATGCCGAGCTCGTGCGCGAAGTGAAAAAAGTCGGGCCGAGTCTGAAAGAAGTGCGCATGAAGCTGCGCAAGGAGTGGATTCCCGAGTGGCTGAAGGATCCCCATGCCTGGCGCGAAGGCACGAAAATGCCGACATTCCGCCTATCCGATGACGACCGGAAAGCCATCGCCGCGTTTATCTGGCAATCCGGCGTGAAAGGCCAGTTGGATCCGCAAAAACCTGGCGACCCCGTCAAAGGTCAGGAAGATTTCGAGACTCGCGGTTGCATGGCCTGCCATTCCATGGGCGAAGGCTCTCAGAAGCAGGGTGGGACATTCGCCGCGAACCTCAGCCGCGAGGGCGAAAAGGCCAATTATGACTACCTCGTGCGCTGGGTGCACAATCCGCGCCAGCGCACCGCGCCCTATTGCGCCTACGAAAAGCGCGATCTGACCGAAGACGACTACAAAAAGCATGGTTTGCCTTACGTCTTCGATCTCGATCACGACAAGTGCCCGAATGACGGTCACATCCTGCAAGTCCAACAAATGACGCCGATGCCCAGTCTGCGGCTCACCGAAGACGAAGCCCGCGACATCGCCAGTTACCTGATGACCCGCAAACATGCCAATGCAACTTATGCCGACGCCAGCTACATGGACGATCCCAAGCTCGTCGACAAGGGTCGTGACCGGGTTCGTTTCTATGGCTGCGCCGGCTGCCATGAGATCGCCGGCCTGGAAGAGGAACCGCGTATCGGCACCGAACTTACAAAAGAGGGTTCGAAGCCGATCGAGCGCCTCGATTTCGCGTTGCTCGGCCATCAGGCGGAAGAGGAAGGCTGGCTGACCCACAAGGGCTTCTTCGAGCATAAACTGGCCGACCCCGCCGTCTACGACCAAGGAAAAGAGAAGGCTCCGCAGGACCGGCTGAAAATGCCGAACTTCAACTTCTCCAAGCCGGAGATCGACCAAGTCACTACGTTCCTCGAAGGCTCCGTGGACGCCAGCGTGCCCCCGCGGTACTTCTACAGCCCGGCGGACCAGCGCCAGGACATCGTCGACGGCTGGTGGGTGGTGCGCAAATATAACTGCATGGGCTGCCACCGCGTGCATGTCGGGCAGACCACCATCATCGAAGGCATTCGCCGTTACCAGGATCCCGATTGGGCCGATCAGAAGCCGCCCACGCTCATCGGCGAAGGTGCGCGCGTGAATCCCGAGTGGCTGATGCACTTCCTCAGCAATCCCTCGCTCAGCGACACCGATACCAATCGCGACGGCGTGCGCCAATACCTGCACATCCGCATGCCCACTTTCAGCTTCTCGGACGGGGAATTGCGCAAGTTGGTGCGCTTCTTCGCGGCCCTTTCCTCCCAGACCGAGCCGTTCATTCCCGAGAAGGTGGACGCCATCAGCGATCAGGAGCGGGTCATGGCGAGGCAGTTGTTCACCAGCGAAGGCGCGCCCTGCCTCAAGTGCCACATGGATGGCGACCCGGCGCACGACGCCAAAGCTACGGCCCCGAATTTCACCGTGGCCAAGGACCGCCTTCAGCCCGATTGGGTGAAGCACTGGATTCTCGATCCGGCGCTGATGAGCCCCGGCACCGCCATGCCCTCGGGCCTGTTCCGGAAGGACGGAGATCGCTGGGTGTTCGCCGGTCCCACGCCCGCAAGCTTCAACGGATACACCAAGGATGAGGCGGATCTGCTCGTCCGCTACATGTTCTCATTCACTCCCGACGAACTGGGACGGCTGAGAGCCGGAGTAGGTAAGTAAGAGCTATGATGTTCAACCAGAGGAGAAAAAACGAAATGAAGAAGATCTGGATTACGGCGGGAGTGGCCTGCGCCCTGACCCTGGCCGGATGCGGCGGCAGTTCGACGGCTCCGAAATCCGATGCTGGCGCCACGCCGGCGGCAAACACCGCCGCGGCAACTCCCGACATGGAAAATGGCGCCACCATTACCGGAAAGGTGACCTTCGACGGCACACCGCCGGTGATGAAGACGCTCGACATGTCGGCCGTTCCGGCCTGCACGGCTGCTCACAAGACGCCGGCGAAATCGGAAGAATTGATCGTTGGCCCGGACAAGGGCGTGAAGAACGCCTTCGTTTGGATCAAATCGGGACTCCCCGCCGATAAGACCTGGGCTGTTCCGAGCACCGCTGTGACGATCACGCAGGAAGGCTGCATGTATACGCCGCATGTCCTCGGCCTCATGGCCGGGCAGAACCTGGACATCAAGAACGGCGATCCGACCAACCACAACATTCACCCCATGCCGCAGGTGAATGCCGATTTCAACCAGTCGCAGCCGCCGGGCGCTGCCGATATCGAGCACGTGTTTCCTCGCGAGGAAGTGCTGGTGCCGGTGAAGTGCAACATCCATCCCTGGATGCGCGCCTATATCGGTGTCGTAAATCACCCCTTCTTCGCGGTCACTGGCGATGACGGCAGCTACACCATCAAGGGCCTGCCTCCGGGCACGTACACCATCGAAGTGGTTCACGAGCACTGGCTCACCCAGCCGCAGGATCAGCAGATCACGGTTGGCGCCAAGGACAGCAAGACGCAGGATTTCACCTTCAAGGGCTGATTTCTGCGCCGTTTCGCACTGGTGGTCGCCGCGTGTACGCTGGCGCTGGTGACTGCCGGTGCATTGGTAACCAGTAACGATGCCGCCCTCGCGGTGCCCGACTGGCCTCTCAATTGGGGCCGGCTCATTCCGCCGCTAGAGGGCGGCATTCGTTTTGAGTTCGCCCATCGCGCGCTCGCGCTGCTGACCGCCGTCCTGACGATCGTTCTCGCGCTGCGGATTCAGCGCATGCGGCGCCTGGCATGGTGCGCCGTCGCGGCCGTGCTGGCGCAGGCGCTGCTAGGCGGAGCGCTGGTCAAGCTCATCGACCCCAAGAGTCTCGCCATCGCGCACGCATCTCTCGCGGAAATCTGTTTCGGCCTGACGGTGGCGATCGTCGCCGGATTCGCGTCGGATGCGCAACCACAACCGGCCCTCGTCGCCAGGCTCGCTGTCGTAATTCTATTTGCGCAGGCCGTATCAGGCGCCGCTCTGCGACACCACGCCGTCGGCATCGTGCCGCACATCGTGGGCGCGGCGATCGCCGCCGGCATCGCCATGTGGGCGTCGTTAGCGGTTCTGGTTCGCCATCTCGATGAAGGCCCACTGCCCCGCCCTGCCCTTGCTCTGTTGGGATTTACCGCACTTCAGATCTTCTCGGGAATCGCAGCGTATTCCGTTCGCGCCGCGGCAGTTCACGATCCGCAACCCATGCCGCTCACCATATGGACGACCGTCGCGCACGTAGTCCTGGGAGCACTCACCTTCGGGTCGGCCATTTGGCTGGCGATGACCGAGAGACCTCAGTCCCGGTCTGCTGGTCTCCCAGTTTCTTGACGCGATCGCCGAGATCCGATTTAGGCATCCATTGCGCGCAAGGCGGCAGCATGACTGCGGACGCGCAACTCGAGCGGCGAGGCCCACTTGTGGAATTCGGCAAGCAGGGTGTTTCGCTGTCACGAATACGTTCGATCAGTCGTTCTTCCGACGCCCTATCGGACTTGTCGATTCGCTTCGCAAGGCGCTCTGCCACCCGCCGTCAGACTCGTCGATTCGCCTCGCGAGCCTTCCCTCCATACCTTCCAAATACTGCCTCAAATCACCGTCCATCGGCACTTTTCCTGATCGCCCCAAACCGTGCTGAACCTATTCCCTCCTTCGCGGCATCTCATAGTATACTGAACGAGCACCCAGACATCGCCGATGCGCGATTATATTGAACTCACGAAACCTAGAATTACGTGGCTCATCCTGATGAGCACCGGAATCGGGTATTTTTTCGGACTTCCGGCCGCCCCAACCTGGCTCGAATTCCTTAGGGGAATTCATCTACTCTCGCTCTTCCACACTATTCTCGGCACCGGCTTGATCGCCTCCGGCACCGCGGCTCTCAATCAATGGTACGAACGCGACGCCGATCGCCACATGCGCCGCACCGCGGGCCGTCCATTGCCCTCCGGCCGAATTTCGGCGAATGGCGCCCTGGCATTTGGTATCGCGCTCTCCATCGCGGGATTCCTCGAACTGTGGCTGGGAGTAAACTTGCTCTCGGGTGCCATCGGCGTCTTCACGCTGGCCAGCTATCTATTCCTATACACGCCCATGAAGCAGCGAACCTGGTGGTCCACCACCGTGGGTGCGTTTCCGGGAGCCATGCCGCCCATGATCGGCTTTGCCGCCGCTGCCGGAACCATCACGCCGCAATCCTGGGTATTGTTCGCCATCCTGTTCCTCTGGCAGTTTCCGCACTTCTACTCCATCGCCTGGATGTATAAAGACGATTATGCCCGCGCCGGAATCCGCATGTTGCCCGTCGTCGAGCCGGACTGCCGGTCCACCGCGCGGCAAATCGTGTTGTACGGCATCGCGCTGATCCCAGTGAGTTTGATTCCCGCCGTGCTCGGCATGTCGGGACGCATCTACATGGCGGGAGCGCTGCTGCTCGGGTTGTGGTTCCTGTACTCCGGCGTACGCGTAGCTCTGGAGCGCACCCTGTCGCGCGCGCGTGGGGTGCTGGTGACATCGGTATTGTATCTTCCGCTCATTTACGGCCTCATGCTTTTGAACAGGCCCGGTCTGTGATCCAAGTTCAGAATCTCACGCATCGATACGGTGACCGCGTCGCGCTTTCGAACGTCAGCTTCGAAGTGAAAAAAGGCGAAATCTTCGGCCTGCTGGGGCCGAACGGCGGCGGTAAATCCACCCTCTTCCGTATTCTCTCCACCATGATGGTGCCCACCGGGGGCCAGGCGTTCATTGCCGGCCACGACGTGGTGCGCGATCCTGCGGCCGTCCGCCGCCAGGTCGGAGTGGTGTTTCAGACACAGAGTCTCGACAAGGCCCTCACCGTCGAAGAGAATCTTCGTGCGCAGGGCCACTTGCACGGCTTGAGCGGCGCGGTGCTGCGCGAGCGCATGGAAGGCGCCATGAAACGCCTCGGCCTGCTCGACCGGCGCAAGGACCTCGTCGACACGCTCTCCGGCGGATTGCGCCGCCGGGTCGAAATCGCCAAAGCGCTGCTCCATCGCCCGCAGGTGCTGCTGATGGACGAAGCCTCCACGGGCCTCGACCCCGCCGCCCGCCGCGACGTTTCGCGCCACGTCGAGAACCTGCGCCAGGGCGAAGGCGTCACCATCCTGCTCACCACCCATATACTGGAAGAAGCGGACCGCTGCGACCGCCTGGTGCTGCTGCATCAGGGAAAAATCGTATCGCAGGGCTCGCCGGATGAACTGCGGTCGGGTATCGGTGGGGATGTGGTGGTGCTGTCGACAGAGGATGCTCCGGCTCTCGCCGCCAGGATCGGTGAGCGCTTCCACCTGAAGGCGGCCGCCAGGGAAGACGAAGTGCGCGTCGAAATCCAAAATGGCCACCGCTTCATCGCCGAAGTGGTGGAGGCGTTTCCCGGATCGGTAAACTCAGTCGGGCTCCACAAGCCGACGCTGGAGGATGTGTTCGTGCATCAAACGGGGGCGTCCATTGAATAGCTTCATATTGCCCGCCGCGACCCTGTGGCAGCGCGAGTTGGTGCGCTTCTGGCGCCAGAAAAGCCGCGTTCTGGGCGTGGTGGCGTCGCCGCTCGTTTTCTGGCTCCTCATGGGCTACGGCTCGAACGATCTGGCGCGATTCTACGCCGGCGCGCTCGTCCTCACCGTGATGTTCTCGGCCATTTTCTCCACTATTTCCATCATCGAAGACCGTCGCGAAGGCTTCCTGCTCTCCATGATGGTTTCCCCGGCGCCGCGCACCAGCATGGTGCTCGGCAAGATTCTCGGCGCCGCCACACTGGCATGGCTCCAGGGCCTGATTTTTCTGGCCTTCGCTCCGCTGGCCGGCGTCCGCCCGGATATCGCGCAGATCGTGCTCGCGGCGGTGGCGATTTTCCTGGTGTCGTTCACGCTTACCGGGCTCGGCTTCGTGATCGCCTGGAGAATGGATTCCACCTCCGGCTTCCACGCCATCATGAACCTCCTGCTCGTGCCCATGTGGATGGTTTCCGGCTCGCTTTTCCCCATGTCCACCGCGCAGGGCGCGATCAAGGCTATCATGTGGGTGAATCCACTGACTTATTCCATCTCGCTGCTGAACGGATTGCTGGGCCTGCCGAATGCCACACCCGGTCCGTTCGCGAGCGCCGGCGTCACGGTGGCGTTCGGCATGGTGCTACTGGTTGTCTCGGGCGTTATCGCTTCGCAGAAGAGCACCAAGAGCGCGGCATGAAAAAACCGTCGCCAACTGAACCGCGACCGCGAGTGAGCGGGGCTTTTATCCTTGCCCTGTCGCTTGCCCTCGCCACGGCCGCCTGCGTCAAGCCCAAGCCACTCCCCACCTACGGCGAGATCCCCGAGTTCCAACTGACCGCCCAAACCGGCCAGCCGTTCGACAGCAAGAGCCTCGATGGCCACGTCTGGGTGGCCGACTTCATTTACACCACCTGCACCGGCCCTTGCCCCATGATGACCACGCGCATGCGCCAGTTGCAGAACTCCACCGCGGAAATTCCCGATGTCCTGCTGGTATCGATCACCGTCGACCCGAAGCACGACACTCCGCCGGTCCTCGCCGAGTATGCCGCGCATTTCAAGCAGGACCCGGCCCGCTGGTTCTTTCTCACCGGCCCGGCAGCCACGCTCAACGACCTCGGAGTCCACGCCTTCAAGCTGAACAGCGTCGATGGCAGCCTGACCCACAGCACCCGCTTCGTTCTGATCGATCGCAAGCGCCAGATCCGCGGCTTCTATACCTACGGCGAAGACGGCTTCATGCCGCAGTTGATGCATGATGTCCGGCAACTCGAGCAGGAACGATCATAGCCCCCTATTGCAGCGACCAGATCAGAAATCCTATCAGCACCACGATTCCCGAGATGAACCCGATCATGATCCTCCGCGCCCACGGATTGGCCATGTTGAAGGTGTAACCGTAGCCCACGCGCGCTCGCACGAACAGCGCAGAGTCCTTGGGATTGTAATAGATGCCGCTTAAGCTCCAGCATTCGTCGGGTGTGGCGACGGAGCCACCGTCCGGTTCAGACATGCTTCGGAGCAAATAAACGATAAGCGCCAGCACGGCGAGGGGCACGGTCGCGGCGATTGACCAGGGCGGGAAATAGGAAAGCTGCGAGAGGCTGACAGCGGTGAATATCAGGCTCTCCATGTACGCCACAGCCAGCGGCACCTTCAATCCCGGAGATACCGCTGCCGGGCGCCCCGAACCGTACCAAATGGTCAGCACCGTCAACACCATAAGAACCGCCAGCCCTTCCGCGAAAATCGCAAAGCCGAAAACATGCAGCGGCGTGCGGGCCATCAGCGGATGACCGAAATGAGGCGGAATCCGGTCCCAGAAGATGGAGAGCAAGGTAATACCGGCTAAGGGGATGAGCAGTGGCGGAATCGCCCACCGGATCCATCGGGGCAGTGCAGCCTGCGCGCCGATGGTATTCCAATCGCGCGAACTCATTTGGCTCAATTATCCTGCACTCCCCGGCCGATTGCCGCGTCATACTCTCAAGGACTTATGCGCAAAGCCCTTCCCTGGCTGCTGCTCGCCGCCTCTCTGCCCGCGGCCACGCTGCGCGGCACGGTGGTCGAGAATCTGACCGGCCATCCGCTGGCGCACACCAGCGTTTTGCTGGAGCCCGTACCCGGCTCGGGAGGCGTCCGGGTGACCGGACGCACCAACCGTTACGGGTTGTTCGAATTCACCACCAAGCCTGGCATCTACATTCTGCAGGCTACCCGGCCACCCTTTCTGACCGCCTATTACGGGCAGAAGCGCTGGAATTCGGCCGGCATGCCGCTCACCATTACGGACTCCGACTCGCAGTTCGTCACCATCCGCATGATGCGCTACGGCGCCATCAACGGCACCGTGGTGGACGAAAACGACGTTGGACAGACCGGGTTCGCCGTGGCGGCGTATAAGAACACCCGCCCGCTGCAACTCGCCGCCAATGCCATCGCCGACGAGCGCGGCGTCTATCGCATTTATGGACTGCTGCCCGGCGATTACATCGTCCGCAGCTTGGGCAAGGACTTGGAGGGGGTCGGCTATAAACCCACCTTCGCGCGCGAGACGGACGAACCCGACCAGGCGCACCAGGTCGATGTCGATATCGAAGAGGAAGAACGCGGCGTCAAACTGCGACCGTTACCCGGCCAGCTATTCAAGCTCACTGTGACGGCCACGCCTACCGACCCCGGCGACCCGCCGCCGCCAGTTATCATGACGCTGGTTTCTGATATGAGCCGGCAGGTGATCAAATCGGGATCGCACACGTTCTCCGGCCTGCCGGCCGGCGATTACGAGATCTTCGCCGAGGCGCCTTCGTACTCGCCGGACCAGAAGCAAGCCGCCTACGAACGGATTCACCTCGCGAAAGACAACAGCGTGTCGCTGATCTTACGCCGAATTCCCCCGGTGACGTTCCAGTTCGAGGGCCTGCCCACGCAAGCTTTAAACGATGGCACCGTGAAACTGCTCGGCCGCCGCAAGGATCTGGCCGGATCTCACGATACGCAGGTGATTCCCTTGTCGGACCACCGGGCAACACTGGCCGTTGGACCTTGGGAGTTCGCGGTAGCCCCCATCGAAGGCTACTACGTCGCACGCTTCTCCGGTGTGGGCTCGTATCGCCCCCAAGATAAGAGCTTCGATGGCTGGAATGCCGACCTGGTGATTTATGGCGGCTCGGTGCGCTTCTCGATGTCTTCGAGCGCCTCTTCGCTTCACGGCACCGTCAGCGATGGCGGCGACCCGGTAGCCGGCGCGCCGGTCTTTCTCGAACCTATGGACATCGATCCGGCGCGGCGCCTCACCGACAACTACGTCACCATCACCGACGTCCACGGCCAGTACCACTTCGGCAGCCTTGGACCGGGAAAATATCGCGTGCTCAGCTCGTTCGAGTACCAGATGCCCGATTCCAAGACCATGGAAAACGCGCACGCCAAAGAACTCCAGATCGACGTCCATACCGATACCGGCGCCGATCTCGACTTGTACGTGATTCGATGAGCCAAGCCGCGCAAAAGACGTTCCTCGCGGCGCTAGCCGCCGCCTCTCTCCACGCCGCCGCGATCCGCGGCATGGTGGTAGAGAATCAATCCGGCTATCCGCTTGCGCGCGCCACCGTAATGCTCGAGACGGTGCAGAATCCGCCCGACCCGAAATCCCTGCGCACCAACCTGTCGGGCATCTTCGAATTCACCGGGCTGCCCGCGGGAACGTACCGGATTTCCGCCGCCAAGCTGGGGTTCGCCCCCGTCCAATACGGGCAGAAGCGGTGGTTTTCGCCGGGAATGCCCATCGCCCTGTCCGCCGGCGACACGGCCGACCTCACCATCCGCATGCCTCGATACGGAGGCATCTCCGGGACGGTCTTCGACGAGAACGACGTCGGGTTGCCCGATCATGAAGTCGGCGTGTACACCAATACTCGCCCGCCACGCTTGCTGGCCCATGCCCCCACCGACGATCGCGGCGTCTACCGCCTCGGCAGCCTCCGCCCCGGAAAGTACCTCATCCGCAGCCTGGCGAAATCCTACGACGACGAGAGCTACCTGCCCACCTTCTATGGCGATTCGCCACTCGTCGATGAGGCCCACGCCATCGAAGTGAAACTCGATGAAGAGGTGGAGCATATGGATTTCCACCCCGCCCCCGGCCGCCTTTTCACCATCTCCGGACGCATCAACACCATCCAGGGATCGCCCGTCGTGACGCTCTCTTCCGATACCGGCACGGAGATGGCAACCATCGATGGCCAGGGTAATTTCACCTTCAAACCGGTTGCGCCGGGACAATATGAGTTGCTCGGCGTCGTCACTTCCGAGCGCGCCCGCAGCCGTTGGGCGGCTTTCCAGACCATCACCGTCGACCGCGACCTCAGCAGTCTCTATCTCAATCCATCCGCCTTGCCCACGGTGCAATTCGACTTCGTGGACACCGCCGGTCATCCCGTCACGATGCCGGAGGGATCGGTGATGTTACGGCGAAAAGAACCGGCCGCGGAGGGTCAGACGCAGGACGTCAAAGCTCCGGATGCCATCACGTTGTTGCCCGGCCGGTGGGAGGTTGCCGTCAAGCCCGCCTCGACGTACTCCGCGGTCAAATTCGAGCCCGGCGATTCCGCCGGCCGGGCCGATGGGTGGAACGAAATCGTGCTGCCGCAAGGATCCAAGACGACTGCCAGATTCGTACTGTCGCTCCAGCCCGCCACGATCGCCGGCATGGTGAAGAACCCCAATGGCGAGGCCCTCGCCGGAGTGCCGGTGTTCGTCGAGCCATACGATCTCGAACCGCGCAAACGGATCGAGCCCATGCGGTGGGTGATAGCCGATGCCCAAGGCCATTACCAAGTTAGCGGGCTGGCCGCCGGCGCTTATCGCCTGCTCGCATCGTTCGACTATGAAATGCCCGATTCCGAGCAGATGGCCGCCGCCGATGCCAAGACCGTCCAGGTGGAAGATGGCGCTCGCGCCACCCTGGACCTCGCGGAGTTCGTCATTCACTGAGAGGCCGGCGGTGCGGTTCTCCGGGTGCCCTGTGCCTCTGCGCGGGCCCTGAGCTTTGCGCTCCCTTGCAGTACCGCCTCCCCAAGGCCTAAAATCTCTACTGGGATCGAGGAGATTCCCAGCCTTAGCCCATGAATATTTCCGTCAAAGGTGAATACGCCCTCCAAGCCATTTTCGACCTCGCTACCCAGCGTCCCGGCGAACCCGTCCGCATCGGCGATATCGCCCGCCGCCAGGCAATTCCGCAGAAGTTCCTGGAGTTGATTCTGGCCGGGCTCAAGCAGGGCGGCTTCGTGGAATCGCGGCGGGGCGCCGAAGGCGGATATCTGCTGGCGCGCGTCCCGGAGTCCATTACCGTCGGCGACGTCCTGCGCTTCGTGGAGGGCCCGCAACAGACCAGACATCGCTCGCGCCGCAAGGGGGATTCACCGTTCAGCGACATGTGGCGGCAGGTGGATGAGTCCGTCTCCTCCATCATCGATAAGACCACCTTCGCCGACCTGCTTCACGGCTGGACCGAAAAACAGAATCGCTACGTTTTGAATTGGGAGATCTGAGTTGCCCATCTTCGACGACACTTCCTTGAGCATCGGCCGGACACCGCTGGTGCGCCTCAATCGCGTGACCGACGGCGGCGGGGCGACGATTCTCGCCAAGATCGAAGGCCGCAATCCGGCATATTCCGTGAAGGACCGCATCGGCGCCAATATGGTGTGGGATGCCGAAAAAAGGGGCATCCTCAAGCCCGGCAAAGCGCTCATCGAACCCACCAGCGGCAATACCGGTATCGCCCTGGCTTTCGTGGCGGCGGCGCGGGGCTATCCCATCACCCTCACCATGCCCGAAACCATGTCGGTGGAGCGGCGCAAGGTCTTGAAGGCGCTCGGCGCCAACCTCGTGCTCACGGAGGGTGCCCAGGGCATGGCCGGGTCCATTGCCAAGGCGGAAGAAATCGTGGCCTCCGACCCCTCCCGTTTCGTGCTCCTGCAACAATTCAAGAATCCCGCCAACCCGGAAGTGCATTTCCGTACCACTGGCCCGGAGATCTGGGAAGACACCGCCGGGAAAATCGACGTGCTGGTTTCCGGCATCGGCACCGGCGGCACCATTTCCGGCGTTTCGCGATACATCAAAAAGGAAAAAGCCCACGCGTTACTCTCAGTTGGTGTGGAACCGTCCGGAAGTGCTGTCATCACGCAGACTCTCGCCGGCAAGCCGCTCAAGCCCGGTCCCCACAAAATCCAGGGACTCGGCGCGGGATTCATACCCAACACGCTCGATCTTTCAATCGTCGACCGCGTCGAACTCGCCGGCAACGAGGAATCCATCGAGATGGCGCGCCGATTGGCCAAAGAAGAGGGCATCCTTTCGGGGATTTCGTGCGGTGCCGCGGTCGCCGTCGCTGTCCGCTTGGGGAAACTCCCGGAGTTCGCCGGAAAAATGATCGTGACCGTTCTTCCCGACGCCGCCGAGCGGTATCTCAGCACCACTCTTTTCGAAGGAATGTTCGATGCTTAGGCGGGAAGCGGCTGCACCGGTCGTTCGGTGGTGGTATTCCGCAAAAAAGTTTAAGTAGCGGGCGCGGTTTGGGTGATAGGGGTGAGTGCGCCCGCTGTCGTAACGGGGATTTAAACTCAAGACGATATCCTGATCATGAGAGTTACAGGGCACCACCGAAATCTTATTTTAATCAATATAGCTCTTTCGAGTTAGCTCTTTTGGGCCATTGGAGTATGAAAGCCTTAATTACTGTCCTATTCCTGATCGCTTCAGCTGTTCGCTTGCCCGCCCAGGAGAATCTGCCCGCCGGACAAACCGCCCCGCCGCCACCTCCTGCTGAACCGCCCGTGTTGCAAAATACCGGAAAAGCCATCGTGCTCCCCTTCGAATGCACGCGCGACGATGTGGGTTCTGCCGGGTTCAGTTGCTCCGAGGAGGCGCCTTGCCCCGTGTACCTCGAACTCAGCGCCGCCACATCGGCGGGAAACCGGATCTTCGTAGCGGGAAATATTCATTCCGACGCCGTGACGCTCTATTCGGTCCTTCTCGGAAGCGAGGACGCCGGCCGGAGCTGGCGCGAAATTCATCCCCGGATCCACGCGGCTGGACTGGATCACTTGCAATTCCTGGATCCCGATACCGGATGGGTGGCCGGGCAGCAACTTTTTCCCCTCCCGCAGGACCCGTTTGTCCTACTGACGACTGACGGTGGGACGACCTGGCGTCAGACGCCGATTTTCGGCGAGAGCTCCGATTACCATTTCGGCTCGATTCAGGAGATGTACTTTTCGTCAAAGACCAACGGCAGCATCGTGATCGACCGCAGTTCGGGCGGCGATCCCGGACCTTTCGCTCTTTACGAATCGCCCGACGGCGGCGCTTCCTGGTCGCTCAAGGAGCAGACCGTCGAGCCGCTCCATATCACGGGAGCGCCGCCCCCGGATGCCGATTGGCGCGTGCGCGTGGATGGAGCCAGCAAAACTTTTGTGGTGGAACGCCGCCGTGGCGAGCGCTGGACGGTGAACGCCTCCTTCGCTGTTAATATCGGATTCTGCCGGCTGGGTCAGTAGGCGGATTCCGCAAGGTACAACAGCCACCGCTCTTAAATAGGGCCCGACCGCGAGGGATCTGGGCTTTTCCCTTTTGAGCCGGCGCCATCCGGCATCTTGTGCCGAATTGGCACGCGATGGTCATTTATTGACGCGGCCGCCTCCGCAAAATCTTCGTTTTTCCGCCAAAAACCCTGCGGTCCGTGAATTGCATTGCCGATATGTGAGTTGGGGTGAAATCTATGGTGGTTGCCGGCGGACTCGCGGTTTTGGTTCTTGTTTGTTTGTTGCTTTCGATGCTGCAAAAGCCCCCTGCGATTGGCAGATGAGCACGGGCGCGCGATTTCGGCACCCGCCAGCCGGCGGATGCCGTATTGCCGGCACTTGCTGTCAGTCTCCGGCCGCGGCTCTCGCCATCGCAGGCGCGGGCGCTTCCTCGCCGGCCACCGCGGGGTAAATCACGCCGGCCAGCGCTCCGCCCACTAACGGCGCTACCCAGAATAACCAAAGCTGTTGGAGCGCCCATCCTCCGGCGAATATCGCGGGAGCGGTGCTGCGCGCCGGATTCACCGACAGATTCGTGATGGGAATCCCGATCAAGTGGATCAGTGTCAATCCCAGTCCTATGGCGATCGGCGCAAATCCCTGCGGAGCACGCCGGTCGGTGGCCCCGAGAATTATCATGAGGAACATGAAAGTCAGCACGATCTCGGCAACCAGGCACGCCATCATGGAATACCCGCCGGGCGAGTGAAGGGCGTAGCCGTTCGACGCGAAGCCCTTCGACACGTCGAACCCGGCTTTCCCGCTGGCGATCACGAACAGCACCCCGGCCCCGGCGATTCCGCCCAGAACCTGCGAGGCCACGTACGGCAGAAACTCCGACGCGGGAAAGCGCTTGCCCACCACCAGACCGATTGACACCGCGGGATTGAGGTGGCACCCCGAAATATGTCCGATGGCGAACGCCATGGTGAGGACGGTTAGTCCAAATGCCAGGGCCACCCCCACGAACCCGATACCCAAGCCCGGAAATGCGGCGGACACCACGGCTGCGCCACATCCCCCAAAAACCAGCCAGAAAGTTCCGATGAACTCGGCCATTGCTTTTTTCGCGATAGGCATCAGAGACCTCCAAAATGGTCCACTCCTTATATCCCATCCGGCAACCGGACGCAACGGGAGGTTACCCGCCTGTAATGGGCGCCACCGCCATCCGCATGTACAATGGCAGACATGGCTAGCCGACCCGGCAGGCATTTTCTGCAAATCCCCGGCCCCACCAATGTTCCCGACCGCGTACTCCGCGCCATCGACCGGCCAACCATTGACCATCGCGGGCCCGAGTTCGCCGAACTCGCCAAGGACTGCCTGGAAAACCTCAAAGCTGTATTCCAAACCCGGAATCCCGTACTGCTCTTTCCTTCCTCCGGCACCGGCGGATGGGAAGCGGCCCTCGTCAACACCCTCGACCCCGGCGACCGTGTGCTGGCCTTCGAAACCGGCCAATTCGCCACGCTCTGGAAGAAACTCGCCGAGAATCTCGGGCTCACGGTCGATTTCCTCCCCGGCGACTGGCGCCATGGAATCGATGCCGCATCCGCCGCCGCCGCGCTCTCGGCCGACCCCTCTCACGAGATCCAAGCGGTCCTGGCGGTACACAATGAAACTTCCACCGGCATCACCAGCGATATCGCGGCGCTGCGCCGGGCGATGGACGATGCCCATCATCCCGCGCTTTTGATGGTCGATGCGGTATCGTCACTTGCCGCCATCGATTACCGCCCTGACGAGTGGGGCGTCGATGTCACCGTGGCGGGATCGCAAAAAGGCCTCATGCTGCCGCCCGGCCTGGGGTTCAACGCGGTCAGCCAGAAGGCGCTCGATGCCGCGAAAACTTCGCAATTTCCCAAGGCGTACTGGCGCTGGGAAGAGATGCTGGCGCTAAACGAGAGTGGTTTTTTTCCGTACACTCCCGCTACCAACCTGCTCTACGGACTGCGTGAATCGCTCGCCATGCTCCTCGAAGAAGGCCTGGAGAACGTTTTTGCGCGCCACAATCGCCTGGCCGAAGCCACGCGCCGCGCCGTGCGTGCCTGGGAGCTGGTCATCTGGGCCGCCAACGCCAGCGAATACAGCAGCTCCACCACGGCCGTGATGCTTCCGCCCGGCGTGAGCGAAGCCGCCTTCCGCTCAGTGGTTCTCGACCGTTTGAATATGTCGCTTGGCGCCGGACTCGGCAAAATCGCCGGCAAGGTCTTCCGCATCGGCCACTTGGGCGATTTCAACGATCTCATGCTGGCCGGAACTCTCGCCGGCATCGAAATGGGCCTGGAACTTGCCGGCATCCGCCATCGCAAGGGCGGAATCCTGGCGGCACTCGAATACCTGACCGAGACGCAAAAGCAGTGAGGGCGCTCGGCAGCCGCTGGGTCCAACTTGCGGTGATGGTCCTCTGCACGGTGGCGCTGTCCAACATGCAGTACGGCTGGACATTGTTCGTCAACCCCATGCGCGACGAGACGCGCTGGGCGACCGCCAGCATTCAATACGCCTTCAGCATTCTGATTTTCCTGAACACCTGGCTTGCTCCCGCGGAAGGATGGGTCGCCGACCGCTGGGGTCCGCGTTTCGTGGTGATGGTGGGCGGATTGGCCGCCGGCGCATCGTGGATGCTGAACGCGCGCGCCCATTCGCTGGAAGCGCTCTATGGCGCGGCGGCGGTTGGCGGACTCGGCATGGGATGCGTTTTCGGCACCTGCATGGGCTCGGCGCTCAAATTGTTCCCGGAACGGCGCGGCATGGCTTCGGGTATGATCGCCGCGGGCTACGGGTTGGGATCGGCGCTTACGGTCCTTCCGATTTCCTCCATGATCGCGGTCAGCGGCTATCGCCACACGTTCTTTGTCTTCGGACTGCTGCAAGGCGGGTCGATCGTGGTGCTGGGGTCGCTGCTCGCACGTCCCGCGGCGAAGCCGGCACACGTCGTGGTATCTCGCGGGCGCGAATGCACGCCATGGCAAACCCTCCGCTCGCCCGTATTCTGGCTGATTTACGCCATCTACCTGATGATCGCCTTCGGCGGCATGACGGTGACCGCGCAGCTCGGTCCCATCGCCCGCGATTTCGGGGTGGGCAAGCTGCTCACCTTCGTGGTCTCCATCGATAACCTGGCCAACGGCCTCACGCGCCCGTTTTCCGGCTATCTCTCCGACCGGATCGGCCGCGAGAACGCCATGCTGCTGATGTTCTCGGCCGAAGGTGCGGCGTTTTTAGGAATGGCGACATGGGGCCGGAATCCGCTGGCGTTCGTGATCTGCGCGGCGGCGATCTTCCTCTTCTGGGGCGAGATTTTCTCCCTGTTTCCGGCGATCTGCGGCGATGCCTTCGGTGTCCAAAACGCCACCGCGAACAATGGCCTGCTTTACACCGCGAAGGGAACGTCCGCCCTCGTCGTGCCGCTGGCGAATTACCTGGTTTCGGCGACCGGCGGCTGGACCGCGCCGCTGCTTGTGATGGCAGTTTCCAGTATCGCCTCCGGCGTTCTGGCGAAATCGGTCCTGGCGCCCATGCGTAAGCGCCTCGCCGGCTGATGAGGCGATGCCGCATCATGCGGTAGACTGAAAAACGGACAATCTTGTCCTGATTCATATGGCGGAGCAGTTACCGGCTGGGGTCGCCACGCGCGACTCCGGCGTTCGCCCGGCCTGGACGGACATCACGGCCCTGCTGATCTACCTGGCGCTGGCCACGGTGATCCTCCATATCCTGGCCGGAAACCGCTACGGCTTTCACGCCGACGAACTGGCCACGCTCGATGACGCCCGCCACCTCGCCTGGGGCTACCCGGCTTACCCGCCCGTGACCCCTTTCTTCGGCCGCCTGTCGCTCATCCTCTTCGGTACGTCGCTGGTCGGATTCCGACTTTTTGCCTCACTGGCGCACGCTATCACAATCGTCCTGGCCGGCCTGATGGCGCGCGATTTCGGCGGCGGGCGCCACGCCCAACTCCTGGCCGGCGGCCTGTCGACGCCGTTCGCGATCGGCGGCGGGGCCTTGATGCAATACGTCTCCTTCGATTACTTCGCCTGGGTCCTCACGGCGTTTTGCATCGTGCGCCTGATCCGGTCCGGCAACCCGCGGTGGTGGCTTGCCGCCGGCGCCTCCATCGGATTTGGCGCGCTCTCGAAGTACACCATGGCCTTTTTGGTGGTTAGCATTGTCGCGGGATTCATTCTGACCGATCTGCGCCGCCACCTCACAAACAAATGGCTCTGGATGGGCGTCGCCTTGTCCGTCGCGATATTCCTGCCGAACCTCCTCTGGCAATGGCAGCACGACTTCGTCTCGCTGGATTTCCTGAACCACATTCATGCGCGCGATGTGCGGTATGGCAGGACCGACAGCTTTCTTCGCGACCAACTTGCCAACTTGTTCCCCGCCGGGCTGGCGGGCCTCTATTTCCTGTTCGCCCGTCAAGGCAAGTCATTCCGCATAGTCGGCTGGATGTTCGTCCTCGCATTTCTGCTGTTCTTCCTCGCCAGAGGCAGGTCCTACTATATGAACCCCGCGTACCCAATGATTTGGGCGGCGGGCGCAGTCTGGTTCGAGAGAACAAAACTATTTAACATCGCCTGGATCTTCGCAGCTCTCGGCATCCTGCTGTCCACGGCCTTTTATCTGCCCCTCGCCCCCATTCCTTCGCGCTGGTTCGAGATGGCCAGCTCCCTTCAGGAGACCTATCGCGGCGAAATTGGCTGGCCGGAGTTAGCCGAAGAGACCGCGAGGATCCGCGACACCCTCGCCCCGGCCGATCGCGAAGGTTTGGGAATCCTGACCGGAGGCTACGGCGCGGCGGGAGCGATCAACCTTTTCGGCCCTCGGTACGGATTGCCGCGCGCCATCAGCGGGATGAACTCGCTCTGGCAGCACGGGTACGGCGACTCGCCGCCGCGAATCCTGATCGTGATGGGCTTGAAGTGGGAACTTGCCGATAGGAGTTTCAGCGGCTGCCGCGTGGCGGGACGCATCCGCAACCGCTACGGAGTTCAGACCGACGACATGCGCTGGAATGCCGATATCTATATCTGCGGGCCGCCGCGAGTGGGATGGCCTGAATTCTGGAAGCACTTCCGGTACTTCGGGTGGTCTCACCACAGTACGGAACGGTCGATGCTGGCGATCGTCGGCCGTCCCAGCAGCATCATCGCCATCTCGAACTCTTTGCGCAGAATCTGCACCACGCGCGTCACCCCCGCGGCGCCCGCCACGCCCAAGCCCCACAAGTACGGCCGGCCGATCTGCACCGCCTGCGCGCCCAACGCGAGCGCTTTCACCACGTCCGTCCCGCGGCGGATGCCGCCATCCACCAGCACCGGCACGCGGCCGCCTACCTTCTCGACCACCAGCGGCAAGGCATCGATGGTGGCCGGCACGGTGTCCAGATTGCGCGCCCCATGGTTCGACACAATGATCCCCGAGACTCCGGCCTTCACCGCCGTGGCGGCATCGTCGGGATTGAGAATGCCCTTGAGCAGCACCGGCCGGCGCGCGAAGGAACGAAGCCAATCGATATCTTTCCAACTCAGGGACGGATCGAGGTAGTCCTTGCCCTGGAGATTCGGCAGGGCGCGATCCGGCAATTCCCCCTTGGCCCGTTCTTCGCGATTGCGTGGTCCGAACGTGGGTGAATCGACCGTGACGCAGAGTGCGCGGCAACCCGAATCCTCGGCCGCCTGCACCAGGTTCTTCGTGAACCCGCGGTCCTTCTGCACGTAAAGTTGAAACCACACCGGACCGCGCGCCGCCTTGGCGATATCCTCCACGCGGATGGAGGCGCTGCTGCTGATCACGTATGTCGCCTCGGCTGCCGCCGCGCCGCGCACCGCTGCCAGTTCACCCTCCGGATGAATCAGCCGCTGTCCGCCCGTCGGCGCCAGCAAAATCGGAAACGGGAATTGCTGCCCGAACAGGGTAACTCGTGTATCGAGCTTTGAAACATCCACCAGCGCCCGCGGCTTGAGCCGTAGGTGCTCGTAGGCTTCGTGGTTCCAGCGCAGCGTCAGCTCGTCGGCGGCGCCGCCCGAGATCCGCGCCCACGCGCCGTGCGAGACGTCCTTCTGCGCTTCGGTTTCAAAATCGAAGAGCGAAAGCAGGCGGTCGAGATCGGCCGGCTTGGCGTTCTGCGCGGGAAGCCTCACGCCGGCGGCGGCCAGCAGGGCAATCAGTTCGCGGCGCGAGGCTTTCATAGCACGGCGTTACAGGCTGCCTTTCAGCCCCAGTTCTTCGGCGCGCGCCTGCATGGCTTTTATGCAGAAATCGATATGGTCGTCGAGAGGCACGCCGAGTTCCTGCGCCCCATCCAAGATATCCTGGCGATTGACCGAGCGCGCGAACGCCTTGTCCTTCATCTTCTTCTTCACCGACGACACATCCACCTCGAACACGCTGCGGTGCGGCTTCACATAGGAAATGGCGGTGATGAATCCCGCCAGTTCATCGCAGGCGAACAGCGTCTTCTCGAGCGGCGATTCGCGCGGCACGCCGGTGTGCTGCGCGTGCGAGAGAATGGCGCGCCGCATCTCTTCGTCCACTCCGCGCTCCGCCAAAATCGCCGAGCCTTTCTGTGGATGCTCCTCGAGCGTGGGATGAATCTCCCAGTCGAAATCGTGCAGCAGCGCGGTAGTGGCCCATCGAGCCTCGTCGGCGCCCCCTTTGCGGGCATACGCGCTCACGCACGTCTCCACCGCCAGCGCGTGCTTGCGGAGTCCTTCGCTTTTCGTGAATTCGCAGAGAATATTCCAGGCCTGTTCGCGGTCGACCATCGAGATTATGATATACCGGCGTCACCCCACGCCGCTTTCCGGGCGGCGCGGAAGCGATCGCGGTCGCGCTTGAAAATGCGCTCCCGGCGAAGACCCTCCGGGGTGCAGGCGGCGATCTCGATCAGCCCCGGATGGTGTTGCGGATGGCGGACAATCCGGGCAGCCGGCAATTCGACCGCCTGCCGCGCCAGCGCCACATAGCTGAACTTCTCGTCCTCGTGTCCCAGTTCCCCGCCCTTCACACGGCGATGCAGCGAGGAGCGCTCCACGCGCGCGGCGAAGTGGCACCAATCGGGACGCGCCACGGGGCAGGCGGTCTCCATGGGGCAGGGCGCGATCATGCGCGCGCCGAGCGAGAGCAGTTCCTCCCGCACGTTGCGGATGAGCGTGAACCCGCGCGGCGTTCCAGGCTCGATCAGAACCAGGGCGACCCGCGCCGCCTGCCAGAGCCGGCGGGCGGTTTCCGCTCCGAATTCCCCCAACGAGTACGCGGCGACTACCAGGTCGTGCGGCGGCAGCGCGCCACTCCGGCCGATGTCGTTGGCTATCAGAGCGGCGTCCGGCAGGAATTCGCGCGCCGCGGCGGCGAACGAAGCGTCCCGTTCCAGGAGCGTGATGGCAGCTTCCGGGAAATACTCGCGCGCCGCCAGCGATGCCGCGCCCGTCCCCGCGCCGGCATCGAGAATGCTGCCGATTGGGCCGCTCCGCCCCGCCACTTCGCGCAGAACGGCGTGGGCCGCCGCGTAAGTGGCAGGCATGCGGGTAACCAGATAAGCCGCGGTTCGCTCCTCCGCGTTCAGGCGCGCAGCAGCGCCATCGCGGTAAGCATCGGAAAGAGCCCCCGCGGCGCGTTGCAAAGCTTGAAAGCCCAGCGCGTCGCCATACTCCCCGATTCGTTGCCTGACGGCAGGCGGCAGTTGCACGTCCCATGGTAGCGCCGGGACGCTACTGGGAACGGCCGGCTGTGGTCAGTGCTGGACTGCCGGGCAGCCGGTAATCGAGCAGTTTTCCAGATAGCCACTCAGCACCATTTCGCTGTTGCCGTTCGACCAGTTGGAGGAGGCCACCGCAAACGTGTTTTCGTTGGCATCGATATAGAACCGCGTCGGGGTGTTGAACGCAGCCTGAATGTGTCCGCCATTGTCAATCTGCCCGAGCGGCGCAGCGAAAGAGCTTTTAATGCGGAAAGAACTGTTCTCGATGTAACCCTCCAGCGGCGCCGTGGCACCGGGAGAAACCTGGAAGTATCCCGCCAGATTCTCCACCACCAGGCGATAACCCACCGGAACCGCGGCAAAGGTGTAGAAACAAACGCCGACGTTGCCGGGCGCGGGGCAATTGGCGCCTTGGACGGAGGATTCGTACGGAATGCGCGCCAACCGTTCCACATCCGCTCCCGGAACCGGCTGGCTGCTGGAGTTGACGATGGTCACTGCCGCCGAGGCGATGGCCTTGGCCGCCGGCGGCGCCATCGCGCCAATGGCAACCAGACCTGCTGCTGCCGCCAGCCCGCTGAAAACTTTCTTCGTCATGTCGCTTAATCCTCCGTGCTTGAAGTTTATGAGCGCTCCGCGCCGCTATTTCGTCGAGCAGCCGAACCCAAGAGCCGCGTTGATGGCGATCTGAATATCCACAATGTTGACCACGCCGTCCCCACGTAAATCATTGAAAGCCTCGGCGGCACCCAACCCCTGGTTGATAATCAGCCGGACATCCGCGGCGTTTGTGTTGCCGTCCTGATTGATGTCGCACCTGGTGGGCAGATCAGCCTTGGTGGAGGTGATGTCCACAGCGTAATTGCCGTTGGGATTGATACAAACCCAGACTGAGGGATCGCAGGTCTGGAATTCCGTCCCGCCTCCGGTGAAATCTATGAAGGGTTCGGAGAGCGTCCCACCGTCGTAAATGGCGGCGGGTTGATAGTTGGCGTCGGTCAGTACCAGGGTGTACGTTCCGGCGGCAAGGGCAACCGACATCTGGACGTCGCCGCAATTCTGATCCGCTCCGATCGTTACGGTACCCGCGGCGGGGCAATTCCCCGCAAAGGACCAGGTGGAGTTTAGTAAATTATCCGCGTCCGCCAGGGGGTTGCCGGAGCTATCCAGATAGATGATGGCCGAGGTGGGAGTACCCTTGAACAGCGTGATCAAGGGATCGAAGCCGCCCGCTGGTATGACCTGTCCCGCGGCGTTGGTTCCCCCGCCAAAACCCCAAGTCCGGAAGGTAACGGTGTCGGCAGCGCTGAGTGTAAAGGTAATTTCGAAGGCGCTTTGCGGCGACGCCAGGGCGCCGGTGTAAGAGAGAGAGGAAGTCTCTCCACTGGCTATCGCTGACAACAGGCAGATGGCCGCCGTCAGGAATCCGTACTTCGCCACCGAATTCGACCGTTCTTTGCAGATTTGGCTTGATCCTGGCTGGCCCAACACTCGCGCCCCCTCGGCGCTGCCCTGGCCTAAAGAAACGAGGAAGAGCACTCCGACGCTCCCCCTCGACCGCGCCACTTCTTCTCGTCAGATGGTCGGTCATTCATCCGCCCGCCGCAATAATGGCTTCAGTAAGGAGAGTCGTCCTGTCCAAAGTAAAGTAGGGGCCAAAAAAGCAAAAAGGCACCGCTCCCGCGCGGTCGCGGCTCTTAAAGCGACTGAAGAGCGCGACCGCGAGCGAGCGGTGCCTTTCGTAAAACCTGATCTAGTCCCCTGACCGCAAGATCAATTGCTCTCGCATCAAGGCGCTCCCCCATTTGGGCCTTGCTCCCGTCGCGCGCGTTACAAAAGTTTTCACGCGGTCGGGGACCTAGTCCTTGGTCGATTCGATTCGCATGCCGTAGAAACTGCGGTAAACGAAGAAGAGCGCCACCAGGAAGAAAACCACCGAAAGCACCGTCGTCAGCGTGCCCTGCGTCTCGCGCAGGTCCACTGCCAGCGAGACCGCCAGCACGCCGAACAGCGTGGTGAACTTGATGATCGGATTCAGCGCCACCGAAGAAGTGTCCTTGAACGGATCGCCTACGGTATCGCCGACCACCGTCGCATCGTGCAGCGGCGTGCCTTTGGCGCGCAGTTCGGTCTCCACCACTTTCTTGGCGTTATCCCACGCGCCGCCGGCATTGGCCATGAACAGCGCCTGGTACAGGCCGAACAGCGCGATCGAAATCAGGTAGCCCACGAAGAAGAACGGCTCCAGGAAAGCGAACGAGAGCGCCGCGAAAAAGATCACCAGGAAGATGTTCAGCATCCCCTTCTGCGCGTAGCGGGTGCAGATGGCTACCACCTTCTTGGAATCCGCCACCGACGCCTTTTCCGACGATTCCAGCTTGATGTTCTGCTTGATGAACTCCACCGCGCGATACGCGCCGGTGCTCACCGCCTGCGTGGCAGCGCCCGTAAACCAGTAGATCACTGCCCCGCCCGCGATGATGCCCAGCAGGAAGGGCGCGTTCATCAGCGAGATCTTAACCATGAACTCGGGAGCCAGATTGTGGGTGAGGGCCAGGATGGTGGAAAAGATCATGGTCGTGGCGCCCACCACCGCCGTGCCAATGAGCACCGGCTTGGATGTGGCCTTGAAGGTGTTCCCCGCCCCGTCGTTTTCTTCCAGGTTCTCCTTCGCCTTGTCGAAGTCGGGCGAGAAGCCGAATTCTCTCTGGATCTGTTCCTTGATTCCCGGCAGAGTTTCGATAGTTGAAAGCTCATACACGGATTGCGCGTTGTCGGTTACCGGACCGTAGCTGTCCACCGCGATGGTCACCGGTCCCATGCCGAGAAATCCGAACGCCACCAGGCCGAACGCGAACACCGCCGGCGCCGCCATCATCGCCTCGGGGAACGTCGTGCTCACCGAATACCCGATCCCCATCAGCGCCAGCATGGTGAACCCGAGCCAGAAGGCGCTGAAATTGCCTGCCACGAATCCCGAAAGGATATTCAGAGACGCGCCGCCTTCGCGTGAACTGGTGACAATCTCGCGCACGTGACGGGAATTGGTGGAGGTGAACACCTTCACGAATTCCGGAATCAGCGCGCCCGCCAGAGTGCCGCAACTGATCACCGTGGCCAGCTTCCACCACAACGAATCGTCGCCCCCCAGGGTCGGAATCATGAAATAGCTGATGACATACGTGAGGCCGATTGATAGCAGCGAGGTGAGCCACACCAGCGTGGTCAGCGGGGTTTCGAAATTGAACTTGGCGGCGTTGCCAAAGCGCGACTTCGCCACGATCCCGTTCACGAAGTACCCGATGCCGGAAGCGATCAGCATCATCACCCGCATGACAAAGATCCAAACCAGCAACTGGACCTGCACGAGGGGATCGTGCACCGCCATCAGGATGAAGATGATCAGCGCCACGCCCGTCACGCCGTAGGTTTCGAAACCGTCGGCCGATGGTCCCACGGAATCGCCCGCATTGTCGCCTGTGCAATCGGCGATCACGCCAGGGTTGCGCGCGTCGTCTTCCTTGATCTTGAAGACGATCTTCATCAGGTCCGACCCGATGTCGGCGATCTTGGTGAATATCCCGCCGGCCACGCGCAACGCCGCCGCGCCCAGCGATTCGCCGATGGCGAACCCGATGAAGCACGACCCCGCCAGGTGCCCGGGAACGAACAGCAGGATGAACAACATGATCAGCAATTCCACCGAAACCAGCAGCATGCCGATGCTCATGCCGGCTTGCAGAGGAATGTCATAGCAGGGGTAGGCCTTGCCTTTGAGCGACGCGAACGCCGTCCGCGAGTTGGCGAAGGTGTTCACGCGCATCCCGAACGCCGCTACCGAGAAACTTCCCGTAATGCCGATCACGCTGAACAGCAGGATGATGAGGACATTGAAAAACGCTTCGCCCTTCAGCAGGCCGAAATAGAACACGATAATGACGGCTATGAAGCATTCCAGAAGCACCAGGAACTTGCCCTGCGTGGCCAGGTACGTCTTGCAGGTCTCGTAAATCAGCTCGGAGACTTCCCGCATCGACGAGTGGACCGCCATGTTCTTCAAGCGGTTGAAGATGATCAGACCGAAAATCAGCCCGAGGAAGCTCACCCCGATGCCGACCATCAGCAGGGAGCTGCCCTTGATTCCAAAGAATGTCACCTGCCCCAAGTCGGGCAGTTTCAGGTTGGCTTCGCTGGTGTTTTCACTCCCTTGCGCAGCGAGAGGCGCCGCCAGTAAAAGAGAAGCGAGAATTGTATAGAGCACGCGCAGGAACGACGCCGTGCGGGTGCGTACGGGGCGCCGCTCGACACGGAGCGTCTCCGTCATGAATGCCATTTGGTGAATTCCTCCCAACAGGAAATTTGCGTGAACCCTTGCGAGCCAGAAGCCAAGCTCGCCTCGGCGCGAGACTTATAGATTAGCGTGCTCGACCATCTTACCGAAACCCTAGTATAAAAGATATTTACGTCGGAATACAACGAAGGGGCCGGGGCTCATTCGCGGCAGATACCGCGCTGGCTGCGCCGTATGAAAGCCAACAGGTGGGAAGTTTCGGGTGTTGGAAGCTGGCTCTCGATTTTCTCCAGCGCCGCCTCCAGCTTGAGATTCGATTTAAACAGTAAACGATAGGCCTGCTTGAGGATACTGATATCCGGCGCCTGGTATCCGGCGCGCTTCAGCCCCACCACATTCAACCCCTTGGGCGCGATCTGGAATCCGGCATATGTAAAGAACGGAGGGGCATCGAGATTGACCCGGGTATTGCCGCTGATCATCGCCAGCCGGCCGATTTTAGAGAATTGATGCACCAGCACGCCGCCGGACAGGAACGCCTGGTCTTCGATTTCCACATACCCGCCGAGCAACACGCAACTGGCAATTACAGTCTGGCTGCCGATCTTGCAATTGTGGGCGATATGGCCGGAGGTCATGATGAAGTTCCCGTTGCCGATTTCTGTGGCCGATTCCGGCGGCGTCCCCCGCGAAATGGTGAAGTGCTCGCGGATCTTGTTGCCGTCTCCGATCTTCAGGTAGCTGCGCGCGCCGTTGAAGTTCTTATCGAGCGGATCGGTGCCCAGCACGGTGCCGGCGGAAATTTCGTTTTCCGCGCCCATCGTGGTCCAGCGCTTGACGAAGACATAAGGTTCGAGCAGGCATTGCGGTCCAATCACGACGTCCTGTTCGATCACGCAGTACTCCCCGATACGGGCGCCCGGTCCTACGACGGCGTCGGGATGGACGCGCGCGGTGGGGGCGATTCGGGCGGAGGGATCGATGGGCATGGTTACCTGAGGTGGGTGCGGGTGGGTTGGAAGAGGCCCATTCCGCCGCCCATAATCGCCGGCGCCAGTCCGGCCGGCAGCGCCGGCAACCGCCCGATGCTCCCGGCCGGATGGCTCTTCTGAATTCCGTTCGGGCCGGTGAGGACATTCAACGTCCCGGGTTCGATCGTCGCGCCGCGAAATGACTGGATATTCTTGAGCCGCAGCTTTTCGATGAGCATTCGCGTCGCCTCATCTTAGCCGATTTCACGGCCTCTGGCGCCGGTGCAGACACTCGAGCTTGAGGATAATTGGCGACAGCACAGCTCCCAATTGACTCCTCTCGGCCAGCGTCAGCGACCCTCCGGCAAACTCCTCGAAATCGGCGGCCAATTGCTGGAAGCGGCGTCCGAGCGTGGCCATCCCCTCCTGAACCGATGGCGCCGACGGCATAGGCGCCGACGCCTGCCGCAATTCCGCCACGGCCGCCGCCACGCGGTCGGAATTCGCCGGTATGAGCGCGATCGGCTGCCCATTCACATGAATGTTCTTATCGCGGATTGCCGGCGCAATAGCGCGAAACTGTTCGGGAGTGATGCGGGTGAGTTGCGCTACTTCGAAGTAGTCGGGGCCGAACTCCTCCAGGTTGCGAATGATCATGTTGGCTTGTGTCTTGCTGAGCCCGAGAAACTTCGGGCAGAATTCCGCCCAGGTCGCGGCACGGCCCAGGTAGATTTTCTGGTCCCGCAGGCGGCGCAGGCATTCCGCATCGGCGGCGGAACAGCGGCCCGCAATAGCGGCGAAAGCCTTGCGAGTGCCCAGCAATATTCCCAAGTCAAAGTCGTTCGCGGAGTCGGTGATTTTGGTGTCGTCCATGTCGATTGTTGCTTCGTCTGGACGGAAACCGTCCAGGAAAAGTCATCCTTTGCTGAAGTTAAATGAGTTAGCGGATTTTCCTGGACGGAATCCGTCCAGCCGCCACTCAAAAACTCTCATCCCCGCCCTTCCAAAACTTCACCACCAAAACCTAACTCGCACATCCCATAGGCAGAAATATTCCTGCCGGAGCTGTGATTGAGGAAGGTTTACTCACTTTCGCGGCGAGGAAAAGCTCTGGAAGACGCGACATCCGAACGCCGTGGGAGTGTGTAAACCGCTCGGTGAACTAAACCGTGGGGTGAGGGCCGGTCTTTAATGGGTTTTGCTTTCGAGGGGAGAAGGCGAGGCTGCTGATTTTGCAGGGTGGATGGCAAGTTCATCGTGAAGCGGCCTATGTCGTCCCGGAGGGCGGCTGGGGGCCACAACGAGGGATGGAAACGGGCCGCGCGGCGGGGCCGTCGAACGGCTGCGCGGGGCCTTCAATGCCGAGTACCGTCGGCTGCATCAAGCCCGTTTGCGAATCTGGCCGGACGCATATCCGCATCGGGCGCGAAACCGCCCTCACTTCAGTTCTGGGCCACCGATGCTCATGTCTGCGTTTGGCGCAAGTTGAAGACGTTTTGAGATTTCTTTGAGAACTTTCTGAAGAATCTCCAATGACTTCCACGCGAGCGGGCCGCGACCATCGAATCTGGCGGACCACGCCCGGGCAACCGGGGGTGTTGCCGCGCGACCCGGGGAGGGACAGAATGGGAAATCCATATGACGCCTGGCTTCAGCACCCGGCAATCGGCATCCCGCCGGAAGCTTTCCATGGCGCCAGAGATGCGAACAGAAAGGAGGCGCGGCCTGCCTCCAATAAACTGCGCGTGCCATTCACCCGGACCGTGTCGGTCGAACACAGCAAAAAGTCCTTCCCGTATTTCGAAGTCCTCTTTTTGATTTCGGCGGAGGTCACCGGCAAAGCCGAATTCGGCGGCGCCGGGGACGAATCGGAAGGCGAGGGTGTGGAGAACAGCCTGGTGACAGGGTACGATTACGGCGCGTTTGCCCTGGGCGCGGCACGTAACTGGTTGAAAAAAGATGGCTATCGCGTACTCGGCCTGGACACCGCGTTCACCGAATTCGAATTCAATGGCAAGGCCAAGGTGGGCAGCAAGCAGGTGGAGGTAGTGTTCACGGCCGCGGGCAAACTGGCGTGCGGGGTGGAACTCGAGTTGGAAATCACGTTGCTGAGTCTGAAGGCTTCCAGTGCCAAAGTGACGGGTCCGGAAGCCATTCTGAAGGGGAAAATCCCGGCGTTCCCGATTACCGTACAACCCATGCAGGGGGTGAAATTCTCCGACCTCCAGATTCGCCCGGTGCTGGGGCTGCAGGTGCGGCCTAACGAGAAGAAGATCGCGGAAGAGGCGCTTAAGAAGCTCGGCGAAGACAGCGCGTTGGAGACGGCCGAGGGTATGGCCGAGGAGGCCATCGGCGCCGAATTGACGCTGGATGGCATCCTCATCGGAGGATTTTTTCTACTGGGGACGGCAACCATCGGGGCCGCGATCATGTCCCTGTGCGACACCGACGAGCTGGTGAAGACGAAAGGGCAAACCAAAGACCTGGCGGATAAGATGACGGAGGGTTTTCGGATCGGCGCCGCGGGAGGCCCGGCGCCTGGCGACAAGGCGATGATGGCCGGATACGCGCTAGGTATCAAGAATTACAAAGCTGCCTATGAGGCCGTCAAGAAGAAGAACCCCAATGGCGCTCCCGAAGCGATGAGAAAAGCCATCGCCGCCCAGGTGCCGGCCGCGATTGCCAGGATCGCTCCCCAGATTCTCCTGACGGCGCGCGAAACCGTGTGGGAACAGTACGCTTCCAGCCACCAGGACAGTTTTTTCCACGGCTGCGAATCGGACCGGCTGCTGGCCTACGACAACATCTTTCAGGAGTTGCCGCGGGGCTGCGAACGGTACACGAAGTACTTCAATAAGTGGACTAATAAGGACCTCACTTGATGACACAGGGCACCGCGGCCGCAAATGCCCGGCGATTTTGTAAGTGCGGCCGGTAGGAGGAATTATGCTGCCACTCAAAGCGCAAGACCTGGAATCGATCGACAACTTTAAGCGGGCGTGCCGGGCCGCGGCCGGTCAAGTGAGAGATAACACGCCATTCAGCGCCTTCACCGAGGTCCACTTGCCCGACTCCTCGAAGAAGCTCCGGGTTGTAAAGCCTTTTCTGGTAGTGGGCAGCCCGAGCAACGCGGTCGCGCCGCTGTTGAAGAATCTCAAGGGAACCAAAGCGCCCCTCTGTAGCGGGGTGTGCTCGCTCGAACAGGGAAAGATCGTGCTGCTGGTTCAGAAGGGCAAATTGGATCCCGGGATGGTGAGGTCGCATGGGCCCATTCTTAAAGATTTGTTCGGCAAGGAAGTCATGGTCTCCGCGGGCGACGATAAACAGGCCCAGCCCGCGGGCGCGCTCCAGAAAATGTCCGAGCAGCACGTGAAGCTCTCGCAGGCGGCTCTGCATTGGGACGGAACCAAGAACACCGTGGATGCCCGCGTCAAAGAACTGGTGCGGGCCGTGAAGGCCCACTATGCGGGTGCGGGAACGGAATTGATTCAAGAGATCGATCGAACCGCACAGAAGATCGAGGGGACGCTGGGCAAGCTGGATCGACGGCTCACCGACTCGCTGAAAGCCTGTGCCGGCGCTACGGGCGCGGCCCGGGAGTCGGAGCTGAAAAAGACCCTGGCCATCGTGGAGGAGTTCAAACGGATTGTGAAGTCGGAGCGATTGATTGCCCACATCGATCAAAATCCCTTTGGCGTGAAAACGAATCTACAGGCGGTCCTTCTGGAGAGTCTGAATAAAGCGGAACAATCCATCGGGTAGAGACGCTGGGAAAGCACCGTCAGGCTTGGTTGAAGGCCGGCGGGTCCTACACTTTCATGCGCTCCAGCTTTCGGTACAGGGTCTTCCGCTCGATTCCCAAAATCTGGGCCGCCTTGCTCTTGTTTCCGCCGGTGGCGGCGAGCACGCGGCGGATCTGATCCTCTTCGGCGTCCGCCAGCGTATCCACGGGTTTTTCGCGCGACTCCATGGTCGTCAGGGCATCGTGTACCGCCTCGCCATCGATGCGATCCGACAGGATCGTCAGCCTCTCGATGACGTGCTGCAACTGGCGGACATTGCCGGGCCAGGTGAAATCCTGGAGCGCTTTCACACCGGAATCCATCATTCTCACGTCGCGCCCGTAGCGCCCGTTGTACTTGCGCGCGTAAAACTGCGCCAGAAGGGGGATGTCGCCGCGCCGCTCGCGCAGCGGCGGCAGGACGATGCGCACTACGTTCAGCCGGTGCCACAAATCTTCGCGGAATTTATTGTCCTGCACCATGCGCTGCAAGTCGCGATTGGTGGCCGCGAGAACCCTCACATCCACCGTCTTCGACCGCGACGCGCCTACCGGCCGGATCTCGTGGCTTTCCAGAAATCGCAGCAGCGCCAGCTGGAAATTGTGCTCGATATCGCCGATTTCGTCCAGAAATACCGTTCCGCGGTTGGCCGCTTCGAACACGCCCACGCGGTCGCGATCGGCGCCCGTGAACGCACCGCGCATGGCCCCGAATAACTCGCTTTCGAGCAAGGAAGGCGCGATGGATCCGCAATCCACCGGCACGAACGGCTGGTCTTTGCGCATGCTGAAGCGGTGAATCATGCGCGCCACGAGGTCTTTGCCGGTGCCGGTTTCGCCTTCGATGATGACCGTGGCGTCGGTCGGCGCGGTTTTCGAGATGGTCTTGTACACTTCCACCATGCCCGGCGAAATCCCGATCATCTCCGTCTCGGGCAGTTCTTCTTCTTCCGCCTCGTCGTCGGCACCATCGCGCGCCTGCTCGGCGCGGGTAATCGCGTCCAGCAGCACGTCGAGTTCGAAGGGTTTGGCGATATAGTCGAAAGCGCCGCCGCGGGTCGCGGCCATCACCGTCTCAATGGTGCCACGGCCGGTCATCAGAATCACCGCGCAGAATGGATCGCGCCGCTTGGCCGCATCGAGCACGTCGAGCCCGGTTCGCTCGTCGATGTAGATATCGCTCACTACGATCGGGTAGGTTTCGTCCGCCAGCCGTTCGATGGCGTCGCCGGTGGTGGAAACCGCTTCCACCTGGTATCCGTTTTCTTCGAGCGCCGTCTGAATGGTAAATTGCAGCGCCGGGTCGTCTTCCACTAACAGGAGTCTCTGCATTAAAGTCGTTCCGAGGGGGCAGGGGCCGGCGCTGGAACCGCCGCCGGCAACAGCAGCGTAAAACACGATCCCGCGCCAGGCTTGCTGGTCACCTCGATCTCGCCGCCGTGCTGTTCCACGATCTGTTGGACGATCGATAACCCGATTCCGGTGCCCGCTTCCCCCGATTCCTCCGCTTTCTTAGTGCGGTAGAACTTATGAAAGATCTGCTTCACTTCCCTGGCATCCATACCCATGCCCTGGTCCGATACCGCAATCCGCACGTGGCCGTGATGGTTCGCGGCGCTAACTGTGACTTCGGTTTTCTGCGGCGAATACTTCACTGCGTTAGTCAACAAATTGTAACAGGCGTATTCCAGCAGTTCGCGGTCGCCCGTTAATTGTAACTCCCCTGCGATGGGGTTTACCGTGATGGCGATCCGCTTACGCCCGGCCACCGGCCGGATGCGCGTCACGCAAACATCCACTAACCGCTCCACGGAAATGGCCTCGTGCTTCAACTCCATCTGCCCCGCGCTGAGGCGCTCCACGTGCAGAAACACTTCCACCATGCGTGCCAGCCGCTTCGATTCGGAGTTGATCAGGTCGGCCACCTGCTTTCGCTTCTCTTCCGTCAAAGCGTATTTGGAAATCAGTTCGCTCGAACCCTGGATGGCGGAAAGCGGCGTGCGCATTTCGTGGGTCACGAAGTGCATGGCCTGCTGATACCGCTCGCGCGTGGATTGCTCCTGCCGCAGGGCGCGCCGGACCACGAGATGGTAATACATGGCGGCCGTGAGGTTTCCGAACACGGCCGCCGCGAGCGGCGTGGCCAGCGAGAAGACTTCGCGGCGGGTGAAGACAAGGTAAGGTGTGACGACGGCCGAGAGCACCACCGCGGCGCCCCCCGCATATCCCCACCATCCCGGCAGATAGCGGAAGGAAAGCCCCGCCGCCGCCACGAGCGCGAGACTGAAAAGCAGCACCCACTGCTCGCCGGCGTCGGTGAGAAAGAGCTTCTGCGCCATGGTCTCGAAGGCACTGACGTTGATTTCGATCCCAGTGGTGCTGCGCCCGAATGCGTATGGCGTGAACAACCGGTCACGCACCAGGGTTTCCGCCGTCATGCCGACGAATACGGCTTTCCCCGCGAAAATGGCCGCGCGCTGCGGCTCTGCGAGCAGCCGTTCCAGCGACACTTGGGGAATCTTCACCCCGGGCGGGACATAGCGCACGCGCATGATCCGGCCGTCGTCGGTGCGCCTGGCGGGTATCGTGACGCCCGCCACTTCCACGCTATCCGGATGTTCGAGCGGCAGCCCGGCGCCGCGGCTCAAACGGAACGCTTCGAATGCCAGCGCCCAGCGCCGGTCGTGCCCAGCAATTTTCTCGAGCGAAATGGCCCGCGTGACGGAATCGTTGTCGTCCGGCTCGGCGTGTACGTGCCCAATGGCGGCGGCGCAGCGCGCGAACTCGGGCTTGGGATCTTCCCAGCGCACCGGGTTGTCGATTAACAGGGAGGAAAGCACCAGGTGCGGGGTGGCGCAGAAGGCCTCTTCCAGGGCCCGGTCTTCCGCCGGATTGTCGCCCCGGTCGGTGAGGGTTTCGTCTATCGCGACCGCCGCGGGGTGAACCGCCGCGATTAGCCGAAGGGCTTGCGCCAGCGGCCCGCGCGTGTGCATCCCCCGGTACTTCGCCAGCGTGGCTTCGTCGACGGCGAGAATGGCCGATTGCGGCTGCCATGGTTTCGGCTGGTACAGCCGGAACATGGTATCGTAAGCGGAATTATCGACTTGCGTGCGGAAAAAGCGGTCGCTGCCCAGCCAGGCAAGGACAAACGCCGCCGCCAGCAGACCCACATACGCGGGGGTGCTCTGCCACCATTTCCGCTTCACTCTCCCAGTATAGGAGCCGGCCTTTACTTTTTGCCGCCGTCTTTTCCGACGTCCATTTTCGGAATATGGAAATGGCCGCCCAACTCGGCCAGCGAATCGAGATCCACAGGCCCCACGATATTCACCACGGTCAGCTCTTTCGGCTCGGCCGCGAGGATCGTCACACCCGTCAGTTTGCCGTTCTGGCTGCGGAGGTAAATCTCGTCGGTCTCCCCCTCGGCGCTTTTCACCCCAACCACCTTCGACCACTCGGGCGACTTCAACTGAGCGCGGATGGCATCGAGATCGGCCGGCTGCCACTCACCCTTTTTCTGAAACTCGAAGGATTTGACGTAGATCCCTTCGAGGCCGCCCATCAACTTCTTGATCTTATCCTGATCGGGATCTTTGGAGTCGAGAAACTTCGCCGCGAACTGTAAAGTGGACCCGTTGAGCGCCACATCCACCGTCTCCGACGCCTTGGCTGCCAGACGATCGAGGTTGATCTGAATCTGCTGCGCGCCCGCGAGCGTGGCAGCCGCAAGGGCCAACGCGCCCATAATGAGCCGCGACCGCCAGAAAGCGGTGCATGTCACCGGATGGGCGCTCTTCACTTCCCAACCTCCTGCACCTGGGTCTGAATGTGGTTCACCTTCACCGATGCGATCCTAAACGCCTCCAGCAACTGTTCCTTCGCCTGTTCGCCGCGATACTGCCGGTACTCCAACCCGGCGCCCGCGAGCACGATCACCGCTGCCGCCGCGGCCAGCCACCGCGGAAACCGGTACAGCTTCCGCTCCGGCCGTTCCGCCCGCCGCATCACGCGCGACGCGAAATCGGCGGACGGTTCTTTGCGCGCCAACGCCTCTTTCAGTTCCTGCTCTAACCAATCCATCTGTCTTCCCTCAACCCCCGCCGCGTCAACTTCTCGCGTAACAGGGCCAGCGACCTTTGCAGGTGGCTTTTTACGGTCGCCACCGGCATCTCCATCACCCGCCCGATCTCCGCCGGGTCCAGGTCTTCCTGATACCGCAGAATCATCACCATCCGCGGCGTCTCCGCCAGCGTCGCAATCAGCCGCCGGAGGGTTTCTTTGAGCAGCGGATCGCCCACCCGCGAATCCGCCACCGGCTCGGCCACGTCCGCCAGCGCCACCTGCGGGCGGCGCACCCGCCGCCTCCCCGCATCGATGGCCCTTTGCACCGCTACTTTGCGCAGCCAATGGCCGGCGTGCGAGGGCGATTGAATGCTCGCCATATTGCGGTGCAACTTCAGAAAAACTTCCTGCGCCACATCCTCCGCCAGTTCGCGGTCGTGCAGAAAATGCCAGCAGACACTGAACACCATCGACTGGTGTTCGCGCACCAGCGAGCTAAAATCGAGCGCGATTTCCGGCGTGGTCTCCAACTCGATCAATGGGCATCCGTCGCATAGACCAGGGTGCTTTTGACGTTGGTCTTTTTAAAATCCGTGTTCTGCATCGCGACCGAGATGTTTCTCCTATAAAAGAATAACCCTCGCACCGCGAACTCACCCCCGTAACTCACGGGGAACCACACTCCCTTGTCGAATTTCTGGTAGCTCACCGAAAATCCCAGGCCCCTGATGTCCGTTCCGAAGACCACCTTCACCCATCCGGGGATCTTCTCGGCCATCTGCGTCTCGACCATCACCGGCTGGTATTCCTGGGCATCGATCAGCGCCTCGCCCTTCCAATCCGCGTCTTCCGTACCCTTCTTCGGCACGAACCCCACGCGATACACCGGGCGTCCGCGGTACTCTTCCCGGGCCATCATGCGGAAATCGTACTTCTTCTGCTCCCTGGCGGTCAGCGGGAACAGGTCGTGCCCGATGCCATCCTGGCTCTTCTGGTCGTTCATCATGTCGTCGGACATGCTGTGGGCCAGTTCGCCATCGATATCGACGCCTTTATAGGTGTAGCCCGGCTTGTCGTAGGTGAAGTACTTGCCCTTCGACTCGTATTTGCCCTCGAATCTTTCGAGCGTCTTCTCGACGCCCTGTTTTCCAGGCGCGACCGCGTACTCGGCGTGCTGTTCGCGCGCCATCCTGCCGCCTGGGCGGCGCAATCGGATGGTCTGCTCCTGCCGGTAGAGATAACTCGCCCGCGCATCGCGGGCCCACTGCTGGTTGATGGCTACGCGCGCCATGATGCCGGGCACATCGGTTGGCCGGCTCGCCAGCACGGTTGACATCGCCAGCAGCGCCCACCCCGCAAAATGCATTCGCCATCCTCCTTTCGGTGGAACTCGCGCTATATTAGCCAAATACGGCGCAAGGCCGCCGGCGAACGCACTTTTTTCCAGGCCGTGTCTTTTCTAACCGAGGAGAAACTCAGTCGATGCGCAAATTCTTATTTTTCTTACCTATTTTAATTGGCGTGGCGCAGGCTCAGAACCAGGAGTTGCTCCAGCGGTTTCAAGCCATTCTACGCCTCGACACGACCGATCCGCCCGGCAACGAAAGCAAAGTCGCCGAATACATCCGGGGCGTGTTTGAAAAAGAGGGAATTCCGGTCACCGTCGTGGCGAAGGACCCCGCGCGTGCCAACGTCATCGCGCGCTTGCGCGGGAACGGCTCGAAGCGGCCTATTCTGCTGGTGGGCCACGAGGATACCGTCCGTGTCGATCCGGCCAAGTGGACCTTCCCGCCCTTCAGCGCCACGCTTGACGGCGGATACGTCTACGCCCGCGGCGCCATCGACAACAAGTGGCAGGTCGCCGCGAATATCATGACCATGCTGATGCTCAAGCGCGGCAACGTAGCCCTCGACCGAGACGTGATTTTCGTCGCCGAAGCCGGCGAAGAAGCTGCCACCGGGCCGGGAATCGAGTACCTGGTGGACCAACACTGGCCGGAGATCGATGCCGAGGCCTGCATCGCAGAGGGGGGCACGGTGCGCCGCGAAGGGGGGCAGGTCC
Organism: Bryobacteraceae bacterium; assembly: GCA_035509055.1. Lineage (GTDB taxonomy): Bacteria > Acidobacteriota > Terriglobia > Bryobacterales > Bryobacteraceae > PALSA-129. The sequence goes on along the minus strand of DATJMA010000107.1, from coordinate 114,411 downwards.
GCTTTGCCTTGACTCAGACGGCCGAAAAAATCCCGTCGGGAGCGCAGCTCGTGGCCACCGGACCATCCGGACACGGCTCGCGCCCGCTGCGGACCAACGCCATTCTTCACCTCTCGCAAGCCATCGAAAAAGTGGCCCTTTGGGACCCGCCCATGCGCTTCAACGACACCACCCGCGCCTACTTCGAAAAGATGGCGACGCTTTCTCCGCCCGGGCCGGCGGCGCGCTTCAACGCCCTCTTCGACTCCGCCAAAGCTCCCGCCGCCCGCGCGTGGCTGGCCGAAAACGATCCCGGCGATTACTCCATGCTTCACACGTCGATTTCGCCCAATATCATCAGCGGCGGATTCCAGGTGAACGTCATCCCTTCGACAGCGAAAGCCACACTGGATATCCGCGCCCTGCCGGACGAGAACATGCCCGCGTTCTACGATCTCATGCGCCAAGTGATCGACGACCCGTCCGTGCAGATCGTGCCGGACAACTCCAATTCCCGTCCCGGCGGCACGCCTTCCCGCATCGATACGGAGATCTACCACGCCATCGAAGCGGCTAATCGCAAGGTCTACAAGGTGCCGACCATTCCGCAAATGAGCACAGGCGCTACCGACATGGCGTTTCTTCGCGCCAAAGGCATGCAATGCTACGGCGTCGGCCCGGCTTCCGACGTGGAAGATGCCGCCAAAGGATTCGGCGCTCATAGCGATCAGGAAAGGCTGCTGGTGGACTCGCTGGATCAGTATTTGGAGTTTCAGTGGGAGTTGCTGAAGGAAGTGGCATTTTCACATCAGTAACATTTCCTTTTACTTCGAATTTACACTCCGTCTCTATCGTTGCACGGAAGTCCGGGCTAGCTTATAAACTATGCCTAACTACCCGAAAGCGATTGCCGTCTGTGCCGCCGCGGTTGCCGGGGTATTTGCCGCCACACCCGCAACTCCCACGGCTGCCAACAGCTATCTGGTACACAATCTCGTCTCCGATTTACCGTCGATGGCCGACTACGAGGACGCCAATCTAGTCAACCCGTGGGGCCTTGCCACCACCGCCTCGAGCCCATTCTGGCTCGGCAACAACGGCACCGGAACGTCGACGTTGTATGGCACCACCGGCGCACCCGTCGCTCTGGTAGTGACGGTGCCTACGCCCACCGCTTCCACCGGCGGGGCAGTTAGTGGCGTGATTGCCAATACCACCACATCGTTTACAGTTGCTACCGGAAAAGCGGCAAGCTTTATCTTCTGCACCGAGGACGGAACGGTTTCCGGATGGAACAGCTCGGTCAATCCCAGCGCTGCGATTGTAACTGTGGATAACTCCGCCGCTAACTCGGTATTCAAAGGATGCGCCATTGGCGGCACATCTACGGCGCCGGTGCTCTATGTTACCGACTTCCATAACGGCGTGGTGGATATGTTCGACGCCAACTATAAACCCATTTCGCCCGCCGCCGGCGCCTTCGCCGATTCAGCTATTCCCGCGGGGTTTGCCCCGTTTAATATCATGAACCTCGGCGGGAACCTGTATGTCACATATGCCAAGCAGGACGCGGCCAAACACGATGACGACGCCGGCCCAGGCAACGGCTTCGTGGACGTCTATGACTTTTCCGGTAACCTGGTCACCCATCTGATCTCGGAGGGAGCGCTCAATTCGCCGTGGGGCATGCAGATCGCCCCCGCCACGTTCGGTCAGTTCGGCGGCGCGCTGCTGGTATCGAATTTCGGCGACGGCACCATCAACGCATTCGACCCCGCCAAAGGCACGCAGTTAGGCACACTACAGGACCCGACCGGCCACAACCTCACGATCCCGGGGCTTTGGGGCTTGCTGTTCGGCAACGGCGGAAAGGGCGGAGACCGGACCACGTTGTACTTCACCGCCGGGATTCCAGGGCCCTACGGCGAGCCGCCGGAATCGCACGGCCTGTTCGGTAGCATCCAGCCGCCGCCGCAGTTCACCACCGCCGTCAACGGCGCGAGTTTCCAGGCGCCTCTGGCCCCCAATACCTGGGCCAGCATCATCGGCGGAGCCTTGGCCACCACCTCGCGCAGTTGGGCTTCCACGGATTTCTCGGGCGCGCTTCTGCCCACCACCATCGATGGGGTGAGCGTCACAGTCAACGGGTCGCCCGCGGCGATCGACTACGTAGGACCATCACAGATCGACTTCCTGGTACCTGACAATGCCGCCACCGGCAGCGCTCAGATACAGGTGAACAACAACGACCAGATCAGTGCCGTCGCCAATGTGACGCTTCAATCGGCCGCGCCGGCGTTTTTCTGGCTGACAGGCAATAAGTACATCGTCGCTACCCATGCCGATGGCGCGCTCGCCGGCCCCACAACATTGATCACAGGGGTCACCACCCCGGTGATGCCCGGCGAGACCATCGTCCTCTATGGCACAGGATTCGGCGCCACCTCGTCAACCCCGCCGCCCAATGCCACTTTCCCCGATCCGCTTGCGCTGGCCACGCTACCGACGGTCACGATTGGCGGCGCACCGGCGACGGTGGTTTACGCCGGTCTCATCGAGCCGGGCCTATACCAACTCAACGTGGAGGTGCCGGTTACCCTGGCGGCCGGCGACGCCGCGGTAGTGGCTATCGCCGGTGGCCAGCAATCGCAGGCTAACGCTTTCCTCGCGGTAATGTGAAAGAGGAGCCGGCCAGTTGCATCAAATACGGCAGCGCACTTCCGGGCGCCGGCCGGCTTCACATATCTTCCGGGAGAGTTGTGTTCCACCACTCATTGAGGTATTGGATGAACGCTTTTCTTCTTGCCTTGTCGGCGGCGTACTGCTTGGCGCGTTCCACCTCCTCTTTGCTGACGGAACTCATACTTGGCCCCTGATTCCCGGCCCCGGCTCCCACGGCTAACTTCACTTTCTGCTGTCCGTCCCGATATCCCTCGATATACTTGGCTTGATAGGGAGGCCACTTGGCGAAGTACTGGCTCAGATTTTTATCGCCCGTGGCACCATCGTTATAACCGATGTCGTAGACGATCTTGAGGTTTTTGGGATCGGGATGTTTCAGAAAATCCTCCCGAGCCTTGGCTTCCTGATCGTTCTTCTTAACCTGGGTTTGCACTTCCGCCATCCCCTTCGCTGTGGCCTGCTCTTCCGAGACGCAGGCCGCGTCGAGGTCCTTCAGGTATTTCGCCACGTCTTTGTTGGCGGCGGCTTCTTTGGTTTTCAACAGAGCACCGGCGAAGCGCTGCACTTCCTTGAGCGATTTGGTGCGCTTGTCGGATAAGTCAAGGTACTTATCGTAGCCAACCTTGGCCGGACCGTCAGCCGGCAGTTTTTGATAGTCGGTCAGGGCCTTGTCCAAGCCGTTATCTTTGATCTTGAATTTTGTGGCGACGGCTTTCCAGCCCGCTTCCGTCAGTGGGACACTCATTCTGCTCCTCCTCGCTTCCCCGCCCAAGCTGGGCAAGCGTTTCTATATCTATCAGCGAGGACGGAGCGGATTTTTCGCCCATGAGAGGTGTTTTTTTTCACGGCAGCCGCCCGCGGCCGCTCCGGTCTCCCCGATTCATCCTCTATTCATCTGCGGGGGCCTATACTATTTACCGATCCACAGAGGAGGATGCATGAAACGCCTGACCGTTGTGATCTCCGCCCTGGCGGCCCTCGCCATCGCGCAAGAAGGGCCGAATAAAGTCTTGCAGAAGGACCGGGTTGGCGGCGAAGGCCGCTTCGACTACGTCTATGCCGATTCCGCGGGGCGCAGACTGTACGTGCCTCGCGTGCAAACTTCGCCTCGGATTTCGGTTTACGATCTGGATACCCTGAAGCTCGTAGGAGAGATTCCGAACGTGAGTGCGCACGGCGTCGCGGTCGATCCGAAAGCCGGGCACGGTTTCGCCAGCAGCAAGCCGGTGGCCATGTTCAATACCAAGACGCTGGCGCCGCTCAAGACGATCGACGTGGAGGGCAACCCGGACGGCATCCTATTCGACCCCTACAACGAGCGCGTCTGGGTGTTCAGTCATCGCGCGCCCAACGCTACGATTATCGACGCCAAAGACGGATCGATCGTCGGGACCATGGATCTGGGCGGCGCGCCGGAGCAGGCGGTCAGCGACGATAAGGGTCACCTGTGGGTCGACCTGGAGGACAAGGATTCGATCGCCGCCGTTGATACCAAGACGCTGAAAGTGACGGCGACCTACGGGCTCGAAGGCAAGGGCGGCGGTCCTGGCGGACTGGCATTTGACGCCAGGCACCGCGTTCTGTTCGCGTCGTGCCATAATCCCGCGACGATGGTGATGCTGAACGCCGACACGGGCAAAATCCTCGACGCGCTTCCGATCGGACAGGGCACCGACGGCGCAACATTCGATCCGGCGACCATGGAGGCATTCAGTTCCAATGGCGACGGCACGCTGACGGTGATCAAGGACGACGGCGGCACGAAATTCTCGGTGGAGCAGAACGTGGAGACGATGCGCGGCGCAAAGACGCTGACGCTCGACAGTAAGACGAACCATATTTTGATGATCGCGGCGGAAACGCAGCCCGCGCCTCCGCCTCCGGCCGACGCGCCCGCCGAGAAAAGCGGCCGTGGCCGCGGCCGCGGCGTCATGGTGCCGGGCTCGTTTACGATCGTGGTGGTGGGGACGAAGTAGTTAACGAGCGGCCCGGTCGTTGCGGTAAACCACGCCTTCCTTCATCACGAACATTACCTGCTGGGTGACTTTGATGTCGTCCACGGGATTGCCGGGGACGGCGACGATATCGGCGAGCATGCCGGGCTTGAGCGAGCCGACTTTGCCGGAGAGCCCGAGCAGTTCCGCGGCGGCGCTCGTGCCCGCCATCAGGGAGTGTGCGTTTCCCATGCCATCCGCCGCCATGTAGGAGAACTCCAGCGCGTTCTCGCCGTGCGGGAACACGGCGGCGTCGGTGCCGAGCGCGATTTTTACCCCGATCGATACCGCGCGCTTCACCATGGCGTCCTGCTGCTTGACCGCGGCTTCCGCCTTAGCCTGCACGGCGGGGGGAAACTTCGATTCCGCCAGCCCCACGCGAGTGGTAAGTGTGGGCACCAGAAAGGTTCCGCGATCTTTCATCATGTGAAGGGCTTCATCATCCAGGAAGGTTCCGTGCTCGATGGAATCGATGCCCGCGCGGATGGCGCGTTTCGCCGCTTCGGCGCCGTGCGCATGGGCCGCGGCCTTACGGCGCAGGGTATGGGCCTCGTCGACGAGGGCATTCAATTCCGCCTGGCTCAGTTGAGGAACATCCACGTCGTCGGTGGGTGAGAGCACGCCGCCGCTGGCACAGGTTTTGATGACGTCCGCGCCGTACTTGATGTTGAATCGCACGGCGCGGCGCGCGTCATCGGGGGTGTTGATCACGCCGTCTTCGATGCCCGATTCGTGGCCGAAGAGCCCGTAGCGGAACGAGTCTTCATCGTCGCAGTGGCCGCCGGTGGAACCGAGCGCGTGTACCGCAACCAGCATGCGCGGCCCCGGCACCACGCCGGAGTTGATGGCGTTGCGCATGCCGACGTCGATAAAGCTGCTCGATCCTACATCTCGAACGGTGGTGAATCCGGCCATCAGCGTCTTGCGCGCGTTCACGGTCGCGCGGATGGACATCTCGGGAATGGGCATTTGCAGGCCGCGCAGCATCGCCCCGTTATAGTCAGCATTGAAATCCATGGTGAGGTGCGTGTGGGCGTCGATAAATCCGGGCATGAGCGTGGCATCGCCCAAGTCGATCACCTCCGCGCCGGCCGGAACGCTGCCGCCAACGGATTGAATCTTTCCATTGGCCACCACCACCAACCCCGGCGAGCTGACGCCGCCGGTGGCGCTGTCGAAGATTCGGGAGGCGCGCAGGGCATACGTTTGCGCGGAGGCTGCGCCGGCCAGCGCCAGGCAGACAAACGGAATCGCGGTTCTTGCGTTGAACATATCCGTACATTATGCCTCACATCATTCCGCGGGCTTATCATAGCGGGATGACGTTCCTCAGAATTGCTTCCTGTGCGATCTTCGGTTCGGCGGGGCTTGCCCTGGCGCAATCGCCATTTACGGTGGAGCAGGTGATGAGCTCGCCGTTTCCGACGGGGCTGACCGCCGCGGCGGCCGGCAGCCGCGTGGCATGGGTTTTCGATGCCAGGGGCGTGCGCAATATCTGGGTGGCCGACGGCCCGGATTTCGCGCACAGCGCGCGCCAGGTGACGCACTATGCCGGCGACGACGGACAGCCGGTCGTCAGCCTGCGGCTCACACCCGACGGAAAGACGGTAGTTTACGCGGTGGGCAGCGAACTGAACGGCCATCACGAGAGCGCCAACCCGGCAAGTTGGACGAAAGGCGCGAAGCAGCAGGTCTTCGCTGCCGGAGTCGAGGCTGGCTCCGCGCCGAGGTTGTTAGGCGATATGGGATGCCCGGAAGAGGACTGCGAAGACATCGAAATCTCTCCCGATGGCCAACGGGCGGTGTGGGCGGCGGAGAACAAGCTCTGGCTCGCTTCCGTGGACGGGAAACAGCGGGCCAAGGAGTTGACGGTGGTTCGCGGCATATCCGTCCAGCCGAAATGGTCCCCCGACGGTAAAGAAATCGTGTTCGTCAGCCTGCGCGATTCTCACAGCCTGATTTGCATTTACGATTTCGGCGCGGAGTCGATTCGTTACCTGGCGCCGAGCGTGGATAAGGATTCCATGCCTCGCTGGTCGCCCGACGGCCAACGGGTGGCATTCGTGCGGACGCCCGGCGATGAGAACAAGCTGCCGCTGATTCCGGTGCGGCCGGCGCCCTGGTCGATCTGGGTCGCCGATGCGGCCACCGGCGAAGGGCGTGAGGTATGGAAGAGCGGCAACAAGCTCGAGGACTCGATTCCGGAACTGGCATCGCTGCATTACGCGGCCGGCGGCCGAATCGTTTTTGCGTCCGAGCAGGATGGTCGCAATCACCTTTACTCGGCCGACCCGCGTGGAAAGACGACGCTGCTCACGCCTGGCGATTTCGATGTGGAGGACGTGACCCTCAGCGCGGACAAGGAGTGGGTGATCTATTCCTCGAATCAGAACGACGTGGACCGGCGGCATCTGTGGCGCGTCCCGGTCGCCGGCGGGCGGCCCCAGCAAGCGGTGACGGGAGGGGAAACCATCGAATGGTCGCCGGTGATGACTGGTGATGGCACATCGATCCTCTGCCTCGGCTCGACCGCGACCTCGCCAGCAATGCCGTATGTGGTGACCCCAAGCGGGCGCGAGATGATTGCCGCGCAGGCGCTGCCCGCCGATTTTCCGTCGTCTTCGCTGGTAGTTCCGCGGCAGGTGCTCTTCAAGAGCGAAGACGGACTCACGCTCCACGGTCAACTATTCGTCCCGCGCCATGCCGGCGGGAAGCTTCCAGGGCTGGTGTTCATGCATGGCGGACCGCCGCGGCAGATGATGCTCGGCTTCCACTACATGGACTACTACCACAACTCCTACGCTGAGAATCAGTATCTGGCCAGCCGGGGCTATGCAGTCCTGTCGGTGAATTACCGCCTGGGAATCATGTACGGCCGGGCGTTTCGCGAGGCACCCAATACCATCTGGCGCGGCGCGGCGGAATATCAGGATGTGGTGGCGGCGGGGAAGTATCTGCAATCGCTGGCGGAGGTGGATAAGGACCGGGTGGGATTGTGGGGCGGCTCTTACGGCGGCTTTCTGACCGCCCTGGGCCTGGCGCGCGATTCCGATTTGTTCAAGGCCGGCGTCGATTTCCACGGCGTCCACGATTGGAGCGTGTTTCTGACCCAGGAGCCATTCTTCGGCAGCCTGGCGTCGCGCCCGCCGGATGCGGAAGCTGCCGTGAAACTGGCGTGGGAGTCGTCGCCCGATGCCAGCGTCGATACCTGGAGATCGCCGGTGCTGCTGATCCATGGCGACGACGATCGCAACGTGCCGTTCAGCCAAACTGTGGACCTGGTGCAGCGATTGCGGGCCCATCATGTGCCGTTCGAACAATTGATCATACCCGATGAGATCCACGGCTTCCTGAGATGGAAGGATTGGGTGCGGGCCTATGGGGCGACGGCGGATTTCTTCGATCGGACTTTGAAGCGCGGGGAGAAGATCTCGACGGGAAATTAGGCTGTCTTTCGCAGTTCGAGAGGTCCGCAGCGCACAAGTCGTTCAGAATCAGCGGAGGGGTCTAAAAGGTCTTCACCACAGAGGTGTCGAGGGCGGGAGCGAGCCGTGGTGACGAATCAGGCGGCGTGGAGTTTGGCCATGCGTTCGTAAAGGAAGCGATCGCGGACTCGAGAGCGGGGAAACCGGCCCTTCGATTCGGCTCCCAGGGAGGCCTGGTATTCGGCAGCCGGGCAATGGAAGTAGCTGTAAACCTTGCCGGTGTTGCGGAGTCGCAGGTACAGCAACTGCTTCGAACCGTCATCAGCAACCGCGGAGAGCATCTTCGATTCCAGCGTCACGCAAGTGAAGCCACCCTACGATGAAAGCCAGCGGAATGATGAACGGCCGAGGCGAGCATGGCAGCGGGAAGCCAATCGCGGACAGCCTCCGAGCCGGTTTGTGGCGGCGCGAAACGAACGATTTTGCGCCCAGCCGGTACAGGCCCATGCCGGCCCACCGACTGCCGGCATCCGGTAGTCGGGAAAATATCGGATCACAACCTCAGACACCGGATTTCCCGGCTTGGATCAGCTCTTCCAGGCTTAATTTCCCGGTATAGATTGCCATGCCGAGCGCGGCATGGACATTCATTTCCAGGAGGGCGCGGACTTCTTCGACGGTGGTGATGCCCCCGGCGGCGGTGAGCTCCAGGGACGTGGCGGCTCGGAGGCGGCGAAACCAGGCGAGGTCGGTGCCTTGCATCATGCCTTCTTTGTCGACGTAGGTGCATAGGAAGCCGGAGCAGTAAGGCTCGAGTTCGTGGAGGACAGCCTCGGCGGCCAGGTTGGTCGATTCCCGCCAGCCCCTGATCACGATGCGGCCGTTCTTCGAATCGACCGCGACGATGGTGCGGCCGTGGTCGAGTTGAGAGAGGAATTCGGTGTTGACACCCGTCGCGGTGAATGCGGCGGTGCCGACAATCACCCGGTGCGCTCCTTGCGCCAGGAGTTCGCGAAAACGCTGCGCGCTGCGAACGCCGCCGCCGACGCGGGCTTTGGCTTTCGACGCGACGCAGCGCACCAGATCGCTGTTCGAGCCGCGGCCTATGGCGGCATCCAGGTCGATGACCTGGATTTCGGGAAACGCGGCGAACTTGCGGAGCATCTCCTCGGGCGAATCGGCTTCCAGAGCCTTGTCGCGGCCCTGCACAAGCTGGACGACCTTGCCGTCCATGAGGTCGATGCAGGGAATGGTCATGGCGTCACCCGCACGGGGATGCCGCGGCGGTCGAGCTCTTCCTTGAGTTGGTTGACGGTGTAGCTGCCATAGTGGAAGATCGACGCGGCCAGGGCGGCGTCAGCGAGGCCATCGGTGAGGACGCGGACGAAATGCTCGGGCGTCCCCGCCCCGCCGCTGGCGATTACGGGCACACGCGTGGCGCGCGAGACGGCGGCGGTGAGCGCGCAATCGAATCCGTCCTGGACGCCATCGGTATCCATGGAAGTGAGCAGGATTTCGCCCGCGCCGAGTTCTTCGCCGCGCGCCGCCCACGAGACAGCGTCGATGCCTTCGTCGTCGCGGCCGCCGCGTGTGTAGACGTGCCACCTGCCTGGCGAGACGCGACGGGCATCGATGGCGAGTACTACGGCCTGCGCGCCGAATTCCTGGGAGAGCTCGCCGATGAGCTCCGGGCGGCGGACGGCGGCGGTATTGATGGAGACCTTGTCCGCGCCCGCGAGCAAAATGCGGCGCGCATCGGCGATGGAGCGAATGCCGCCGCCGACGGCCAGCGGGATGAACACCTGGCGAGAGGTGCGCGCGACGACATCGGCCATGATCTCGCGGGCATCGCTGGAGGCGGTGATGTCGAGAAAGACGAGCTCGTCGGCGCCTTCGCGATTATAGCGGTCGGCCAGTTCCACCGGGTCGCCAGCGTCGCGCAGATTGACGAAGTGGACGCCTTTGACGACGCGGCCGCCGGTGACGTCGAGACAGGGAATGATGCGTTTGGCTAGCATAATACGGCGAATGTCTTCAACAGCTGCTGTCCGGCAGCGCCCGATTTTTCGGGGTGGTATTGGACGCCTACAACGCTGCCCGAACGGAGCGATGCGGTGAAGCGGACACCGTAGTCGCAGATTCCGGCGGTGTGCTCGAATACGGGAACGTAATAGCTGTGGGCGAAGTAAAAATATCGCGACTCGCCGGCCTGGGTTTCCTCCCGGTCCCAGCCCATGTGGGGGACGCGAATGCCTTCGGAGAAGCGGCGAACCGTGCCGGGGAACAGGCCGAGCCCACGGACTTCGGGGGCTTCTTCGCTTTCCTCGAAGAGCGCCTGCATGCCGAGGCAGATACCGAAGAACGGAATGCCGGCGCGGATGCGATCGAGGAGGATTTCGCGGACGTCGAGCGAGTCGAGCGCGCGCATCATCTGGCCGAAGTGGCCGACGCCGGGGAGGATGATTTTGGAGGCATGGCGGAGGCCGTCGGGATCGCGGACCACCGAGTAGGTGCAGCCAATGGCGTCGAGGGCGTTCTGAACGGAACGAAGATTGCCCGCGCCATAGTCGAAGATGACGATCATATTTGTTCACCAGGGAGACAGGGAGCAAGGCAAGAGCTCTCACAGCGGCACAGAGTACACCGGGAGATGCCGCTGGAGCTTTGCCCTGGATTTTCGTTCTGGGGCTCATGTGCTCCGGGCGAAATCGCGGTCATAAAAGCCCCTTGGTGGAGGGGAGCTCGTCTTTGAGGCGGGCGTCTTTGGAGCAGGCGTATTTCATGGCTCGCGCGAAGCATTTGAAGATGGCTTCCAGTTTGTGGTGATTGGAGCGGCCGTAGAAGATTTTGGCGTGGAGATTGGCGCCGGCGTGGTGGACAAAGCCTCCGAAGAAATCTTCGACTAATTCGGACTGCAGGTCGCCGACGAGACGGACTTTGACCTTATCTTGATACGCCAGGGCGGGGCGGCCGCCGAGATCGACGGCGACGACTGCCAGCGTTTCGTCCATCGGCATGACGAAATAGCCGGCGCGATTGATGCCTCTGCGGTCGCCGAGCGCTTTCGAGAAAAGCTGGCCGAGCACGATGCCGGTATCTTCCACGGTGTGGTGCTGATCGACGTCGAGATCGCCGCGGGCGGTGAGGGTAAGGTCGAAGCCACCATGCCTGGCGAAGAGTTCGAGCATGTGGTCGAGAAAACGGATGCCGGTAGAGATCTGGTATTTGCCGCGGCCTTCGATGCGGAGGGCGCCGGAAATCTGCGTCTCCTTGGTGTCGCGCTGAACAGTGGCGGTCCTCATTGAGCGAATACCTCATGCAGATAGTTGATGTCGTCGATAATAGCGAAGGCGTTTTCGGACTGGAAAAGGAAGACGAGGTCGAGATAAGAGGGGTTGGAGGGCGCGGCGACGCCGATGAAGGGGATATTGGCGGCACGCGCGGACCGGGCATCGTCGATGGAGTCGCCGACATAGATGAGTTTGGAATCGGGGAATGCGCGGGCGATGCGGAGAAGGCCCTCGGGGTCAGGCTTTTTGCGGGCGACGTCTTCCATGGCGACGATGGGGTCGAAAGTAAGGGCCGGGGCGAAGCGGCTCAGAGTGATTTGCGCTTCGTCGCGCGGGCGTCCGGTGAAGATGGCGAGGCGGAAATCGGCGGCCAGTTTTTCCAGTGTGCCGGGATTGGCGAACCATTTTTCGCGCAGGATGAGACCGTCGGTTCGGTTCGCGCCGAGGAATAGTTTCTGGAAATGGGCCTTGGTTTCTTCGAAGGAAACCTCGAAGCCGACGCCGGTGACGATGTAGTGGGTGAGTTCCCAATCGTCGTTGAAGCCGCCGCGATTTTTGAATTGCTGGATCTGTTCATTGGTAGGGCGGGCCCCCGTGAAGTGTTCGATGGTGGCGGCGATGGTTTCGCGATAGCTCTCGGTAACGTCTACCAGGACTCCGTCCATGTCGAAGATGAGGAGGTTGTTCATAAGGATTTGCCGCGGAGGCGCCGAGATGCAGAGGGGGGCAAAACACAAAAGCAAAATCGGAGGGCGCGGAGGAAGCAGAGGTAACCGGGACGCCCGGGATTTGGGTGGAGGGTGACTTGGGAGCAAGCAAAGGCGGTGGCTATTGGTTCCATAATTCCTCCATGGCCTCCAGCAGGCGCCGGGTTTGGTCGCGGGTGCCTACAGTGAAGCGGACATGGCCGGGGGCCTCGTAGCTGCGGTCGCGGACGAGTATGGCCTGGCCGCGAAGGGCGTCGTGGATTTCGATGGCGCGGCTGCCGAGGTTGGCGAGGACGAAGTTGGCGGAACTGGGGATGTAGGGGATGGCCAGTTTTTCCAGACCCACGCACAGGAGTTCGCGCGCGGCGAGGACTTCGGCGACGTAATTCTGAACGTAGGCGGTGTCTTCTACGGCGGCTTTGGCGGCGAGAACGGCGAGTGCGTTTACGCTGTAGGGCGATTGCGCCTTGTGCAGGTAGTGAATGTTGGCCTCGTGCGAGAACAGGCAGCCGAGGCGCATGGCGGCCATTCCGAATACCTTCGAAAATGTGCGGCAGACGAAGAGATTGGGGACACGATCGATTTCGGTAAGAGCGGTGACGCCGGAAAATTCGTAATAAGCCTCATCGATCAGCACCACGGCTTTGTGCGCGCGGCGGAGAATGCGCTCGATGCCGAGGAGCGAGACGCCGGTGCCGGTGGGATTGTTGGGGTTGGAAATGAGGACCGCGCGAGTTTCAGGCGTGATGGCGTCGAGTACTTCCTGGAGCGGGAATTCCATGCCGGGGGGTTGGTAGGCGATCTCTTTGATCTTGGCGCCAGCCACTTCGGCGTAGAAACGGTACATGGCGTAAGCCGGTTTGAGGACCAGCACCTCCTGCCCGTCATCGACGTAGGTGTTGACGAAGACCTGAATGGCTTCGTCGGTGCCATTGGTGAAGGCGAATTGCTCAGGCCTGACGCGGAAATAGGCGGCAATGGCTTGTTTCGCGTCGCCGTACTCCGGATAGACGGCGAGCCCGCCGGCGGTGACACAGTTGCGGATGGCGTCGATGACGCAGGGCGAGCAGCCGACGGTGTTCTCGTTGAAATCGAGACGGAGTTTACCGGCGCGTCCGGCGGTGGGCGGAGAATAGGGCGCCATTTGCTGGACGGCGGCACGGGGTTTGATGGCTCCTTTGGGCAATTTCATCGGGCACGCACCTCCACGGAGCGGGCATGGGCTTCGAGGCCTTCGGCGCGGGCCAGGGTGGTAATGGCGGGGGCGAGTTGCGCCAGTGCGCGGGCCTCGAGCTGTTGCACGGAGATGACTTTCAGAAAATCGGTGACGGCGAGGCCGCCGCGGATGCGCGCGGCACCGCTTGTGGGGAGAACGTGATTGGGTCCGGAGGCGTAATCGCCGGCGGCTTCCGGGCTGTACGGGCCGATAAAGACGCTGCCGGCGTGGCGGATACCCGGAAGCAGCGAGGAATCGGGGATGCTGAGGTGTTCGGGGGCGAAGCGATTGGCGATTTCGACGGCCTCGTCGAGCGAGCGCACGATCACGATGGCGGAATTGCGCGCGATCGACTTGCCGGCGACAGGCGCGGTGGGGAGATCGGCAAGCTGGCGATCGACTTCCTTGGCGACGGCGGCGGCGAGGCGCTTCGAGGTGGTGAGGAGGATGGCGGAGGCGTCGAAATCGTGCTCGGCCTGGGCGAGCATATCGGCGGCGAGATGACGCGGGTCGCCATCCTTCGAAATAATGAGGATTTCGGTGGGGCCGGCCACGAAATCGATACCGACTTCGCCGGCAAGAAGCTTTTTCGCGGCGGCGACGTAGATATTGCCAGGGCCGACGATGCGGTCGGCGCGTGGAATGGTGCGGGTTCCATAGGCGAACGCAGCGATGGCCTGCGCTCCGCCCATTTCGAAAACATGTTCGATTTCGAGCAGCGCGGCGCCGCCGAAAACTTCCTTGACGGGCCGGGGCGATGCCACGCAGATGGTGCGGACTCCGGCGACCTGAGCGGGAACGACGGTCATGAGGAGGGTTGACGGCAGCGGATAGCGGCCGGAGGGGATGTAAGCGGCGACGGTGTCGAGCGGGCGGACGATCTGGCCGAGGCGAAGGCCGGCGCTCATCTCGTGCGACCATTCCTGCGGCATCTGGTTGACGGCATAGGCTCGGATATTGGCGGCGGCGATTTCGACGGCGCGGACGAAAGCGGGCGACAGCGCGGCGCGAGCGCGGGCGAGCTCGGATTGCGGCACACGGACGCCGCGGCGCGTGAGGTTGTCGAACTGGCGGGCGTATTCGAGGAGAGCGCGGTCGCCGCGGGTGCGGACGGCATCGAGGATGGGGCGGACGACGGTCTCGGCTTCGGTGAGGCGGGCAGCTTTGCGCGCGAGCAGGCGGCCGATCTGCTTGGATTCTAGAATGCGCATCAGAATACGATTTTATTCAGCGGATACTCGACGATGCCTTCGCCGCCTGCCTGTTTGAGGCGCGGGATGATGTCGCGGACGGTGCTTTCGTCGAGGATGGTGTTGACGGCAAGCCACTCCTCATCGCTGAGGTGCGAGATGGTGGGCCGTTTGAGCGCGGGCAGGACGGCGAGAACTCCGGGCAGGTGGTCCTTGTGGACGTTGAGCATGAGCCCGACCTTGCCGAGCGCGTTGATGGCGCCTTCCAGAAGCATCCGGATGTCTTCGAGCTTGCGGCGCTTGGCGGGATCGTCCCACGAAGCGTGGTTGGCAATCAACTGGGTGTTCGATTCGAGGACGGTGTCGATGATGATGAGCTTGTTGGCGCGGAGTGACGAGCCGGTCTCGGTGACTTCGACGATGGCGTCGGCGAGGACGGGAGGTTTGACCTCGGTGGCGCCCCAACTGAATTCCACCTTGGCCTTCACGCCGTGGGCGGCGAGGTAGCGGCGGGTGGTCTGGACGAGCTCGGTGGCGATGATCTTGCCCTGAAGGTCTTCGACCCGGCGGTAAGGCGAGGATTCGGGAACGGCCAGGACCCAGCGGACCTTGCCGAAGCTCTGTTTGGCGTAAATCAGGTCGGCCACGGCGACCACTTCGGCTTCGTTCTCCTGGATCCAATCGAGGCCGGTGAGTCCGGCGTCGAGGATGCCGTCTTCCACGTAACGGGCCATTTCCTGGGCGCGGATGAGCATGCATTCGATGACGGGGTCGTCGATGGCGGGGAAGTAGGAGCGGCTGGATGTGGTGATGGAGAAGCCGGCGCGGCGGAACAGATCGATCGTGGCGTTTTCGAGGCTGCCCTTGGGGATGCCTAACTTAAGCTTCATCTGGAACTCCCGAGGCAGTTTCCCGCAAAAAGCGCAACGGAAAAGCAATTTCTCATAGAAGGGGCGAGCTTCCGATGGGTCACTTGCGACCTCCGTAAACGGCGGCGGGGTCGTAGGCGCGCGGGTCGGCGACAGTCCACTGGCCATTTTCGAGCCGGCGGAAGAAGCAGCTTTGATAGCCTTCGTGGCAGACGCCGGGGCCGAGGGGTTCCACCTTGACGAGGACGGCGTCGAGGTCGCAATCGGCGGCGATTTCCTTGACGACGAGGCGGTGGCCGGAGCTTTCGCCTTTGAGCCAGAGCTTCTGGCGGGAGCGGCTATAGAAAGTGGCGAAGCCGGACTCGACGGTGCGGCGAAAGGCCTCCTCATTCATGTAGCCGACCATCAGGACGCGGCTGGTGGCGTGGTCTTGGATGACCGCAGTGATGAGTCCGCCGGACTTTTGGAAATCGAGATTCATTCGGGCAATAAAAAAGCCCGCCGGGTCATGCTGGCGGGCGTCCTTTCCTTCGAATTGCGAGAAATCAGCAGACCGCCCGTCGCTTGCAGGCATGATGATGATGGTGCCGGGCGATGGGGCTGGCGGTCATGAAATTAGAGTGTATCAGGTTGCCGGGGCGGAGTCGAATGGTAGTCCTAAAACCGCGTCGGCGCGATTTTCGACGCGCCGCCGAATCCGGTTTGTGCGGGCGGGGATGAGGCCATAGAAAGCCGGCTCGGAATGGACTTGCAGTGCGGGAGTGTGCGCGCGCGGCGCCTGGCGAGATCGCAAGCGGTCCGACAACAATTACGGGACAGTGACGGCTACGGCATTGCGCAGCCGCAGCGGCTAAGACGGAGGAGCACAGGCGTCGCCTATCTTGGCGTCTCTTCCGCCTTGGACCGAGGGCGGATGGTGTTGGCATTTGCGGCGCGGCCCTCATTCTCCGGAAGCGGGACCCGGCCGAAGGCACGGTGGGCCGGCGCGAATGTCGTCTGCACGCCAAGGTACGGGTCGCTGCTTACGCTGACGACACCGCGAAACGGGTAGTCGAGCGCGATCATCAGGACGAAGACTATCGAGATGCTGACGGTAATAAGCCCGGTGACGGCCACGTGGATTGCATAACTGTGTGGTCCGAACAAATAGGTATAAACGACTATAGTCGCGCCCCCCAACAGCAGCATCTTCCACACAACGGCGGGCAGATGATCGCCGGCGGCCAGGATGCGCGCGCGCCGGGCCCTGATGAGGTCATTGATACCCCGCAGCATTTCTCCCTTTAGCACATTCTGGCCCATAGTGGCCGGTTCGAAGGTTGCGATTCGGGTGTTCGCCGCCGCCAATATTGTCCAACCCTCTTCGAAGACCGACTCGCCGAGTTTGCCCTCATGCTGGCTCGGCCATTCCTTTTTGACTACCGTATCGAGATATTTTTCAAGATCGACGCGAACCGGCTCAGCGATCGATGGAGCCAGCCCATCGCTATCGATGAGGAGGCTATTTACCGCACTGGCCTCGCTGGTGGCAAGAGCGCTGCTTGCGGAGAAATTCGCCATTACGTTGATGACCATCAGGGCCATCAAAACGCCATAAATCAGGCCGACGATTGCAAAGGTCAGCCCTACCGTTTCGGTGTCCTTATGGCGGGTATTCACGTCGATGCGTCGATGGACATGGCGAAGTCCCAAAAGTGCCAGGCCAGTCCAGATTCCTACGACAATAAATCCAATGACCCAAGTGTGAAAACGATAAATGAAATCGGCCAGCAAGATCCTGCACCTGCCTGAATATTTTTTCGCACTCCCGGTGTTCCCGGCGGCCCTCGTGAATTATCTTTCAGATATATCTTTCGATCTGCGGCTGGGCCCAAGGGGTTCCCTGTTGCGAATCGCCCCGAATGGCAATTGGGTGGGCACGGCTCTGCCAGCGCCGGCACGCCGGCGCCGGCCGCATCATGAACCTCGTCCTGATCAACCAGCAACATCCGGATGAGTGGAGCTGGATTTCCATTGTGGCGCCGATGCCGGGCGCGAGCGAGAGCACGGCGACGGAGGCAACGCCAGGATTGCGGCGCAGAGCCCGGAGGCGGTAGCGCACGTCCCCACTTCATTCATCGAAGAGGCGCAGGCCAATGGCGCGGCGGTAAGTTTCGTTTTGGGTAGCGGGCTGGCCGAGGTCTACATGGGCTTTGCGGCGGGCTTCTTCTGCGGGGAGGCCCTGACGCCTTAAATCTTCCTGGTAGGCGTCGAGGGTAGCACCAAACTCTTCTTCGACATCGCTTTGGGTGCGTGGTGTGACGGAGTGCCAGAGTTTGAATTGGGGGCAGGAGCGTCATATTTCGTGCCATGTCGGTCCACTTGGCGGTCTCGGCCCTGAGTTGGCGGGAGCGGGCGGAGGTGAGCGAGTAAAAGCGGGCGCGACGATTGTTCTCCGACTCGCCCCACGCGCCTTTGATCCAACCCCGGCGCTCCAGGCGATCAATCGCGGTGTAGTAAGACCCCTGGAGAATTTCGAGGCGGTCGCCGGAGATCTGCTGGATCCGCAGCAGAATACCGTAGCCATGCAGGGGACCGAGCGAGTTCGCCTTGAGAATGAGCAGCTCAAGTGTGCCCTGCGGGAGTTCAACCGGCTTCGTAAAGAGCTCTCTCCTTTTGCGTCAAGGGGAGCGGGAAAGCGGGAAAGCTGGCTTGCCGCCTCAAGGTCCAATCCAGGCCTCACCCCGGCAGACCGGGCAATTTAACTAACGGGCGCGGCGGGCCTGCGTGTCTGACGGCATTCGCACCGAAGCCATGGGGCCGGTCTTTCGATCAGCGATTCGCCCGGGAAGCGCCGTTCGTCATAAACTACGGAGTCGGGGATAGATGCGGATCAACCTGTTCGGGAATCTGCGGGTGAGCGTCGACGGCAATCCACTCACGACTTTGGACACCAGCCGCCTGCAATCCCTGCTGGCTTACCTGATTCTGCACGGCGATACGCCGCGCGAGCAACTGGCATTCCTGCTTTGGCCCGCCTCCAGCGAGTCGCAGGCGCGGACGAACCTGCGGCAGCTGATTCATCATTTGAAGCGCGCACTGCCGGCGGGATGCAGTTTCCTGGAAGTCACGCATTTCGCGATTCGATGGCGCGCGGATAAAGGCTGCGCGATCGACGCCGTCGAGTTCCAGGAGGCGATGGGCGAGGCGGCGCGGGCGCGCGCGGAGAACGATACGGGCCGGGAAATCGAATGGCTGACCCTGGCGGCGCAAATCTATGAAGACGACCTCGCCCCTGGGCTCTACGACGACTGGCTGGCGCCGATTCGAGAGGAATACCGGCAGCGCTTGTCAGGGGCGCTGGAGCGGCTGGCTACACTGCTCGAGCAACGGCAGCAATACGAAGCGGCGATCGGTTGCGCGGAGCGGCTGGTGGCGCTCGATCCGCTGGCGGAATCGCACTATCAACTGCTGATCCGGGTGCACGCCGCCAACCGCGACCGCGCCAGCGCCATGCGCGTGTATCATCAATGCCAGCGTGTTCTGCGGCGGGAATTGGCGGTGGCTCCTGGGCGGGCTACCGTGGAACTGTTCGAGGGACTGCTGCATTCGAAGCCGGAACCCGACCGCTCATCCGAACCGGCCTCCCGAGCCACCGGGGGGCAATTGGAGGCGGCACGGGCACTCGTCGGGCGGGCGCGAGAGTGGCGCGAACTGACATCGGCCTGGGAGCAGGCGGCGGCGGGAGGCCCGCGGGTCGCCGTGATCTCGGGCGAACCGGGAATCGGCAAGACCAGACTGGCCGACGAGCTCTACCGGGCATGCGTTCAGCAGGGGCACGCGGCGGCGCGCAGCCGGTGTTTCGCCGGGCAGGGGCAAGTTTCGTATGCGCCGGTAGCGGAATGGCTTCGTTCCGATGCCATCCGCGCGGGGTGCATGAACCTGTTGCCCTCGCAGATCGCGGAGCTGAAGCGCCTGGCCCCTGAAATTCGCGAACAGCCGCCCACCGCGGGAACGGCGGCCGCGGAACAGCCGAGCCCGCTCGCCGAAAACTGGCAGCGGCTGCGATTTTACGATGCTATCAATGGCGCTGTTCGCAAGACGCGCAAACCGTTCCTGTTGTACCTGGACGACATGCAGTGGTGCGACGCAGAATCGTTCGAATGCCTCAGCGCGCTATTGACCTCAGAGGCCGCGGACCGCGTTCTGGTGCTGGGAACGGTGCGAGCGGAGGAAACCGGCCGGGAACATCCCTTTACGCGCTTTATCTCGCGGCTGCGGCAATCGGCGCTGCTGGTGGAAATTCCGCTGGAGCCTTTGGACGCGGCGCAGACATCGGAGCTGGCTCGTTTCGAATCGGCCAAGCCGCTGGAGACCGAGAAACTCGCAGAGATCTACCGCGCCACTCGCGGCAATCCGCTGTTTGTGCTGGAAACGGTGCGGGCCGGCATAGAAAGCCAGAGGGTGCACGCCGTGATCGCGGCGCGGCTGGGGCAGCTTACGGCGGCTTCCTATGAAATCGCCGGGCTGGCAAGCGTCATCGGCCGGCCCTTCCGGTTCGAACTGCTGGAGAAGGCAACCGACTGGGACGAGGCTAGCCTTTGGCGATCGCTCGACGAGCTGTGGCAGCGCCGGATCATCGAAGGCCGCGGCACATGCGAGTACGATTTCACACACGACCGCCTGCGGGAAGTGGCTTATGCGGAGCTGAGCCTGGTTCGCCGGCGCTACCTTCACCGCCGGGTAGCCCGGGCGCTGGCCGAGGTTTATGCCGCGGACATCGAAGGTTGGAACGGCCAGATCGCCGCGCATTACCACGAGGCGGGAATGGCGGAACAGGCGATCGGATATTACCAGCAGGCGGCTGCCTATGCCCGCCAGCGGTACGCGGAGACGGAGGCGGCGGACCTGCTGAGGCGCGCGCTGGAGTTGTGCCGGCAATTCCCGGAATCGGAGCGAAGGCTTCTGCAGGAATTGGACTTGCTGGCCACAATCGGGCCGGCACTGGTGGCGACCGTGGGATACTCCTCGGATGAAGCCGGCGCCACGTATCACCGCGCGCTGGAACTATCCAGGCGGTTCGGGGACCGGCACATTTTCGCCATTTTGAGCGGCGCCTGGGTGTTTCACATCGTCCGGGGAGATCTGGAGACGGCGCGGCAGTTCGGCCTCGACTTTCTCAAGGCGAAGGAACGAGACGCGGCACCGGGATTGCAAATGGCCGGAAATTTCCTGTTGGGCACCAGCCTGTCTCACCTAGGGCGGCTGGAAGAAGCGTTCGCGCGCATGACGTCGGCGATGGCGTCATACGACGATTCCGGAAAAGCGGTGCTGGCGTTATTTGCCGGGCCGGATCTGGGCGTGTTTTGCCGCGCCTATTTGTCTCATCTTGCGTGGCACCGCGGAGATGGAAAGCTGGCGGACGTTTACAGCGCAGAGGCGGTCGCCGCGGCGAACCGGATGGGCGATCCGTTCAGCCAGGCGATCGCGCTGGATTATGCCGCCTTGCTTTATGCCTTTCGGGGAAAGAGCCGCGAGGCGCTGGAATACGGGCGGCAAGCGCTGACGGTGTGCCGGAAATACGGTTTCGCTTATTATCTGGCGATGGGGAGCATCGTTACCGGCTGGGCGATGGCAGCGGAGGGCGAGATCGAGCCGGGGCTGGCGCAGCTTCGCGAAGGACTGGAAGCCCTGCGAGCATTGCGCGCCGAGCTACGCATACCGTATTATTTCGCGCTGCTCGCGGAAACGCTGTGGCGGGCTGGAAAATGGGGCGAAGCGCTGGCGAGCCTGTCGAACGGGTTCGCTTTCGCCAGCAAGAACGGCGAGCAATGGCCGTTAGCGGAATTGTATCGCGTGCAGGGGGAACTGCTGGCTTCGGGAGGGAACGGCGCGGGAGCACGCGAGAACATCGAGCACGGTCTCGAAGCCGCGCGGCACTGCGGTTCGCTGGGGCTCGAGAAAAAACTATCGCTTCCGGGGGGCGGAACGGCGGCATCCGCTTAAACAGAACGATTGCAGAACGCCTGCCGGTTCAAAGTAAAGCATACGGTGCGGAGAGCGATTTCCGCATTCTCAGAGAGGAAGGAAGCAGATGTCCTTACATGAAGCAATCGCGGCGTTCCGCGGCGAGTTCCGCGGGGCGGTGCTGGAACCGGGGGATGGCGGATATGAAGAAGCCCGCACGGTCTATAACGGGGCGATCGATCGCAGGCCGGCGCTGATCGCGCAGTGCGTCGATGCCGGCGACGTGATGGCCGCCATACGGATGGCGAAAGCCAATGGATTGCGGGTCTCGATTCGCGGCGGCGGACACAACGCCGCCGGTCTTGGGGTCTGCGACGGCGGGCTGGTGATCGACATGGCGCCGATCCGGTACGTGCGCGTGGACCCGCCGGCGCGGACGGTGCGGGTGGGCGCGGGATGCAAGTGGAGCGATGTGGACCACGCGACGCACGCCTTTGGACTGGCGGTGCCTTCGGGCATCATTTCGACGACCGGAGTGGCGGGTCTCACTCTGGGCGGAGGAATGGGACACCTGACGCGAAAATACGGGCTTACGATCGATAATCTGCTGTCGGTGGACATGGTCCTGGCGGATGGCAGCTTCGTCGTGGCAAGCGCGGAGGAGCACGAAGACCTGTTCTGGGCAGTGCGCGGCGGAGGCGGGAATTTCGGAGTGGTCACCTCGTTTCTGTTCGAGGCGCACCCGGTTTCCACGGTGTGCGCGGGCCCAATGCTGTGGAATTTGGAAGAAGCGGCCGACGTGATGAAGTGGTACCGCGAGTTCATTACGCAGGCGCCGGAAGAAATGAACGGTTTTTTCGCGATCATGACGGTTCCGCCGGGTCCTCCGTTCCCGGAGGAGATCCGCCTGCGGAAAATGTGCGGGATCGTGTGGTGTTACCAGGGTTCACAAGAGCAGGCGGATGCGATTTTGCAGTCGATTCGCGGCTACCGTCCGCCGGTGTTCGAGCATGTCGGCCCTGTGCCTTTCCCGATGTTGCAGGGCTTGTTCGATGGAATCTACCCCACGGGCCTGCAGTGGTATTGGAAGGCCGATTTCTTCCGGGAACTCAGCGACGAGGCGATCGCCAAACATCTGGAGCACGCGTCCCGTATGCCGGCCTGGCAGTCGACCATGCACCTCTATCCGGTGAATGGAAAGGTACATAGAGTGGGAGAAAGCCAGACCGCCTTTGCCTATCGCGACGTGGTTTGGAGCCAGGTGATCGTGGGGGTGGATCCCGATCCGGCGAAACAGAGCGAAATCACCAACTGGGCGAGGGCGTATTATGACGCGCTGCACCCCTTCGGGGCGGGCGGCGCCTATATGAATTTCATGATGGAGGAAGGCGAGGATCGGATTCGGGCTACCTATCGCGGCAACTATGCGCGGTTAGCGGCTGTAAAAGCGAAGTACGATCCCGAGAACTTCTTCCGGGTGAACCAGAATATTCGGCCTGCCGCTTCGGGAAAAGGCGCCGCGGAGGCGTGAAGGGCCGGCGGGTCGCAGAACGGAACTTTTCTCCGTTCGGCTGCGTAGCAGGACTCAAAGGAGCACCCTTTGATGACTAGACGTGTCTTGTTCGCAGCACCCCTGGTACTGATAGCGCTTTTGGCGAACGGCCAGACGAAGCCGGAGCCGAGCAGCCTGCAAGTCAAACTGAACTACACCGGCGCGGGAAAGGTAGATGACAGCCACAAGATCTTCCTCTTCCTGTTCGACTCGCCGGATTTCATACAGGGCAATGGCATGCCGATTGGGAGCCAGACGGCCACCGCCAAAGACCAGGCGATCACGTTTTCGGACCTGTCCGCCTCCACGGTCTACGTAGTGGCAGCGTTCGACCCCAAGGGAGAATACGACGGCATGTCCGGTCCGCCGCCCACGGGAGCTTCGATCGGCTTGTATTCGAAGGAACCCGGCAAGCCGGCGCCGATCGCCATGGAAGCCGGAAAAACGGCGAAGATCGACTTGCCTTTCGACGATACAGTCAAGATGCCCTGACCGGCCGTAAAGAATTTGCGTCACCCGGAGCGGCTTCTGCCGTATAGATCAGGAGGGGGAACTGATGGAGACGCTGATCCGGGAATTGCGCCAGAGCTTTCGTACCTTCGCCAAATCGCGAGGATTTGCGGGAGTCGCGGTGCTGACGCTGGCGCTCGGTGTCGGCGCTTGCACGGCTATCTTTTCGGTAGTCGAACCGGTACTCTTGCGCGCGCTGCCATATCCCAACCCGCAGACCATCGTGCGGGTGTGGGAACAGGCTCCGGACGGCCACCGGATGAACCTGGCGGACCCGAATTTCGAGGATTTTCAGGCGCAGAACGATACTTTTGTGCACATGGCGGAGTATGCGGCCTGGGTGACCTCACTGGCGGGCGGGAGCGAGCCGGTGAGGGCCACCGCATGCGAAGTCACGGGCGGATTTTTCGAAGCGTTCGGGGTCCAGCCACTGCGCGGGCGCTGGTTCGTGCCGGAGGAAGTGCGGATTCACGGCGCGCCGGCGGCGATTGTCAGCTATCGATACTGGCAGCAATACCTGGGCGGCGCGGCGGATCTCTCGCGCCGGCAGCTTAAGGCGGAGGGGGCGGTCCTACCGATTGTCGGTGTGATGCCGGAGACCTTCGATTTTCCGGCGGGAACAGCGGCGTGGATCACGCGCACGTTCGAGCCGGATACCAGCCGCACCGCGCATAACTGGAACGCTTTGGGACGTCTGCGGGACGGAGTGAGCGTGGCACAGGCGCGGGCCAACCTCAGCACCATCGCGCGCCGCATCAAGGATCACTACGGGAAGGATGCGAACCTCAACGCCGCGGCCGTGACCACGCTGGCCGACGCCCTGGTGGGAAAAGTCCGGACGGCTTTGCTCACGCTGATGGGCGCGGTCGGATTGCTGCTGCTGGTGGCATGCGCCAATGTCGCAGGACTGCTGGTGGCGCGGATGTGCACCAGAAGAAAAGAACTGGCGGTGCGCGCGGCGCTGGGCGCAAGCCGGTGGAGGCTGATCCAGCAGTTCCTGGCGGAGTCGTTCACGCTTTCGGCGGCGGGAGGTGCGGTTGGAATAGCGTTCGCCGCGTGGTCCGTGAAAATGCTGCGAACCATCCTGCCGGGAGACCTGCCGCGTCAAGAAGGAGTAGGGATCGACGGGCCGGTGCTGTTGTTCGCGTTGGCCGGGGTAACGGCGCTGGCGCTGGCGCTGGGACTCTTCTCGGCTTTGCGGGCAGGGCGCGGCGATCTTCAGGACGCGCTAGCATCGGGCGCGCGCGGCACGAGCGGAACGGGCGCGAGCCAGCGGCTGCGGGGGGTTCTGGTGGTGGGAGAGATCGCCACCACGCTGGTAATTCTGGTGGGAGCGGGGCTGCTGGGGCGCAGCTTTCTGCGGTTGATCGCCACCAGCCCGGGATTCCGTCCGGAAGGCCTGGTCACCATGGAGTTCAAGATTCCGGTGGCGGAATGGGAAGTGAAGCAGGACGAGATGCTGCGGCAGATCCACCTGATGGACGAATTGATGGCCCGGTTGCGCAGAATCCCCGGCGCGGAGAGCGTGGGATTGACCGGGCAGATGCCGGTGGCGCACGGCGACGATCTGGCGGACGGGACGTTCCTGCTGCTCAACGGCCGCGGGGCGCCGGCGAATTTCAATGAGTTCGGGCAGATGGCACACAATCCGGCGCTCGCGGGCGTGGCGCTATACGCCATGGCCGGCGAGGATTACTTCCGTACCATGGGCATTCCGTTGGTTCATGGTCGAATGTTCGGCGCGCAGGATAGTTGGGACACGCCGCACGTGGCGGTGATCAGCGAAGCCCTGGCGCGGCAACGATGGCCGGGCCAGGATCCGGTCGGGCAACAGATTGAGTTCGGCAATATGGACGGCAATCTCAAGCCGCTGACGATCATCGGGGTGGTGGGCGATGTGCGCGCCGGTGGGCTCGATTCGCCGGCGAGTTCGATCATCTACGTGGATTACCGGCAGCGCGGATTGAACCCGAATTCCGCACCGACGATTCTGGTGCGAAGCTCTGCGCCCAAGGGCGAAATCGTGACGGCGGCGCGCGGTATCTTCCACGATCTCACTCCCGACGTTCCGGTGCAGTTCTCGACGTTTGCCGATGAAATGGGCGGTTGGCTGGCGGACCGCCGTTTTCTGCTGCTGCTGGTGGGCGTATTTGCGGCGGCGGCGCTGGCGCTGGCGAGCGTGGGGATTTACGGAGTGGTGGCGTTCGCGGTGACGCGGCGCACGCAGGAGATCGGCATCCGCATGGCGCTGGGCGCGCAGCGCGGGCAGGTGCTGCGCATGGTCGTGGGCGAAGGCGCGCGGCTGGCGATCCTGGGCGTCGCCATCGGGATTGCCGCGTCGTTATTCCTGACGCGGCTTTTCGCCAGCCTGCTGTTCGGTGTCGGAGCCACCGATCCGATTACCTTCGCGGGCGTCGCCGGGCTGCTGACGGTAGTGGCGCTGGTGGCGTCCTATCTGCCGGCGCGGCGGGCCATGCGGCTCGATCCGGGAATCGCGCTGAGATACGAGTGATTTTCCGTCAAACGTCACATCTTTACAAACTCGACGCGGCGGTTTTGAGCCCGGCCGTCGGGGGAGTCGTTGGAGCCGATGGGCTTGTCGGGACCGAAGCCGCCGGCCGAGAGGCGCGAGGGGTCGATACCGAACTGCGCCACCAGCACCGAGCGGACGGCTTCGGCGCGGCGCTTGGAGAGGTCCAGATTGTGCGCGGCGTCGCCTACCGAGTCGGTATAGCCGTCGATTTCGAGCTTGAGATTGGGGTTCTTTGCCAGGCCCGAGACCACCTGTTTGAGCACCGGAGCGGAATCCGGCTCGAGGCGGTCGCTATCGGTATCGAAGTGAATCCCATGGGTGACGTACTTGCCCGATAAGTTGATGACGCTGGAGAAATCGGGAGCCGATTCAGCGATTCGAATGGAGCGGAGTCCGTTCGGGCGATAGCCGGCGATCGATGCATCGATGTGGGTGATGCCGGCAAATTCCACCTGGTTCACATCCACCATGCGCTCGCCGTTGAGATAGGCGCGGATGCGGCCCTGTTGCGCCCAGAGAGCGAATACCACCGGCTTGGAGGTGTCGGTCTTAATGCCGCTGGTGCCGAGTTCTTCCTTGGCCCAGACGCGGCAATTGGCGGTCTGTCCATCGGACTCGCCGCGAACCGTCACTTCCATTACCTCCTGGTTGTCTTTATCGCGGAATTTCCAATTGGTCTCACCGGTACCGGTCCAGACCAGCTCG
This sequence comes from Bryobacteraceae bacterium, assembly GCA_035509055.1. GTDB lineage: Bacteria > Acidobacteriota > Terriglobia > Bryobacterales > Bryobacteraceae > PALSA-129. The sequence goes on along the minus strand of DATJMA010000107.1, from coordinate 87,813 downwards.
AAAGTGAAATTCTGCGGGACGGCGAATTTCGGCGAGCTGAGATTTACGCCCTCCTTGGCATGGAGTTCGCGAATGTTCCCACCGGTTAGAAGCTCGACCTTGCCGTCGCGGACTTTCCAGTGCGGGGGCGGCTCGTCGGCGTCCATGTCGCTGAAATCGTCGTAAAAGATGGTTCGCTCGCCGGGAATGAAATCGATGCGAACGGCTTTCAGTTCGGGCTGTCCGGAGCCGGCTGCGGAAGCGTCGGCCGAGGCGGTCGATTGCGATGCAGCAGCGCCCGCCGATGCGGGAGCCGCGGCCGAAGGAGCGGCGGCAGGCGCGGCGGAAGAGGACGATGGCGAATTCGGCGTGAGGCTCGAGAGATCCTGCTGGCCCGTCGAGCGGATGGAGAGCCCGAGAGTGGCGCCGGCGGCCAGTTCGACGCCGGGCCCTTGCGAAGCGACACGGATGTTGGGGATGGGCGGACCGCTGGGCGTATTGGACGCATCGGAGACGGCGCCGCCGAGGTTCCCCCCGAGCATTCCACCGAACCGGCTGCCGACGCGCTGCCGTGCTTGCGACTCGGAAGGCGAGGGATTGCTGGCGGCGAAGGGACGGCTTTGCTCATCGATGCCGGGTTGTCCCTGAGAGTTCGAGATCGAACTCACGGTGGAGGCAATCGGGATGCTCACGCCCTGGTGCAGCAGGCTCACAAGGTTGAACTGCAGCATGGACTGGCCGCGAGAAGTCTTGGTCTCCGTGATCTGGCCGCGCAGAGTGTCGCCCTGAAACGCCGCGGGCGTGAGGACGGTAGCGGTGATGGGGTCTCCCCGGCGATTCGCAGCGGCGCTCACCGGCGTGGTGAGCTTGGCAGTAAAACTTTCCTGAGCGAACGCGGCCGGTGCGAGCCAGATGGCGGCCACCAGGCAGCATCGCCGCAGATTTCCTGAAGCTGGCATGAACTCTCTCCTTGATGGATAACGCCATATTTGGCCGGAAAAAGGCTCAAGAAAGCACCCCACAAATTCCGAAGGCGGGCGATTGAAAGGTGCTGTCCGCGATTGCCGTCGCGGTTGAAATCGCCGGCGGCGATAGCGGTAACCTTGTTGCCGGCCACTGCGGCAATGGGTATCTGGAGGATGCACGAAAGCGCCGAAGGATGGCTCGGAGCCGCGGTCCGGTTGCCTTGACGAATATCGCGCGATTTCCTGTTGGACGGGGCCGGGACGAACAGGCGGCCCAATGTATCAGCGGGAAGAGGGGGCGGAGCCGGCAGAAGTGACTGCAAACATCAGGAGGTTCCCGCCAATTCGCGGCGGAGCCAGGCGTGGGCCAGGCGGAGTTCGTGGCGCACCACGTGTACCGAGCGTCCCAGGGCTTCACCCGTTTCCTCGGCCGTCATGCCGCCGAAATATCGCATTTCGATGAGCTTGGCAAGGGAGCAATTCTCGCGTGCCAGGCCGTCCAGGGCAAGGTCGAGTTCCAAAATGCGGATGGGCCGGGGGCCGGCATCGGATTCGATCTGGATGGCTGGATTCCGGCGGCGGATAGCGGCGCGGGCGCGGGCGTGGTCCACCAGGATCCGGCGCATGGCCTGGGAGACCACGGCGAAGAAGTGAGCGCGGTCGGCGAACTGGATTTCGGCGCGGCCGAAAAGTTTCAGGTAGGCCTCATTGACAAGCGCGGTGGGCTGTAAAGTGTGGTCCGGGCGTTCTTTGCGGAGATACGCTTTGGCGATCCGGTGGAGGGTCTCGAATACCACCTCCATCAACTCGTCGCGAGCGGATTCGTCCCCGGAGCGGAATTGGTGCAGCAATTGGGTGATCGGGGGGTGAGGTGAAGCGCCGATGGGAATTATTATACCTCTGGAAAAACGCCGCTTTACCGCGGCCCGATGACGGCGATTGTAATAATATGAGGAACTATGCGGGACGAGGTGCCCATCCTGTTTCGCGAAGTCGCCGACCTTGCTCCGGCGGAGCGCGAGCGGTACTTCGAGCAGCACGGGGTACCGGCGGAATTGCGGAACGAGGTGGAGTCGTTGCTGCGTTTCGATTCCGCGGACGGGCAATTGGACGAGGTAATTGCGGGGGAAGCCGCGGCGGTGCTGGAATCGCGCTCGACGGCCGCGGAGGGGATGCACTGCGGTCCCTACCGGCTGACGCGGCTGCTGGGCCGGGGCGGCTCGGGAGAAGTTTTTCTGGCCGAGCGAGCGGACGGGCAGATCGAACAGCGGGTGGCGATCAAGCTGATCCAGCAAAGCGTCTCCCGCCGGTCTTTTCGCCAACGTTTTCTCCAAGAACGGCAGATTCTGGCCTCGTTGCGGCACCCGCGAATCGCCAGCCTGATGGATGCCGGCGAGACCGCGGAAGGCCGGCCGTACCTGGTAATGGAATACATCGAGGGCGTCCCGATCGACGAGTACGCCCAAGGGCTCGACCTGCCGGACAAGCTGCGCCTCTTCCTAAAAGTCTGCGAGGGGGTGGCGTACGCGCATCGCAACCTCATCATCCACCGCGACCTGAAGCCCTCCAACATCCTGGTAAACGCCGGAGGCGAACCCAAACTGCTGGATTTCGGAATTGCCAAAATCCTCGACCGCGCGAGCGACCAGACGCGCACGCAGGAGCGCGTGCTGACTCCCGACTATGCCAGCCCGGAGCAGGTTCGCGGCGCGGTGCAGACTACCGCGACAGATGTCTATTCTCTGGGCGCGGTGCTCTACCATCTGCTCACCGGTCAATCGCCGCATTCCTTTCCCGGCCAAAGCCCGGAAGCCATCGACACCGCGATCTGCACCAACGACCCTGCGCCAGCCCGCCGTCTGAATCCGGACCTGCCAGCGGACCTGGATTTCATCGCGCTCAAAGCGCTGCGTAAGGAACCGGAGATGCGGTACGGGTCGGTGGAGGCGCTGGCCGATGACGTGCGTGCGTTTCTCGAATTTCGGCCGGTACGCGCACGGTCGGGGAATGCCTGGTACCGCACCCGAAAATTCGTGCGGCGGTACCGGGTGGTGGTGGTGGCGGCGGTGTTGACGATTGCATCGCTTGCCACAGGACTTTACATTGCGAACCGGCAGCGGCTGATCGCGCAGGAACGGTTCCGGCAATTGCATCTGCTGGCAACCAAGGTATTCGATCTCGATACCCGGCTGAGACTGCTGCCGGGCGCAACGGCGGCGAGGCATCAGCTTGTCGCCATGTCGCTCGATTACCTGGAGCGGCTGGGAGCCTCCGCTCATGGCGATCCCGAGGTGGCCGAAGAGATCGGCGCGGCGTACCTGCAGATGGCGCGCATTCAGGGAGTGCCGACCGGGTTGAATCTGGGGGAGTTCGAGCACGCGGAGCAGAGTCTGGCAAAGGCGGACCGGTTCCTCGGCCAAGCACTGGCATCGCGGAAGACCGACACGGCGTTAGTATTGTCGGCCGGGATCGCCTCAGACCGCATGATCGTGGCGTTCACGCTGGGGCGCGACGACGACGCGGCCCGGTACGCCGCCGCAGCCGCGGAACGGCTCGGCCGCCTGAGGGATCTCCGAAAGCTCACGCCAGGTCAGCGCGACGACGCAGCCACTTACTACAATCGAATCGCGCTCTGCTATTTGAACCTGCATCGCTTTGCGGAAGGGCGCGCTTATGCGCGGAAATCCATGGAAACGGCCGCGTCGCTCCCCTCCGAGCCGGTAATCCGGGCGGCGAGTCTCAGCCTGGTAGGCAGCTCGTTCCGCTCCGAGGGCCGGCTGGAGGAGGCGCTCTCGGCCTTGCGCGAGGCGCGGCAACTTGCCGAGGGGCCGCTGCCGGCGGACCCCATGATGCACGCTCTCAATCTGTACGGCATCCTGTTGCGCGAGGCACGCACCTTAGGGCAGGATGGGGGCATCAGCTTGGGCCGGGCGGATGAGGCCATCGCGGCGTACCGAAAAGCGGTAGACCTGATGGAGGGCCTGGCATCGCGGGACCCGCGCGATCAGAATGCCCGCGACCGGCTGGCTCTGTCGTCGCGTGAGCTGGCCGACTTGCTGGAGGAGCGGGACCCGCAACAATCGCTCGCCATGTTCGACCTGGGAATTCGAAGGCTGCGGGAGATCGACAATGTCCCGGCGCGCCGGGCGGAGGCGGAGGCGCTGGCAGAGTCGTCCTATCCCCTGCGCCGGATGCACCGGCTGGCGCAATCGCACCGGCGCATTGACGATGCCTTTGCCTTACTGCGCGCGACGAAGGACTACCCCTCGGAAGTCCTCAAGCCAGAAAGCTCGGTTGTGGTGGCACTGCGCGCGCAGGCGGATTATGAATCGCTGGCGGGCGACCGGCGCCGCGCCGTGGAGATTTACGAGCAATTGTGGAACGCCATGAACGCATCGAAGCCCGATCCGGCCGGCGACCTGCTGGACGCGACCAAGGTTTCGATGATGTATTACTCCATGGCGGGAGTCTACCGCCGCGCAGGCGATGCCGCCAAGGCTGCGGACATGGACGCGCGCCGGGTGCAGCTTTGGCAACAGTGGAACTCAAAACTGCCGCACAACGGGTTCGTGGAGCGGCAACTGGCGATGCGGAGCGAATAACGTTCCCCGCCGTCGGGTTCGAGCGGTGGAAACCGATGGGGACCGCGAGTTCAGTTCCACGAACGATGCGCCGAACCAGGGCTGGGGCTATATGCTGAAAAGCATGGCCGTCCTCCACGATCTGCGTTACGCCATCCGTAATCTTTCCAAAAGCCCCACCTTCACGGCCATCACGGTCTTCACGTTAGCCGCCGGAATCGGCACCAATACGGCAATTTTCAATGTCGCCAATGCGTTGCTGCTTCGCCCGCTGCCCTACGCGCATCCGGACCGCCTGGTGCTCATCGATCTGCAGCGCAAGGAATCCGATAGCGATACGAGTCCGCTTTCGTGGCCGCGATACCGCCAGGTGAATGCCAGCCAGCAATCTTTTTCGGATCTCGCCGCCGTTACAAATGAGAACTTTACCCTCACCGGGCGCGGCGACCCCGAAGAGATCGCAGCCGCGCGCGTCACCTGGAATTTCTTCGGCACTCTGGGCGTGCGGATGGCGTCCGGCCGCGACTTCCGGCCCGAGGAGGACAGACCGGGCGGCGAAAATGTGGCGATCGTTGCCAACGGCCGGTGGGATGTGGGCCAGCACCTGACGCTCGATTCCAAGGTTTACACCGTAATCGGCATGCTGCCGCGCGGCTTCCGGTTCGGGTTGCTCGATCCCGGCGTGCAGATTTACACGCCACGGGTTTTCGAACTGAACATCGTCACGCCCGCGCAGGTCGAGGCGGGCGTCGGATTTCTGGATTTCGTGGCACGTCTGCGCGACGGCGTCTCGATCGACCGGGCGCAGGCCGAGATGAACACGCTTTCGGCGGAATATCGCCGCGATCATCCCAAAGCGCCGGATGCCGGTCCGGACGCCACCATGGCGATGGGCAACCTTCGGAACAGGATGGTGACTGGCGTGCGCACGGCGGTGCTGATTCTCTTCGGCGCCGTCGGGTTGGTCCTGCTGATTGCCTGCGCCAACGTGTCGAGCCTGCTGGTTTCGCGCGGGCTCGGACGGCAGCGCGAGATGGCCATCCGGATGGCGATTGGCGCGCCCCGCGGCGCCCTGGTTCGCCAACTGCTGATGGAAAGCCTGCTGCTCGCGCTCGCGGGCGGCGCGGTAGGAGTAGGGCTGAGCACCTGGGGCACCGGCCCAATCGCCGCGATGGCGGAAGGCAGCCTGCCGCTGGCTTCTGAAATTCATGCCGATTTCACGGTGCTGGCCTTCGCTCTGGCGGTGTCGCTTCTGGCGGGGGTTCTATTCGGGCTGACACCGGCACTACAGATTTCGCGGCCCGATTTGAATGCCACGCTACGCTCGGAAGGACGCGGCTCGACGTCCGGGCGGGGCCGCAAATTCATCCGCAGTTCGCTGGTGGTGGCGCAGGTGGCGCTTTCGACGATTCTACTGATCGGGGCGGGCCTTCTGGTGCGCAACTTCATCCAACTGCGCCAGGCAAGCCCTGGATTCGACGCGCGGAATCTGCTCACCATGAACGTGTCGCTGCCGCCGGCGCGCTACTCGACGGGCGCGCAGATGATCGCCTTCTTTGACGATCTTTTGCGCCAGGTGCGTGGGCTGCCGGGAGTGCAGTCGGCGGCGGTTTCCTCAGCGCTGCCGCTGCACACGGTGCGGGTCTCGCCGGCGCTTCCGGAGGGGCAGCCCGCCGTGGCGCTCACGGAGCGACCGTTATTCAACATCCAGACGCTAAGTCCGGACTTTGCCGCCGCCATGCGCGTTCCGCTGGTGGCGGGCCGCGAATTCAGCGACCACGACGCACAGCCGCCGCGGGTGCTGGTGGTAAACGAAGCCCTGGCGCGCCGGTATTGGCCCAACCAGAATCCCATTGGCAAGCGTATTGTCGTTGGACGCGCCACCGAGGGCTCCGAAGTCGTGGGTGTGCTCGGCGACATCCAAAACGGCGCGTTGGCCACCGGCGTTCGACCGGAAATCTACATTCCGTTCGCGCAGCTTCCCTGGGCATCGATGAATCTCCTGGTGCGCACGGCGGGCGACCCGCACCGTTATATCGGCGCGGTGCGGCGCGCGGTGCTGGCCATCGACAAGGACCAGCCGGTAACGGGAGTGCAGACGATGGAGGAATTGCTCGATGAAGGCGCGCGCCAGCCGCGCTTCCTGGCTACGCTGCTCGGTGCCCTGGCCGCGCTCGCGATGGTGCTGGCGGTGGTGGGAATTTACGGCTCGGTGGGCTACTCGGTGAGCCAGCGGACGCAGGAGATGGGAATCCGGATGGCGCTCGGCGCCGGGCGCGGCGACATTCTCGGGCTGGTGCTGCGGCAAGGTCTCGTGCCAGTGGCGGTCGGCATCGCCGTGGGCTTCGCGGCATCGCTCGGGCTGACGCGCCTGATGGCGAACATGCTCTACCACGTGAGCACCACCGACCCGACGGCATTCGCGGCGGCCGCGCTGCTGTTCGCCGGCGCCGCAGGGCTGGCGAGCTACTTGCCGGCACGAAAGGCTGCGCGAGTGGATCCGGTCGTGGTGCTCCGGGAGTATTAGGGGACGGTTCGGGCAAGAAGAGGAGCTGCCTGACGAACCGTGGATATTGAAGGCTAATGATCATCACCAGGCTGCCGCCAAGTAATCGCGGGGAACCGCGATTTGCGCGGCGAATACCCGCAGATCGAGGGCACTCGCGCGCCGGAAGCCAGGGAAAAGATCGCCGCCCCGATTCCGGCGCCGAGGCGAGTCCGGCCGAAACGCCGATAATGTAAGAAATGGCGGCCCCGTACATTCTCTCGCTGCCGGAACGGGTGGTCCGGTCGCTGGGCGCGCTCTCCGGCGGATTGCTGCGCGAAATCGGCGTCGTGGTGGTGCCGGCGAGCCTGCGCCGCACCACGCTTTATCGCACGATGGTGGACGTGACGCTGCGATTCCTGATCGAGGAAGTCGGGCAGGTGGAAGGAATCTATCCCAGCGAGGGGCACCTGGCTGCCAATTTCCTGCTGCAACGGACGGCGAGCCACGGAATCGAGTTTCTCGGAATTCTGAGTTTCCACGCCTCGCCGGTGTGGGTGCTTGCGGCGCTGGCCGACGTCACGGGCGCGGGCAACCGGCTGGTTCGCGAGATTTCGCAGGCGCTCAAAGACGAGGGCCTGCTGGAACCGGACGCGCGCTTCGAAACCGTGGAGCAGATGCTGGACGGGCTGGAGAAAACCAGCGCGCATCTGGCCCAGACGCTGAATCTGCCTCCGGTGAACATCGCCGGCTTGCGCCGCGAGTGGGAAACGTTTCGCCGCGAGGCGCAGGCGATACCGCCGAAGCGGGTGCCCACGCCGGAGCGGTTGGAATCCATCTGGGACGAGATGCGGCGAACGGCGAAAGAGCAGGGGCGTCCGGTATTTGCCGTCTCGAGCCTGATGGCGGTGTCGGCGCTGGCGCACGTGCCGGGCAACCTGTTGTGGCTTTCCCGGGCGGCACATTCGGCGGCACGGCGCACCGGCAAGGTATTGGGCGGGGCGATTCTGGATCACTACATACAGTCGCTTGCGGAAATCTCACGCACAGGATTCCTGGCTTACTGGACGCGGGAATTCCGCCCATACCTTCGCGCGGCAGCGCTGCAATTCGCGCCGCGGCACGAGACACTGACGGAAAGACTGCTGCACCGGACCGGCGGCAGCCAGAGAAACTCTTCGGGACTATAAAAACGGCACTCTCCGAGAATCCCGCCTTCAGTCGTAGACCGGAATGCGCGAGGCACGGCCGGACCAGCGCTCGTAAAGCCAGCGCAGGGCGTACAGCGAGCAGCCGACCGCAACGGCCAGAACCGCATTCACCGACATGACGGCGAAGGCGGTGACGAGGAAGGCAGCGGCATCGAGCCGGCTCATCTTTGGCAAGCGTCTCCAGGCGCTCCAATCGAGGAGGCAGAGGCCCATCCAAGCGGTGACGCCGGCGAGCGCCGCAATGGGAATGTGCTCTACGAAGCCCGAACCGAGCGCCAGGATCATGACGAGAAACAGCGCATGGATAAGGTTGGAAATGCGTGTGGTGCCGCCACAGCGGACCACCGCGAGGCTGCGCGCGGGAATGCCGATCGAGGGAGGCGCGCCAAAGATGCCGCCGATGATGTTGGCGGCGCCATACGCGCTCAATTCGGCGTCGGCATCCGCGGGCTTCATGCGCTTGTGACGCCCGCGGAAGTGCTCCACCACACGCGAAGTGATCAGAATATTAACGGCCGAGACGAACGCCAGCCCGATGGCGCCGGGAATCGTCGCGATGAATTCCTTCAGGCTCCAGGAGAAATTCACGGCCGGCGGCAGCATGGCGGAGAGCGTGCCTACTTCTTTGGCCCGGAATCCGAACAGGCGGCCGATGAGGATGGCCAGCGCTACGCCGATCAGCGGCGCGGGAGCCCGCCGCGACAGATAACCGGAGAGCGTCGCGGCGACAATCACGGCCAGCCCCAGTGTGAGCGGCACAACGCGGACTTCGGCGAGATGCTGGAGCACGATGGCCAGTTGTCCGAAGGCTGAACCGGCGGAGCGCGTCAGCGGCGAGGCGATTCCGAACATGATGTCGAGTTGCGAGACGAGCATCATGCCGCCGATGCCGCACGAAAAGCCCGTTACCACGGCGTGCGGGACCTTCGAGATATAGCGTCCAAGGTGCAGGATGCCGAACCCGATCAGGATCACCGACGCCATGACGGTGAGACGCGCGGCGCCGGCGATTCCGTGATGGCGGGCGGCCAGCGCGATGAAAGGCACAGTAGCGCTGGCGGTACCGCCGATGAGCACCGGATTGCGGCCCATCAGGCAAATAACAGGAGCGGTAAGAATGGAAGTGAAAACGCCCAGGACGGGGGGCAGCCCCATGGCGGAGGCCAACGCCAAGCCATACGGCAAGGCGATGAGCGCCGCTATCAAACCTCCGGCGGCGTCGCCGACGAAGCGGTCCCACCGGTAGTTGGCACGGGGCGGGCTCATTCTTCGCAGAATGGCCCGCGGGTTCACGCGGACATTACCTTCAGGAACGCGGCTTGGAACTTCTGCATTTCGTCCGGCAGTCCAACGGTGACGCGAACGTAGGTGGGCCAGGAGGGCCAGACTCGTCCAACCACTACCTTTTCTTTGGCCAGCGCGGAGATGACCTCGCGGCCGGGCCGCTTCACATCCACCATGAAGCAGTTGGAGACAGAGGGCACGAATTTGAAGTTGTGCTTATCCAGAAAGTTGAAGGTATCGTTGCGCACGTTGCCGATTCTCTTGCGGCGGTCGGGAACGAGGTTCGGGTCGCTCAAACTGGCGAATGCGGCGGCCATCGCGGTAGTCGGCAGCATGCCATTGCCTTGCGAGTAGGCATCGACTTTCGCCAACAGGTCCGGGCGGCCGATTGCAGCGCCGGCGCGCATTCCGGCCATGCCGTAGATCTTGGAGAATGTGCGCAGAATCACCACATCCTTGCCGTCCCGTACGTAGGAAGTATTGAAGGGCGCGGAGGGCGCGATGTGGGTGTAGGCCTCATCGAGCAGGACGATCGAATCCTTCGGTTTGTTGGCGATCAGCCAGGCGATATCTTCCTGCGGCGTAAGAGTACCGGTGGGGTTATTGGGGTTGCAGATATAGATCAAACCAGCGTCGGGACTGGCGGCGACCATGGCCTTAACGTCGTGGGCACAGGTCCTGGTCAGCGGGACGTTGATGATCTTGGCGCCGATATAGTGCGCGGCACGGCCGCCGGCTTCGTATCCGGGATCGCCGAAGACATAAGGCTTGGTGGGCGAGCAGAAAGCCAGAACGGACCAGGTGAGCGGGTAGCTCGAGCCCGGATAGATCTTGACGTGCTCTGCCGACAGGCCTTCCTGCTGCGCCAGGAGATTGCGTACTTTTGTGGTTTCGTTGAAAAGATAACGGCCGCCGTTATCGACCATAATCTTCGCCGCGTCGCGGGCGGCAGGGCTGGGGCCGAGAGGATTCTCGTTGCTATTAATGAAGACCGAGTCCGGTGGTGCATCGACCTTCGAGAGTTGGGCCAGGGCCGGCTCACTGGTGAACGGGAGAGCGGCGCCGGCAGTTAGCATGGTGGCAATTCGTCCGAAAGAACGACGCGAAAAGCCGCGGCTGAGGAAGTCTTCCTGTTGTTTACGTGTCAGAACGGTCATTTCAATTCCCCCTCGCAGATCGTGGTCTATCCGGGCAGGTTAGCAGGTTCTGAAGCCAAAGTAAAAGGGGGCCATCACTGATGGTCGGGGCCAATAATAATTACTTTAGAGTCTTGTTATCTTCTATAGCTGTATAATGGTCCATGCGTTTTTTTCACTGGAGAAATTCCAATACCGTCTTCACTCCGGCGATCGACGACGAGCACAAGACGATTTTCCAGGCCACCGGTGAGTTCCAGCAAGCGCTGCACACGCGCGCCCCTCTGTTCCAGGTGCAGGAGATCTTACACCGGCTGATCGCTTCGACGGAAGATCATTTCGCCAATGAGGAAAAGTTGATGCGCGGCGCCCGTTACCTCGCGTTCGACTGGCACCGGCAGCAACATGACGCGGCACGCAAACGCCTCAAAACATTCGCCCCGCTGGTGGAGCAAGGCGATCGCGACGCGGGACATCAGTTAGTGGAGTTTCTTACGCGGTGGCTCGACGATCATACCGCAGTTACCGACCGGATGATGAGCGCCTATCTGCGTAATCAGGAACGAGCGCGCATTCGTTAGCCCCTATTGGTCATCCGGGGATGCCCGGACCCGATGTTATTCTCGGGGCATGGGCCGTTGCGCGCTGATATTCTTCATCTGTGCGGGCACGGCCGCCGGGCAGAGTTTTTCGGGCCATTCACCCAACTATCTTTTCTTTTGCGATCAGGCCGCGCGCAATGAAGGTGTGGTGCCGCCGGTGGCGCTAGTGCAGTGCGGCCGGCCGGAGTATACCGGGGAAGCCCGTATCGCCCACCTGGCGGGAATCGTGACCATGTCGCTCACGATTGACGACGAAGGCATGCCGAGCGAGATCCACGTGCTGAACCCGCTGGGGTTGGGGCTGGACGAGAGCGCGGTGAACTGCATGCGGCAATCGCGCTATTCTCCGGCGCAGAAGGATGGCAAGCCGGTGCCGCTGAAAATGGACGTGTCGCTGGCGTTCGAGGAACACTGGGATTCGGACTGGCACCTGGGCGCCGCGGTCTTTCAAACCTCTGATGGCACCCTCCGCCCGTTTGTAGTCAAGACGAAATTTCCTGGCGCGACAGGCGACCGCCGCAGTCTCAAGGTTTGCGTACACTTGACCGTCGGCAAAGATGGCTCGCCGCGCGACTTGCAGGTAGCCTCGCCGCAAGACACGCGGCTGGATCGCGAGGCGATCGCGATTATCGGGACCTGGCGATTCCGGCCGGGGATACAAAATCGCCAACCCGTGGATGTGCCTGCGGTGCTGACACTCGTGCACGGCCCCACCGCACGCGCCATCGCGAGCAGCCGGCGCGCAAAATAGGATCCTGCGACGGTGCGGCCAAAATCGTGGCTGCCCGCGGCTTTCCGCCGGCGCTTATTCGAAACCGCCGCGTGGCATACTGAAGGATCGATGGGTAGAATCGCGTCTCTTGTTCTCGCCTCGGCAGCGTGCCTGGCCCTGATTGGATGTTCGTCGTCCACCGACGACCGAAAGAAAGACGCCGGCGTCGTGCCGCTCAATGAACCGGTCCCGGACGTCTTTCACGTGAAGCTCGACACCTCGAAGGGCACGATCGATATCGAAGTACACCGCGATTGGGCGCCGGCAGGCGCGGCGCACTTCTTCCAATTGGTGAAGGCGGGGTTTTACGACGGGGCGCGATTCTTCCGCGTGGTTCGCGGCTTCGTGGTGCAATTCGGAATCAACGGGGATCCGCAGACCAACGCCATGTGGGCAACCGCCACGCTCCCCGACGACCCCGTGAAGCAGCACAACTATGCCGGCACGGTGAGCTATGCCATGCGCGGTCCGGATACGCGAAACACGCAGTTGTTCATCAATCTGGCCGACAACCGCCAAAGCCTGGACAGCCAGGGCTTCGCGCCGATCGGGAAAGTGGTGGACGGGATGCCGGTGGTACTCGACTTATACAGCTCCTATGGCGACATGCCGCCGCGCGGGCAAGGGCCGGACCCGACGAGGATCCAGCAGCAGGGAAACGACTATCTCGACTCGCATTTTCCGCGACTCGATTTTATTAAAAAGGCGACCGTTCAGTGATATAGTGGAGTGGACCTTGTTCCCCGATTCGAAGGGGACCAGAACGTTATCAATACAGGGTCAAACTTGAACGACGCGGCCCGGCGGTCTAACCTACCGCCGGGTTTTTTTGTTTTGCGCGCCTGCGGGCGGTGAAAGAGCTATGCTCCGACTCCCCGTCTTATCTGCCGCCGTTTTTTTTGCAGCGGAGCGCCACTGCGGGATCGATCGCCGTGGCGCGCTTCGCCGGCGGCTTACGCCGCGACAAGCTCCGGCGCCTACAACGCGGCGCACCTCAAGCACACGAGCATGCGGGTGATCGATCGGTGGGAATCAACCGAGGCTGCAATTGCCACAGCTTGTCTCCCACCGACTCACCTGAGAGCCCCTGCTAGAATTAAATTTTCCCGATCAGGAGGAGATTCATGGCAGTAGCAGCCCGCCGAAGAGCGGTGACGGTGGACGTGGGCGGTGTGAAAGTGGGCGCCGATCATCCGATTGTGGTGCAATCCATGACCAACACCGACACCGCCGATGTTCCTTCCACGGTGAACCAGGTGATGGCGCTGGCGCGGTCGGGCTCGGAACTCGTGCGCGTCACGGTCAACACCGAAGCCGCCGCGGCGGCGGTGCCGAAAATTGTGGACACGATTGCGGCGTTCGGCGTTCCCGTGCCCATCATCGGCGATTTCCATTACAACGGGCACATCCTCCTGAAGAAGTACCCCGAATGTGCGCGCAAGCTCGCCAAATACCGTATCAATCCCGGCAACTCCGATATCGGTAAGAAGACCGACGACAACTTTCGCACTATGATCGAAGTGGCAGTGGAGAACAATAAGCCGGTGCGCATCGGCGTGAATTGGGGCTCGCTCGATTCGGCTCTGCTGACACGCATGATGGACGATAATTCGCGGCTTTCCGAACCGAAGGACGCGCGCCAGGTGACGCTCGATGCCATGGTGGCAAGCGCCATGAACTCCGCGGAAGCGGCGGAGCGGCACGGTTTGCGGCACGATCAGATCATCCTCAGCGCCAAGGTGAGCGGCGTGCAGGATCTGATCGACGTCTACCGTGCATTGGCCGCGGTCTGCGATTACCCGTTGCACCTGGGACTCACCGAAGCCGGTATGGGCAGCAAAGGCATCGTGGCCACCACGTCGGCTCTGGCGCCGCTGTTGCAGGAGGGCATCGGCGACACCATCCGCACGTCGCTTACGCCCCTGCCGAACGGCGATCGCACCGAAGAGGTGGTGGTTTCGCAGCAGATTTTGCAATCGTTGGGAATCCGCAGCTTTACGCCGCAGGTGACGGCGTGCCCGGGGTGTGGCCGCACCACCAGCACCTTCTTCCAGGAAATGGCCGATCAGATTCAAACCTACCTGCGCGACGAGATGCCGAAATGGAAGGCAACTCACCCGGGCGTCGAGACGATGAAGGTCGCGGTGATGGGGTGCGTGGTTAACGGACCGGGAGAATCGAAGCATTCCAACATCGGCATTTCGCTGCCAGGCACGTTCGAGGAGCCGAAAGCGCCGGTCTATGTGGACGGCCGTCTGATGACTACCCTGAAGGGCGAACGCATCGTGGCCGAATTCATCGAAATCCTCAACCACTACGTGACGTCGCATTACGCGGTGTAACGCATGGCTCGCCGATTCACACTGGTGGAAGCGCAAGGCCTGCTTCCTCGCGTGGAGGCGCTGCTGCGCCAGGCGATTGAGCTCAAATCGGAATATCAGGCGGCCGAAGAAACGGTGCAGGCATTTGCACAGCGGGTGTCGTTGATGGGCGGCATGTTAGTGAATCGCGAACAGGTGATCGATGCCCGGAGTCGACGCGACGAGGCCGGCGCGCAACTGAAAATCGCGATCGAACAGGTGCAGGAGTTCGGCTGCGTCGTGAAAGATCTGGATATCGGGCTTATCGACTTCCCTACCCTGTTGCGCGGCGTGGAGGTCTATCTTTGCTGGAAGCTGGGCGAACCGGCGATCGCCTGGTGGCACGGCGTGGAGGAGGGATTCCGCGGGCGGAAAGCCATCGATCAGGACTTCCTCGACCACCACCGGGGCGATCGCGCCCAATAGAAATGAGTCACAATCCCACGGAAACTGAAATCAAGCTTGCCGTTGCCGGCGTTCGGCCGGCGCGAAAGCTTTTGCGCTCGGCCGGTTTCAGAATCGAGCGGCGGCGCGTGTTCGAGTCGAACCTGGTCTTCGATACTCCCCGGCTCACGCTGCGACGCACCAGCCAGCTATTGCGGCTACGGCAGGCGGGAAAGGCGATCACCGTCACTTACAAGGGAAAGCCTGTGGTCGGCCGGCACAAATCGCGGGAGGAACTCGAGTTCACCGTACCGGACGCCGCCATGATGGCGACTATCTTCGAACGCCTGGGATACCGTCCGGTCTTCCGATACGAGAAATTCCGCACCGAGTACCGGCTGGAGCGCGGTTCGGGACTGGCCACGCTCGACGAGACGCCGGTCGGGATTTATCTGGAACTGGAAGGCTCTCCCGCCTGGATCGATCGCATGGCGAAGCGCATGGGATTTGGCGACCGGGATTACATTACGGCGAGCTACGCGCGGCTCTATCTCGATTGGTGCCGGGAGAATCGCGTGACGCCGGGGAATATGGTTTTCTGAACCACGGCCGAACGGGAGGGAGGCCTCGAGATGGCCGTCATGATGGCGTCTGCCTTCGGCCGGAACTACGGTCGCGGCATTCCGGGAGTTCCGGAAGAGACTTCCTACCTGGTGCTTTCCGAAGGCACGATCTACCCGATCTTCAACAGCCTGTGGCAGAACGGCCGGATCGATTGCACCCGGGCGGAATCGGAACTCGGGCATGCGCGCCGTTATTAATGTTCTAACCCTGGTTCCGGCAGGTATCCATTCTGATCGGGACCGGCTCGCTCATCACTTACCAGAATCAGGGTAGAGCGTTCCTGCCCAAACTGAAACGATCGAGCCGGCTTGCCCGGGGAGTACCAGAAACTGATCGAATCGCCTAAAATTGGGGGCCGGGAAGGATATAATACGCCTTTACGTATTCAGGGAGGGGAGAATGGACTATCAACACTCGTTTAAAGCGGCTCGTGACCAGTATCACCAGAAAATTGAAAAAATCGCATCGAAGGTCCTGATCTCGATCGTCGTAGATGACAAGTTGCGGCAACTTGCGCAGAAGCTAGACGAGAACAAGTCCAACCCGTTTCAAAAGATGGATCTGGCAATGAGCGGTTTCGACGCGGCGCGGCTGTCCTTTACCAAGAAACTCAACGATCAGACGGCCAAAGAGCCGCAAGCCGCCCAACTCAAGCCTTTGAACAAGGTGCTGATCGCGGCGCTGGACAAGATTGCGCAAGACTACGAGAAGGACTGCGAGAACAAGAGGAAAACCGAAGCACTGGCGGCTAAAGCGGCGGCGGAAGAGAAAAAGGACCAGGATGACAGTCTGAAGGACGATATCAGCAGGGTCACCGACGAATACAAAAAGCGCGGCGACAATTATCTGAGCTTGGCCAGCAAACTGGAAAAGGAACTCGAGCAGATCACCAAAAACATGAAGGTCGAGATCGAGGAAGCGGAAAAGAAAATCGCCAAGCTCAATAGTAAACCCACCCCTGAAGAGAAGCAGAAAAGCGTCCAAAGGATGGAGGTTGCGTACAAGAAACTGAAGGAGTCCTGGGAAAAAGCCCAGAAATCGCACAAGGAACTGAGCGAGCTGAAAAAAGAGGATGGCGACCTGAAATTGGAGGCTGTGGCCAAAGACCTGCGCATACAGCTACCGAACACTGCGAAGCCCGAATTGGACAAAGCCTACCGGTTAAACAGCAAGTCGTTTGTAAGGGCCAACCAAATCGTGGCCGACATCGAGAAAAAGTTCCCGCCGGAAGCCCAGCTGGTAGACAAGGAAATGAAAAAGATATCGGCCGGGATCAAAGAAGCCAAAAAGTCGACGACGGCAACATAGATCCCGGACCGGGTGAAAATCTTCGTAATGGCCATCCCGAGGCAAGGCATTGCAAAGGCAATGCTTCAAGACGCGAGGAAATTGATCATGCGGTCGAAGCACTAATCTGAAGCTTCACTCTCCTTGCTTCGGCAGCGGACGCCGCGGCAGCATCTCGGGACGGTTCGCGGTATCGTACACCACGCTGGCGATGACTGCCGCGGCTTGCATGAGATCGGCCGGAACGGCGTGATCCCAGGTGTCCATATCCGAGTGATGAGTGATCGAGCCGTAGTCGAGCGGATCCTGAATGAATTGGAATCCCGGCAGCCCGACGGCATCGAAGCTGAGATGGTCGGTGCCCCCGGTGTTGCGGATGGTCACGGTGGTGACACCTTGATCGCGGAACGGCGCGAGCCAGGCATCGAAAATCGGGCGCATGGAATCGTTTCCTTGTAAATAGACGCCGCGAATCTTGCCGCTGCCGTTATCCAGGTTGAAATAGCCCGAGAGTTTGGCGTGCTCGGCAGTAACGTGCATGGTATTCGGGTCGGCGAAGTGCTCCTTCACGTAGGCGCGGGACCCGAAAAGTCCTTCCTCTTCCCCGCCCCACAAGCCGATGCGCACGGTGCGATCGAGCTTGAGATGGAGGGCGGTTAAAATCCGCATCACTTCGATCATGACCGCGCTGCCGCAGCCGTTGTCGGTGGCGCCGGTGCCGGAGTGCCAGGAATCGAAGTGCGCTCCGATCATCACCACTTCGTCTTGCTTCGCTCCTCCGGGAATCTCGCCGATGATGTTCATGCCATCCACATCGTGGTCGCCGATGTCGGCCTTCAGATTCAAGCGCACACGCGCGGTGTCCCGATGTTGCAGCAGGCGGGCGATGCGATTGTACTGCTCGGCGGTAATCACGAACGTCGGCGGGGCCATCGTGGATGAAGTTTTGAACCCTCCGGCAGCTTCGGCCATCACCAGCCCTTCATGAGCGCGATCGTCTTCCAGGAGCACGCCGGCCACGCCTTCCCTGGCGAAGAACTCGGCTCGCTCGGCGACCGCCTGGTCGTAAAGATCGTAGACCTGATCCATCAAGGTATTCGACAGGCTGCCGAAAAACGCGCCTACGTCGGCGGGGTTCTCGGGCCAGTGCACTTCTTCGAGTCTTTTTGCCGACAATTTAGAGGTGGGAGCGGGCGCTTCCTGCATGCCTGCGAGTTCGGCCGCGGTGTATCGCGTGAACTGCGGATTGGTTTGTTGGGCGGGAACTTTCGGGTCGCTGATCAGGACGATTTTGCCGCGCAATTTACCGGTCCATTGGGCGCGATAAGCGTCCAGCGCGGCTTTGAATTTGACGGGGCCATCGCGGAAGGATCCACGGAACGGCGCCAGCACCAGGTCGCCCATCACCGGTCCCTTGGTTGCAGAACTCCAGGCGAGCGGTACAGCGGTAAGTTGCGAATATCTCGGCTCGATCAACTCCACCGACGATTCCTCCAGCGTCCAGGGACGCCCGAAAGGTCCCCATTTTTCAAAATGGACCTTATCGACTCCATAAGCTGTTAACTGCGACATAGCCCAACGTGCGGCATCGTCGAATCCTGGCGAGCCGGTAAGTCGCGGACCGTGAACGTCGCTGATTTCCCTCAGAGTTTCCATTATTTTGGAGTGATCGAAGGCCTCCGCCTTGATACGATCGACAACTCCGAGATCGACGGATTCCTGGCTAACGGCGGGCAGAGAGAGGACGAGCAGGAGGGCAATTCTTCTCATTAGGGCAGTATACAACCTCATGAGAAGGAACGAGGTCCGGAACAGGAACAGGAGGGTGAACGGCCGTCAGCGGGAGAAAGAGCCAGGGATGGACCCCGTCCATGCAATTCTTGCATGCCTCACTTTTCGAGTCAATGCTCTGAAAACAAATTAGTACTTTTTGTGTGGAGCTTACTTCGATACACCGAAGTTATCCACCTGCACTTCCAGCAGGTGATTGATGCGAATTCCGTAAATCCCATTGGTCCTGGCCATGGCACCGGTCTTTGGCTCACTGTGCACGACGGTTCCGTTGACTACGAAATCCACCTTGTCGGCGCCGACGCGGACTTCGAAAACGTTGGTGGATTTTCCGGTCTCGCCGGGCTTTTTAACGGCATCGTCAGGAGTTTTGGCGGCAATCAGCGGGGTTGCTTCGCCATTGCGGCTCTTCACCAGCTATGTGCCGTTTTGCGCCACCTCGAAGTAGAGATAGGACTGGCTGGCGCCTTCGAGACCGGTCGCGCCGAACACCAAACCGTAGTAATTGGTGTGGCCGCTCGGTTTCATCAGGGTAAAAGTCCCCTCCAAGGTGTAGGTTCCGGACGCGGTATTTTTCGGATTCCAATAGACTGCCGCCTGCGGGTTGGTGCAATGGAATCCCGCACCTTCGGCGACAAACTTGATATTGCCCGAGGCATCGGGGTCGGACGCGGAAGCGCTGGATCGACTCTCATTTTCCATCCCGCGGGAGCCTGAGCAGCGAGCGGCGCGAGGGCTGCGAGGGCGAACAAGGCAAGAGAAATGCGACGCGGCATAGGTAGATTATATGCCGCGCCGTTTAGTCGTTCCCGGAGATGTTAATTAGCGGCGCATCGGCAGTGCCGTTCAAAACAGCCGCCGCGTCTTCGGCGGTAAAGCTTTCGACCTTCGCGGAGATATTCATCGAGCAGAATTTCGGCCCGCACATCGAACAGAAGTGCGCGTCCTTGAAACCCTCCTCGGGCAGCGTCTCGTCATGCATGGAGCGCGCCGTTTCCGGGTCGAGCGAGAGCTCGAACTGGCGATTCCAATCGAAGGTGTAGCGCGCGCGCGACAAGGCGTCGTCGCGGTCGCGGGCGCCCGGCCGATGGCGCGCAACATCGGCCGCGTGAGCGGCGATCTTGTAGGCAATCAACCCGGCCTTCACATCGTCCTTATCCGGCAGGCCGAGATGCTCTTTGGGCGTGACGTAGCACAGCATGGAAGCGCCATGCCACCCAATCATCGCCGCACCGATGGCCGAGGTGATATGGTCATATCCCGGCGCGATATCGGTGACCAGCGGTCCCAGGGTGTAGAACGGCGCCTCCTGACAGATTTCGTTCTCTTTCCGCACCTGTAGTTCGATCTGGTCCAAGGGGATGTGGCCGGGACCTTCGATCATCACCTGAACGTCGTACTTCCACGCGATTCCGGTCAGTTCGCCCAGCGTTTGGAGCTCGGCGAACTGCGCTTCGTCGCTGGCATCGGCCACGCTGCCGGGGCGCAATCCATCGCCGAGACTGAAGCTGACATCATGCTTCTGGAAGATCTTGCAAATATCCTCGAAGCATTCGTAGAGCATGTTCTGGCGATGATTCCTGACCATCCATTCGGCCAGAATCGATCCGCCGCGGCTGACGATTCCGGTGATGCGCCGGGTAGTGAGCGGGATGTGCTGCACCAGAACCCCGGCGTGAATGGTCATGTAGTCCACGCCTTGCTCGGCCTGCTCTTCGATGACTTCCAGCATCACCTGCTTGCTGAGATCTTCCACCCTGCGCACGCGCGAGAGCGCCTCATAGATGGGAACGGTGCCGATGGGCACGGGCGAGGCGCCGATGATGGCCTTGCGAATGGCGGGAATGTCGCCGCCGGTGGAAAGATCCATCACCGTGTCGGCCCCGTATTTCACCGAGTACCGAAGCTTTTCGAGTTCGCCCGCGATATCGGACACTACCGCGGAGTTCCCGATATTCGAGTTGATCTTGCACTTGGAGGCAACCCCGATGCACATGGGTTCGAGGTTGGTGTGATGGATATTGGCGGGAATGATCATCCGGCCGCGAGCCACTTCCGAGCGCACGAGCTCGGAGGCGATATTCTCCCGGTGCGCGACGTAGTGCATCTCCTCCGTGACGACGCCCTGGCGGGCGTAATGCATCTGCGTACGAATCTTATCGTTTTGCCGTTTAGCTACCCACTCTGTGCGCATGATCTCTCCTGTGGCCGCGGGCGGGTCGAATCGAAGCCCGCCCGGCGCCGGACTCGTTACTGCCTACTTCTTCTTTTTGGGCTTCTTAACTTCTTTCTTTGGGCTTTTGTCCTTTGCCACGGAAATCCTCCCTTATGGAGTTGATTATAACCGCATGTGGTGACAGCCGAAGCAGGAAGCCAGGGGCAGGAGCCGGAAGCCAGGAGCCGGAAGCCAGGAGCAAGGGGGCAGAATCGAGCGCGCTGCTCAAATCACCGGTAACGGCACCCGCAGCGTCCCCCGGAAAATGTCCCCAAAGGCCAGCAGGATCTCGTCGTGCAGCGCACCGTTGTCGGCCAGGAGATGGTCCGACGCCGTCACGCTCAGCGGCGTACCCTTCATATCGGTCACCCGGCCCCCGGATTCCTCGACCAGCAACACGCCCGCGGCCATGTCCCAGGGCTTGAGACCGAATTCCCAGAAGAAGTCGAGCCGGCCCGCCGCCACGAAGGCCAGATCGAGCGCGGCCGAGCCGGTACGGCGCACGCCGTGGGATGCCATGGCGAGCTGGTAATAGAAGTGAATGTTGATGTTGTGATGCCGCTTGCGGCTGGGAAAGCCGGTGGACGCGAGGCTGTCGCTCACCCGCGCCGTTGCCGATGCGTGGATGCGATGGTGATTCAGAAACGCGCCCGCGCCGCGCTCGGCGGTGAACAGCTCGCCGCGAATGGGGTCGAAGACCACGCCTGCCACCAATTCGCCCGCACGTTCGAGCCCCATACTGATACAGAACATCGGAAAGCTGTGGGCGAAATTGGTGGTGCCGTCGAGCGGGTCGATGAACCAGCGATATTCCGAGGCGCTTTCATGGCCGCCGCCTTCCTCCGCCACGATGGCATGCGCCGGAAAATGCGAGCGTAGGCGGTCCACAATGAGCCGCTCCGACGCGCGATCGGCTTCCGTCACCAGGTCAAACTCGCCTTTCGTCTCGAACGGGATATGCCTCTGATGGTAATTCGCCACGAGCGCCCCGGCTTCGCGGGCGATCTCGACGGCTGTTTCCAGGAAGTGCATGGGCCGCGGTCTAACCTAGTTCCTGAATGTACTTGATATCGTGCTTGAATATGAAGAGGTTCGGCTCGCCTTTGCGGGTCAGGCGAATGAATGACTGATCGTAGTACTCGATCGTTCCGGAGACCTTTTCGCCATCGGCCATGGTCACTTGTACAGGTTTGCTGCTCTCGATGAGCTGTTTGAGGTAGCGGGCCTCCTCAAAGGTGTGTTCCGGCGCGCGCGCGGATTTCGAACCGTGCTGTTGATTGTTCACTTCTTTTTTCTTCCCGTGGGAGTCACCGCAACCGGGGCGCTCGACGAACCGTCCCCGTTCTCCGATTCTCCATAATAGCCGTTACGCGCGGAGACTCGCAAATCGGGCCGGTTCACCTTCACTTCCAGCTTGTGAAACGGGTTCTGGGTAAGCGGCACGTTGTGAGGATAGAACGCCATAAAGTACTGCGTGCGCAACTCATTGATGATGTCGGCGAAAGCCTGATCGAGTTCGCCGGCGGCGCTGGGGAAAAATGTCCGCCCGCCGGTACCTTCCGCCATGAAGATGAGGGCATGTTCGCCACCCGTGTTCCGGCCGGCGGGATTAGTGATCGGAACCACTACTACGGGGTAGATGATCGCGTCGGCGAACTGAGCAGCTTTCAGGCACCTGTCGATGGGCATGGTGCTGGTGGTGTTCCCGCCGTCGCTGATGATCACGATTACCTTGCGTCCCGCCCGGTCTTCCAAATCGTGGGCAGCGAAATAGATCGCGTCATAAAGCGACGTACCACCCGAGCCGTGGACGTACTTGAGGGCATTTTCCAGTGAGGCGAAATTATGGGTAAAATGCTTTACCTCGGTGACGTCCGAATCGAACGTGAACAAACCCCCGGCATCTTCGGGATTGCCCTCCGAGAGCAGTACTTTCAGGAATTTGGTGGCGGAATCGGTCTCGTACTTTAGGTCCTTCGCCGTCGAGCCGCTTACGTCGATCAACAAAGCGATGGATAAGGGCACCGCGCTTTGCCGTTCAAAAACCCGGATCTCCTGCTCGGCGCCGTTATCGAAGATTCTGAAATCCGATTTTTGCAGCGCGCCTACGAGGTCGCCCTTGGCGTTCTTGACCGAGGCAATCACGTGGACTTGCGTCACGTTGTCCCGAAAGACTGCGGCCTCCTGGCCCAGCAAGGCCACGGCAGCGACCAGGGCGGCTGGAATCAGACCGAGTCGCGTTTTAGCCAACCACCGGAACATGGCTGTCCCACTCCCCTTCCACCCATACTTCGCCATCGGCGAAGTGCTCCTTTTTCCAAATCGGAACGCGCTTTTTTAAGCGGTCGATGGCAGCCTTTGCCGCTTCGAATGCAGGTCCGCGATGGGGTGCGGTGACGATGACGGCGACGCTGGTTTCGCCGATCAGCAGACGGCCCAGGCGATGAACCATGGCAACGCGGCCAACTTCATACTGTGCAGCTATTTCCACCGCAATTTGAAACATCATCTTGAGGGCCATCGACTCGTAACAGTGGTAATCCAGATAGCGCGTGGGACGTCCTTTGGTATTATTACGGGCCGTGCCCTCGAAGGTGACGACCGCACCCTCGGAACCAGTAAGCAGGCGCGCTATGACGGCGCGTGTGTCGATGGCGTGCCGGGTGAGGGAGACGAAATGCCCGTCCCGGAGGATTTCCGCATCCTGGCCGGCGCCACCGCTAACGGGGGGAAGGAACGCCACCTCGTCACCTTCAGCAATACTTTCAGAAACATCTGCAAATTGTTGATTACGAGCTATTACAATGCTAGAGGAAAGTTCCAATAAGCGAGGAAAGCGGGCCGTATAGCTGGCGAATAACGCCGCAAGGTTGGTTCCCGGTGGAAAATCGGCGTCATCCGCGGGAATTCCCACCACATCCTTGAGCATCCCGAAAAAGAGCACGCGCACGCGCATGGGTGAACTTGTAAGGTACCATTTAACAGACGGTTGCGGCCGGTGCGCGGTTGCGCCGGGTTACAATACCGGTTTCCCGTCATGCCATCCTACACCGAGACCCGCCTGCGTGCCCGCTACGCCGAGACCGACCAGATGGGAGTGGTCTATTACGCGAACCACTATATTTGGATGGAAGTGGCGCGGGTGGACCTCTGCAAAGCGAGCGGATTCGACTATCGGGATATGGAACGTGGGGACGGGATCTTCATGGCAGTGGCGGAATCGGCTTGCCGGTACCGGGCCCCCGCGCATTTCGACGACGAAATCGTGATTAAGAGCTGGATAGCCGAGGCGAACCCGCGTGCTGTCACCATCGAGTACGAGATGCGGCTGGCGGAGGGCGATCGGCTGCTGGCCACTGGACATACCCGTCACATTTTCGTGAACCGCGAAATGCGGAGATCCCGACTGCCGGAGAAGTACTATCCGATGTTCGGGATCGCAGAGCGATCCGACGGCGATGAAAACGACAGTCACGTTAAAGATAGTTAACAGGGTACCTGTCCAGTACCAGTACGCAACGTTTATTTCATCGAAAAAACTTGTCGCGCGCCGATATTCGTTTGTGTATAGTAGTACCCTCGGCGCCATTCCAAGGGTACTTGCGTGACTTTGAGCCACGGAGAGAATCGATGGAACTCGCGGACCCACGAATGATTGAAGAATTGCTGGAGACGCATGCCCGGATCTCCAGCTCTCGCCAGGCGAGGCGGAAGCGTGCCACACCGCCGCCAGCCACCAACCTGGCGGCCACACATTGTCCCAGAGTGAAGCGCTGCCGCTGCGGCACGTGCCCCCGCTGCCTGGAAGAAGCCCGATGGGAACGGATTTTCAACGAAAGATTCGCCGACCCCGATTATTACAAATCCCGTCCGGCGCATTTCGGGTCGTCGCTCGGATGGCTCGGGCGAGCGGTGAGCTAAGACTCCTCACTGCGCCCAAGCGAGCCCATCCGCCCCGGCACCGGCGTCGATAGTCCCTTTTACGGTCCAATCGCCAACACCAATCACCACGATTTTGTGGCTGGAATCGCACGACGCGTAGGCTTCCTTTCCGTCGGGGCGCACCACCACAGCCTGGGGCGCTTTCGGAACATCGAGGCTCTTCACCACCTTCATCGCCGTGAGATCCACGATGGCCACCTGATTTTTGCCCGGGATATCGACGAGCAGGAACTTGCCATCCGGTGTGGACGCCGTTCCATAGCCCTCGCCCGGCAGCGAAATCCAGGTCTTCACGGTATTACTCGCGGTGTCGATGACCGCGAGACGAGGGGCCTTCTGGTCCGATGTGAAAACCCACTTGTCGTCGGGCGAGATCGAAATGCGCTGGGTTTCGCCGGAAATGGGAATAACGGCGAGAGTTTTTCTGGCTTCCATGTCGAGCACCGACACCGTGCCCGGACCGACGTTGGCAGTATAGCCGCGGCGTCCGTCGTGCGAGATCACGAGCATGTGCGACTCCGGCTGGCCGGTGGGAATATGGCCGACGATCTTCAATGTCTTCGGGTCGATGATAGTGATCGCCTGATCCAGTTCGGTAGTGACATAGAGCAAACCGTTCGCGGGACCGAACACCGGAAGGTGCGGCCGGACACCGTGCCCGAAGCTGACCGTGCCGATGACTTTACGGGAAGCGATGTCGATCACCACCATGTGGTCGCCATTGGTGCCCGGCTTGCCGACGCCGGAATCGCCATAAATGGGGACATAGGCGGTTTTGCCATCCGGGGAGGCGGTGACTTCGTGCCCGGTTTTCCCACCCTCGGGGACCGTGGCCACCTCTCTCCCGGCATACACATCAACGATGCCGAGGCTTTGATCTCCCTTATTGGCTACCAGCAAAAACCCTCGTCCCGGCGCGTCCGCCATGGCAGCGCCCAGCAGACCAAACAGAATCGGAACCAAAATTCGCAGCATTTTCCCCCCGGGCGCCACAGTATCACAAAAAAGCGCCCTTTCGCGAATGGTATGGCTTACGCCGGCTGCTCGTCGAGTGCGTGCACCGAGCGGAGAATGGTCTCGACCACAATTTCGTCCCCCAACACGGTGTTCATCATCAAGTGGAAGTAGCCGCGATCGGGCCAATCGACTTCGAAGTACTTCTTAATATACTCGGCACGTTCACGGTCCACGGTTTCGGCCAGCTCTTGGGCTTCGCTTTGGCTTTTCCCACGGGCTTTCAGACGGCGGACCTTTTCATCGAAGGGCGCATAAACGAAGACGTGGAGTGCATCGGCGCGGTCGTGCAGAAAATAAGCCGAGCCCCGGCCCACGAGGACCCCGTTCCCTTCCCGTGCGGCGTTGAGCACCACCTGGCGGGCAATCCTGCTGATGCAATCGGCATCCACCGGCTTCATCTTCGGAGCGTTCAGGCTTCCCTCGAAACTTCCCCGCATGAACGAGCGGAACAAGCGATAATACAGCGAATCGCACCGCTCCTCGTGCTCTTCGACGGCCCGTTTGGGGCAATCCATCACGCGCGCGATCTCGTCGGTGAGCGCCTGATCCCAAAGCTTCCAGCCGAGACGATGCGCCACCATTTGGGCGATCTCGGCGCCGCCCGACCCGTATTCGCGTTCGATGGTAACCAGTCTGATCATGGCTCCCTCTTCAACTGTACGCCCGTTGGCGGCCCGCGTCACCCCACCGCCACGTCTCCGCCTCCCGACGGGTCGTTTTTGCGGACGATAAAGGCGAGCAGAAACATGATTCCAGCGCCGATCGCGAGCACCTTCCAGGTGTCCAGGAAAGACAGAGTCTCCGCCTGGATGCCAACCGACCGGTAAATGCGTCCCAGCGCCTGGAGGCGCGCGTCCGGCGGGGTAGCGCCGGCATGAGCGAGTTGCGCCGCCAGCGCGTTCAGCCGGCTGCGAAAGGCGGGATCGTACGCCGTGGCGTGATAGGACAGCACGGATTGATGAAACTGCGCGCGCCGCGCCAATAGGGTAGTCACCATGGAGGTGCCCACGCTGCTGCCGATGTTGCGGGTGAAGTTAATGATGCCGGCCACACTGTTACTCTTCTCGGGCGCGACTCCGATGTAACCGGCCATGGTAATCGGCACAAACAGAAAGCCTATTCCGAACGACTGGATGACGCGAGTGATGGACGCAGATCCGAAACTGATCAGCAGATCCATATTCTTGGTGGAATAATACATCCCGAGGGCCAGGGCCAGCCAGCCAAAACCGATAATGTACTTGACCGGCAACTTGCCCGCGAGTTGTCCGACAACCGGCATTTCCAACAGCGTCACGAATCCGCTGGCGGACAGCACCAGGCCGGCGCTCTCGGCGGTATAGCCCATCAGGGTCTGAAGAAACTGAGGCATCATCACCAGGCTGCTGAACAGGAGCACGCCCAGGATGAACATCATCATGTTGGCGATTGCGAAGTTGAAACCCTTGAACAGCCGGACGTCCACGATAGGGGCCTTCTGGAACCACTCCCAGACGACCAGCGAAATCAAGCAAACGGCCGCGACGATACTCAACGTCAGGATGAAATTGGAACCGAACCAATCGTCTTCCTGACCCTTATCGAGCACTACCTGCAAAGCGCCGACGCCCAGCGCCAGCAGCGCGATGCCGATGTAATCGAGGCGCACACCGGCGCTGCGCGAGAGCCTCAGATAGGGCGGGTCCTCGACCAGGCGGTAAATCAGAAACAGCGCCACCAGGCCGACTGGAAGGTTGATATAGAAGATCCAGCGCCACGAGTAATTGTCCGTGATCCATCCGCCCAGAGTGGGACCGATAGTCGGCGCCATGACGGCGGTGATTCCGTAAAGGGCAAAAGCCATGCCGCGTTTTTGCGGTGGAAACGAGTCGGCGAGGATGGCCTGCGCCATGGGCTGCAGGCCGCCTCCGCCCGCGCCCTGCATGACGCGGAAGAGAATCAGGACGCCGAGGCTCGGGGCGATGCCGCAAAGCAGGGAACTAACCGTGAACATGACGATGCACGTCATGAAAAAGCGCTTGCGGCCGAACAGTCCGGCGAGCCAGCCGCTGATGGGAAGAACGATGGCATTGGAAACCAGGTAAGATGTGAGCACCCAGGTGCTTTCATCGTTGCTGGCGCCGAGGTTTCCGGCCATGTACGGCAGGGCAACGTTGGCGATGCTGGTATCCAGCACTTCCATAAATGCGGCCAGAGCCACCACCACGCCGATGAGCCAGGGGTTGAACCTCGGCGTCCAGGGCACGGGCTGCGGATGGGTTGTCTCAGCGTCCGCCATGCTTATCGATTGATGTAGACCTTGGGTTCGACCGACATGCCGGGGCGCAGAAGGTGATCCCGGTTCTCGCCTGCGTCGAGGTCGATGCGGACGGGAATCCGCTGGACCACCTTCACGTAATTTCCCGTGGCATTTTCGGGCGGCAGCAGACTGAAGCGCGACCCGCTGGCGCCGCCGATGCCAGTCAAATGGCCGTGATAGTCGCGGTCATAGGCATCGACGCTGAAGACGACCTTCTGGCCGGGCCTCATGTGGCGCAATTGCGTCTCTTTGAAATTCGCCGTGACCCAGATATCTTCCAGCGGAACCAGCGCCATGAGGCTTTCTCCGGGCGATACGTTATCGCCGATCTCGGCGGTCTTCTTGCCGATGATTCCGCCGGCGGGCGCTCTGATGACGGTATAGCCGAGGTTCAGCCGGGCCTGATCGAGGAGCGCCTGCATTTGCGCCACTTTCGCCGCGGCGGATTTCGCCCGGGCCTGGCTCTGCGCCACCTGCTCCGGCCGGGTCTCGGCGGATTGAATCGCGGCATCGGCTTGGGCGATTCGGGCCTCCGCCTGTTTCACGGCAGCCGCCGCTGCCCGGGCATTCTGACGCGCCTGATTCACGGAAGCCCTGCGGGCCGCGACGGCAGCATTGTCCGCCGCCGCAGTTTGCACGGCGGTGTCGTAGGTCTGTTGAGGAATCTCGTCCTTGATGACGAGTTGCCGGTACCGTTCGACGTCATCCGAATCTTTCTTGTAAATGGCCTCCGCCTCGGCCACCTGCGCTTGCGCGGTTTCCACGGTGGCTTGGGTCGCGTCCAACTGCCGTTGGGCCGCGATCAAACCGGCGTCGGCATCGGCGCGCGACGAGTGCGCCGTGTCTAAGGTGCTGGAAGTGGTCCTCGAGACGATAGGGACGTCGGTGCGCGAACTCTGGAGTGCAGCCTGCGCGTCGGCCAGATCGGCTTCCGCCTTGGCCACCGCCACCTGGAAATCGCGGGGATCGATGCGGACCAGCACGTCTCCCGCCTTGACGACCTGCGCATCTTCTACGAGCACTTCAGTCAGATGGCCGCTGATGCGCGCGCTGACCGCATCGATGTGGCCATCGATCTCCGCGTCGTCGGTAGATTCGTATGTGCCGAAATACCGGAATAGCCAATATGCCGCCGCAGCGAGCAAGATTACCGCCGCGACCGGAATCAGAATACGCGCCAGCCGGGGTCGCGGACGCCTGGCGACCGGCCTGGTGAAGGACTCCGTCTTGACGTCGGAAACGGTCGGTTCCGCCATTTACTTCACCTCGATGAATTTCTTTACGCCCTGTTCGGCCAATCCGATGGCTTTGGCAAGCTCCACTTTGGCCAGGTTATGGGCGTAGAGGGCGGCGATGAGGTTGTCATTGGCAATGGCCACCGATCCCTGCGCCTGGACCACTTCGATGTTGTCGGTCACGCCCGAAATGAACCGGTCGCGCGACTGGTCGAGGGTCTGGTTGGCCAGCACCAGGTTGTCGCGCGCCACCGTTACCTGGTCGGACGACGACTGCAAATCGAGGAACGCGTTCCGAACTTCCACTTCAATTTGCGCGCCCTGGTTGGCGAGTTCGTCGGTGCGGTCCTTGAGGGCGGCGCGGGCTTTTTCGATGTCGGCGCGAATGCGGCCGCCGGTGAAGATGTTGAAATTCAGCGAGCCGTTCACGGTATAGACTCCATGGGAATTGGTAAGCGTGGGTCCGGCGTCGCCATAATATCCGCTCAACTCGACGGTGGGATACCATTCCGCCTGCGCGGCGGCAACAGCGTGCTGCGCGGCCTCGACCATCTTTTTCGCGCTCCGGTAATCGGGTCTTTGGGCAAGCGCGGTGCGCAGCGCTTCCTCTTGCGTGATTCCGCTGAGCGGCGCGAACGGCGCCGTATCGGCAAGCTGAAAAACCTGGGCCGGCGCCAGGCCGATGATGCGTCCCAGCGCCAGTTTGTCCTTTTCGAACTGGTTGCGCTGCGCCAGGAGCGCCTGCTGTTCGATCTTTAGCTGCACTTGAGCCCGCAGAACGTCGATACCGGCCGCGACGCCCGCGGTCTTTTGATCGGCGGTTCTTTTATACAAAGCCTGATCGGTGTCGACTTGGGCGTGGATCGAATCCACTCGCGAGGCATCTGCAATTACACCGAGGTAGGCGTTCGCCACCGCCTGCACCACCAGGTCGCGCGAGGCTTCCACGGAGAGTTTTGCAGCCTGCTCATTGGCTCGCGCCGAGCGAAGTTGCCGGCGGGCGTTAAAGTCGAGAATCTTCGCGGAAACGTTCGCCTGGGCTTCGGTATAGGAAAACGGACCAACAATCGTGGGAATCTTGAGATACGGATTGGGTGGAACATTGAACCCGAGCGTCCTAAGATTGAGTTGCTCGTCCGCCTCCATGAGCGTTCCGGTAACTTGCGGCAGCAACGCGGACAGCGCCTCAACGCGTTCGGCCCTGGCCGTCTGGCTGGCGCTATCGCTTTCGAGCAGGTCCAGGTTGAATTTCAGTCCGCGCTGGATGGCATCCTCGAGTTTCAATGCGAGTGGCGCCGGAGTTGCGGCGCCGGGGACGCTACCTTGCAGCGAACTATACGATTGACCCGCCAAGTTGGCGGCAAACAGTAATCCGATGCCAATGGAAAAGTGAACTTCTGTAGCGATTCGGAGCAAGGTAAGTCCCCTCCCCAGCCGGTGCCCAGATCTTCGTAAGTTGCCATTCTACATGATGATCCAATTTAGTAAAGCGTCGCGTAACGGTGGATCAAGCCGTGATTATCGGTATCTTTGCGCACGAAGCGAGGGGAACGCAACCGTCACCCCAGCGAGGGGAGCTCGATCGTTGCGAGTCTTTACGGCCCTCCGGAGCCTCACGCGGGGTTTGCCGGGCACTTCGACCGGGCGTGTGTATGGGGCTCTACCTACGACCTCAGTTCCCGGCCAGTGGATTCAGAATTCGCTGCCGGCGAAGCAACCAATCCAGAACATATAAGACGCCTGGGACAGCCAGGACCGCGACGATGCCATGATGGTTCATTCGAATGAGCAACGCAAAACCGATCAGCGACATTAGCGAAATTGCCGCTCCCGTCAACTCCCACCGCCAGGCCACGAGCATTCCGGCGCACGTGGCGGTCAGCAGCACAATGCCAATCCCTTCGAGAAATGTCGGTGAAGGGCCGGAATTGGGCGTCGTGAATTCCCCAACTGCGAAAAAGATGTAGATCCCGGCGATCAGCAGACCCGACAGGCGAGCCAGCCAGCGAATGACCACAGGCAAAAAGGACATGCGAGTCTCCTATTGAGATGATAGTGCTTTCCGGAGCCGTCCGTTACGGGGCGGGTTTATTGAGTTACCGCAAACCGCAAGGGGATGCCGTGAAGCCCCAAACTGTTTTGCGCCATACTGGTGCTATGTCCTCAAACGCCACGAAGGCCGCCCTTCGCGTGCGCCAGCTTCGCAAGACCTACAAAGACGTGGTCGCAGTCAACGGCCTCGATCTCGAAGTGCGCCCCGGAGAATGCTTCGGTTTGCTGGGCCCGAACGGCGCCGGCAAAACGACGACGATCGAAATCTGCGAGGGGCTCACGACGGCCGATTCGGGCGAAGTGGAAGTGCTCGGCCTCACCTGGGCTGCCGACGCCAAAGCGCTACGACAGCGCCTCGGGATCCAGTTGCAGGAAACCCAGCTTTCCGACAAACTGACGGTTCTCGAGACAGTGAAACTCTTTCGCAGCTTCTTCCACCAGGGACCGGAAGCCATGGAAGTGATCGCGCTGGTCCAGCTCGAGGAAAAGGCAAACTCGCGCGTGGGCAATCTCTCCGGCGGACAGAAGCAGCGCCTGGCGCTGGCGTGCGCGCTGGTTGGCGAACCCGACTTCTTGTTCCTCGACGAGCCCACCACGGGTCTCGATCCGCAGGCGCGCCGGCAGCTTTGGGAACTGATCGAGAAGTTCAAGCTCTCGGGACGGACTATTCTGCTCACCACGCATTATATGGACGAAGCCGAGCGCCTCTGCGAACGCGTCGCCATCATGGACCACGGGAAAGTAATCGCGCTGGGCACGCCGCGCGAGCTGATCGCCTCCGTGTGTGCCGAGCACATGGTGGAATTTTCCACCGGAACGCACGGCCATGCGCTCGATCTCTCCGCGGTGTCGGCGATCGACGGCATTCGCGACGTGCAGCGGGAAAACGGCAGCGTGCGCATGCAGGTGACTGCCCTTCATCGCGCCGTGCCGGCCCTGCTGGCCGAGTTGGGACGCCAATCGGTGCCGCTGACAGAACTGCGGACGCACTCCGCCACGCTCGAGGACGTGTTCGTTACGCTTACCGGGAGACATTTGCGCGATGAATAGCAGCCACCCGCTCCTGCAATTGACGCTGGTCCGATTCCGCGAATTCGTTCGCGAGCCGGAGGCGCTGTTCTGGGTCTTCGGTTTCCCGATTATTCTCGCGGCAGGACTGGGCATCGCCTTCCGCAACCGTCCGGCGGATGTGTTGCCGGTAGCCGCGGCGACGCCGCAACTGAGCGCGTCGCTGCGCGCCGAGAAACTGCTCGATGTCCAACAGCTTCCCGTGGCCGATGCGGAGAGAGAACTGCGCAACGGGAAAGTGGTGCTCGTGGCCGAACCGGGGCAGAACGGCGCGGTAACTTATCGATACGACGACACCAATCCCGATGGACGCTCGGCCCGCATGCTGGCCGACCGCGCCATCGAGCGGGCGGCCGGACGGCAGGATCCGGTGGCATCAAAGGACACCATCATGCGCGAACCTGGTTCGCGCTACATCGATTTTCTGGTTCCCGGATTACTGGGCATGAACCTGATGGGCAGCGCCGTCTGGGGTATGGCGTTCGGCATCGTGGACGCGCGCCGCAAGAAATTGATCAAGCGGCTGATGGCGACGCCTATGCCGCGGGAATATTACCTGCTCTCGTTCGTGCTGTCGCGGCTGGCGCTGCTGGTGGTCGAGGTTGGTGCGGTGCTGGGCTTCGCAGTCCTGGTTTTCCAGGTTCCAGTTTACGGCTCGCTGGTGGCCCTGGGGTTCTTTTGCGTGCTCGCTTCGATGTCCTTCTGCGCTTTGGGGCTGCTGATCGCTTCGCGGGTGCAGACCATCGAGGCGGCATCGGGGATGACCAACGCGGTGATGATGCCGATGTGGATCTGCTCCGGGGTCTTCTTTTCGGCGCAGCGGTTTCCCAACGTCATGCAGCCCCTGATTAAAGCTTTGCCGCTAACGGCGGCAATCGATGCGCTGCGTTCCAACATGCTGCAGGGGGCGAGCCTGGCGCAATTGGCGCCGGAGACCGGTATTTTGACGGCCTGGCTGGTAGTTTGCTTCTTCGTGGCGTTGCGGCTTTTCCGCTGGCGGTAAAGGTTACAGCGCGATCTGTGTTACAGAGCCGCGGACGCAATGGAGGGCTGCCTCTGTAATAATAGCCACATGGCAGGGTTCTCTTTAGCTCGTATTG
This sequence comes from Bryobacteraceae bacterium, assembly GCA_035509055.1. Taxonomy (GTDB): domain Bacteria; phylum Acidobacteriota; class Terriglobia; order Bryobacterales; family Bryobacteraceae; genus PALSA-129. The sequence goes on along the minus strand of DATJMA010000107.1, from coordinate 54,424 downwards.
TAACTGCCACCCTTTTCCTGCCGGTAACATTGGCGGCGGAAACCCATTGGATCCCTGAAATCCGATAACTTCGAGATGTATTCGAGTGCCGGCAAGCGCGCCGCGCTGGACACCATTCGGGAGTTCGAGCAAGTCCGCGGGTTCTTCCTGCAGGCGCTCGGCGGGCAGCCGGCGAAGCCTTTGCCGGTCCGCGTGGTGGCGTTCGGGTCGGCGAAGGAATATGAGCCTTACCGGCCTAATGAGGTCGCGATCGCCTACTATCACCCGACCCTGGACCGCGATTACATTGCCATGAGCCACGCCGGCGCCGACACCTTTCGCACGGCCGTGCATGAATATGTGCATTTGCTGGTGCGGCACGCGGGGCTCGATCTACCGCCCTGGCTGAACGAGGGTTTGGCTGAATTATATTCCACGCTGAAGCCCACCGGAGGGTGAAAGATCCTGGTCGGCGATTTGATTCCCGGGCGTGTTCAGGCCTTGCGGGAAAAATGGGTTCCGCTGCAGGTGATTCTCGCGGCCGGCCCCGATTCCCCTTATTACAACGAAAAAGACAAGGCCGGCAGCCTTTATAACGAGGGTTGGGCGCTCACTCACATGCTGGTTTTGAGCAATGCTTACCGGCCCAAATCGGGACAACTGTTACGCGCCATGTCGGCAAATAAGGACTCGGCGGCAGTGCTGTGGGAAACATACGGAAAGACCGTTCCCCAGATCGAAACGGAACTCGAGTCCTACATGCGCAGAGATACCTTCCAAGGTCTACTGGTGCCCGCTAAGCTCGACAAGGTATCCGACGACATACCGGTGGAAACAGTAACGGAGTTCGACACCGGTCTGATGCTCGCCGATCTGGCCTATCAGCCCGGCAAGGAGAAGGCGTATCAGGCGGCGCTGAAACAACTGATCGCGCTGGACCCGAAGCGTCCCGAGCCTTACGGCGGCCTGGGCTACCTGGCGGTGCGGGCGGGAAACAGCGCCGAGGCGTTCGACGATTTCGGCAAAGCGTTCGAACTCGGCGACCGGAACCCGAAATTTTTGCTGGATTACGGACGGCTGCTGGAATCCCGGCGTCCCGAGCAATCGGTACCGGTATTGAAAGCCCTGCTGACGTTGGACGCGGATCGTGTCGACGTCCGGCTGGAATTGGCTGAGACGCAGTTGCGCAGCGGCGATCCCTCGGCCGCGCTGGCGACGCTGGCACCGCTGAAAAAGATCGGGCCGCACGATTCGAGGCGCTATTTCCGGATCGCGGTAGACGCTTATATGACCAGCGGAGATCAGGCGAACGCCGAGGCCACCGCAAGACATTTCATGGACGCGGCGATAACGGACTCCGACCGCGCCTACGCCGAAATTCTGCTTAGCGAGGCCAGCCCACGTGCAAACGCCCCGGTTTTGCGGCGCGCCGAGCCACCGGAGCCGGCCGCTGCACCGCGTCCGCCAGAACGTCCGAAATTGTCATCTACCGGACAGTTCGTGGAACTGGAGTGCCGCGGAAACCAGGCCCGGATGATTGTCGAGACAACTGCCGGGCGGAAACGCTTCCTCATCGAAGATCCGGACAAGGTTCTCATCACCGGGCAGGGCGATTGGCAGATGGACATGACTTGCGGGCCGCAAAAGAATCGGCCCAGAGTCGAGATCGGGTACGAACAGCCGCGCGCCGGTCAAACGGGAATCGACGGCAATGTCAGGAGCCTGCATTTTCCGTAAGGGCGGTTTCAGCGCAACGGGTTTTCGTCGGCGCTAGCGCCATAGATGACCGGCACCGGAATATCCAGCAGGCGGAGATAGACCGATAATTGCCCGCGATGATGGTACAGGTGATTGAACATGATGGCGCGGAGCGCCCATTTGCGGGGTAGAGCCATCACTTCCTTGTCGCCCGCTTTGGCCCGCCAGATGGCGTCAGCCTTTTCGTCGCTGAGTGCCTCGAGATAGGTTTTTGCGGCAGCGAGGCTCTCGTCGAACGCCTTGGCGATGTCAGCAACGCTGGCAGGTTGGGGAGAGTCGCGGAAGGCGATCTCGAAGACGTCCTGGGCGGCAATACCCGCAATATTCCCCGGAATCGTGGCGGTGTGAAGCGCCAGCTGCCCCAGCGTCATCGACCTGGGATGCGGCTTCCAGGTGAGCTTGTCGTCCGGCACGCGCCCCAGCACGCGGCTGGTAATTTTGGCTTCCTGTTCCAGTTCCGTGGTGAATGAAGTCATGGTCCGAGATTCAATCCTTTCGTGTGATGGCGCAACCCAACGCGGTGGTGCGGGCGTGCGGAACGGGCTTGCCGGCGAGAATGGCCTGCAGGGTATCGCGCAAGTCGAACACCGTGATTTCGGTCCGCTGCTTGCCGAAATCCTCCAAGCGGTTATCGATTCTTCCGAGATACAACAAGTCCCCCGCGGGCGACAGGACGGCAGCTTCCGGAGTGGTGGTGGCGCCGGTGTATGAAGCCAGGGACTCTTTGGGATCGAGCAGATAAGGGAAGGTGTAGGCGTAGTCTAGGGCGTGCTGTCGAACGTCGGCGTCGGGGATGGTGGCATCGCCCTGCACCGCGTAGAACGCCACGCCGCGAGGCGTGAATGCCTGCGCGATGCGATTCAATTCGGGAACGTAGTTGTTGCACAAAGGGCAATCGGTGGTGAGGAAGAAGAGAACCACGGCGTGCTTGCCGCTCCATTCCGCGGGAGTGTGCGCGTGGCCCGTGGTATCGGACAAAGAGAATTGCGGCACCCGGTTTGCGGCGAAGGCACAGGCCAACGCCATCCACAGACATGCTCTCCACCTGCACACCATGCTTACCATTCTAGGCCAGCGGGAAACGGATGGGGGTGCCTGGCAAAGAATTGCTTGAACGTTGGGCCTTCGGGCCTGCTATGATGAACGGCTATGCAGCAACTGCAAGTCGACCTCGCCCCGATCTCCGACGCGGTCACCGATGGAGTGCGCGTCGAAGTTCTGTCGCGACACTCTCCGGAACACTCGCGTCCCAGCCAGGACGAGTGGGTTTTTCAGTATACGGTCCGTATCACCAATCAGGGTTCCGAGCCGGTCCAACTGTTGAGCCGCCACTGGATCATTACTGACGCTTTCGACCACACCGAAGAGGTGCAAGGTCCCGGAGTGGTGGGTGAACAGCCGGTGCTGGCGCCGGGCGAAAGCTTCAAGTACTCTTCCATGTGTCCGCTCAAAACGCCCACCGGGATGATGCGCGGCACCTACCAGATGGTCCGCCTTGATGGCACTCGATTCGATATCGAGATCGCGCCTTTCGGACTGCGGGCGCGGCCTCTGCATTAGGCCGAGCCATTGCGCCGCTCGACCGCGGCACGCATTGGGTCTTTTCATTACGTCCAGCAGTACATTCGTACTCTATTGACCGGAATTGCCCGGCCGATGAGCTTTAACGGAGGACGAGTGCTCCCAGATCTGCAGTTGGCCATTGTCGCGGAACGCATCCAGAATGCCGAACATCCCATCAAGGTTCTGGCAGCGGAGGATAATCCGGTTTCGCGTTCCATGCTGGCGAACATGCTGACAAAGTGGGGCTATGAACCGATCATCGCGTATGACGGCACCGAGGCCTGGGAAGCGCTACAGCAGCCTGACGGGCCGCAACTGGCCATCCTCGATTGGATGATGCCCGGGTTGAATGGGGTGGATATCTGCCGGGGAGTGCGTGCGGCGGGACGCGAACCTTACGTCTATCTTCTGCTGCTCACCGCCCGAACCGACTCCCAGGACCTGGTAGAAGGGATGGAGGCAGGGGCCGACGACTATCTCACCAAGCCATTCCAGCCCCATGAGCTGCGCGTTCGCCTGCGGGCCGGGCGGCGGATCCTCGAGTTACAGCACCAACTCCTCGCGGCGCGCGAAGCGCTGCGGGAACAAGCGACGCACGATGGGCTGACCGCGTTGCTCAATCGCTCAGCCATCCTCGCCGTGCTCGATAAGGAATTAGTCCGCACCGAGCGCGACGGCGGTCCGCTGTCGCTCTTGATGGTGGATCTCGATCGTTTCAAGCAGATCAACGATACGCACGGCCATGCGGCGGGCGATGCGGTACTGGTGGAAGCGGCGCATCGTCTGCGGGACTCGGTGCGCGCTTACGATTCGGTAGGCCGATGCGGTGGCGAAGAATTCGTAATCGTGCTCCCGGGGTGCGACGAAAAGAGCGCGCTGGCGCAGGGCGAGCGGGTTCGCCAGACATTCGCTGCATCGCCTTTTGTGGCCGGCACACACAGCGTCGGCGTGACATGCAGCATCGGAGTGAGTTCGCGTACACATCCGGCCGGGTGCGATTCCCATGCGCTCTTGCGCGAAGCGGACTTAGCCCTATACGCCGCCAAAAACCAAGGCCGTAATCGCGTGGCGCCGCCAGGCACCACCGCCCCGGTTTGCGAACTCAGCCGCTAACATTAAAATCGCTTCCTTGGCGCCGGCGTTGCGCTATACTGTTCGCTGCTTCAAATTCCACATGCGCATCACCACACCCTCCGACGAGATCCTGCGCAGCTTAGTCCACGATCTCCGCCAGCCGCTAAGCAACCTGGAAGCCAGCCTTTTCTATCTGCGAATCGTACTCGAACATCCCTCGGACCGGGTACGGGAACAGATGCGCCTCATGGAACGTCAGGTGGCGCAGGCCGAACAACTGCTCGCGCGCGCCAGCCAGGATCTTCGCCTGCTGCAGGATCAGCGGGAGGGAGCCGCCACAGAGAGCTTGTCCCGCACGAATTCGGCGACCGCCGCATTGACGTAAACCGGGGGCTTGACCAGAAACTGTGGCTTCGAGTCCCACAGGCCGCGCGCGACATCCTTCCATAGCGGCGCGTTGATCCCCTGATCCACCACCACGAAGGCGTCGGCGCGATCCATAAAGCGCAGGCTCGAGGGCTTGAAATCCTCGCAGGAAAAATCCAGCAGCATCAAAAACAGATCCGGCTTCACTAGATCCAGAATGCTGTTCGATTCCACAATCACATTTGCAGACGACGCGATCATTTTGCGAATGGCGGCCGCAGACTGCGCCAAGTCTCCCGCCGGTGCGCGCAGCCAGAAGCTTCGCTCGGCACCGGCGGCCAGAAATCGCCCGGAATCGGCGTCGCCAGGCTCGTATTCCTCGGTTAATTCGAATCCTTCGCCCGAAGCCGGCTCGCATCCGCAGGCGCCCGCGTCGTGGGCACAAACGCCGTTGCCATACAATGTGACCTTGGCGGCGGTCCATTTGCGGCTGCGAAATTTGCGGATCAGGCCAGCCACCAGCGAGGTCTTGCCGATGTTGCGCGAATGGCCGCCCACGACCACCAGCATCAGCGCTTCCCCTCCAACTCCGCCAGGCGGCGCTTGATGTCGGCGACCTCGCGGCGCATGTCGGGCAAGCGGCTCAGGTTGGCGAGTTGTTCGAGATGGGTTTTGAGCGGGCGCGCCGGTGTTCCCCAAACGGTTTCCCCGGAGCGAACGATTTTCGAAGTCAAAATGCCGCACCCGGACCCCAATACGGCCCGCGACTCGATGCGCGCCTTGTCTCCGATCCCGACCTGTCCGCCGATAACCGCATAGTCCTCCACGATCACGCCACCGGAGAATCCAGTCTGCGCGGCCACGACCACGTGTCTGCCGATGCGGCAATTGTGTCCCACGTGGACCATGTTGTCGAGTTTGGTGCCCTCACCGATGGAAGTGACTCCCATGGCAGCGCGGTCCACGCAGGAATTGGCGCCGATTTCGACATAGTCGGCGATCTCCACACGGCCCACCTGCGGGAACTTCTGCCACCGGTCGTCCTCCATGACATAGCCGAAGCCATCGGCGCCGATCACCACGCCGGAGTGCAGAATGGTGCGGCGGCCGATATCGACGTTATCGTAGATCGTCACATGGGGATGGATCACGCAGCCTTCACCCAGCGAGACCCGTTTCCCGATCACCGATCCGGCCCCGATACTCGACGCCACGCCGATGCGCGTACCATCGCCGATGACAGCGTAGGCTCCGACGTACACCATGGCGCCCAAATCCACATCTTTGCCGACGATGGCAGTGGGATGGACTCCCGGTTTGAGCTCGGCGGTGGGATAGAAGCGGTTCAGCGCGCGGGCAAACGCGGTGCGCGGCTGGGCCACGCGGATGACCGTGCGGAAACTGGGGCTGGGCCATTCAGTGGGTACGAGCAAGCAACCCGCGGCGGAATTCTCACTCTGCGCCGCCGCTTTGCGATTGGCCACAAACGCGACATCGGACACTCCAGCGGTTTCGAGCGGAGCAATTCCACTCAACTCTTTCTCGCCGTCGCCCTCATAAGTCGCGCCCAGCCAGTCAGCTAATTCGCGAACGCGCATGCCCCATCATAGCGTGGGGCATGCGCGGGTGCAGCACGTTTCGGTTACTGCGCGGCGGGCGGCGCGATATCGGGCTCAGGCTTTCCGCGATGGCAGGTGTAGCAGGAGACGTACTCCTTCGCCGTTCCGCCGGAAGCAACCGTGATCTTGGAGTTGATATCCTTCACCATCGTGATCATCATGCGGGCGATGTTCTTTTGAGGCTTCTCGTCGCTCGCAAAGTCACCCTGGACGTGGCAGAAACCGCACCTCTGACCCATCGCGGCAGCGAACTTTCCCATAATGCCGGATTTCAGATCGTCGGGCGTCAGAACTTTCAGATTCTTGGGCGGACCACCTCCGCCCTTCCTAGGAGGAGCAGCGTCCTGAGCGCAGAGAGGTACCACCAGCAACAGCATCGTAACGAAAAATCGCATGGAGACTAGCATACACGAAAGTCGCACGCGGTACATTGGAGGGCTGCGAATTTCCGGTTTCCCCTAGGCGGATTGCCGCACCGCCAGGCGGCATTCCACCAGCACCTCGCGAGCTGGGCGATTGGGGCTTGCGATTCGGCTCAACATCGTCTCCATGGCTGCTTCACCGATATCCCGGCATGGCTGGCGCACCGTGGTGAGCGGAACCGGTAACATGCCGGCGTATTCCACATCGTCGATCCCTACAATCCGCAAATGTTGCGGCACGCGATATCCCAGTGCCAGCACCACCTTCAAAAACTCTCCCGCTGTCCGGTCGTTGGCACAAATAAATCCATCGCCGGGACGGGAATTTCGCAGTACGCCCCCCACCGTCGCCGGACTGATTTCATCGACCCGGTAGACGGCGCCGTTCTGGCAGATTTCGTGAAATCCGGCGATGCGCGCGTCAACCGTGGAAGCACCTCCGGAATATGCCACAAATGAGATCTGCCCGGCCCCACGCTCGATGAGGTGCCCGGCGGCCAATTGTGCCGCGCGCCGGTTGTCGATGCCGACCAGGTCGTGGCGCGAGCACCGGGGATACGGCTCGATGGACCGGTCGAGCATCACGATCGGTATGCGCGCTTCCTCGAGCCGGGCTACGATCGTCAGGTTGGTCTCTTGCGCCGCTTTGCCTCTTTCGAGCGGTGCAAAAAAGACGCCCGCCACGTTGCTCGCAATAAACTGCTCGCACAATTCGAGCGCCTGTTCTTCCGGCGGGGCAGCACCGGCGCTCGAATGTCCCCAGAGCAGCCCGTGGCGGCTTGCGGTAGGAGCAGTGGCGATTCCCTGACAGATGGGTTCGAAAATCTCGCTGGTTCCCAGATCGGGAATGAGCAGACCGAACAGGAGGCGATCGGCCAGGAGGTGTCCGCGGCCGACATATGTTCCCGACCCGGCGACGCGCACCACCAGTCCGCGCTGGCTGAGTTCTCGCAGCGCGCGGCCGATGGTAATGCGTGAAGTACCGAAGCGCTTGACGAGCGCGGCCTCGCTGGGAAATTTCTGAGCGGGCGGATATTTCCCCGAAAGGATCTCGTGCGATAAGGTTTCGAAGACTTGCCGGTACTTCGGAATATGCTGCAAGTTATTGATATTCTGACTCCTAAAAATTGATATTACAGGTTTTTAGGCTGATATGGCAACCGCGACCGGGCCGGGGACATCCAAGTCCGTAGGGAGGACTCAATGGCAACGTTGGAAACAAGGGCGAAGGAATATCTATTTGTGAGCGATTTCGATCAGACCCTGAGTTTTAACGACTCCGGACTGGTCCTCAGCGAACTGATCGGGGTGAAAGGCTTCGTCGAGAGGATCCACGGGCTGGCCGATATTCACCTGGTGCAACAGGGCGGCGAACTGGCGTATCTTTTGCTTCACGATCCGGAGTTCCGCTGCGTGCGGCGCGAACATTTACGCGAAGTGGGGCGCCGCATTCGTCTCAAAGGGAATATTCCGCTGCTGCTCCAGGTATTGAACGACCTCGACGGCCATCGCTTCAATTTCTACGTGGTCTCGGCAGCTCCGCAAGAGCTGGTTCAATCGGCGCTCGAAGGCATCGTCCCCGCCGACCACATCATCGGCACGGAATTCCGGTACGCGGCCGATTCGGGAGAGATTCAGTCGATCACGCGCGTTCCCGCGGGCTACGGCAAAGTCGCCGTGGTGGAGCGCCTGCGCACGGCGCTCCCGATCAGCCAGCACCGTATCGTCTATGTGGGCGACGGCAGTTCGGACGTGCATGTAATGCTGCACCTGAATCGCATCGGTGGGCTTACGATCGCGGTGTCCGAGAATACGTACATCAATCAGATCGCCCAGCGCACGGTGCTCAGTGAAGACTCCTTGAGCGTACTGGTGCCGGTGATGGAGAGCGTTATGGAGTGGAATCCGGCCCGCATTCGGGAATTTTTCGAAGCGCACGGCTTCGCCCTGCGCGAGTGGGACAAGGTGCAAACCGATTCGCTGACAATCTGCCCGCTACCCGATGCTCCGCAAGCGATGAGCGCGGAGGCGTAAGTTTTAGTGAAAGATGGGCGCCATGAAATAGCCCGGTTTAGTCTCGCACTTGTACTGGCGGCCCACCACCTCCACATCGATTTTGTGGAAGCCGCCGTCGCCCGTATTATTGGGTGTGTAGGTGATCAGGTACTGGCTGTGCAGTTCATCGCCGATCGCCGAAATCGCCTGTTCCAACCCGCGCGAAGTCGCAAACGGGAACTGCTCCCCGCCGGTGCCCTTGGTGAACAACGTGGAAGGGGCGACGCGGAAGACATTCCGCACATCGCGGAAAATTTCCAGCATGAGGGGAATTGCGTCGGCGCTGTAGCCGTCGGTTCCGAACGCCTGGTCGTCCGTAGTAGGCGTAGATGGATGTCCTCCGCCGAGCGGCCCCATGGCCGCGGGCGGTTGCGCGGCGGGACGCGGATCGGGCGGCGGCGTGGTCAGTTTGCCAATGAGGTGCGACATATCGACGAAATACACCGCTACGTTGGCAAGCTGTAAATTCTCCAGCGTTTCACGCGCGTGCGCCTGGCTGCCGCCATCTCGCCCCTCGCCGATCACCAGCAGAATACGGCGCCGCTGCTTCGGCTTGTGCTGCAACAGGTAGACCGATTCATCCACGGCGTCGATCAAGCGTGAAGACGTGCTCCCTGCATGAATACCCTTGATGGCCTTGGTAATATCGTCGGAATCGTTGGTAAACGGCTGGAGCAGCCGAACCCGCGAATCGTAGGCGATTACAGCCGCCTCCCCCTGGTCTCCGAGGATGATCGGCTTCAACATCGAACCGACCCGGTTGACTTGCGGCAGAATTTTGTCGGCCTCCACATTCGCCTGAACCGCAACCACCATGGAAATGGGCGTGTACGTCACGTCGACAGATGTCAGCCGCTGCTCTTTGTCGTTGTCGTAGAGCCGGAACTGGTCGGGCTGAAGACCGTTGACGTAATTGTGGCGTTTGTCGTAGACCAGCACAGGAGCGATGACCTGCTGTAAGGTGACCGTGAAATTGGTGAGGTCGTTGGTTTGCGTGAGATCGGCTGGCGGCTGCTTGACCGGCGGTTGTTGGGCCTGCAACAGATAAACCAGCGATCCCGAAAGAACCGTCAGCAAAAGCGGTGTTCGACTCATATCAGTTCCCTTACAGAGACACGTGTTCCGTTTGTCCTCGGAGCAACTCTAGCACGTGAGGCACCAGTTCTACGATAGCATTCAAGGACTCAATAGCAGCCTTGGGCGCACCGGGAAGGTTGACGATCAGCACACTCCCGCGGGTGCCCGCCAGCGACCGCGAGAGCGCCGCCAAAGGTGTGGATTCACGGCCGCGGGCGCGCATAACCTCACCAAAACCGGGGATTTCGCGATCAATCACGGCGCGCGTCGCTTCCGGAGTGACGTCGCGGAGCGCCAGTCCGGTGCCGCCGGTGGTGAAGATGGCCGCGACCTGCCCGCCGTCAGCGAGTGTCGAAAGGCGGCCACTGATTTCGCCGGCTTCGTCGGGAACAATCTCCATCACTGAGACGCTCCAGCCCAGTTGTTCCAACCGTTCACGCACCGCCGGACCGGAGCGGTCGGCGCGTTGGCCGGCCGATGCGGAATCGCTGATGGTCAAAACTGCAGCGTTGGTCATGGTTTTCGGCGATAGTCTTCACTTTTCCCGCCGGTCTTGGCGAGCAGGTAGAGATCCTGAATTTCGATAGATTTGTCCAGTGCTTTCACCATATCGTAGACCGTCAGCGCGGCCACGGATGCCGCGGTGAGGGCCTCCATTTCCACTCCGGTCTGGGCAGTCGTGGCCGCGCTGGCAACGATGCGCACGCCTTTCTTTTCGACCGTGACGTCGACATCGGCGTGCGAGAGCATCAGCGGGTGACAGAGCGGGATGAGATCGGAGGTCCGCTTGGCGGCGGCGATCCCGGCGATGCGTGCAATCTCGAGCGGATTTCCTTTCGGATTCTGCGGGAGCTTGCGCAGAACTTTGGGAGCAATTTTCACGAAGGCCTGCGCCCGCGCCTCGCGCCGCGTGGTCTGCTTGCCGCTGACGTCCACCATGCGCGGGCTTCCGGCGGAATCGAAATGCGAGAGCTTCTTCATTTGAGCAGCACACGAATGAATTCGCCGCGAGGGTACTCGGCGCGGAAAGGATCGGCCACCAGATATGCGTTGGCGCGCGTCAATGCGGGCACGTCACCCGACCCGTGCCATTCCACCGGTGCGACTTCCGTTCCATCGGCACTGAGGAGCGCGGGCAGGAAGCGCGTCAGCCCGGGGCGATGGTGAAAATCGCGTGTCAGGCGGGCGAACGGCATGGGCAGGATCGATTCGGTCTGGCCGCCCAGCAATTCCACCGCGGCACGGGCGAAAATCTCGAACGTCACCATGGTGGACGCCGGATTGCCCGGAAGTCCGAAAAAGAACTTGCCGTCCCATTTCTCGCTTACCGCCTTGAACTGGCCGAAGACCGCGGGCTGTCCGGGCTGAATCAGGACGCGGTCGAAGAAGAACTCGGCCCCGAGCTCGGCCAACACCTGCTCCACGACGTCGTACTTGCCGGCGGAAACGCCGCCCGAGAGAAGCAGAAGGTCGGATGTGAGGCCGCGCAGCACCATCTGACGCGTGTGTTTTTTGGTGTCGCGTGCCACCGGCAGAATGCGCGGAATGCCGCCGGCGCGCGTCACCTGCGCCGCCACCGAATACGCGTTGGAATTGCGAATCTGGTATTCCGACGGGGTCTCCGACACCTCCACAATTTCGTCGCCGGTGGCGATGATAGCGACTTCGGGCTGGCGGAAAACCTCGACGTGCGTGCGGCCGAACGCGGCGAGCATCGCGATATCGGCATAATCGAGGCGCTTGGCGGCACGCAGTACCGTTTGGTTGGCCGCCGCTTCACAGCCCTGCGGATTGATGAACTGCGCGGGCTCGGCCGCAGCCTCGATGTGGACGCGGCCATCGACGCGTCGCGTGTGCTCCACCATCACCACGGCGTCGGCGCCGGCCGGGATAGGCGCGCCGGTCATGATTTCCACGGCCTGCCCCGCCCCTACTTCGCCCGCGAAGCGTTCGCCGGCGCGCACTTCGCCGATGACCGCGAGATCGCCGGGTACATCGGCAGCGCGCACGGCATAGCCATCGCGAACCGAGCGGGAGAGCGCGGGAGAGTCACGATCGGCGGCAACGCTCTCAGCGAGGACGCGGCCGGCGGCGGCTTCGAGCGCCACCTTTTCCCGCGCGGGTCGCGCGCCGGCCACTTTGTTGAGCACGGTCTCGCGCGCGACGTGGAACGTCAGAGCCACGCTTCTATTATTACAATGAACTGGTATATGGAACTGAAGCTCGTCCCGCTGGAAATTCCCGAAAACGGCAATCTGATCCTCGGCCAGACGCATTTCATCAAGTCGGTCGAGGACATTTACGAAGCCATCGTAAATACTGTGCCGCAGATGAAATTCGGCGTGGCGTTCAATGAAGCATCGGGCCCGTGCCTCACGCGCGTGGACGGCAACGACGAGGCGCTGAAGGCGCTGGCGGGGCGGAACGCGTCGGCGCTCGCCGCCGGACACATTTTCGTGGTGGTGATGCGCGATGGCTACCCCATCAACGTGCTGGGGCGAATCAAGGACGTGCCGGAAGTGTGCTCGATCTTTTGCGCGACGGCCAATCCTGTGCAGGCAGTGGTAGCCGAAAGCGAGCAGGGACGCGGAGTGCTCGGGGTGATCGACGGCTTCCCGCCCAAGGGCGTCGAGACGCCGGCAGATGAGGAAAAGCGCCGGGGCTTTCTACGGCTGATCGGGTATAAGCGATAATCTGGCGCTACCGTGCGGCCAAATCGATGCCCAGCTTCTTCAACTCTTCGGAGTAGTAGCGCTGGTGCAAGAGGTCCCACTCCTCGGTACCCTCGGGGATCTCGCGCTTCTGCGAGCGGATCTTGTCGCGGGCGGCGCGATCCACTTTGTCCTCGACGGTCAGGAATTCCGTCATCACGCGGACAATTTCCAACCGGACGTTATTGGTGTTCTTGTCCTTCATGCGCAGATCGCGGTTCTTGCGCAGCATTTCTACGAGTTTGTGGGAAATGTCCGTGACCTTGTCGCGCGAAAGCTTCATGGCGTCGCCGGTATCCCGTCCCGAAGCGCGGATTACTTTGCGCTGCGAGATGAGCGTGTTCTTGATCCGGCGAAACATCTCGGAATAGCTCACGCCCTCGCGCCGCATATATTCGGAATACTGGCTTAGCAGGTCACGCACTTCGTCATTCAAGCGATCTTCAACGGCCAGTTCGTCCGTGATCACGAGGGCGATCTTTTCGGCGACCGCATCGGGGGCCGTCGTCTCAATGATTCCGGCGGACAGTCGTTTGACTAGCTGTTTGGAAACGTAGTTGACAACTTCTTTGGCAAGGAGCATCTAAGAACGAACACGTAGTTTAGCACGTATGGGATACGGCTTGAGCCGCGGCGCGGCACGCGGGTTCAATCGTACACGAAGTGGAGAATCTTCTTGAGATCCTCCCAAGCCTCGCGTTTGGCGGCCTGATTGTAGCCCCGCAGAAGGAACGATGGATGGTAGGTCACCATTACCGGAATATCGCGCCACTTAAACCACTTGCCGCGCATCTTAGTGACACCTTCTTTATAACCGGTGATGGCCTTGGCGGCGGTGCCGCCCAACACGCAAATGGCTTTCGGTTGGATGGCCATCAGTTGGCGATACAGAAACTGCCCGCAGATTTCCATTTCGTCCGGTTCGGGCGTGCGATTGTCGGGCGGCCGGCACTTCACCACGTTGCAAATGTAAACATCCTCGCGTTTCAGGACGATCCCTTCCTTGCGCGCCGTGCCTTCGATCATCTGGGTGAGCAACTGACCGGCTTTGCCTACGAAGGGAATTCCCTGCGCATCTTCGTCGGCACCGGGACCCTCACCCACGAACACCAATGGCGAATGCTCGTTGCCCACGCCGAACACAATCTTGTGCCGGCCGGCGCACAGCCGGCAGCGGCGGCAATCGCCGATATCCTGCTGAATTTGGAACAGCGATTCTCCGGAAGCGGCGGCCATTGGGAGTTCGGCTGTCGGAGGCTCTAATTTTGCCGCCACTGGCCTGACCATTCGCGGCTCCGCCACCTGCGGTTCCGGAGCGGGCGCCGGTGCGGCGGCGGCTCCGCGGCGATAGACGGTTTTGATTCCCAAGTCCTGGTAAAACTCGAGATACTGGCGGAGCTGATCATCGTCCATCGGCGGCATGAATCTCCAATCGCAGGAGCAGCAACTGGTCGAATATGCGGTCGGCGATTTCGCGCTTGGAAGCACGGGCCAGGGGAATCGTCTCGCCTGTTCGCGTCACCAGCGTCACCTCATTTTCATCGCTTTCGAAACCGCTATCGGAACCGCCCACGAGGTTGGCCACCACCATGTCGCAATTCTTCGATTCCAGCTTGCGCCGCGCTTCCTGAAGGAGATTTTGGGTTTCCGCGGCGAATCCGATCAGCAGGCGTTCGCCTTTCTTGCGTCCGACCTCCGCCAGAATATCTGGCGTGGGATCGAGTTCCATGGAAACCCGCGCAGCGGTTTTCTTGACCTTCTGCTCAGGCACTTTGCTGAGGTGGAAATCGGCCACCGCCGCCGCTTTGATGACGATTCCGGCCGGCGCCAGATACTCCATCACGCGATCGTGCATCTCGACCGCGGTATGTACTTGCACTACTTCCACACCGCGGGGCGGCGCCAGATGTACCGGGCCTGAGATAAGGACCACATGCGCGCCACGCGCTACGGCGGCTTCCGCCAGCGCGTAGCCCATTTTGCCGCTGGAGCGATTGGTGATATAGCGGACCGGATCAAGCGGCTCCTGAGTCGGCCCGGCGGTGATCAGGACATGTTCGCCATCGAGATCGTGCCGGCGCGGGAGTTCGCTTTGGATGGCAGCCGCGATCGCTTGGGGATCGGCCAGCCGGCCGGGACCCGTCATTCCGCAGGCGAGATATCCGCTGTCGGGCTCGACGATGCGGTGGCCTCGCCGGCGAAGAGTTTCGAGATTTGCCTGCGTGGCGGGATGTTGCCACATGTTGACATTCATCGAAGGCGCGACGACGACTGGGCCGGTGAACGCCAGGTAAAGGGTGGTCAGAAAATCGTCGGCGAGGCCATGCGCCATTTTGGCCGCAAGATCGCCGGTGGCGGGTGCGATCGCGAGGACGTCATTTTCCTGCGCGACGGAGATGTGCTCAATCGCGCTTTCGATGGCGAAAAGGTCGGTGAGGACTTTGCGGCCCGTCAGAGCGGCGAAAGTCAATGGGCGGACGAACTCCTCAGCCGCCCGCGTCATGATGGTCTGGACTTCATGCCCCGACTGCATCAACAGCCGGGCCAGTTCGGCCGACTTGTAAGCGGCAATCCCGCCGCCGACCCCGAGAATCACCCTCATAAAAGTTCTCGCAGAAGAGAACCGATTTCCCGGCCTTCCTAGACTTCTGGCTCGGGTGGAGTCGGTTCCGGCGCTTGCCCGGTGAGGCTGTACTTCACCAGTCCGCGGCGCACTTCTTCCGTGGCGATGACGGTGGGTTTCTTCGACGATGTCGGCAGCACCGGGCGCGCGCCGCCCTGTAATTGCCGGGCGCGCTTCGCCGACACGATGATAAACCGGTAGGTGCTCTGTTCGGGGTCATCCGGAAGGGTGCAGTGAGCATTGTTCCGGGGCGCTTTATCAGCCATTTTTTCCTTTTCCTCTTCAACTGCTGAATGTCTTCAGAATGGGTTCGATCTGATCTTCGATCCGGTCTCGCCGGATGCGCTCGGCGCGCACGATCGCGCTCAATACGGCATCCGATTCCGCAAGCTCCCGGTTGATCAAAACATAATCGTAATCTTTGTACTTCTGGATTTCCACGGCCGCTTCCCGAAGCCGCCGCTCGATTACTTCCTCGCGGTCCTCACCGCGGGCACGCAGCCTGTCTTCCAAAACCTTTCGCGAGGGAGGCAGTATAAATATGGTAACGGCTTCCGGGATCCGATCTTTTAATTGTCTCGCACCTTGAACGTCAATGTCGAGCACCAGGTCCTGCCCGGCCGCCCGGGCGGCCTCCAGAATCCCCCGGTGAGTGCCGTAGAAATCCTTGCCAAATACTTGAGCCCATTCGAGAAAATCGTCCCGCGCGACCATCGCTTGGAACTCTTCCGGAGCTATGAAATGGTAATTCTCACCGTCCCTTTCATGACCCCTCGGGGCGCGCGTGGTGTACGACACGGAAAACATCAACCCCGGCACCGCGTCGAATAAACGATCCACCAGCGTGGATTTCCCCGAACCGGACGGGGCTGAAATTATAAAGACTGTCGTCATTCCAAATTCAGCGACTGCTCGCGAATCTTGTCGATCTCCGATTTGGCCGCGAGCGCGAGTTCCGTGATGGTCAACCCGAGATCGCCCAGACCTCCGGTCTTGGAGAGCACGGTGTTCGCTTCGCGATTCATCTCTTGTAGCAGAAAATCGAGCCGTTTGCCTACTTCGCCGTGCCCGCTCAGGATGGCATCCAGTTGCCCGGCATGAGTGCGCAAGCGGACCAACTCTTCTGCGATGTCGCTGCGGTCGGCCAGAATAGCGGCTTCCTGGGCGAGGCGTTGTGGATCGACACTCGCACCCGCAAGCAGTTCGCTCAATTTCTCGCGGAGCCGGTTCAGAAACGCGGGCACGGCGCCGGCGCGGATTTCGTCCATCCGGGCAACCAGGACGCAGATATTCCGGCAGCGCTGCCGCATCTCTTCCGCCGTCACTTGGCCTTCCCGCTCGCGGAACGCATTCAAGGCAGCCACTGCTTCTCGCGCCGCCTCCAGCACCACTCTTGCGAGAGACTCGCTGACCTCTTCGTCTTCGGCGCCCATCCCGAGCATTCCCGGCAGCCTCAGAGCGGCGTTTAGATCGGGCTGCTGCCCGGAAATCCGATGGAGCTCGGCCGCTTCGCGAAAGCTGCTCATATAAAGCGCAAGCAAGGGCCGGTTCAACCCCGCTGTATCCCCGCCGAGCCGCGTCAGCGTCAGGTTCACCTGCACGTGGCCCCGCACCACGCCCGCTTTCACGACCCCGCGGACATCGTTTTCGAGTGGATCGAGCGCGGCCGGAAGGCGGAAATGCAAATCGAGCCCCCGATGGTTCACGCTCTTCAAACTGAAGACAACCTCGGTGTCTTCGGCGATTTTCCGAACCCGGGCAAACCCGGTCATGCTTCGCAGGCTCACAAGCTCACCATTTGAACACAACGTCCCACCCGGTAAGACGGCTCATAAATCCACCAACTGCAAATCGTGCAGGCGATGATAAATGCCGCCCATTGCGATCAATTCCTCATGCGTTCCCTGCTCGAGAATCTGGCCTTTTTGCAGTACGACGATTTTATCGGCACGCCGGATCGTCGACAGCCGGTGGGCGATCACGATCACCGTGCGATGCTCCATTAGATTCGCCAGCGCTTTCTGCACCAGCATCTCCGACTCGGTGTCGAGATGCGACGTCGCCTCGTCCAAAATCAGGATCGGAGCATTCTTCAGCAGCGCGCGCGCGATCGCCAACCGCTGCCGCTGCCCGCCGCTCAGTTTCGTGCCGCGATCGCCGATGACGGTCTGATAACCCTCCGGCAGCCGCTCGATGAATTCATGCGCCAGCGCCGTCTCCGCCGCGCGGCGGATTTCCACAGGCGGCACGTCGGGCCTTCCGTACGCGATATTGCGTTCCACCGTATCGTTAAACAGGAACGTATCCTGTGCCACCAGGCCGATCGACGACCGCAGAGTCGCCACGTCGAGATCGCGAACGTCACGACCATCAATCTTCACCGCGCCCGCCGTGACGTCGTAGAATCGCGGTACCAGGTTGGCGATCGTGGTCTTTCCGCCGCCGCTCGATCCCACCAGCGCCACTACCTGTCCGGCTTTCACTTCGAGATCCACGCCCTGGAGGCGAAAGCCGTCCGGCGAGCCGGGATAAGAGAAGGATACGCCTTCGAAGCGGATCTCACGCGAAAACGTCTGTAACCTGACGGCGCCAGGCTTCTGCGCAATCTCCACCGGATGGTCGAGGTACTCGAAAATCTTGTGCGATGCGCCGATGCCCTGTTGAAAGATGTTATAAATGCCCACCAGCCGCTTCACCGGTTCGAGCAGCAGGATGAGCGCGATGATGAAGGTGCTGAAGCCGCCGGCTGTGAGCGAATGCTCCTGCTTGGCATAGGTGAGGAGCCCCACGATCGTCGCCGCCGCCAGCATATCGATCATCGGCGAGGAGAGCCCCTGTTGCAGAATGTACCGGACGTTGGTTTTCAGCAGACGCCGGGCGGCGGCGCGGAACCGCCCCGATTCGTAACCCTCCGATGCGAAGGCCCGCACCACCATGTGCCCGCTGAGCGTCTCCTGCAGAATCTGATTCAGTTCCGCCTGCCGTTCCTGTGTGCCTCGGCTGGTGCGGCGAATCCGCTTGCCCACGCGCGTGGTGGGCAGCATGATGGCCGGCAGCACGATCAGACTGGCGAGTGTCAATCTGGGATCGAGGCTGACCAGCACGAATACGGACGCCGCCGCAGCGAAGATCTGACGCAGAAAATCCGCCAGGATCTGCGAGGTCGCTACCTGCACCTTGTCAACATCGTTCATCACTCCGGACATCAGCTGGCCAACCGAATGGGCCTCGAAGAATGACGCGCCGTGGGTAAGAATTTTGTCGAAGACGGCGTTGCGGAGATCGGTAACCGAGGAAAATCCTGCATAGCTGATCAGGTAGTTGCCGCAATAATCGAAAAGACCTTTGATCAGAAAAACAGCAACAATCGCCACCGCCACCATCACCCACACATCCTGGCGATGAAGCGGAACAATGTCCTCGAGATAGATTTGATGGCCGAATATAGGATGCGGCAGGAGCGCCGTCCGGCCCGGCGGCGGGTGATCCACCAGCACGCGGTCGAACACCTGGCGCACCAGGAGCAGCATCGCCGCCTGGGCCGCTCCCGCGATGGCCATCATCATGACGGAGCTCAGCAGATGCAGCCAGTACCGCCTTCCGTAGGAGAGCAATCGCGCGACGGTCTTCATGCGTGCACTCGCAAGCGCTCGAGCGCGCTCATCACAGGAGCAATTTCGATCTGCCCGATGCCACCCGGCGCCGTCACGATCTCGCACGGCGTCCGCCACGGTCCCCAAATTGCCGGATTGGAATTGCCGAAAATCACCACCACTGGCAATCCGAATGCCGCAGCCATATGCGCCGGTCCGGAATCGTTTCCCACAAAGAACGAAGCGCCGGCAAGCAGCGATTTAACCTTCGCGAGGGGCGCGCCTTGCACCGTGAAGTAGTGGTGAAAGGCAGAGAGATCGTCGGCGTCGCCCCCGATGATGACCGGCTCCAGCCGCAATTTTTTCAGCCGTTCCGCGACTGCCAGGAATCCGTCCGCGCGCCAGGTTTTCTCCGCCGTGGCCGCCGCGGGATGGATGATGGCGATCGGCCGCTTCTCCACGTCGCGGGCTACCAATTTCGCCCGCGGGATCTCCGAGACCGGCGCGCCGAGCCAGAACATCGCGCTGGCTAAATGTTCGGCTGTGTGGACCGGCCGCTCCTCACCGAGAATCTCCTGCGCGCGCGGAATGCGAAGATTGTAAGCCCACCGGTTCCGGAAGTGTCCGAATCCGGCACGCTGTCCGGCGCCGGACAGTGCGGACATCCATGCGCTGCGCGTGCCGCCGTGAAAATTCACGCAGAGATGCGGACGCCACTGCCGCAAAGCGCCAAGGGCCGGCGGCAATATTTTCTCTACGTCGGTATTGCCTTCAAATAGAGCGCGGAAGCGATCTTCCACTACGATGGAAATACGAATGTCGGGGCGCGCGCGATGCAGAATGTCGAGCGCGGGAGTGGTCAAAACGCAATCGCCCAGTGACCGGATTCGGACAATCGCGACGCGACTCCCGTGCGGTAAGCATTCCAGAACGCTGTCCACGGCATTTATTCTTCGACTTTAGCTTCGTCCACCAGCATCACCGGAATGTCGTCGCGAATGGGATAGACGCGGTGGCATTCCACACATTTTAATCCGCTCTGATCGGCCTTCAGTTCCACCGTAGCTTTGCATATGGGGCACACGAGGATCTCTAACAAATCTTTGCTGATAGCCATAGAACTATTCAGTTTAACAAGCGCCGCCGCCACACGTTCGTCATAAAAAATGTTTCATTCGTAAGCGCGAAAGAGACGGAACAAAGCGCGGCCTGGTTCGTCTTATCTATTTCGCAGACCCCGAGGGAGGGATATCATTGTGCCGGAAACCGGGCTTCAAGATTCCGTGAATGCTCAGTTGGAACGGATGCTTTCGAGGCCTCCGTTTGCGTCGTCACCCAGTTTGAGCCGCCTGCTGCGATACCTCGTCGAGGAAACACTCGCCGGACGCGGCGCGGAAATCAACGAATTCACAATCGGCCTGCGAATCTTCAGTCGCAGTGCCGATTTCAACCCGCGGGCAGACCCGATCGTGCGCGTGCAGGCGCATTACCTGCGAGCCAAGCTCGCGCAATACTATCACGCCGCGGGAGCGCAGGATCCCACGGTGATCGAGTTGCCCCCGCGCACCTACATTCCACGATTTCCGCAGCCACCGCGGGAGCTGGTTGCGGCGCCGGTTGCGGACTCCGTGCCAGCGCCAGAGCCGCCTCCGGCCGAACCGCGCGGCACATCGCGAACGGTGGTGGCAGCCGGTCTTGGTACAGTGGTGGTGCTGCTGGCAGCGTTCGGGTTGCTGAGCGATTCGTGGCACGGACGCGGAGCCCATCACGACCCCGACGCCGTCACGCAGGACCTTTACAGCCGCGGCCGTTATCTGCTCGACCGGGACACGGAGCCCGCGCTGCGGGAAAGCGCAGATTGCTTCCGAAAGGCCATCGCCCGCGATCCGCGCTTCGCCGCTTCATTCGCCGGACTGGCGGACGCGCTCGATAACCTGGTGCAGAGCGGCTACATGCCGCCGCGCGAAGGCATGGAAGAAGCGCGGCATGCCGCGGAGCATGCCTTATCACTCGACTCTCACCTTGCCGAGGGCTATGTAGCTCTCGCGGCGATTTCGGAAGCCTACGATTGGAATTTTAAACGCGCGGAGAATCAATACCGGCGCGCCATCGAGCTGAATCCGGACCTGCCCGGCGCACATTTATGGTACGGAATGTTTTTGCGCGACCAGGGCCGCCTGAAGGAGGCCATGCCGGAGCTGCGGCGCGCCGAAGAGATGGAGCCGATGTCCGTAATGGCCGCCATCAACCTGTCCTACGCGCTCGAAATCGCCGGCAACAGCGATACCGCGGTGGAAATGGCGCGCCGCGCGGAAGAGTTGGATCCTGAATTGCCCGTTACCGACCTCGTGCTGGCGAATATTTATCGTCAGCGATCCAACCTGGAGGATGCCGAAGAAAAACTCGACGAAGCCCGCAGCCGGTCCGATGGCAATGCCCATGCGCTCTCCGAACTCGCCTGTCTCTATGCGCGATTGGGACGGCGTGAAGAGGGCGCAGAGTTGCTTCGCGAGTTGGAAGACCTGGCGACGCGGCAATATGTCTCCCCGTTCGACCTCGGCAATGCCGCCTTGAGCCTGGGCGATGAAGATCGCGCCGCCAACTGGCTGGAACAAGCCTATCGCGAGCGCTCGAGCGGCATGGTCTTTTTGTGCCAGGAGAAATCCGGAAAGTTCATGAACTCCCCGCGCCTGCGTTCGCTGGTGCAGAAAATCGGCCGGGGCTGATCGCTCTCACTCAATCGTCGCCAGCACCTCGCCCGCCACCACAGTCGCGCCCTCTTTCACCGCGACGCTGAGAATTCGCCCGGCGCGCGATGCCTTCATCTCGTTCTGCATTTTCATGGCTTCCACCACTAGCAGGCCCTGGCCCGCTTCCACCCGATCGCCCGCCGCCGCCAGCACGCGCACCACTTTCCCGGGCATGGGAGCCGCCACCGTCTGGACACCGTCCGCACTGCGAGCCGCATCCTTCCGGCTCCAACGCCTCGGGTCACGCACGCCGATCTCGAACCGGTAGCCGTCGATCACGATCACCAGCGTACCGGCGGCGGTTTCCTCCACGCGCGCATCGTACACCCGCCCATCGAGCAGCACGGAGTACACGTTCGGCTCGGGCATCTCCACATTCGCGGTGCGCTCGGCCGCGCCGCTCCAGCGGAATCGATACACCGGTGCGTGGCCCGCTATCTCGATCGCCTGCTCGCCGTTCGGGCCGTGCAGGTTGAGCTTCATCGCAGCATCTCGTTTCGGCCGGTTTCCTTCCAGGCGCTCGTCTCGGGCGCAGTCTTTGCAGCGCCATTGGCATTGCGTTTCACGGTGTGCAACGCCGCGATCAGGGCCGCGACGGCCGATAAATCTTCGGGGGCCTTCGGGGCCTCGGTGCGCTCCAGAAAATCGTCGATAAAACCGGTGTGCAGGTTCCCGCGACGGAATTCCCCGTCTTCCAGAATCTGCCGGAAGAATCCGATATTGGTGTGGATGCCACCCACGTCGTACTCCCGCAACGCGCGAATCATGCGCGCGGTGGCATTCTCGCGGTGCTCGGCCCACACCACAAGCTTCGCCAGCAGCGGATCGTATTCCATCGGCACGACCCAGCCATCGTAAACACAGCCATCGATGCGAACGCCCGGGCCCAGCGGCCTCGTCAATCGCGTGAGCTTGCCGGGATAAGGGAGGAAGTGATTATACGGATCTTCGGCATAGACGCGGCACTCCATCGCCCACCCGCGCAGCGCGATTTGCTCCTGCGTGAACGGCAGGCGCGCTCCGTCGGCGACTTCCACTTGCAGCCGCACCAGGTCGAGCCCGGTAGCCAATTCGGTGATCGGGTGCTCCACCTGGAGCCGGGTGTTCATCTCCAGAAAATAGAACCGGCGGTCGCGGTCCACCAGAAACTCCACCGTGCCGGCGTTGTAGTAACCCGCCGCCCGCGCCGCGCGCATCGCCGCCTCCCCCATCGCCAGCCGCATCTCCGGATATTGCGCGACGAGCGGCGACGGGCATTCCTCCATCACTTTCTGATGGCGCCGCTGCAACGAACATTCGCGCTCTCCCAGGAAGACCATGTTGCCGTGCCGGTCGCCCAGCACCTGGATCTCGATGTGGCGCCCGTTCTCGATGAGCCGCTCCACGTAGATATCGGGATTGCGGAACGCACGCGCCGCTTCGCTGGCCGCGTCTCGCAGCGACGACGCCAGATCGGCATCGCGATCCACGCGCCGCATGCCTTTCCCGCCGCCGCCGGCCACGGCCTTCAACAGAATCGGATAGCCGTTCTCCGCCGCGAACGCCCTCGCTTCTTCTAAATCGACTCCATGGCTCGTACCCGGCACGACAGGCGCTCCCGCCGCAACCGCCGTCTGCCGGGCTGCCGTTTTCGATCCCATGCGCCGGATCGATTCCGCCGATGGACCGATGAACACCAGCCCCGCATCTTCGCACGCAGCGGCAAATTCCGCGTTTTCGCTCAGGAATCCGTAACCGGGGTGAACCGCATCGGCACCGTGCTTGCGCGCCGCGTCCATCACTTTTTCGATCACCAGATAGCTCTCGGCGGATGGCGACGGCCCGATGTGCTCGGCCTCATCGGCCATGCGCACGTGGCGCGAGAGCCGGTCGGCGTCGGAATAAACGGCCACGCTCGCGATCCCCATCTCGCGCAACGTGCGGATGATCCGCACCGCAATTTCTCCCCGATTGGCGATCAGCACCTTGCGAAACATGGAGGAATTGTAACAGGCTTGCTCAAAAAAGCCCCGCTCGCTTGCGGTCGCGGCTGGTTATGGACGCGGCGCCTTTATTTCGCCAGGACTTCCCGCAGTTTCTTCGAAAGATTCTCCCGGCTGAACGGCTTGGGCAGGAAATCCACTCCCGCGTCGAGAACCCCGTGATGCACCACAGTGTTTTCGGTGTATCCGGAGAGGAACAGCACCTTCGTCCGGGGCCGGCTCACCTGAAGATGATCGGCCAGTTGTCTGCCGCTCATATTCGGCATCACTACATCCGTGAGCAAAAGATCGATATGGCCGGAGTGGGTTTGGCTGATTTCTAAAGCTTCCACCCCGCTCGATGCCGTCAGTATGGTGTATCCGAGTTGCCGTAGAATACGCACCGTGAGGTCTCGTACGGCCTGCTCATCCTCCACCACCAGGATCGTCTCGCCTCCGCTCTCCCTGGTTGACGAGGGATCGCCGGCCGAATCCGACAATGGCTCGAGCACGCGCGGGAAGTACAACTTGAACGTGGTTCCCTGCCCCGGCTCGCTATACACCCAAATGTCCCCGCCGGTCTGCTTCACCATTCCGTAGACCGTGGCCAACCCTAATCCCGTACCCTTACCCTTTTCCTTGGTGGTGAAGAACGGCTCGAATATGTGGCGGCGCACTTCGGCCTCCATACCGTGCCCGTCGTCGCTTACCGCAATCATGGTGAACTCGCCGGGCTTCACGCCCATGTGGGTTCGGGCGTAGTTCTCATCCAGGACCACATCGGAGGTTTCGATTCGCAGGTGCCCGCCCATGGGCATGGCGTCGCGCGCATTCACCGCCAGATTGACGATGGCCTGTTCCACATGGCCGGGATCGGCTTTTATATTTCCGACGTTCACGCCGAGGTCGAGAACCAGCTCGATGTCCTCGCCGATCAGCCGCTGTAGCATTTTTTGCGTCTGGATGATCACGGCATTCACATTGATGACGCGCGGCTGCATGATCTGACGGCGGCTGAACGCCAGCAGCTGGTTGGTCAACGCCCCGGCGCGGTCGGCCGCTTTGAGAATTTCTTCGGCATATCCGCGCAGCGGATCCATCGTTGAAAGCTCGTCGAGGATCATGCGATTGTAGCCGGAGATCACGGTCAGCATGTTATTGAAGTCGTGCGCCACCCCTCCCGCCAGGCGGCCCACGGCTTCCATTTTCTGGGCGTGCAGCAGTTGCTCTTCCAGCCGCTTGCGCTGGCTGATATCGCTCACAAACGCGATGGCAAACGTGCCTTCTTCGACCTCCACATAACTCAGGCTTACTTCCACGGGCACTTCGCTGCCGTCTTTCCGCCGCCCCGCAAGGTCCATGCCGATACCCATGGGGCGGGTCCGCGGATGGGCAAAGAAGTTGTCCCGCTCGTGCCCGTGAGCGGCCCGTTTGGGTTCGGGCAGCAGCATTTCAATGCGTGCCCCCAGCAACTCTTCCCCCGTGTATCCGAAGATCTCTTCGGCGCGCCGGTTTGCCAGAACAATTCTCCCTGCCCGGTCGATGCTGACAATCGCCTGCGAGGCCGATTCCAACAATGCCGTAACTAGCTGTCCGCTCTTCTGAAAAATCGTAATCAGGTCATTTCGGACCCTTGAGGCGCTGCTTCCCGTCGAACCCTGCTGGATATCATCCATTCGGAACCCTCTGGTGCTGCAATCATTGTCTGCTAAAAGTGCGGCTTGGTGCAAGATCCTCCTATCCGCAGTAGCATGAATAACTGAGAGGACGAAGGTAGCGATGATCCGCCACATTCTGGTGTTAGCGCTGATCGCGTCTCCGGCGCTACGCGCCGCCGACAAAACTACGGAAACTATGCTTGAGGTCCTGCGCGATCTCAACGGGCTCGAGCAACAGATCAAGACGCTGCAGAATTCCCTCGACAGCAAGCTTGCCGATCTCAAGGGCGCCGCCGCGGATCAGGCGCGGGCGGTCGCCGACCAGTCCGCGAAATCCGTGGCGGCGATCAATGACAACGTTCAGAAGAGCCTCAATGCCCAGCAGAGCCAGCAGACGAAGACGCTGGACGCGGTAGCCGCCATCGGCAGCCAGGTGCAGGGGCTGTCCGATCAGTTGAGCACTTTACGCCAGGCGGTAAGCGATCTCACCGCCGCCATGAGCCGCCTCAGTACCCAGATGGACGATCTCTCGACGGCTGTGAAATCGGTTCAAGCCGCCAAGCCGGACATGGGCACGATATCCCAACCGCAGCTTTCCGCCACCGATCTGTTTGCCAGCGCGGAAGGTGACCGGCTCGGCGGCAAGCTGGACCTGGCGCTCCAGGAATACAGCGATTACGTGACTAAGTTTGGAGACACGCCGCAGGCCTCGGACGCGCAATATTACATCGGGAGCATCAATTACTCCAACCAGGATTGGGATGACGCGGTCAAGGCATTCAATACACTGCTCCAGAATTATCCGAACAGCAAGCGGATGCCGGAGACTCTGTATTATAAGGCCGATTCCCTGGCCAGATTAGGCCGGTGGCAGGAAGCCAACGACACTTTGAAGGACCTGCGCCGGCGTTTTCCGGACAATCCCCTGGCCCGGCAAGGACTAAGCGTCCAACCGCCGAAATAAGGCGCGACCGCCGACAAGGGAGCGTGCCCTTCGAACCATTGGGGCTTAGTTCACCCCGGCCGGTTCGTGCTGATCGATCATACTCGATTGCAGTAGTTCGAGCGCTTCCACCACGCGCTCCACGAGGTCATCGGTCTGGGCCATCGCCGTGCGCGCCGATTCGATGGCGACACCCTGTACTTTCATGGTCTTCTCAAACTCGTGCAAATCCCTGGCGACATGCTCCTGCAAAGTGGCAAAGTACTTGCGAATTTCTTCCATGTTCTGCTCGGCGGCAGCCATCCGCCCGTTGACGGCGGCGAGCGCTTCCTTCACTTGCACGGTTACTTCGCCCGTTACAGCGGCGAAGCTTTCCTGTACCTTGGCTGCCTGCAGGGAATTCGCCGCCTCGACCCTCTCGCTCACCTGCGCCGCGATTTCCTGCTTCAACGCCCCGAACGATTCCTGCACCTGCGACGAATGCTGCTGGTTCGCCGCCTCGACCCTCTCGCTCACCTGGACCTGGAGCTTTTCCGAGACCGCGGCCATGGTCTGCTCCACATGAGCCTGAATGCGCTGAACCAGCGCCTCGACGTCCACCGGGGCTTCCACCGGCCGCGCCTCGACAGCCTCCAACCTGGCGTGCACGGCGGCCAACTGCCCTTTCAGCGATTCCGCGGCCTCCCCGGCGGCCGCCTGGACGATGCCAATGCTCTTCTCGAAGCTCGCCAGACGTAGCGAAAGACGCGCCTCCAGTTGCTGCATCTCGCCGCGCAAGGCGCTGTCCGCCGCACCACGGCCGGCCACCGGGGTGTCGGCCCGGCGAGCCGCCACCGTCAGCAGCTTGAGCTCCATGATGATCTTCTGCATCCGCTGCCAGCGGGCAGCCGGCGACTTCGCCACGCAACTGTTCACCAGCCGGTCGACAGCGGGACTCCCCGAGGGCGGCGGAGCGGTGTTCGACAACGCCAGTTTCAATTCGGTTTGAGTTTCGCCATCGAACGCGCGGCGCCCGGTGAGCATTTCGAAGACGATGGCGCCGAAGGCAAAAATATCGCTCCGCGCATCGGCGGTCTGGCCTTGCAACACTTCCGGAGCGGTATACGGCGTCACCGTGGCGGACGGACCCAGCGACGGGATCAGATCCACCGTGTGCCCGGAGAGCGCGATGCTCGATGGCGTCAACGATCCGTGAGCCTTGCCGGCGTCGTGCAGTTTTCGAAGACAATCCGCCAGGCTCATGGCGTAGTGCAGCGCTTCCGATACCGGGATCCTTCCCTCCGTCAGGCGTGACGCAAGAGTGTGTTGTTCGGCCGTTGTGCTCATTCGTGTCCTCGTTTTTAAGTTGATCGGCGGTCCGCCACCGCAGTTTTACACCCTAATCAGAGTTTAATCAGTAGGGAATGATCCCGATCAAGACATACCTTAGGGGTATGGGTCCTACTCTGGTACCAGCGGTACGTTGACTTTGGGTAGTCAGCCGGCCTTTACTTCTTCGAAAAACCGCCACGATTTCGCCGCGCAAGTCTCCCACCGGAACCGTTCCGCGCGCTTGCGTCCCCGCTCGGCCAACTGCACGCGCAGGCCCGAGTCTCGCATCAGCCGGTCGAGCGCGCCGCGCAGTTCCGACTGGCTGTGCGGATCCACCAACACCGCCGCGTCCCCCGCGATCTCCGGCAGAGCGGAAGTATTCGACGTGACCACCGGGACACCCGCCGCCATCGCCTGCGCCACCGGAAAACCGAAACCCTCGTAGAGCGATGGATACGCGAAAATCGCGGCCGCGGCGGTAAGGGCGGCGATGTCGCGTTCCGGAACATAGCCCAGATAGCGTATCGATCGCACATCTTTTTCGGTCTCCGCGCCGGCCCACCCCATCGGTCCCGCCACCACCAGTTCGTACTCGTTTCGCAGTTCCGCCGACAGCGCCCGCCACGCACTCACCAGCCCGCGGAAGTTCTTTCTCGGCTCTATCGTCCCCACCGAAAGCACCACCGGCCGCGTGAGCCGGTAACGAGCGCGCGCTTCCGCGATCGTCCCAGCTGGAACATCGAAGAAGGCCGGGGCCACGCCGGAATGAATCGTCACGATCTTTTCCGGCACGATGCCCAGCAGGCGGATGGCGTCCTGGCGCGTGGCTTCCGAGACGGCAATAATGCGCTGCGCGCGCCGCAGATTGTCGGCCAGATGCCGGTCGGCCACGCGGTTCGCGGCCGGATGCAATTCGGGCATGGTCAGCGAGGTTAAATCGTGAATCGTAGCCGTCAGCAGCGGACGACGCGGAGGATGCCGCACCAGGCTGCTCGCGTGGAAAATGTCCGCGCCGCGGGCGATGCCGCCGGGCAGCGGGAAATTCAGATGGTTGGAGAGCGCCAGCGCCGCCAGATCGCGGTAAGTGGCCCACCGTCCACGCATCGATCGCTCGTGATCGAGTTGCACGCCGTTGGAGATGGGAGGAAAAGCGGCGATCGCGCCGGCAGGAGCGATCTTCCGCAGCGCCTGTAGCCAGTGGTGCAAATAATTCTTGACTCCGGCGCTTCGCACCAGCATCGGATAGGTGTCGACGACCACTTTCACTGTTTACAGAATGCAACAATTCCGTCGTCGAATGGAGAACGTTGAACCCCTATAATCTTAGGTGGAGCGAAGCCGCCATTCAGAGGAGAAAAATCATCATGCATGGATACGACGCCAAGAATTTAGCCCAAGCCTTTCGTACCGTCCGGAAAAACACTATTCAGATCGCCGAAGAGATTCCCGAAGAGAAGTACGACTTTCGCCCCGCCGAAGGCGTGCGCACCGCCGGTGAGACGTTAAAGCACCTCGCAATTTCCACCCTCTGGCCCATTCGCGTGCATGGCCAGCGAATCAGCGAGGTGAAGTTCGAGATGTTCGGCGAGGTCATGGCCGCCTCCGCCGCAGCGGAAGCGAAGCTTCACACCAAGGCCGACATCCTCAAGGCACTACATGATAACGGTGAAGAATTCGCCGGCTTCGTGGAAGGCCTCTCCGATGCCGCCCTGGCCGAAACGGTCAGTTTCCCGGCGGCAACCAATCAACCTCCGAAGACGCGCTTTGAAATGTTACTTTCTCCAAAGGAGCACGAGATGCATCATCGCGGCCAGTTGATGCTGGTAGAGCGCATGCTCGGCATCACGCCACACCTCACCCGCCAGATGCAGGAGCGCCTGGCGGCCTATCAGCAGCAGCAACACCAATCCTCCGCGCAGGGCGCATAGCCGAACCTGAAGCCTCTCTCCGCGCGTGCCGGTGACCGGGAGCATCAGCCACGCGCGGGAGCGCTACAATCCAACAAATGCGTCTCTATCGCTGGCTTCTCGCGATCTTCGCGGCGCTCATCTTGGCGCCGGTCCTCATCTGGGCGCAGGCAAACGCGCCCATGCCCGAGTCGCTGGGCTTTTCTTCCGAACGGCTGGCCTGGCTTCATCAGACTATGCAGCAAGAGGTCGACGAAAAGCGCCTGGCGGGCATCGTTACACTGCTCCTGCGGCACGGTCAATTGGTGGAGGAAAGGTCCTACGGAAAGAAGGATATGGCGTCCGGCGCTCCGATGAGGAACGACACTATCTTTCGCATCTATTCCATGACGAAGCCCGTCACTGGCGTAGCCATGATGATCCTCTACGAGGAGGGCAAGTGGTGGCCATCGGACCCCATCTCGAAGTACATCCCGGAATTCGCCGATTTGAAAGTGTACAAGGGTGTGGATGCCTCGGGCGCAATCCTCACCGAAGCGCCCGCGCATCCGCCCACGATGGCCGAGTTGATGACCCACACCGCCGGTTTCACCTATGGCTTGTTCGGCGCCACGCCGGTCGACAAGTTATACATGTCGCACAACTGGCTGGCGGCCACCGATCTGCTCGATCTCGTCCGGCGCCTCGCCGTCATTCCGCTCCTCTATCAGCCCGGAACGAAATGGGTTTACAGCGTTTCGATGGACATTCAGGGATATATCATCGAGAAGCTTTCCGGAAAATCCCTGCCGCAGTTCATGGAGGAGCGGATCTTCAAACCCCTGCGGATGAAAGACACCGCGTTCTTCGTCCCGAAGGAAAAGCGCGCGCGGTTCGCAACCCTCTACGCCGGCGGTCCCGGCGGAAAGTTGGTAGCCACCGGTGAGCCATCGGGCCCGAAGGCCGATTACGTATCCACCCCGGGGGCTGCTTCGGGAGGCGGCGGCCTGGTTTCGACGGCTCAGGATTACGCCCGATTCGCCCAGATGCTGTTGAACCGCGGCACGCTGGATGGCGTACGCATTCTTTCTCCGGCCGCCGTTGATCTGATGACCTCGAATCACCTGGCGCCCTCGCTGATGACTGGCGAATTCTCCATCTCGCGAGCCGTCATGCAACCCGGACACGGTTGGGGCTACGATCTGGCGGTATACCCCGATCCTGCCACCGCCAACGAGATTGTCGGTAAAGGTACGTTCTACTGGGCGGGTGCCGCCGATACGTGGTTCTGGGTCGATCCCACTTACGATCTCGTCTTCGTCGGGATGACCCAGCGAATGATTGGCGACGGCCAGCCGCCGACCGAGCGATTGAGCCGTCCCCCCGTCTACGGAGCCCTCGTCGACCCGAAGAAGTGAGGCAGGCGCCTGCAACCGGTTTTCAGCCATGCGCCCTAAAAAGGCGGCATAGCCAGGGTTGCGGCCCCACGTACGACTTCAGTAGACTAGCCCTTTGGACCCTTCCGCCTAGCACGCACAGCAGTTATAATTCCCCCCAGTGGACGCTCGCGGCCGCTGCCTCGACCCCCTCCGTCCCGCTAAGGACATATGCGCTATTGGCCCTGCATCGTGCTATCCCTCACACTGGCGGCGCAGACGCACACAGGTGAAGTCACCGTCCGGGATGAAACCCCGACCTTCCAATCCACTGTGAATCTGGTGCGGGTTCCCGTAGTTGTCCGCGACAAGTCTGGAAAGCCAGTCGGCGGCTTGCATAAAGAAGACTTTCGACTCACCGACAAGGGCAAGCCCCAGGACATTGCGCAGTTCTCGCTCGAAAGCAGTGCCGGCGCCAAGTCGGCCTCGGGCGAACAGGGCCTGGGATCCGACACTCCCGATGCCCACGCGACTTCGCTCCCCACGCGCTACGTGGTTTTCGTGATTGACGACGTCCACCTCAGCGTCGATCAAATCGGGAACATTCGAACCGCCATGATGAAGACGCTCGACCGCGGAATCCCCTCTCAGCAGCGGGTGGGCCTGCTGACGCTCTCGGGAACTATCTCGCAGGAACTTACCAATGACGTTGGCAAGATTCGCGAAACGATGGCTAAAATCCAGCCGGTGGCGGCTCGCTCCCATTTTCCCCCCGCCACTTTTTACGCCGCCAGTTTATTTGTGAGGAGTCCCGGTGAAGAAGCGCCGACCTGCACTCCAAATCCGAATGGTTGCAGTCTCTCCTGCACGCCGGCGCTCACCGATGTGGTGCAGATGCAGACCATGATCACCGCCGATTGTCTTCAGATGTGTGGCTACTCGATTCTCGAGGCTCCGCCGATTGCCAGGGCGACTCTTCGGTCCGTCTACAATGAGGGCCTCGAGCAGGCTACCAATGCGTTTCACGTTCTCAACAACACGGTCCGACTGCTCGGCTCCATGCCGGGTGATCGGGTCATGGTCCTGGTTTCTCCCGGCATGTACCTTCCGGACGAATTGCAGCGAAGCCTCTACGAATCCATCGACCGCGCTACCCGTTCCGGAGTCATCATAAACACACTCGATGCGCGCGGCGTCTACACCGTTGACCCGGACGTCGGTATCTCCGGCTGCGCCTTATCGCAACCGGCTACCCAGCAGCAGCTCTCCCGGCTCTATCATGAAGCGCAATCCCAGGAGGGGCTGCTCTTGGATAATCTTGCCGCCTCTACCGGCGGCACCGCAGTGAATGACAACGATTTTGCCTCCGGACTCAATCGCCTTTCCAATCCGCCCGATTACGTCTATTACCTCGGGTTCTATCCCAGGGACCTGAAGCCCGATGGAAAATTTCACGACCTGAAAGTTACCCTCGCCAATGGCCAGGCGTTCTCCGTGCAGGCACGCAAAGGCTATTGGGCGCCCGATCATATCGAAGACGCAGCCACAGTTATTAAGCGCGAGATCCAGGAAGCCGTCTTCTCCAATGACACCATGAACGACCTGCCTCTCGACCTCGATACGCAGTTCTATAAAACGGCGCCCGCTGATGCCAAGCTTGAGATCACCGCGCACCTCGATATCCGCCAGTTGCACCTCCGCAAGACCGAAGATAGCAACCGCAACGATGTGACCGTCGTCTGCGCGCTGTTCGACGGCAGCGGCAACTATCTCCAGGGAGTGCAGAAGGTAGTCGAGTTGCGGATAAAAGATGCCAGCATTGAGCACCGCCGTAAACTCGGTCTCACTCTCCAGAACACCTTCGACGTCAAGCGCGGCGTCTACATGGTCAGGGTAGTGGCGCGCGATACCGAAGGCCGCCAGATGGCCGCCGCCGGCGATACCGTGGAGATTCCATGAGAGCGATCGCGATCGCCCTGCTCCTGCTGCCGGCGCCGCTCCTTGGTCAGAAAAAGCCGGTTCAGGTTCCCGAGGTCCCGCCCGTCGAGGTGGCCGCAGTCGTTACCGATGCCTCGAACGCGCCCATCCATGGGCTGTCCGCTTCCGATTTTCACCTTTTCGAGGACGACAAGGAACAGACCGGCGTCGGACTCATGCCGTTCGCCGGCGCTCCGGCTCCCGAACCGAAACCGATCGCGCTGCTAATCGGCCCACAGACTCTGGAGAACCGGAAATGGATCCAGCAAGCCGGCTCGAAGCTCGCCGCCATCGCAGGACCCGCCCACCCTTTCGTCATCGTCTTTACCGACGCCTGCTATAACACCAGCGTCACTCCGGTCAGTTCCGATCCCGGCCAGGTGAAGCAAATGCTGGAACAATGGCCCGACTCGCCGCCATGCGAACGTCCGAGCGACTTCGGCGAACTGGCGGCCGCGGCATTCTATGCCCAGGTGGGAGAGACCTTGGGTACAATCCTTGGGCACAAAACCGCAATTCTCTTTGTGCCGTCGGTCAGGGGAACAACTCCCGCCGAACAGATGCCCGCCGAAGCTTCTCCGGCGCGCCACGGACGCGGACGCGACGGAAAAACGCCGGAACCGCAGCACGATCCGTTCGATATGAAGCACGAATTTCGTAAAGCGGACGCTTCCGTATACCCGCTCCAGGTACAAACCGGCGGGGCGATCCCGGAATGGGCGCTCAAGCTATCGTCCGCGACCGGTGGCCGCCCGCTTAGCCGCGAACGCGATGGCCCCGATCCGCTTGATCGGATCGCCGGCGAACTAGCGGAAACCTACAGCCTGGTCTTTCGCCCGAGAATCTCCGCCGAAGGAAGCTGCCACGAGCTCAAGGTCGCGGTCAACCGGCCCGATGCCAAAGTGTTCGGACGCAACCTCTACTGCAACGTTCCTACCGTCATTCCCGCAGCAACCGCCAATGCAGCGGCCGCGAAGCCGGACAACGTCGGAAAGCTCGCCGGCGCCGGTGCCGCCGGCAATACCGACGCATCGCTTTCCATCCCGTTCTTCTATGAGCCCGACGGCATGGCCCGCGTTAATCTGGCGCTCGATGTTCCCACACCGCACCTCGAACCCATCGACCGGGGCGGCGAAGTCCACACCCAGCTCGATCTCCTCGGCACCGCCTACATCCCCGGCGGCGACATCGTGGCTCGCTTCACCCACAAATGCAGTTTCGATTTCGACACCCGTGAGCAGTTCGACGCCTTCTTGCGCCATCCGCTGCATTGCGAATATCAGTTTAAGGTTGCCCCCGGGAAGTACGAGTTCAAGCTCGTTTTCCGCTCGTCCAAAGACCACTACGGCACGGTGGAGGCGCCGCTTGCCATCGATCCGCCACGCAAAGACCGGATCGGCTTGAGCTCGATCGCCCTCAGCCGCGACGTGCAAGCATTGTCACCGGAAGCCGCTCAGGACGCCGCTGATCGGGGTGAAGAACCATTGGTCTTTCGTGGCAACCGCATCGCTGTTTCCGGCGCCGATGTCTTGCCAAGGTCCGGCACTGCCGAAGCGTACTTCGAGGTGTATCCGCCGCTCTCCGCGGGCACCGCCGCTCCACGCTTGACCATGCACCTTCGCCTTCTGGATGAGGCGACCAACACCGAGCGCTGGAACTCCGGTGACTTCGACTTGAGCAAACTGGCCAAACCGGGCGATCGCGTGGTGGCGGTTGCGGTCCGCTTGCCCGCCGCCAAGCTGCCCGCCGGAAACTACCGAGCCGAGTTGACGGTCACCGATGGCGCCGGCGCCGGCGCATCGCGCAGCATCGATTTCCGCACGGAATAATTTCGGCTTTCGCCAACGCCTCAAACTAAACAACTCTCCATGAGCACGGCGTTGACAATGATTTGTACGTCCGTCACGGAGACGACGTGGTCCTGGTTCAGGTCGTCGATGGCGTGCGCGGACCCCAGAACTTCGTTTACGATCCGTTGCACATCCCGGATCGTAAAGACACCGTCGCCGTCGATGTCACACGTCGAGCTCGAGGGGTTCACCATCAGTGTCATCGTGCCGGTACTGTTCGCGTAGTTGGTGGTCAGGCCCGCCGGCTGATAGTTCGCCGAGACCGTGTAAGCGCCGCCAGTAGTGGGCGTGAACGTCGTGCTGGCGGATCCGTTGGTCAAAACCGCATAGCCCACGACATCGCCATAACTCCAACTGACATAGCCAGGGGGCGGCGTTGCGGCGTAGGTAGACTTCGCGGTGAAAGTGAGCGTCACGGTCTGACCCACCAGCGCTGGATTTGCGGAACTCGTCACGGTTACCGTGGGAGTATCGGGCGCGACAGTCACGGTGTCCTGCCTGGAACAGGCGCCGAAATAGTCGCTGCCCGCATAATCCAGTTCCACAACGTTCGCCCCTGCCTGCAACCCGGCGAACGTCTGGCTCACCTGTCCCTGAGAATCGAGCACCGGGTTGGATATCGCCGAGCCGTTCAGAAGAACGGAAGAATTTCCCTGAGGGGTTGCCATACTCGGAGAATTTGCCGCAACGGTGTATTGCCCGGTAAACGTCTGCCCGTAAACCGGCGAAAGCAGCGAATAGGTCCTGCCGATAGAGCAACTGGCCGCCTTAACAGTGAGGGCTACGCCCGTTGACACCGCCTTGCCGTAGTTGACATCGCCGGAATAACTGGCCGTGACCGTGTAGCCGTTCAATGGATAGAGCAGGGCAAGCACATTCGCCGACGCTGTCCCCGCAGTGCCATCCGCCAAATACACGCTGCCCTGTAGAGCGGGGCTTGCCAACACGATCAAGCTTCCCGGCGATAGACCGGCAAATTGAAACTGAATCGTGCCCGTCGGCGCCGCTTCCGCGTTGTTGTATTCATCCACGCCGGGACTCATGGCGGCTGTGAGCTCTATGGGCTGGCCATAAACCATGCTGCCGGTTCCTATCGGCGCTATCGTCACCGAGTCAAGATTCTTGACAATCGGCAGGCTGATAGCCGGCGAAGTGGTGCTGGATGCGAACCCGGAATCCCCTAAGTACGTCGCCGTGATGGAATAGGTGCCCGCGGAAGGAGGTGGGGACACAATGAACGTTGCCGAGCCGTCCTCTAAAGTCTGACTTTCCAAAACGTCGCTTCCACCGGTCAGCAGTTGGACCGTGCCAGTCGGCGTGCCGAATTGGCCTTGGCCGCTTACCGCGACTGTATAAAAGAACTCTTGGGGGTACTCGCAGGCAAGAGCTACGTCGCTGGAGCACAAATCGGCGAACGTGAACTGAATAAACGAGGGGTGCAGAATGTGAATGAGGGTTTCCCACTGCGTGCCGCGCGCGGTTACGTACTCCGGGTTGGTCCGGGGCTCTTGCGCCACCTCCTGGTGGAATGTGCCTGACTCGTCGGCCGTAATGGCAATGTGGGCGCGTTCGAGATCCAGTTGCACCGTCTCGCCCATTTGCCAGCCCTCGCCTTCAAACTCGACGGCGCCCCCATCGGCTTTCCAAACCGCGCGAACCGTCGGAAAGTGGAAGGTGGCGCCGCCCTCCGACGCAACCGCGATAGCACCGCCCGGAGCCGCTCCGCCCGTACCTTCCTCGCGTGCCGTAGAAAGCGAGGCGGCCGGCCGGAAAACTCCTGTCCATGGCACATAGATTTCCGCGGTCGGTAGCTTGGTACCGTCCGCTCCCTGCCCGCCTGCCAGCAGCACGTTATTATTGTCTGGAAGCAGGATCGCCACATGCCCGGCGCGCGCCTCAGCCATCGAACCCGCCGGGCCGAACAACTCCCACTTGGGGTCGTACACTTCCGCTGAGGCCAGCCCCACCCCACCCGCGACGAGAACCCTGCCGTCGAGCAGCGTGGTCGCCGTGTGTTGAAACCGCGCCGTGCGTAGCGGCCCTGAGGGTGTCACGGTCCCGTTATCCGGGTCGTACACATCCGTCGAGCGGAGTGCGGCGGAGCCGTCCCATCCCCCCACAATCAGGACGCGGCCGTCCTGCAAGAGCGCCGCCGCATGCTGCGACCGGGAAACCGTCAAGCGGCCGGGAGCGAGCGTCCATTGCGCCGTCTTCGGGTCGAACACCTCCAGAGAGCGCGTCCCACCTCCCGCGACCAGCACGCGGCCGTCCTGGAGCAAAGTCGCAGTCGGCGCGGCGCGAGCCTCGATCATTGCGGGCGCGGATTGCCAGACTGCCTTTGCGGGGTCGTAGATTTCCGCGGCATTGTCCGGCAAACCGTCTCTCATGCTCCCCACCGAGAGGGTTCGCCCGTCTTGCAGGGTCACGCAGGCCGCGCCGGTCTTCGCCGCCGCGCACTGACGTGGAATGGCAGCGCGGCCGTCGAGCCGGATCCAGCCCCCCAGCGCCTCCGGTTGCGCCAAGATCTGCAAGGCAGAGTATAGAATCGCGGCGGTCAGACGGAAGGCTTGGGTCGGCATAGGCCAAGCAGGAATTGGTCGGCCTTCACCGTAGTGCGGTAAGCCAGCTTAAGTCATTGGGCGGGCATCAAAAAATTCTCAAAAAATTATCAATACGTTTATTTCACATTGAAAAATAAAGCACCGTGGTGTGGGGCGCTGGGGGTGCACAGGACGCCTTGTACGGCTTTTTACCGTGGCGCGAGCCAGTCGCGTTTCGAAGGGGCGGCCGCGGGACCCTGCGGATCCGGCCCCTGCACGACCTCGCCTTGCGCTAGTATACGCATTCTATGAAGACTTCCCTGCCGATTGCCGCTGCGCTCGGACTCCTCTGCCTCCACGCGCAAGCTCCCAGCCGCTTCGCGCCGGACCATATGGATTCCTTCCTTTATGGAGCGGCATTCTACGAAGAATACATGCCGGAAGACCGCCTCGAACAGGACGTCCGTCTGATGCAGCAGGCTGGCATCAACGTGGTCCGCGTCGGCGAGTCCACCTGGAGCCTCTGGGAGCCTGAAGACGGCCATTTCGAATTCGCCTGGATGGACCGCATCCTCGATCGCCTGGCGCGCGCCCACATCCGCGTCATCATGGGCACACCCACTTATTCCATTCCGCCCTGGATGTTCAAAGCCCACCCGGAAATCCTGGTAACGCGCCTGGATGGCCAGAGAGCCACATACGGCATTCGCCAGAACATGGACATTACCAACCCTGATTTTCTCCGCTACGCCGAGCGCGTGATTCGCAAAATCGCCGGACATTACCGCGACAATCCCTCCGTCATCGGTTACCAGATCGATAACGAAACCACCTCGTACGACACCGCCGGTCCCAATGTCCAGGCTGGGTTCGTCCGCCACCTGCAAGAACAGTTCTCGACCGTCGAGCGGCTCAATAAGCTCTGGGGCCTGGTCTATTGGGGCCAGAGTCTTCACGATTGGTCCGAAGTGCCGCCGCGCAACGGCATCTTGAACCCCGGATGGAAGCTCGAATGGGACCGCTACCAGGATTCGCTCGCGACCCACTACCTCGCCTGGCAGTACGCCATCGTGCACGAGTATCTGCGCCCCGATCAGTTCATCACGCAGGATTTCGGCGGCGCCACCCGTTCCGGCGTCAACGAGTACGATATCTCGAAGAACCTCGATATCGCGGCCATCAATCCTTACCATCCCACGCAGGATGCTTACGACGGCGAAGGATCGAGCTATGGCGGCGATTTCGCGCGGTCGCTCAAACGAACCAACTACCTGGTGACCGAGACCAACGCGGCGACCATCGGCTGGGATTCCAGATCGCAGTTTCCCCCCTATGACGGCCAACTCCGCCAGGATGTCTACCTCATGGCCGCGACCGGCGCCAATATGGTCGAATACTGGCACTGGCACTCTTTGCATTATGGCCAGGAAACGTACTGGAAAGGCGTTCTATCGCACGATCTGGAGCCCGGACGAATCTATGCCGAGGTAGCGCGCACGGCGCACGAACTCCAGCGAATCGGCTCCCGTCTCGTGAATCTGAAGGTTTCGCAACCGGTGGCCCTGCTCTACAGCAACGATTCCCGCCGCGGCACGGACTATATGCCGTTCCTCCTGTCGCACCCGGCCGGCGACATGCCATGGAGCAATCCCGGAGGCTATGACGTGGAAATGCACCGTCTTTACAGCGCCCTCTATCACCTCAATGCCGGCGTGGACTTTGTCTTTCCGGAAACCGAAGAACTGAGTCGTTACCAGGTGGTGGTCGTGCCGCCGCTGTATATCGCCAGCGACGCACTGCTTCACCGCCTGGTGGAGTATGTGCGGTCTGGCGGACACCTGGTCCTGACTCTGAAAAGCGGGTTCTGCAACGAGTATTCGACGGTTCGCCCGGTCATGGCACCCGGCATCCTGCGCGAAGCGGCCGGCTTCCACTATCAGGAGTTCTCGAATCTGGCGAAGCCCCTCACGCTTAAAGGCGATCCCTTCCATGCCGGACCCGCCAACCAGGTGACGGATTGGGCGGAGATGATCCTGCCCGATACCGCGGCGCCCCTGGCTTACTATGACCACCCGTTCTTTGGTAAGTACCCGGCGATCGTTGAAAATCATTTCGGTAAGGGCATGGTGACTTATGAAGGAACCGTCCTCAACGAGGAGTTACAAAGGAAAGTACTGGAGCGCGTCCTCGATCAGGCACAAGTACCGGCTGCCGACCGCAAGCTGCCGGAATCAGTTCGTGTAAAACATGGAGTCTCGCCCGACGGCAGGAAGCTCCATTACTACTTCAACTTCTCGCCCTCGGCGCAGCGGGTGGTCTACTCATATCCGGGCGGCACCGAGTTACTCTCGGGCCGCCCCGCCGCTACCGGGACGGAACTTTCGATCGAACCCTGGGGAGTGGCCATCATCGAGCAGTAAGGTGGCGCCGCAGGCGATGTTTCGGTTGTTCCCCGGGCGGCGCGTCCAGCAAAAGACCGGTACTATAAACCCTCCCATTCGAAGAAGCCTTGGAGTAGAATCAGGACACCGGCAGGAGGAACCGGAAACATGGGCGACTCAGTTGAAGATTATAAAAAAGCGATACTTCCGCACATCGCCAATTGGGGCAAGCAGAACGAACCGCTCGGCAAACAGCTTTCCGATCTGAATAAGCAAATCGGCGAACTGGAAAAGAACAAAGCGCCAACTCCCGACCAGAAGAAAAAACTCGACGATCTGAAGAAACAAAGGCAGGCGGTTACCGCCGATATCAATAAGGCGCTGTTCTCGTTCCAACAGAACCTTGATAAGGTACCGCTGCCTCATAGCAACGCCCTCACTGGCACGCCACCTCAAAAACCCGATCCGAAACTGCTCGAACTCCCGAAATGGATGAACGCGATAGTCAAGGAAAAGGGAATTCCGCTGGGCGGAGGGGTGACGGTGAAACCTAATCTCGATATCGATTTCAAGAAAATGAAACTCAAATCGGGCGGAGTCACCCTCCAGTTCAGGTTCTAGCGGGTTTCGCGAAATGCCTTGACAGCCTGCAAGGGCTGTTCCACAACACGCTCGTTTGGCCGGGCGCTTTCGACAGTAGCAGTCGCGCGCAGCCGATCCCATACAATGGAAACATTGTATGAAACACAGACTGGCAGTGATCCTGGCGTTGGCGGTGGCCACCGGGTGGGGACAGATGCGCCGGCCATTTCCTTCGCGGTTCGCTTCGCGCGGGTTGCGGGGCGCGGTGGCTGCCGGATCGGAAGGCGCGACGGAAGCGGGCATGCGCATGTTCCTAGCGGGCGGCAACGCCGTTGACGCCGGAATCGCCAGCATGCTGGCAGCCTCGGTAGTGGAGTTTTCGCACTTCGGCCTGGGCGGCGAAGCCCCCATTCTCATTCGCACCAGGGAGGGCAAGGTGTTCGCTATCGCCGGCGTGGGCACCATGCCGCAGCTAGGGACGGCGGATTTCTATCGCCACCACACGCTCTCGCCGCTCGAAATAGACGAGCCCCCGGGTCCGAACGGATTGAAAGACTGGGTGCCCGTAGTGGGCATCCTTTCGGCGCTGGTGCCGGGCATGGTGGACGCCGCGATTGTGGCGGAGCGCGATTTCGGCACCAAATCCTTCTCCGAAGTGCTCCAGCCGGCGATCGACCTGGCGGATGGCTTTCCGCTCGACGAATTCCGCGCCATCTCGCTCGCCAACAGCGTGCGGTACCTTTCGGCGTGGCCCAGTTCCAAGCGAGTGTACATGCCGAACGGCACGATTCTACAGACCGGCAATATCTTCCACCAGCCCGACTTGGCGCGCACATTGCGCAGCATGGCCGAAGTGGAAAAGAAAGCCCTGGCATCAGGCGCCTCGCGCGCGAAGGCCATGGATGCCGTGCGCGATTATTTTTATCGCGGCGATATCGCGCGGCGCATCGGCGAATTCTGCAAGCAAAATGGCGGGCTGCTGCGCTACGAAGACATGGCGGCTTTCCACGTCGCGCCGGAAGAGGCCGTCTCGACCACATTTCATGGATACACCGTCTACAAGCCCGGATTCTGGAGCCAGGGACCTTCGATGATCGAAGCGCTCAACATCCTCGAGGGCTTCCCTATCGCCGAAATGGGGCTGAATTCGGCCAATTACATTCACACGCTGGCAGAGGCCATGAAGTTGGCGTATGCCGACCGGGACACATACTACGGCGATCCGAAGTTCAACCACATTCCGGAGGACGTGCTGCTCTCCAAGGCTTATGGAGCGGAGCGCCGCAAGCTAATCACCGACGAGGCATCGCTTGAGTTCCGCCCTGGAAAAATAGGCGACCATCCTCCCGAGCATCCTTCGCTCGCCGAGATACCGCACCACAAGCTCGACCCGGCGGTGCTCGCCAAGGACACGACCTGCGTGGATGCCATCGACAAGGACGGCATGGTGATTTCCATCACGCCTTCGGGCGCGTGGATGCCGCCGGTGATCGCCGGCGACACTGGCATTCCGCTCACCCAGAGGGCGCAGAGTTTCCTGTTAATTCCAGGCCACCCGAACGAACTAGCGCCGGGCAAGCGGCCGCGGGTGACGCTGAGCCCCACCATTGTCGTGGGACCGGGCAAAAACCTGCTCGCGCTTTCCACTCCGGGCGGCGACCAGCAGGATCAGGCGCTGCTGCAGGTGCTCTTCGCGTCCGTGGAGTTCGGGTACGATGCGCAGAGCGCGGTGGAAAATCCGCGCTTCCAATCCGAGCACCTGGTGTCGAGCTTCGATAACCACGAGATGAAGCCGGGCGTGCTCGGCTTGGATGAGCGTCTGCCCGCGGCGGTGTTCCAGGAGTTGCAGAAGCGCGGCCACAAGGTGGAAGTGAAATCGCGCTACGACAGCGGATCGGCGCCGGTGCTGATCCGCATGTATCCCAGCGGCGTGATCGAAGCGGGCGGCGATCCCTTTTACTTCCGGTTTACGCAGGCATGGTAGGGGGACTATTCGACGAAGCGCCGTCGTTCGATCGCGGCGGGCTGGCCGAAAGACTGCAAGCACTGGCGGCGCGGAACATCTACATTGGCGGTAGTTCCTGGAAGTATGAGGGATGGCTCGGACAGATTTATACGCGGGAGCGATACCTGGCGCGCGGGAAGTTCTCCCAGAAGGCGTTTGAGCAGGAGTGCCTGAGGGAATACGCCGAGACATTCCCCACGGTCTGCGGCGATTTCGCTTTCTATCAGTTCCCCACCGATGAATTCTGGCGGCGGCTGTTCGCGCGCGTGCCGGCGAGCTTCCGGTTTGCCTTCAAGGTGCCGGAGCAGATTACCTGCAAAGCCTTTCCACGGCACGCGCGCTATGGTCCCCAGGCAGGAAAAGAGAACCAGAGCTTTCTCGATGCGCGGATGCTGAGGGAAATGTTTTTGCGGCCGCTCGCGGCATATCGCGAGAAGACGGCGCTGCTGATTTTCGAATTCGGCACGTTCGGGCAGCGCAGCTTCGGAGATTTGGGGGAGTTTCTGGCGCGGCTCGATCCGTTTCTGACGTCGCTGCCGCCGGAATTCCGGTACGCGGTGGAGATTCGTAATCCGGAATTTCTGGATCGCGACTATTTTGCGTGCCTGCGGTCGCATGGAGTGGCGCACGTGTACAATGCGTGGTCGAAGATGCCGGAATTGCGGCATCAGATGGCCATCCCGGATTCGGTGACGGCTGATTTTCTGGTGAGCCGTGCGCTCCTGCGGCGCGGGCGGGTTTACGAGGATGCGGTTGGGCTGTTCCAACCGTACACGCACATTCAGGACGAGAACCCGGAGGCGCGGGAATCGATGCGGGTGCTCATCGGGCGGGCGCGGGAGAATAAGCAGTTTTTGTTTTTGTTCGTCAATAACAGGCTGGAGGGAAATGCTCCGCTGACGATTTTGTCGCTCGTTGCAGAGTGAAAAGCAGGCCCGCATGAACGAGCCATGCCATTCGCGATGCCGAGAGGCGGCTTACCGCGCGATCACCGGAATGGACAGGCTGGGTGAGCCATCCACCAGTACCACTAACGGGACTTGCCAGCCGGCGAAGGATTGTGTAACGGCAAATTGAATCTGGAAAGCGCCGCCCACGGCCGTCACA
Organism: Bryobacteraceae bacterium; assembly: GCA_035509055.1. Lineage (GTDB taxonomy): Bacteria > Acidobacteriota > Terriglobia > Bryobacterales > Bryobacteraceae > PALSA-129. The sequence goes on along the minus strand of DATJMA010000107.1, from coordinate 11,257 downwards.
CTCTGTACTGCCATGGGCACGCCCGAAAGGGTCACCGCCACGCGGCTGGGCGCATTCACGATTCCGGGATCGACGTTGGTCACTTGTACGGTCGCGATGTCGCCGGGGTTTACCAGCTCTACGGAGTTGGCCGGTACGATCAGCGCTGGCGCGCTGTTGATTTGGAGATAGACCGGATACGCATTGACAGAGTTGTTGTTGACCTGGAGCGTAGCCGGACCGACCGGAAATCCCGCCGGGACCTGGAAATTAATCTGCGTCGGCGACGCATAGAGGACGGGCACCGGCTGGCCGTTCAAACTTACCTGAGCAGTTTGGCCGCTGGCGAGGTTCGACCCGAAGATGGACGCGTAATCGGCGTCGTGAAGCACCGTGGCGTAACTGATGGCGTTGAAGACGGGAAGCGCGGGCGTGGGCAAATTCATGTTCGGCGGTTGGACCTGGAACGCCCCCTGTTGCTCGGCCACCTGGAATCCGGAAATCACGGTCACCGGCCACGTCCCTACCGCTGCGTTGTTCGCCACTACCACGTCTGCCACCAGGTGGGAGGGACTCAGCACCCAAACACGGCGAACCGAGATGTCGCTGGTCCCAAATCCCACGGTGACTTGGCCGTCCACCAAATTCGTATTGCTCGTCGTGATGTCCACCATCGCGGAGGTGCCATCGACGTTGAACCCCGCCGGCAGTGCCAGCGGATTGACCGCATTGATCGCCGGCGTGTTCGCGGCCGGGTACGCGTATGTCACGGGATTGCTCGACTGCAGCAGCATGGAGTTCTGATTATCCGCCGTGAACACGGTTACAGTGGACCTTTGCGCGCTTGCGCCCGCGGGCGGCATGACCGTGATCGTGCCATCGGTGGCATCCGTGGCCTGGAAGGTAACCGTCACGGGAGCTTCTATGCCGTCGAAAAAGATGCGGCTGTCAGGCGTCAATCCGGCCGCTGCCACGGTCACGCTGCCATCGCCGTTTGGCGTGATCGAGCTTATGGCGGGCGGTCCGGTGCTCACGATGTTCATGGCGTCGGGAACCACGAACATGTCCACGCCTTGGCTGGTATTGAATGTCATCACCAGGTGGCGCGGTCCGGGCGCCACGCCACCCGGATTCTGAAAATATAACCACATGTAGAGTTCGCCCGGCGCGCGATACGGGCTGCTCACCCCCGAGCCAATTCCGAGAAGCGTCACCGTGGCCGGGTGGGGGGTGACGTTGGAGGAATTGGGAATAATGGCGAACTGGATGGTGGATTGATCCTTGCCAGCATACGCCGGTGTAGTCCAAATCGCATTGGGAGTATAGCTATAGGTACGGGTGCCGGGATCCAACCAAGCATAGGTCTCCACGTCATAGATTGGAATCGAGGAGCGGGGATTCACGGCGAAGTTCTCGCCGGCGAGCGCCTGCCCGGCGGCCACGGTGAAGGTGGTGGCCTGGGTTACGTCGGTGGTATTCGGGTAAAAGACTGTCTGGAAATATCCCGCCGTGGGCACGAAAGGAAGGCCTTGGGCATTCACGGGCGGAGCCAGTCCGATGTTGCTGATCGGGTTGAAAGCGTCTTGCGGCAGCGGGTGAACGTACAGCAGGTATTGTCCAGGAGTGATGCCGCTGATCGTATAGGTGCCATCGGGGTTGGTGAGCGTGCTGACCGCCGGACCTTGTGCCGGAATCGCCACCACCGATGCCATGACCCACGGCTGTCCGTTCGCAGTTACGGTACCCGAGATCGACCCGGTGTTGGCCGACCATCCGGCGGTGCCGTAGAGTTGCAGAAAAGACGCGATATCGTCGGCATCGATGGGGCGGGCGCGCGACGTGTTACGGATGACGTCCTGCGACATTGCCGAGGCGGTCCATGTGTGCTGCAACCCGAGGGCGTGGCCGAATTCGTGGACTGCGGTGGTGTAGAACTCCTCGAGGTAGCTGGGCCCCGGCCCATATCCCGCGGCGGGGTCGGTGGAGTTGGTCAGGATTACCAATCCGCGGGAAATTGGGAAGAATTGGCCATTCTGTCCGGTCTGGACGGCCGATGACACCACCGAAGGCGTTCCCATCCCCAGAATGCCTGGCGCCAGTTCGTCGAACACCACGTCACCTGCGGGCGTGGCGGAAAGCTGGTTTGGATTGTAAGTCTCAATGCCGCCGAACGCGACGCGCAGGTCGGAGTTCGGCACCGAATTCCAGGCCGCCGCGGCGTTCTTCACCTGGCTCAATACCGAGGCGAAGCTGTCGTTCAAGCCGTACACCGAGACGCCGGAGCCGCTCACGAAGAAGGTAACGGTCTTATTCGGGAGCGCGGTCAGATCGAAAGCTTCCGGCACGGGAACAAACGGCGTGCTGCCGGAAAGATAATGGACGTAGTGATAATAGGCGCTCGCCGGCAGAACCATGGCGAGCAGGGCAGCGGACAACGGAAGGCAGCGTCGCATCTTATTTCCCCGCCCCCTGAATGCGCGCCCGAAGCTCGCTCAAGTGCATCGTTAACGTTCGATCTTTCACCTGCTTGCCAGTGGAATGATCGAGCATTACTTCATGGCTGGCGGCGCGTGTGGTGAGCGGGTCTACCCCGCCTCCGGGCGCCACCGAAAACAGCCCCTGCGTCAAACCCATCACCTGGGTGGCGCCGCTCCTGCCGGTCCACAAAAAGAAAACGTATTCGTCTCCCGGCTTGAATTGCGGAACGCCGGCAAAGCTCTGCCGAACGTTGTTGGCGATGCCGCCGGGAAGTTGGAATTCCACCACGGAGTTGGCCGTGCCTTTGAGGGTTTCGCTGGTTTGGATCCGGTAGTGGGTGTAGATCACCGGGCCATTCGTCGCGGTATAGGAGTTGAGAATTTTGCCCCGCACGATGGTCGTGGACTTGGCGATGAGGTCGTCCAGACTGAGCCGCTCCAAGGTCGCTGCCGGGAGCGCCACCGCGCAGTAAGCCAGGATCAGCGTAGAGAGCAGCAGAGGCTTCACGGGCGTGGGGGATGCACTTGACATTCCAATCGATCTGGCTGATTCTAACACCGGTTACGTGAGAACGAATCGAGCTGCCTGTGTTTCCCGGACACGGCCTTGAGACAGCCTGTCCCAGAAACACGACCTCTATTTTATGTTTGGCCGGGTGCGGCAAGCAAATCATCGGTCGAAAGGCACGGCCGCGGCGGTCGCGCTCAAGATAAATCGTGGGTACTTTTGATTCAGAACCGCGAGGTCATGACTTGCCGGGACGGACGATCAACATCGGTACGGTGAGATGGTGGCGGACCGGGTTGATGGTATTGCCGAAGATGAGGTCTTTCAGACCACCGTGTCCGTGGGCTCCCATGATCACCAGGTCAGCCCGGACATCCTGTGCGTAGCGCACGATTTCGCGGTCGGGATGAGCTGAATGAACAATTGAAGTTTCGACTATAAGCCCTTGATTACGCAAATTTTGTGCTATGTGCTCCACGTATTGCTCACCGGCTTCCGTTTCCGCTGTGGAGGCTGCCTGGCCATACACCTGGCTGGTGACGCCTTCCTCGACGTGCAGCACGTAGATCTTGGCCGCATGCATCTGGCCCATGGCGGAGGCATGGCTGACAGCCAAACTGTCGAGTTCGCTGTGATCGACGGTAACCAGGATGCGGCGGTAAACCAGGGGAGCGGCGTCGGTTGCGGTTTCCGGCAGGACGACGGGAGCGCGACCGTAGCCGCGCCAGCGAGTGAAGAGCGGCTCGCACGAAATCCACGCGAGAAGAAGCGTAATCGCGGCGGCTGCGGGAATGGTGACCAGGCGGATGATGATGCCCCACGCCCCAGGCTTCGCCAGCCAATCGGAAAACGCCTGCGCCACGATCCAGAAATTCAATCCCAGGATAACCGCCGCGCAGATCCACGAAAGCGCCTTGACCCATGCGCGGTTGGCAAAGGAGCCCATGCGCTCGCGGTCGTTGGTGAAGTGAATCAGCGGAATGACCGCGAACGGAAGCTGCATGCTGATGATCACCTGGCTTAGCAGGAGGAGATCGAGCGTGGAGCTGTCGCCCATGAACTTGATGGTCAAAGCGGCGGGGATGATGGCAATCGACCGGGTGGTCAGCCGGCGCAGCCATGGCCTCATGCGAAGGTTGAGAAAACCTTCCATGGTGATCTGACCGGCCAGGGTTCCGGTAAGGGTGGAAGATTGCCCGGAGCAAAGGAGGGCGATGGCGAAAATTACGCCTGCGAGGGTGGTGGAAAGCAACGGAACGAGCAGTTGCTGCGCCTGCTGGATCTCGGTGACCACGATTCCGTGCTTGAAGAAGACCGCGGCGGCAAGCACCAGGATGGCGCAATTGACGAACATGGCGCCGTTGAGGGCGACCACGGAATCGATCAGGTTGAACCGGCAGGCGGCACGCTTGGAGGATTCGTCGCGGCCGATCGCTCTGGTCTGCACCAGGGCTGAATGGAGGTAGAGATTATGCGGCATCACAGTGGCGCCGAGGATGGCGACGGCGAGGTACAGGGTCTGGCCGTTGAGGCGTGGCGCGAGGCCGGTAAAGACTTCCGTCCAGACAGGATGGGCCCAGAAGACCTCGATGCAGAAACAGGCGGCGATGATCGTGATAAGGCTGAGGATGAAGGCCTCGATGAAGCGGATTCCGAAGCTCTGAAACGCCAGTAGGAGCAGCGTATCGGCGCCGGTGAGAATCACGCCTACAACCAGCGGGATATGGAAAAGCATGTTGAGGGCGATGGCAGCGCCGAGAACTTCGGCGAGATCGCAGGCGGCTATCGCGATTTCGCAGAGGATCCACATGGCGAAGGTGACAGGCCTCGGATAACGTTCCCGGCAGGCTTGCGCGAGATCGCGGCCGGAGACGATGCCAAGGCGCGCCGCGAGGGTCTGAAGAAGGATAGCCATGGCGTTCGACATGACCAGGACCCAGAGCAGCCGGTAGCCGAAGCGCGCGCCGCCTTCCAGGTCGGTAGCCCAGTTGCCCGGGTCCATATAGCCCACGCTGACCAGGTAGGCGGGGCCGGCGAACGCGAACATACGGCGCCAGAAAGTGAGTTGGGAAGTGCCGACGGTCGAGTGCACGTTGGCGAGCGAACGCGCGTCATGCGTGGATTCGATAGGTGTCGCCATTGAACTTAACTATAGTTAAGCAAGTCGCGGCGGGCGAGTCAATAAGGGAGCAAGGCAGGTGTGGCCAGGCACCTGGTCGCGTGAAAATCTTCGTAATCGCCATCCCGAGCCAAGGACCTTGCCAAGGCAATGCTTCGAGACGCGAGGAAACTGATCATCCGGTACGCAGAACTAGTTCCCGGAGGGATTCCGCTCTACTTTGTCCACGACAATCGTATCGATGGGGCCCTTACTCGAGACGAGCTTGAGTCCAAGCTGCTGCTGCACGGCAGCCTCTATGGAAATGCCGAGATCCGCGGGTGCGTCCGGGTCGGCGCGCCTGCCAATTCCGCCGCCGCTGGTCCAGGAAAGGGTAATGTCGTATTTCCCCGTCAGGCCGGTGCGATCCCGCACGGGCATGCCAAGTTGATTTCCGAGCATGTCGGCAAAACTCTTCAACGGCTCTTTGATCGCCTGGTAGCGAGCTTTCCCCGCCGCATTGATGGCCATGCATCCGCTGCAATCCTTGGGGATGACAGGGAAGCCGTCGGCATCGGTCTTGGCTGCAGGGCCGGGGAGATCGTCGTTGGCATCGCCTGCAGGCTTATCGACCGATTCCTTCATCTTCGGTCCGCCTTTGGCGACGACCAGATCATACAAGCTCACTTCCTTCTTGCCCCAATGGAATGCCAGCTTGAAGCGGTCGGACAGGAGATTGCGAATCATGGCACGAAATTCCGCCTGGGTGGTATCGGACCGGAGGCTGGCGCTGATTTCGAAGTTGGCGTCGCTGGCAGAGTCCGGGGCGGTCAATTGGTAGTGCTTGATGTCGTAGGCGCGAATAATGAGCATGGAAACGGTGGCGTTGGTGCATCGCCAAAGCACCGGGTCGTTGGTACCGGGTCCGCCGCGACAGCCTCTGGTAAAGCTTCCGTTGTTCGGCGGGGAGGGTTTGATCGATACCGCCTCGAAGGCGGGGCTTTGAGCAAACAGGCTGGAGAAAGCGAAGAATAGGGATGCAGCGGCCTTCATTGTTGACCTCGCCGGGTAGACGGCCTGGCGGGGGTTTGGTTAGGGACTCATGCCGGCCGGTTTTATGCCTTGACTAGCATATGCCTGATAAAGTATATTAAAGGAGTGGAAAGCGTGTTCGAAGTCATTGCGGAGCCAAACCGCCGTGCGATATTGAGCCTGCTGGTGTCGGCGGAACAGTCGGTGGGAGAGATCGAGCGGCAACTTCATATGCCGCAGCCGATGGTGTCCAAGCACCTGCGAGTGCTACGCGATGCCGGGTTCGTGGAATCTACGGTGGACGCACAGCGCCGCCTTTACCGGCTGCGGCCCCAACCATTGCAGGAAGTGGATGAATGGCTGGCACCGTTCCGCCGGTTCTGGTCCGCACACGTGGACGCCCTCGAACGGCACCTCGACCAGCTGGATTCACCGCGGAAGGAAAAGAAGAGGAGACAATAGATGGCCGAACGCCAGCCATATGTTCCGGGACCGGCGCACGGAGCGCGGGTCCAAAAGGACGGCGAGAAGTGGACGCTGGTGCTGGTAAGGGAGTTGCGCCATCCACGGGAAAAAGTCTGGCGCGCACTCACCGACCCGGTGCATCTGCGCGAGTGGGCGCCGTTCGATGCCGAAGGGGACCTGGGTACGGCCGGAAGCAGGGTAAAGATCACCATGGTGGGGGCGCCCGTTCCGTCCGTTACTGAAACCACGGTGAAACGGGCCGAAGAACCGGAGTTGCTGGAGTACAACTGGGCTGGCGGCGATATCCGGTGGGAACTCCAACCTCTTGGCGCCGGCACGCGGCTCACGCTATGGACCAACATCGGCCACCGGTTCATCGCCATGGGGGCGGCCGGTTGGCATGTCTGTCTGGAGGTGATGGATGGCCTGCTCAGCGGAACTCCCATCGGCCGTATCGCCGGCACCAAGGCGATGAACTTCGACGGGTGGCACCGGTTGCACGCGGAGTACGCCGGGATGTTCGGCATTGAGGTGGTCAACTGGCCGCCCAAAGCGCCTCCAGAATGAATCGAGAGAGGGGAAACGCCATGGAAACGACTTTGCAAGCCCCGGCCTTCGAGGCCGTCAAAACAACTCCGAAAGCCACGGCCATCGTTTATTGGACTGTGACCGCGCTCTTTTGCCTGGAGATGGGTTTCACCGCCTATTACATGCTCTTCCGGCCGCCGGAAGGGGCGGAGGCCATTACTCGTTTAGGATTCCCACCGTACTTCAGGGTGGAACTCGCATGGGCCAAGCTGCTTGGAGTGGCGGCGCTCCTCGCGCCGGTGCCGGCGCGGCTCAAAGAGTGGGCGTACGCCGGGTTCGCGATCAACCTGGTCTCGGCCCTGGTGGCGCATCTTTCGATGAGCGAAGGCCCGAATGCTCTGATGCCGTCGGCGGCTACGAGTGTGCTCTGGGTGCTCTCGTACTTTTTCTGGCAACGGCGGCGAGTGCAAAAATAGGAGCTGACATGAAAAAGGCTGTCCCAACAGAATCTGCTTCGGCGCGGATCGACGAGAGGATCATGGAACTGGGAGACTGGCGGGGGAAAATGCTCGCGAAAGTGCGCAAGCTTATCCACGATGCCGACCCGGAAATCGTGGAAGAGTGGAAATTCATGGGCACTCCGGTCTTTTCCCACGACGGAATCGTATGTACGGGAGAAACGTACAAGGACCACGTCAAACTGACATTTGCCAAGGGCGCCCGGCTGGACGAGCCTGACGGTTTGTTCAACTCCAGCCTCGAGGGAAATGTGCGGCGCGCCATCGACATTCACGAAGGCGACAAGCTGAAGGAAGCGGCGCTGAAAAATCTCATCCGGGCCGCAGTGGCGCTCAATATCGCGGACAAGAGCGCGGCGAAGAGAAGGGCCAAGGATCGAAGGCAAGTGGGGCGATCGGGATTTTGATGCGCCGGATTGCCGGCAATGTGGCTCTCGCGGCTCCTCTCAGGGCATGCGTCTTGAATGCTCAAGCTGTTCGACAGCTAGGAAAGGCGCCGATGTTCAGCGGCTGGGACAAGTCCGATCCTGCCCGGCCGGCTGGTGCCGGAAAAAATCGTGGAGTCCTGAAGCCGTTTCAGATTTCGGTTGGCCCGGCGTTGATCGGTTCCGCACACTACGATATCGATGCGACGTCGGGGACGAGACCGGCTTCAATGGGGTGTTCGATGTCCACCCGGGCTTCAGCCCCGGTTAGTGAAGCCACCCCGCAATTTCAGCTACATGCGGTAATTCACTTCGAGGAAGCCCATTTTGGCGTTGGGATCTTGTGGGAAGATTTTGCGAACGACTTCACCGCCGCGGGCGTAGCCGAAGTACAGCCCGACACCAAGCCCCCGGCTGACCTGGTAATCCCAACTTACGTCGTAGAGCGTGGCGAGGCCGGTTTGTCCGTTAGCCGGGCGGCCGTTGAAGCCAAAGGTCCATGGCTGGAAGGCGCCGCCCCCGGCATACCAAAGGTCGGTGCTGTTGGCAAGCCATAGGCCGTGAATGTCCGAGCGGATAGCCATGCCCTTGGCGGGCCGGAGCATCAGCTCGCCGAAGGTATCGACGTTGTTCATCTCGTTGAAGAATGGGAAGCGGGCATAGACGCGAGGCGTGGGCAGAATGGCGAAAAAAGTGCCGTGGGTACTGTCGTTGGCATTGCCGTCGCCGCTGGAATAGAAATAGCCGCCTCGGATCCAAGGGCGCACGGGCTTAAGGATCGCGGGCTGATATCCAGCCTCGACCGTGCCCGCCCCGGATTTCTGGGTAAGCGAACCCCATTTGCCGTTTTGCAGGACGCCCCAACCCATGAGATCGAACGTGCCGGCGGTGGTCGGAATGGCTTCCATCAGGTTGCCGCCATAAGTGCCGACATCGATGCCGGCATGGTCGCCATTCTTGGCGGCCGTGGAGCGGTTATCGACCTTTATCACGCCGCGGTCGTCGTTGTAAAAGATGCCGAAGATACGCCATTCGGCTTTCGTCCTGCCCCAGTTAGCGTCCTTATTCAGCGCTGCATATGTTACCGGCGTAACCACCCATCCCCAGCCATCCACCTGAAATACGCCGCGATCGGGTACGCCGCTGAATGCAGTAAAATTCCAATCGCGGTCTGCCCAGGTGTAGACCGCGCCATCGACGCTGCGCTGCACGTCGGCGAATCCGAAGGTGCCGATCAAGCGCTGCGAGACGCCGTCGCGCTTGACGATGGCCAAAGTTTCGTCCTTGGGGGTGAGTTCGCCGCCATCGAAGAATTCGAAACGGCCAAGTTTGAGGTTGGAGTGGGTGCCTTTCACACGCACGTAACCCTGCTTGAGAAAGATGCTGGCGGCGGCGCTGTTGTTGTGGTTGGCAGCATAATAAGCGGCGCCGAGTCCGAGTTGGCCCAAAGGCGCCGGCTGTACGGCCTGATTCGGAATGCCGAGCAAAATCGGAGCGGCGAATTCCACCGCCCAATCGAGCTTCCGGGTCTTTTCGCTGAACATCAGGCGGAGGAAGGAGCCCGAATAGCCGTAATCGTTCTCGCCCTTGGCGCCACGGAAGAAGTTCCAGTCTTCGTAGCGTTCGTGAAAGAATCCGGACACGGTCACATCGCCGATTTTCAACGGCGCCGGGGCATCGGATTGGGCCGCCAGATTGGCGCTCCAAAGCACCGTGCTGATAAAACAATACTTCAGTGGCCGGGTCAATCGCGCTCCCCTCTCGCAGTTCAATGAAGCGAGAGTATCTGTATGGCGCGGGGAGGGTCAATAGTGGATATCGATTATTAAGATCGATGACTCGCGGCGCAGCACGGTTACTGGATCGCCGCTGGTGGCGCGGCACATCGTAAGCAGGCGGGCTAACATCGCGGCGGTTAAGAGCACAGGCGGGGTGTCGGCAAATGTCATGGGATCGTGCATGGACACGGCGAAGAACTGCAATGCGCTCAGACGTGTAAATACGGGCGCGCCGGCGAGCCAGATACCGGGCCCGTCGACAGTGAGCGCCGTTTTTCTGGTGGAGGAGCATGCCGTACGAATGCCGATTTGGCGTTGGTAGGATGGCGAGCAGCCGCAGGCGCAGCGCCGGCCAGGAAAACAGCCCTTCCAGTGGACCCTTCCGAAGTTTGTTAGACTCGCTTGACAGGAGCTTCGTATATGCGCGGACTGCTTTTCTTTTTGTTGGCCGGGCTGGTCGCGTTCGGCGCGGAGGACGAATGGGCGAAGGTGAAGACGCTCAAAACCGGCACCGAGATTCGTGTGTTCAAGAAAGGCTCGATGCAACCCGTTTTGGCCCAAATGGACGAACTGACGGACGATAATCTGATCGTTATCGCGAAGAAGACACAGACCGCGATTCCGAGGGACGTAATCGACCGAATCGACGCGAGGCCCTCAAACAATCGTCAGGTGACGAAACAGACGGTGACGAAGGAGAACTTTCCGGACGCGAAAGCCCAAGCGGATGCCGGTACGGCGGGCCCAGCCACGCCGAGCACATCCACAAATACCAGCGTGAGCATCGGCGGGAAGCCCGATTTTGAGACGGTATATCGACGGCCGATCGGGGCGCCCAAGAAGTAAGATATCCGGATCGCTGAGCGATTGCGCCCGGATGCGCAGGCTCTAATAAGTTGTTATCGAAGGGATGGCGTGCCCTCCGGTATTGGACTTTCTCTCGCCGCGGCATTCTGAGGCCTCAGCCTGAACGAGTAGCCTTCAACAATTCTGCGGGCGGCCAAGCGCCAAGCCACGCAGCGTTCACCGATGGGAGCCGAACCATTCCGTGAAACGGCGGGAATATTAGTCCGAGTTGCGATTGAGCGATCCGGCGCGACCGGCGCCGGGAACTCGCCCTAACACGCTGGACTTGGATTCAACGCGTGAAGCCGATTCCGCGGCGGATTGTTGGTGTCGGAAGTGCCGGGTATCAGAAGGACCGGTACGGTGGCGGAGCGGATCGCATGCGCACGAGACGCTGGGCTGAGATCGATACCGTGAACCAGACGGGCCTAGCAGTTTGCGGAAAAACGCCTATTTTCAGGAGCGGTCGTAACTCGCATTATGCCGAATTGAAAACAGGCGCAGCCTAAAGTGCTTTTGACATACCTAAGTGCCTCAGTCTGCGGCTCGTTTTGCCCGCTTTGGCCGCGCCCGGGCACACTTCTACCCTGACTCATGCGGCAC
>DATJMA010000106.1:0-119767 GCA_035509055.1 Bryobacteraceae bacterium | reverse complement strand
CACCGTGCGCACCAACACCTGGCACGGCCTCACCGCCACCTCCAACTTCACTTGGGGACGCGCGCTGGGCACCGCCACCCAAGTGCAGGCGTCGAGCAGCTTCACGTCGCTCAATCCCTTCAATGAAGCTGCCAACTACGGTCCGCAACCCTACGACATCCGCTTCATCTACAACCTGAACATGTACTACGAGTTGCCTTGGTACAAGAGTCAGAAGGGCGTGCTCGGACACGCTCTGGGCGGATGGACCATCTCCCCGCTCTTCACGGCGCAAAGCGGTACGCCCTTCGGCATCACCTACAGCGAAGGGAGCTGCAACCCCGGCTGCCAGGCCTTCGGTGAAGTTACCACCCCCGGAACCAGCGCTGTCAGTCCGGATAACAACTCCCACGCCGAAAACGCTGTCGGCTTTGGACCTTACTCCGGCGGCGTCGGCGGCAACTACGGCGTCGTGGGCGGCGCGGGAACCAACCCGGTGTTCGGATCTGCTTCCGTCGGTACCCAGACCCACGGCACTCCCGCGATCAACTATGCTCTCAACATGTGGGCCAACCCGGCCGCGGTCTACGGCGAGTTCCGTCCGTGCGTCCTCGGTCTCGATACCAGTTGCGGCGGCGGCGCCGGTCCTCTGCGCGGCCTCCCGACCTGGAACCTGGACGCCCAGGTGGTTAAGAATATCGGCGTATATCGGGAACGGGCGGGAGCTCAGCTCTTCTTCACGTTCACGAACATCCTGAACCACTACCAGCCGAATACTCCGGGCGGCAGCCTCACCAGCCCGCTCACCTTCGGCCAGATCACCGGCCAATCCAACTCGCCTCGCTCCATGGAGTTCGGCCTGCGCGTGTACTTCTAGACCCGGTACGGTATATCCTGGGGGGACCGGTCGCAAGATCGGCCCCCCTTTTCTATTTATGTCCCGCCTTCTATTCTGGTTTTTCGCCGCGGCTTTGTTTGCGCCCGGACAGGACCAGACAGGTGTGCCTCTCCGGCTGATCGTCGTGAACTCGGCCGCGCAGGCCGAGAGCATCCGAACACAACTTCAAAAAGGCGCCGATTTCGCGGTTCTCGCCCGCGAAAAATCCGTCGACGCGACGTCGATCGATGGAGGCCTGCTCGGTTCGGTCGATCCTTCGACGCTCCGGGAAGAAATGCGGCTGGCGATCCGCGGGCTTGGTCCGGGCCAGATTTCCGCGGTTTTTCAGATTCCGTCCGGCTTCGCCATCGCCAAGGTCCTTCCCGCCGGCGAACTGGCCCACATCGCAGACTCCAAACGCGCTCGTCAGGCGGCCATCCGCGCGGAAAGCGGCATTCGTTTCGACCTGAATATCTCCGGCCTGAATGAGGCGGAGTCCGCCCTCGCCAGTTTTCCCAAACCCGAAGGTTGGAACCTCTCGCTCGCCGAATCCTGCACGATGCGCCAGCAGTCGCTTGCCGACGTGAGCGCGCGCGCCCGGAAACTTCTGGAAGCCGCCCCGCCCGATCGTTCCCCCGCCGACACCATGTCCCTGCACATCGCCATCGGACAACTTCACGCTTATCGCGGCGAGTTCGACGAGGCGATCGCGCAGTTCGAGGCGGCGGACCACATCGCTTCCACGGCCGTCGCCGGCGCGCTGCCCGATGTCGAAGAACTGCTCGGCGTCGCGTACCTGCATCGCTCCGAAATGGCCAACGATATCTATCGTCATCCCGGCGAGAGGTGCCTGTTCCCGATTCGGCCTGAATTCAAATACGGGAAACCGGAATATTCGCAAAAAGCCGTCCAGCACCTGCTTGCCTCTCTCCGCTTGCGGCCAGACGACATCGAGACCAAGTGGCTGCTCAATCTTGCGCACATGACGCTTGGCACGTGGCCCGCCGGACTGCCGAAAGAGCACCTGCTGGCGCCGTCTCTGTTCGAGTCCGCGGAAGACATCGGCCGATTCAAGGATGTCGCGGCGCTCGCCGGGCTGGACCTCTTTTCGCAGGCCGGAGGGCTGATCGTCGACGACTTCGAGAACGACGGTCTCTTCGATGTGGTCACTTCCAACTGGAATTTCTGCGCGCCCATGCATTTCTTCCACAACAACGGCGACGGCACGTTCACCGACCGTACCGCGCACTCCGGCCTCGATACGCAGTTGGGCGGCCTGAATATCGTGCAGGCGGACTATAACAACGACGGCTGTGTCGACATTCTGGTTCTGCGCGGCGGATGGGAAGTGCCGCAGCGCAAATCGCTGCTGCGCAACAACTGCAATGGCACCTTCACCGATGTCACGAAGGAAGCGGGGCTAGCCCAGCTCACTTCCACGCAAACCGCGGTGTGGACCGACATCAATAACGACGGTCTGCTGGATCTCTACGTGGGTAACGAAAACGGCCCCAACCAGCTCTTCCTGAACAACGGCGACGGAACATTCAAAGATATCTCCCACTCATCGGGGACCGATGTCTCGGGCTACACCAAGGCCGTGATCGCGGCCGATTACGACAACGACGGATGGGCGGATCTGTACGTTTCCAATTACCGTGGCGAGAACGCGCTCTTTCACAACAATCACGACGGCACCTTCACCGACGTGGCGCAAGAGGCCGGCGTTCCGGGCTCCGGCCACGGCTTCCCGGCCTGGTTCTTCGATTACGATAACGACGGCTGGCCCGATCTGTTCGTGAGCAGCTACGTCATGTCGGTGGAAGAGAGCGTCCGCACCTATATGGGGCTTCCGCACAACTCCGGCTCCATGAAACTCTATCGCAATCTGGGAAACGGCGCGTTTCGCGATGTTACCGCGGAAGTGGGGCTGGATAAGGTGTTCATGCCGATGGGGGCGAACTTCGGCGACGTGGACAACGACGGCTATCTCGACATGTATCTCGGCACCGGCGATCCGTCCTATGCCGCGGAGTTGCCCAACGTGCTGCTCCATAACCAGGCGGGCCGGAAGTTCGCCGATATCACCGCTTCTTCCGGCACCGGCGAGTTGCACAAGGGCCACGCGGTGTCATTCGCCGATATCGATAACGATGGCGATGAAGATATCCTCGAAGTGGTGGGCGGCGCGGTCCCCGGCGATGCCCACGCATTCCGCCTCTTCGAGAATCCCGGCCACGGCAACGACTGGATCTCTTTGCGCCTGGTGGGCGTGAAGGCTAACCGATCCGCCATCGGGGCTAAAATTAAAGTCACAGTGAAAAACGGAGGGGAGACACGATCGATTTACCGCACGGTGTCGAGCGGCGGATCTTTCGGCGCATCTCCTCTCGAGCAGCACATCGGGCTGGGAAAATCGGCGGAAATTATGAGTGTCGAAATTCAATGGCCCGGCGATCCGGCACCGCAGAAATTCAGCAATGTTCCTAAGGATCGCACCATCGAGATCAAGCAATTCGCCCGCGACTACCGCGAAATCGCGCGGCACCCCGTGCATCTTGGGGGCGCTCGTGCGCGGTAGCGTCTTTTTCCTGGCCGCTTCCGTCGCCCTCGCCGGCGGCCGCTATCCGGTTACCGGCATCGTCCTCCAGGTTGACCATCCGAACCACTCCTTCGTAGCTTCCTGTGCCGCCATTCCCGGGTATATGGACGCCATGTCCATGCCGTACTCGGTCCTCGACGACAAGGAATTGGCGAACCTGAGACCGGGCGCTTATATCGATTTCACGCTGGTGGTGGAAAAGGAACGATCTTACGCCGAAGGCATCCACGTTCACCATTACGAAAGTTCGGAGCGCGAAGCGCTGCTGGCGCGGCGTCTCGAACTGCTGCAACCGGCGCGGGCGACAGTCCAAATCGGCCAGGCTGTGCCCGATTTCACTCTCACCGACCAGACCGGCACGCGCGTCTCGCTGTCGCAATTCGCTGGAAAAACGGTTGGCCTGACATTTTTCTATACCAGTTGCCCGCTGCCCGATTACTGCTTCCGCCTGGCGAATAATTTCGGCCAGTTGAGCCAGCGTTTTTCGGATCGCATGGGCCGCGACCTGATTCTGCTCAGCCTCACATTCGACCCCCTACACGATACGCCGAAAGTGCTCGCCGAATACGCCGCCACCTGGAAAGCCGATCCGCGGACGTGGCATTTCCTCACCGGTCCGCTGGCGGAGGTGAAGGCCATTACGGGCCGGTTCGGCCTCAACTTCTGGCCCGACGACGGCTACCTCACGCATTCCCTCCACACCTTGGTCATCGACCGGCGAGGCAAACTGGCGGCAGATTTCGAAGGAAATCAATTCACCGCCAAACAACTGGGCGATTACCTGGAAGCCGCCATGGCGGAACGATGACGCGCGCAATCGCACTGGTCTTCCTCACCTCACCCCTTTATTCCCAATCCGCGACCTGCGTCAAGTGTCACGCCGCGGAAGCTGTGCCGTCGCGCCACGCCCACATGATGCAAGCGGCATCGAAATCGTCGGTCGAGGGCGATTTCGCGCAGGCCAAAGTGGTCCTTCACGGCTCGACTTATCTCCTCCGGGCCGCTGCCGGCACTTACTACATCACTGAGTCCGATCTGACCGGCAAACCGTGGGAACACAAGATCGATTACACTCTCGGCAATCGCCGCGTGCAGCATTACCTCACGACGTTGCCCGATGGCCGCATCGTTCTCATCCCTGCCGCGTGGGACAATATCGCGCACAAATGGGTACACGACGTGGACGTGGGGAATCCCGAAGAAGCCGCGGGGGATCGTATCCTGATCTGGAACAAGACTTGTTATTCCTGCCATGTAAGCCGCGAACAGAAGGGTTTCGATACCACTAAGCTGACTTACCACACTACCTGGGACCGCCTCGGAGTAAGCTGCGAGAGCTGCCACGGCGCCGGCAAAGAACATATCGCGCAGGGGGGCAAGGCGCCGATCGTCAACCCCGCCCGGCTCGACCCGACGCGGAGCACCATGGTCTGCGCGCAGTGCCACTCCTGGCGCACCACCTATGCCGATGGCTTCCAAGCCGGCGATAACTATTACGACTACTTCGTTCCCGATCTGGAATATCAACAGCCGGCGTCGGACGACCCCGAGTTCTGGCCCGATGCACGTCCCCGCTGGTTCGCCAACGACGCCGTGGCCTTTTGGGAGAGCCAGTGCTTTCTCCAGGGCGGAGCTACCTGTCTCACCTGCCACAAACAGCCGCACAATCCGCAACTGATCACCGCCAACAATGGCCTCTGCACCGGCTGCCACAAGGCCATCGGCGCCAACGTCGCGGCGCACACCCATCACGCGCCGGCGAGTGCCGGCAGTTCCTGCCTGGACTGCCACATGCCCGCCGTCACTGCCGGCCTGAAGGCCCAAATTCGCGATCATTCGATCGGCATTCCCGCTCCCGTAAACACAGTCCGCCACGGCATTCCCAACGCCTGCAATCTCTGCCATCGCGACAAGGACGCCGCGTGGGCCGTGCAGCAGACCACTGCATGGTACGGCCCGCAATCGGGTCAAAGAGCCGTGCGGCAAGCCGACGCGTTTGCCGCCGCTCGCCGCAGCGATCCCGAGGCGATTCCCGCGCTGCTCGCCATCCTCGGCGATCAACGGGAATCTCCGATACTGCGCGCCAACGCCGCCGGATATCTCGGCAATTACCCCGACAGTCCCGAGGCCTACAAAGCCGTCCAGCGCGCATTTTCCGACGCCAACCCGCTGGTGCGCGCGACCGCCGCCGCCGTGCTGAAACCCTCGCGCGGCGAGCGTGTGGCAGAGGCCGTCGATCTGGTGACGCTGCTTCGCGACCCCGCCCGCACCGTGCGCATGAGTGCCGCCATGGCGATGGTCACTCTGGGTGTGAAGCCGTTTCCCGGCGAGGATGGCGCGCGTTACGAGGAGGCCAAAGACCTCTTCCGCGCCCGTGCGGCCCTCTACTCCGACGATGCGGCGCAGCAGTTCTCCGCCGGTAGATTCTTCTTCCGGGCAGGCGATATGGCGGCCGCGGCCGACGCCTTCCGCCTGAGCCTGAAACTCGACCCTTCCACGCCCGCGCAATATCCGCTGGCGCGCTCGCTGGCCGGAAAGGGCGATTTGAAGGAGGCGCGCGCCATCGCCGAGGCGATTCCGGCCACAGATCCCCAATTCAAGGCCGCACAAACCTTGCTGTCCGAAATGGACGCCAAACCCGTCCAAAGCAACGCCGCCGAAGCGAAGTTCGCCGACGGGCAGGAGCGCCTGAAAGGCCAGTTCTACCGCGCCGCGCTCAACGATTTCGACGAGGCCCTGCGTCTTTCGCCGCAGGCGGAATGGGCAGTTAACGCGCAAATCGATCGCGCCATTTGTCTGGAAAAACTGGGGCAGACGGGCGATGCGGAAGCCGCCATGCGTTCGCTCGCGGCGCTGCCGGCAGGGCGCCGCGATCTCGATCTCCAGCTGGCTTATGTCGAACTTCTCAACGAAGGCGGCCGCAACCAGGAAGCGCTCGAGCGCATCGAACAGGTAATCCAAGAGATGCCCAATGCTGCCTTGGGATTTTTCTGGCGAGCCAAGGTCTCATTAGAGCTCGGAAAAACGGCGGAAGCGGCCGCGGCGGCGGAGGAGTCCATCCGCTTGCAGCCCGAGTTGCCGCAGGCGCACAACTTACTCATCAGGATTTATCAGATGGAGGGCCGCATGAAGGAGGCGGCGGAACAAGCCGAATGGCTACGCGACTACCAACGGCGTACTCTTCCCAAGTAATCGCCCTCCTGCTGGCGGTGACACTCGGATTGCCGGCACAGATCCGCTTCGAGGATACGGCTCCCAAAAGCGGGCCGAAATTCACACTGCGCAACGGCGCCATCGGCGAATTCCACCAGCCCGAATTGATGGTGGGCGGCGTGGCCGCCATCGATTACAACAACGATGGCTGCATGGATATCTTCTTCACCAACGGCGCCGAGATGCCCTCGCTGAAAAAGACCGGCCCGCAGTATTCCAACCGACTCTTCCGCAACGATTGCCACGGCGGATTTGTGGATGTGACCGACACCGCGGGTGTGGCCGGCGAAGGATACTCGATGGCAGCCGCGATAGGCGATTACGATAACGACGGCTACCCCGACATCTTCGTCGCCGGCGTGAATCGCAATTTTCTGTATCACAACCGCGGCAACGGCACGTTCGAAGACGTTACCGAAAAGGCGCACCTCAGCGGGGTCGATGCGCACTACGGCAAGCTTTGGTCGGTGGCGGCCGCGTGGGTGGACGTGGATAACGACGGCTGGCTCGACCTCGTCGTCAGCAACTACGTGCGGTGGGACCCCAAACTGGAGCCGCTTTGCGGTACCAAACAGAACCCGGGATACTGCAACCCGGGCGCGTATCACGATTCCCCCAACCAGCTTTTCCGGAACCGCCACGACGGCACATTCCAGGACATCACCGAATCCTCCGGCCTTGGCGCGCAAAACGGCAAAGGCATGGGCATCGCGGTAGCGGATTACGACGGCGATGGCCTGATGGATCTCTTCATCGCCAACGACAGCGTGCCGAATTTCCTGTTCCACAACCTGGGCCAAGGAAAATTCGAAGAGGTGTCGATGCTCGCCGGGGTGGCGCTCAATGACGACGGCCGGCCGGTCGCCGGCATGGGCGCCGACTTCCGCGACGTGGATAACGACGGCCGCCCGGACCTATTCCTCACCGCGATGTACAACGACACTTTTCAGTTGTTTCACAACACCGGCGCTCAACCGGCGTTCGATAACGTCACGGCCCGCACGGGACTCGCGACGGCAACCCGCAGCCTGACGGGCTGGGGCGCCGGTCTCTTCGATTTCGACAACGACGGCTTCAAGGATATCTTCACGTCATGCGCGCATTTTCCCGGCCTCGACGCGGTGCTGGCCGGCAACACATCGCTGCCGGTGATGGTCTTCCGCAACGAAGGGGGGCGTTTCCGCGACGTTTCCAAAGACGCCGGCGCCGATTTCCAGACTCCGGGCCAATATCGCGGCGCCGCGTTCGCCGACTTCGATAACGATGGCCGCGTGGATGTGGTGGTCTCCAGCGTCGACGGGCCGGCGCGCCTTTATCGTAACGTCACGCCCGATGCCGGGCACTGGCTGGCGCTCCATCTCACCGGGACGAAAAGCAATCGCGATGGCATCGGCGCCAAGGTTGCAGTCACGCTGCCGGACGGTACCAGGCTTTACAATCACTGCACCACCAGCGTCGGCTACGCGTCCTCCAGCGAGCCTCTGGTGCGTTTCGGACTTGGCAGGCAATCGTCGGCGAAGCAGATCGAAATCCGCTGGCCCAGCGGTCAGGTGCAGGAACTTCACGAGGTCGCGGCCGATCGCGTCGTCCATGTCCGCGAGCCGTGATTCTCAGCGAATTGTGAGCCCGACTTCCTTCCCTACCGGCACTTCCACTTCGAGAATCCCCCCGGAGTCGGTGTCCGCCTCGTACAATTCCTGGTCGTCGACTTCCACTTCATAGGTGTGTCGCGGATCGAGATTCACGATGAACACCGCGCCGCCCTGGTCCACGTTCACGCGAAACTTCCGCGCCGAGTGCCCGAAGCAAACCGCGGCGGTATGCAGCAGCAGGGTGGCCGGAGGACGGGCCGGATCGAGAGCTTTCACCTCGCCATTGCGGAAGTCCTGCATCGCGCCGTCGAAATAGCCGAACCACTCGGCGGCATCGTCCCACTCCGATCGAATGAAGAGGCGGCCGAAATCGGCGTTGTGCCAGACCTCGGGCGCGTGGTCGTAGCTCAAGCCCGGCTGGTACGGATTGGCCCACAGAAACTCGTACGGGCAGCCGAAAGCTCCGCGCAGCATGTACTTGTCGTGCATCAGCCAGCCCTGTAGCAATTGCGTGTCGGCGGCATTCGGGTCGTACGCCACCATCTCCAGTTCGGCCGCGCGCGAGAGCGCCGCCGCCCGTAGATCCGCCTCGCCGGTTCGCCGCGTGGCGCCGATGTAGTAGTCGTTCTCCGGCGCTTCGAAGGGTGCGGGGTAGTAGCTCACCAGGTGTTCGGTGGGGAAATGGCGGAAGAACGGTCCCGCGGAGTCCCTGAGGTCGAGGGTGGTATTGTCGCGCAGCACGTGCAGCATCTCGTAGAGCGGGTAGGCGTCGTCGCGCGCAATGGCAGCGCGTCCGGCGGCCAATTCCGGAACGACGCGGCCCTTCCACCAGCCGCGCACCACGCGCTCCAGTTCCTGCCGCGGAATCTTTTCGACGTGGTCGTAGAGAGCCACCGCCGCCATCGCTCGCGCGTCCACCGCGGCGACTGCGCCGTTGGAGTCCGTCTCAGAAATTCCGCGCTCCAGGCGCGTTTCCAGGTCGTGCTTCTGTGCCGCGCTCAGCAGATCCTGGCACCAGTCGTAGACCAGCGCCTGCTGGCGCAGGTCGGAGTTCGGTCCGAGAGCGAAGGCGATGGCTTCGCGGCCGGTATCGGCATCGCCCGCGATCTGGTAATAGAGCGCCTTGGCGAACCCCGGCTCCGGCATCGCCGCATGGCCTGCCAGAAACAACTGAAACTGCTGCCAGCGCGGCGATTTTCGCTCCCGTTCGCGCCGCAACAGGCGCAGGCGGGAAGGTCGAAGTAGCAGGCGCGGATGGTCGGTCGATACCACGATCGGATCGTCCTCGGTCTGCGTCTGCGCCGCCGGCGGTCCTTGCGCCAACAACCAACCGGCGCAAGCCACCGCCACTACCAGTCGTGCACGAGCAGGAAAAAGGATACGGCCGGTTGCATGCCTGCCCCACCAGACTCCGCGCACGTCTGATTTTGCACTGGTGGGGCGGGCGGTTTCGCCGGCCAGGCGCTGCCTGTTGGCCTTTCGCGACCTGCTCGTGTCCATCAGTCCGATTGTGTCATAGCGACACACGATCCGCCCGCGGGACCCCAGAATCCGCCCGCTGCAGGGTGCTATGTCACTGAAAAAAAGACGACTGCACGTTCGATATCAGGTGGTTCGCGGATTGCTTTCTAAGGTTCCCGAATTGGCGAAAGTGATCTTTCAAACCTGCCCTCTGCTGCAACAGGCCGGGGAAGGAATGGGTGGAGCGAAGACACCGAGCTTGCGGGAGCCGATGTTTGCGATTGGTTTTGCTCGTTCGTTTCTCTTGTTGGTTGCTGCAGAGGGGTTTTTTGTGAATAGTTCTCTCCGGGGGTTTCGGTATCGGTAGTTGTCTGGCGTTTCTGGCGAGGAATAATAGGACGCGGACCTGGCCAGGAATCGTGCGACAGAAGTGGTGAATCCAGATAGCCCGACGCCATTCCTCCAGCCCAACCCTGGGCGAGCCGCATCGGATAGGTCCCAAACGTCTGGGGACAGGTCCGATGCGGTTTTTCTTTTGTCGGGGGCAAATCGCGCGCATCCTGCGCGGGAACTGTGGCACAGGCAATCCTGAATGATGCCGCACACTTTTCCGAATTCTGAGAATGCTGCAGTTCTTGTGGTGCGGGCAAGATTGCCCGCCCCACGATTGCGCGCAACTGTTTGGCGATGCGAAAAATTATTTGGCACTAACGGCGGTGCCAGTCAGCGAACATGCGCCGCATGTCTTCATCGAGTTCATGGGATACCTTGCGCCGCTGGCGGAGGCGGGCGATGAGGTCGCAGAGCACAACCGTGACAACACCCGCGAGGAGCACGAAGACCGCCACGCCGAGAACGATGTTGGTCATCGTCAGCCAGAATGAACGAGGGTCACGCATTGGTTTACCGCTTCCGGAATGGCCGCGCGGACGTCCGGGTGCATCGGTCCGCCGACGGTGAAACAATCGGCGGCCTCCACCCCGAGGATGGTCACTTCGCGAGGCGTGCGCATATTTAATTTGCGGGCTAGGGCGAGCACTTCGAAGATACCCGTGACATGCGGGGAAAGGAGGGGCACGGAGCGCGGTATGGCCGCGGTCCAGACGCGGAGCGTTCCCGGTCTGGCAGTACCGCTGAGGATGGTATCGACCACCACGAGCCGATCGACGCCAACCAGCCGGTCGAGCAAATGAAAGCCGGCTTCCGAGGATGCCACAACCTCGGCCCGATCGCCGCAGCGCCGCTCCACTTCGCGGGCCACAACGATTCCGAAGGCGTCATCGGCGAGGATTTCGTTGCCGAGCCCCAGCACCCGAACCGAGATTTCACTCCCTGTGGATACTGCCATCGGCGTCGCGCCTCAGAACAGTTTGCACCCGTCCAAGAGAATCGCGGACCTGAACGGAGAGCGGCATGCTTCCGGGAAGCGCGTGGGTGGCGCAGCCCAGGCATGGGTCGTAGGCGCGGAACGCCATCTCCACCATGTTGAGAACACCGTCGTCCACACTGGTGGCCGTCACCAGCGTGCGGGCAGCTTTTTCGACACCCATGGAGATGCGGGCGGCGTTGTTCTGCGTGGCGACGATGAGGTTGCAGCTGGTGATCAGCCCCTGAGAATCGGTCGAATAATGGTGGATCAGAGTGCCGCGGGGAGCTTCCACGACGCCGATGCCTTCGGTGGGAATCGCGGTGGGCAATATGCGCACGTTGCGATCCGCAATTTCGGGGTCCTGCGCCAGTTCCTTCATGCGCTCGGCCGCGTATAGCAGCTCGATTACCCGCGCCCAGTGATTCGCCAGCGAGTGGTGGACCGGCTTCCCGAGCACGCCGCAGTATTCGAGATAGGCTTCCTCCGCGAGCGGCGTGGCGACGCCTTCGGCGGCATTCAGGCGGGCCAGCGGAGCGACGCAATAGACGCCGCTTTCCGGTCCCTCGGCAAACCCGTGCCAGCCGACATCCTTGAGATAGCAGAACTTCATGTAGCTCCACGGCTCGGTGTGCTCGCCGATGTATTGCGCGTAGGCGGAGGGAGTGAATTTGCCCCACTCGTGACCGTCGGGCGCGACCACGCGCAGATCGCCCGCGTAGAAATTCAGGCGATTGCGCTCATCCACCATCCCCATGTAATAGGTCTCATGGGTAAACATGTCCGACTTGATGAGGCCCACGTATTCGCCGTTTTCGAGGACCACTTTGCGGAATGTCTGCAGGGTAAATTGTGCGAATTCCACGGCCTCGGCCGCGACACTTCGGAACTGCGTGGCGTCTTCGCAGGTGAGGCATTTGGAAACGCCGCCGGGGACGCCGAAGACCGGATGGATGGCTTTGCCCGCGGCCACCGCGATGAGGTCGCGGAGCTTGCGGCGCATCTCGATAACCTTGCGCCCAGTCTCGACGCCGACGCGCGAGATCACACCGAGGACATTGCGCTCCGCGGCGGGGGCTTTCGGGCCGACCACGAAATCGGGCCCGCCCAGAAAGTAAAAATGCAGCGTGTGGTCTTCCACCATGAAGGTGTTGTAGACCAGCTCGCGGATTTTGCGCGCGGCAGGCGGCGGCTCGACGCGATAGAGGTTGTCGAGCGCCTTAGTGGATGCCAGATGGTGGGCCATCGGGCAGACGCCGCAGATGCGCGAAGTGATTTGCGGCATGGTTTCCGCTGGGCGCCCCTGGGCGAATTTCTCGAATCCGCGCAGTTCGGGCACCTGAAAGTAAGCCCGCTCCACGCTGCCGCGGTCGTCGAGAAAGATTTCGATTTTGCCGTGCCCTTCAAGGCGCGTGACGGGATCGATGGTAATTCTGCGCTTTACTTCCGGTGCAGTTGCGGTTTCCACGGGAATCACTCCAAACGCTTTCGCTCCAGAAACGAACTCGGGAGGCTGTACCGGTAAAAGGTTCCGACCGGGTCCACCAGACCTTCGAATATCCGGTCGATCTCGGCCACTTCGTTGCCCTCGACCACGGACGCCAGCGAGCAGAGTGCCTTGCCGCCGTAATCGCGCATGCGGCTGGTGGGACCGAAGCAGCCGGTGCAGGGCATGTTGCCGGCAATGCAGCGGGAGCCGCAGCCGGCGCGAGTGGCGGGGCCGAGACAGGGGATGCCTTGCGCCAAAATGCACCGGTCGGGATCGATCACGCGCTCCTGCACACGGTGAAAGCGATCGAGCTTCAATTCCTGCGGCCGGCTGTCGCGGCGCGGGCATTCATCGCACATGGCGTGGTCGGGTGCGAG
Source organism: Bryobacteraceae bacterium (assembly GCA_035509055.1). Lineage (GTDB taxonomy): Bacteria > Acidobacteriota > Terriglobia > Bryobacterales > Bryobacteraceae > PALSA-129. The sequence goes on along the minus strand of DATJMA010000106.1, from coordinate 106,811 downwards.
CACGGAGCCGGGTTCCGGCAGTTGGCCGTTCCAGAGGGTGTCGAACATATCGCTGACGATCTTCGGCGAAGGCGGGCAGCCCGGCACGTAATAATCCACGGGAATGACACGGTCCAACGGGAACACGGAATCGAACAGCTTGGGAAGCGTGAGGGTGTGGCCGTTGTCCGTGAATTGGAGTTCAGGAGCGGTCCCGCCATAGACTTCGCGCAGGATATCGCCGGCGGTAGCGAGATTGGCGAGTCCGGGAATTCCGCCCAATTGCGCGCACGCGCCAAAGGCCACGACGAGCTTGGATTTGCGCCGCATCAGACGCGCCATCTGCAATTGATGGCTGGTGCGCACGGCGCCATTGACGAAGCTCACGGCAATGGCGCCATCGTCCATAGCCTCGATATCTTTTTCTTTAAAGTCGAGCGCCACGGGCCAGAAAACGATGTCGACGGCGTCGGCAACGTTCAGCACTCCTTCGGCGAGATCGAGTACGGCTTCTTCGCAGCCGCCGCAGGAGGCGCACCAATAGAATGCGACTACCGGTTTCATGCCACCTCCAGCAAATGAGCGCGCGCGGCATCGGACTTCACGAGCGGGCCCAACTTTCGCAGCGTCTCCACCATCTCGTTGATGACGGCGCGCACGCGATCGCCTTCGGCCGCCGAAATCCATTCGAGGCGCAGGCGTTCGTCTTCGATGCCCATCTGGCGGAGGAGGCGGCGGAGGAGGCGATAGCGCCGGAGCGCTTTGTAGTTGCCTTCCTGATAGTGACAGTCGCCGGGGTGGCATCCGCCGATAAGGACGCCATCGGCGCCCTTGGCGAAGGCCTTCAACACGAACTGGACGTCGACGCGTCCGGAACACATGACGCGGACGACCTCGGCGTTGGGATAGTACTTGATGCGCGAAGTGCCCGCCAGGTCGGCGGCAAGATATGTGCACCAATTGCAGAAGAACGCGACGATCCGCGGTTCGAATTCCTCAGGCATTGCTCAGCACCCCCTCGATCTCGGCAAAAATCTGATCGTCTTCGAACAGGTTCTGCCGGATGGCTCCGGACGGGCAGGCGGCCACGCACGTGCCGCAGCCCTTGCAGAGCACTTCATTGACGCGCGACTTGTGAATTTCGTCGACGAATGCCACGGCGTGATACGGGCACATGGAAATGCAGGTTTTGCAGCCGCAGCACCGCTCTTCGTCGACGTGCGCAGTGTTGGGTTCGGTCTCCACGTACCCGGCATCGATCAGGGCTAGCGCCTCGGCGGCGGCCGCGCCGGCTTGCGCCACGGTATCGGGAATGTCTTTGGGCCCCTGGCAGCAGCCGGCCAGGAAGATACCGTCCGTGAAGGTATTCACGGGCGCGAGCTTAGGATGCCGCTCCAGGAAGAAGCCTTCGGAGGCGCAAGAAATATTGAACAGGCGGCGCACTTCGGGGGCATCGGCGTGCGGCTCGAGGCCGGTGGCCAACACCACCATGTCTACGGGAATGCGGCGCACGAATCCGGCGAGCGTGTCTTCCACGCGGATCACGAGGTTGCCTTCCTCGGACGAATCGAGGGCCCAATCGGTGACCTCCGCCACGCGGCCGCGAATGAAATGGACGCGCTCGCTGAGCAGCTTCTGGTAAAACTCCTCGAAGCCTTTGCCCGGCGTGCGCATGTCGATATAGAAATTGAAAATCTCCGCTCCGGTATGTTCCTTGACGAGGTGGGCCAGCTTGAGCGAGTACATACAGCAAACGCGGGAGCACCAGCGATTGGTATTTTCGTCGCGCGAGCCGACGCAGTGTACGATCCCCACCGCCTTCGGGCGCCGGCCGTCGCGCAATACCACTTCTCCCGCAGTCGGGCCGGATGCATTCACCAGGCGCTCGACTTCGAGGGCGGTGTAGACGTTGGGATACTTGCCGTAGCCGTAATAAGGAGCGCGGCGGGCGTCGAATGTCTGAAAGCCGGTGGCCAGGATTACAGTTCCTACCTCGATCTGTTCCTCTTTGGCTTCCATGTGCAGGTTGATGGCGTGGCGATCGCCGCAGGCGGCGATGCAGGTTGTTTTGCATTTGCCCGATTTGAACTGAATGCAGGTTTCGGGATCGACCACCGGCACCTGGGGCACGGCTTGCGGGAAAGGAATGTAGATGGGGCGCCGCTTACTCAGCCCCATATTGAAATCGTCGTTGACTTTGGCCTGCTTGTAGACGCAGGCTTCGATGCACTCCAGGCATCCGGAGCAAAGACTTTCGTCGATGAAACGGGGGTGGCGAAGCACCGTGGCCTTGTAGTTGCCCACATAGCCATCCACCTTGGTGACTTCCGAATAAGTCCACAAAGTGATGTTGGGATGGCTGCGAACGGCAGACATTTTAGGGGTGAGGATGCAGGCTGCGCAGTCGAGCGTGGGGAAGGTCTTATCGAATTTGGCCATGTGGCCGCCGATGGTGGCCTCGCGCTCCACCAGGAATACATGTTTGCCGGCGTTGGCCAAGGTCAGTGCCGCATGAATTCCGGCAATGCCTCCGCCCACAATCAGGACGTCGGGCTGGATGGCCACGCGCCCGCGCTCGAGCGGTTGATGGAAGGCCACGCGCTGCACCGCGGCGCGGACAAGGTCCTTAGCCTTGCGGGTGGCTTGCGCGCGACTCTCGTGAACCCAGGACGCCTGTTCGCGAATGTTGACCATGTGGAAGTAGAACGGATTCAATCCGCCCACTTTCAGCGCCGTGCGGAAGGTGTGTTCGTGCAGGTGCGGGGAGCAGGACGCGACGACGACGCGATTCAACTGTCGATCGCGGATATCCTGGCGGATGAGATCCTGGCCGGGATCGGAACACATGTACTTGTAATCGCGCGAGAGGACGACGTTCGGCAGAAGGTCCGCATATTCCGCCAGCGCCTTCACATCCACGGTGGCGGCGATGTTGGTGCCGCAGTGACAGATGTAGACGCCAATACGAACGGGTCCGAATGGCTCAGACATAGGCCTCCCTCTCCGCGGGTTTGAACCACTGGGCGATTCGCTTGCGGCCGGCGATGGCCCGCGTGAGCCCGAGCGATTCGATCTCAGCCCCTAGAACCCAGGCGAGAATCTGCGTGAAGTAGAGGATCGGCAGATCCACCGGGTCTTTGCTGCTTCTGCGGATCTCAGCCTGGTACGCATCGAGATTGTACTGGCACAGCGGGCACACGGTGACAATGGCCTCGGCGCCTTTTCGCGCGGCCTCTTTCAGCAGGATGTAATTGAGGCGCACGCCCACTTCGTGAGTGGTGCCGGTGAGCGATCCGCCGCAGCATTTGGTTTTCAGCGGATACTCGACGGTGGAAACCCCAGCTGCGCGGAGCAATTCATCCATGCGCGTGGGATCGGTGTCGCAGTCCACTTCGCCGTAAGGGCGAACCATCTGGCAGCCGTAATAGCAGGCCACTCTTCCGCCGTGCCACTGGCGGGCGACCTTTTTGCGGATGCGATCGAGCCCTACGTCGGAGTAGATGATCTCCAGGGGATGGCGCACGCGGACGGCTCGGATGGCGGCGAGGGCGCCGTTTCCGGCGGCGAGTTTGGGATAGCGCTGGAGGTAATCCTGGGTTTTACGCAAGGCCAGATAGCAGGCGCTGCAAGGCGCCATGAGATCGCGGTGACCGGCCTTTTGCGCCAGCGTGAGATTGCGGGCGGACAAGGAAAATGCGGAGCGCTCGTCAATGGACATGTAGGAAGTGGCGCCGCAGCAGTTCCAATCGTCGAGTTCGGCGAGAGGCAGATCGAGCAGATGGAAGAGCGCCAGGAGGCTCTCCTCGTAGGCGATCCCCGTGCCTTTGAGCGAGCACCCGGGGAAATAGCCGTAGGCGGAAGACATCAGGCCACCTCCGTGGGAGCGGGCGGCAGGAGGCTGGCGGTATCGCGAATGCGCTCGCGGCGCAAGTTAAGCCTGCGGGTACGGATGAGATCCCAGCCGGTCCGGATCATACCCAATAGCATCAGCGGATTGCTACGGAGCGCCATCCGCAGAACCAGCCAGAACTCGGAACTTCGTCCGCGCTGCCGGACCATCTTGTAGAATTCCTCGGCCAGCACCGGAATGGGCAGACGGGCCGGGTAGAGATGGGTGCGAACCGCCTCGCGCTTGAGGCTGTACATTAGGTCTGTGATGTGGATTTGACGGGGACAGTGCACCGCGCAGGAGTAACAGGACGCGCAGAGCCAGATGGTTCTGGAAGTCAACGCATCTTGGCGAAAACCTTCCCGGACGAGGGCCACGACGCGGCGCGGCGTGAGATCCATGTAAATGGAGAGCGGGCAGGTGCCCGAACACGCACCGCACTGAAGACAGGAGAAGAGGCCTTCACATCCGGGGCGTTCGCTGACCTGGCGGGCCCATTCCGGGTCCGCCTCGCGCTGAAACCTGAGTTCTCGTTGCATCGTTGATTTGCCGTTTGACTTTCCGGCGCTGATAATGACAGTCGCTATTGCCGGCTTCGCGCACCAGGCAGCGCTTCTTGTTGAGGTATATACCGCACTGCAAGCAGATCTCTTCCGGATTGGCGCTTTCGTGGACAATGCCCTTCGTCAAGCGCTCCAAGAATACGGTGGTCTGTTGCAATTCCGCGGAATCGAGATTTCCGAACATGGCCGCCAGTTTGTGGTCCTTGGCAGCTTCGTAGCGTTGCAGGACGGCGCGGCCCGGCGCGGCCAGCGAGAGGACGCTGCTGCGGCGATCCGTACGGCCTTCCGTGCGGCGCAGATATTTCCGCCGCACCAGGCGGTCGACGGATTTACTGGCCGCGGCGTCGCTGACGCCCAAAAAGGCGGCGACGTCGCCCACGTTGTGGGCTTCGGTGAGGTCGAGCAGTTTGAGGATCTTCAGTTGCGAGATGCTCAATTGTTTTCCAGCGACCTCGGTGAGGAGTTGTTGCTCCATCACGCCGCTTACCGCCGCGACGAACAGATGAGCGCTCCCCAGGAGTTCATTGACCTGCTGCTGCCGATTGCGATTTTCCATGCGTGTCATGTCCGTACCGAGAAGGAACCATGGTAACGAAGATACGGCCCATGGGAACTGCTGGCGCGGACTCGCAAAGGACGCAGGAAGTCGCATGGGACGTTACCGCAATACGCTGGTGGCGAGGACGCGGCTCAACCGGCGCCTGGTTACCAGCAGATGGCGCGCCAGGGAGCTGGCCAGCCGTTCCAGAAAGGCGCGCGCGAAATGCGGATTGGAGTCGAAGGCGAGCCGAAGTGGGCCCGAATCGAAGACCATGGCGTCAACCGGCTCGAGGGCCCGCGCGTCGAGTTCCTTTCTCTGTTCCAGGATGGCCGGCCATCCCAGTTCGTCGCCGGGATAGAGCGTGTCGATGGCAGTGTGGCGGCCGTCGTGGGTATGTTCCAAGGCGACTCTTCCGGAGAGAACCACATAGAATCGGGTGTCGCGGTCCTCTTCCCGGCACAGGATTTCATCCCGTGCGAAGTGCACGACGGAACCCAGGGCTTCCAGTTCCCGCAGATGTTCGGGGCGGAACTGGGCGAAGAAGGGGCACCGGTTGAGGACCGGGGCTTCGATGGTCATGAAGTCCTCCTTTTTGCGAAAAGGGGCCCGGACGGCGCGGGGCTTTGAGCGGCGCGCTAGAGGTATTTAATACCTTAATAGAGAAAATGTCAATAGCATTAACATTTAATGTAGTTAAGTAATGTAATCAATTGAAGGGTAAGGACTTTATGTCTTCAGACGCGCCGCCGCCTTGCGGTTGCGGGTTGTAAGGGAACGGCAGGGGCGGTCATGGAAGTATTTAGCGCATCCGCTAAATAACTCTTGACGGATATTTAGCCATATGGCTAAATAATGAGGAGTGGAGAAAGCTGAATCGAAACCGCGGATGGACGCCTACCAGCTGGTTTTCAGCGCGCTGGCGCACGCCGCGCGGCGCCGTGTGCTGCTCACGATCTATTTCAATGGCGGCGCGATGACGGCGGGGGAAATCGCCGCCATCTTCGATCACGCGTGGCAAACCACCACCAGGCATCTCAGGGTGCTGGAGAAAGCCGGTCTGATCAGCCACGAAAAAAAAGGTCGAACCTGGACCTATCGCATCCAGCGCAAGCGGCTCGAACTGGTACACGACTGGCTGGCCCACTTTTTCAAAAAACCGTAACCGCACAGGAGCAGAACATGCCTAGCAAGCAACTTCCCGACGTCCCTCAATTTTTCCGGCTGAACATCGAAGTCGGCGACCTTAACTCCGCAATCTCCTTCTACGGCGAACTGCTCGGCATCGAAGGCCGCAAGCAGGCCGGCGCCCGCTGCTATTTCAATTGCGGGCCGGTCACCTTGCAGGTGCTCGACGTGTCGGCACACGGCGAGGTGCATCCGGCGGCCAAAGCGTTGTATTTCACGGTCGGCGATCTGGAAGGAATCTTTGCACGCGCGAAGGCGCTCAACTGCCTTTCGGCGGAGACGGTCCACGACGCTCCCGGCGGCGGCATCGTAGTGCGGCCTTGGGGCGAGCGTTCGTTCTATTGCGAGGATCCGTGGGGCAATCCGCTCTGTTTCGTGGAAGAGGGAACGGTCTACGCGGGTTGAGATTCCAGTTCGCCCTCGCGATACGCTTCCAGGTACTTCACGCACCCCGGGTCGTTGCCGAGCAGCATCTCGAGCGCGAGTTGATACTGCGGCGACCTCTTGTCGGCGATCACCACGCGGTTGAGATTGCTGGTGACTGGATCGACGATGCCGCTATCGGCGCCCGCCTCGACGGCGAGGTTGAGAAAAACTTCGTTGATGAGTTTGCGGCACGGCATGCCGAAAGAGACATTGCTGAGGCCGCCGGTGAGGTGGATTCGCTCGCCGTATTGCGCCCGCAGACAGCGGAAGGCGTCGAGGCAGTGGACCACAAACCGGCTGTCCACGGAGATCGGAAAGACGAGGGCGTCCACGAACATGCGATCGAGCGGTATGCCCTTGGCGAGCGCGGCATCGACGATATAGCCGGCGTTTTCGATGCGCTCCTCCGCGTTGGACGGCATGCCGGTTCCTCCGGCGGCGGTGACCACCACCGGAAGGCCGCGAGCGGCGGCGATGTCGAGCGCTTCGATTCTCTCGCGCGAGGCGGAATTCAGCATTGGCTTGCCGGCGAGCGACCGGCAAGCGTCGATGCCGGAGAGCAGGATCTCCTGGTTGGAGGAATCGATGGATAGCGGCACGCGGGAGAGCGGTTCCATGGCGCGCACCAGCCAGCTCATGGCGGCTTTCTGCTCTTCGCGGTTCCAGGAGAATTCGTCGACGTTGAGATCGATGTAATCCGCCCCGGCTTTCACCTGCTTGTCGACCAGATTTTGCAAGTAGCGCATACCTTCGGCGGCAATTTCCCCTGTGTGACACATGGCCGCACGGATGGCCAGCATGACGTGTTTGACGCGCCCTTCCTGATAATCCTGGCGGCTCCTGAATTCCTCCAGGATCGGAAGATAGCGGGTTTCGCCGGCGAGCGTGGTGTAGCGGACAGACTCCTCGCCGGAGGGCCCGATTGCGACCAGCTTTCCTTCGCGCAGCAGCGAGCGCGTGGTGTGGATGTTCTCTCCGATCACCCAGAACGGTTTGTTCAAGCCCTGAACTTTCATGACTTTTCGGCCTTTTTGCCGCGATGGTCCCGGCCCAGAAATGCATTCGCCCAGGCGCTCGATCCGCGCAGAGAGCCATCGCGAATCACCACGGGGCCAGTGAGCATTTGTTCCTCTTCGCCATACGATTTCAGCCGTTCGTACGCCTGCGACCAGATGCACGGCTTCTCGCCGACCTCGCAGGCGCCGTCGTGCGTGCCTCCGCAGGGGCCGTTGCGCTGGTTCTTGGCGCACTGCGATTCGGGGCACAGATAGGCGATTTCGGGCAGCGAACAATCGCCGCAATCCCGGCAATCGAAGGCGAGGACCTTGAGCGACTGCTCCGCACCGTGCAGTGCCCGGGCTACCCAAGGCGCGCGTTCGACGGCGCGGTAGAACGACTTTCCGGCGTGGAATCCGGCCGTTCCCGGTGCAAACACACGATCGTGCACGGCGCGGCTGAAGCGGTAAGCCAGCGGCGCGGCTGACGGATGGCCTTTCGCGCGCAAATACTCGCGGTTGATATCGCCGGAGCAAAGACCCGTGGACTCGTCGCGCTCGAAATAGTAGAACTCCCCGGGCAGCGGGAACTGGATTTCGCGCGCGAATTCGCGCCAGTCGTCCGGCGCGAAGCTGTCGAGGATGGCGAGAATTCGCTCGTAGTCGTCAAAGCACAGGTGGCCGCCAAGATACATCCCGCGAAATCCCAGCCCGCGGGCGACAGCGCACTGTTTGGCGGCAAATTCGAGCAGGAACGATTTGCCTTTATCGGGCGACGCCGCGTGCTTTTCAACCAATGCCAGCAAGCCGTCGGTGACAATCACGCCGGGCACTTTGGCGGCGTGGAAGTATTGCGCCGATTTGACGGAGAGGACGAAGATGTTGGCCACCACCGGGACATTCATCCCGTGGAGCGCCATGTAGCGGAGTAGTTCGTCCATCTTGCGGGCGTTATAGCCGATCTGGTTGATGACGAACCGCGCGCCAGACCGGATCTTGCGGGCCAGTTTAAAATACTGCGGCATCACTTCCGATTCGAGCCGCTTGTAATTGGTGACCACCGCGCCCGGGAAGAAATGGCCGCCATGAATTTCGGACAGCAGCTGAAGCAGCCCAACCGAATCGAGGTCGAAGACCGGCGCCGATTGCCCGTGATAACCGGAGACAGGGTAGTCGCCGGAGAGCGCCAGGACGTTGCGAAAGCCCTCGCTGGCCAGTTTCCAGCAGCGGCTCTCGAGCGCGTTGCGATTCCAGTCCTTGCAGGACAGGTGGATGATGACCTCCTGCCCGCGATGAACCAGGTCGGTGCCGATGGTGTCGGCGCTCAACATGGCATGGCCTCCGGGATTGTCGGTGATGCTGAGGGCGTCGAAGCGCGGATGCTCGGCGAGGGCGCGCGCCAATCCCAGGACACGGCGGCTGCCGGGATCGGAGATGAGGCCACGCGAGGTAACCAGTTCCGCGATGGTGACGAACGCGGGCGAATCCTCGAGCAATTCGCGGAGGGGACGCTTGCCCCATGCGCCGGCAGCGACGGTTTGTCCCCAACCGGGTTCGGTAGCCATTTAGTACATCTCTCGAACTATATGCCATCACGTTTATGGGGTTGGTGTCAACTGCGGGCGTAAGTGGTCTTATCCAAATGGCGGCAACTGGCTATTGATTCCCACACGAAGTCGCGTGACGATAACCGATTACGATGAGTTCCCCAGAGGTGTTCTGGCCCTATTTCGCGCTGGTCGTGTCGGTGAGTGCCGCGGTCGTGGCGGCGTGGCGGGAGATCCAGCGGGGGGGCGGACTCGACAAGGCCGATTTGCCGGGCCGCATGACGCTGGCAATTCCAATCGCCGTCTTTGGCGCCGAGCACCTGTCGGCGGCGCATGAGCTCATGAACGGCGTGCCGCGATGGATGCCATGGCATCTGTTCTGGGCTTATTTCGTGGGCGTCGCGCTCATCGCCGCGGCGCTGAGCATCATATTCCGCGCGTGGGTCCGGTTGTCGGCATCGCTCCTCAGTTTCATGCTGTTCTGTTTTGTAGCGATGATTCAAGTGGAGAATGTCTTCGCCGACCCGCACAGCCGATTCACCTGGACGATTGTGGCGAGGGACTCGGCGTTCAGCGCAGGCGCGCTCATTCTGGCGGCTGCCAGCGGACGCAGAACGCCAACTGTGGATCGTGTGGCGGCAGTTGCATTTTATTGGATCGCGGTTGTCTCGATCTTCTTCGGTGTGGAGAACGTTCTTCACGCCGGGTGCGTGCCGGCGGTACCGCTCGCCAAACTTGTTCCCCGGTGGATTCCGCTGGCACATTTTTGGACGCTGCTGACCGGAATCCTGCTGGTCGCGGGCGGGGCCGCAATGCTGGTGAAAAAGCTGGCGCGCCCGGCGGCAGCGGCACTCGGCGCGTGGGTCTTGTTGCTGGTTCTGACCATCTACCTGGCCATCATGATTTCCCAACCGGATGTGGAAGGGATTAATTACTTCGCCGACACGATGATGTTCGCGGGAATCCTCTTCCTTGCCTCCCTGTTCCCACGGCGCAAGCCCGATTGTTAGAATCCAGTCATTCCCCAATCTATTGGAGGACTGATGAAGAACTTGCTGTTCGCGCTCGTGCTGGCTGCCGCCGCGCAGCCGTCGTTCGCCCAGGGCGCTCCGCCGCAGGGCGCCGCCGACCAACCGTACACCATGGAGTATTACTACAAGGTGCAATGGGGGCACCAGCAGGAATTCCTGCAGCTCTTTCTGAAGAATCACTATCCGCTGTTGATGAAGATGGTGGAGAGCGGGAGAATGCTCTCTGTGAAAATCGAGCAGCCGTCGAACCATATGACGGAAGATTCGCGTTGGGATTACCGGGTGACCATCCGGTTCAAGAATTCCACCGTGGCGACCACCGCGAATCCCGATGAGGAACGCATCATCAAGCAACTCTGGCCCAATCAGTTAACCTACCAGCGCGAGGAACAACGACGGTTCGAAATTCTGCTGGCACATTGGGATTTGCCGCTCACCGATATTACACCGGCAAAGAAGTAGCCGCCGGAAAGACCGGCTTTACCGCCGCAAATTACAGGCAATCTGCGCCAGCACCGCCGACGTCCACGATTTTTGCGTGACGCGCCCCATAAATCCGCGTTTCGTTTCCCCCACCACCCGCGTGCCTCCCTGGCCGTTCCGGTGCGCGCTTGCGAAGTGCAGAATCACCCGCTCGGTTCCCGCTCCCACAACGGTATTCAGTTTCCCCTTTTTGCTGGCCTCCATATCGTGGGCGGTGCTGTTGTGGAGGGTGAAACCAAGATTCGCAAACGCCTGAAGAGCCGCGCTTCGTACCGCGTCTTCGGATGCCACAAAAAATCGCTCCTGCGCGCCATTGGGTCCGCCGGCGCGCGATTCGGCGTCCTGGCATCCCGCGAGTGGAGCGGGTTCGGGTTCGGCCGCGGGCGCCGCGGACGCGGCCGGAGGTGGCGCGACTGGAGGAGGCGCGACCGGCGGAGCGGGGGCGGCACGAACCGGCGGCGCGGCTTGCGGTGGCGGCTGAGCCGGATAGGACTGGACCGGCCGCGCCTGTGCCTGCGGGGGCGCTGCCTGGGCAGCCTGCGGAGGAGCGGCCGGCGGCGGGAGTGCCTGAGCCGGGGCGGGCGTCGTATCAGGAGGCGGAAGAGCCGCCGGAACGGCACCGCCCGTAGAAGCATTCGCGGCGGGCGGGGCGGATTGTCCGGGGTCGGCAGGCGCGGCCGCTGCCGGCGCCGAAGTCGCAGCGGGAGGCGGCGCCGCGGCAGATCCGGTCAGGAGCGCCTGCTTCTTCGCGTCGTACTCTTCTTTCGTGAATACGCCGGATCTGTACGCTTCCTCGAGCGCTTTGAGCTGTGCCGCCTTGGGATCCGTCTTGTGGCAAGCGGCCGTGAATGCCAGCAGTGTCAGCGCCAGGATCTGGGTGCCTCGAAACATCCATCCATCATACGACGGCGTCGCTATATTTTCGCCAGCTTGAATTTGCGAGATGGTCCAAATACCGGTCGAGATCGTCCATCTCGTCCGCAATGCGGGACATCACTCCGCACCAAGACCAGAAGTACTGATCGAGCACCTTCTTAGCCGCCTCGATTTTCTTTTTCTCGTCCGGGTTCTTAGGGTTCAGTTCATAGTCGTCGTCGATCACCTCGTGGCGGGCATCCTTCAATGCGTTCTGCGCACCCCAAACGCGATGTAGGCGCCGTCTATGTCCTTAACGGATTTGAAACGGTCGATATTTTGTACTCCGGAACGCTGCCTCGCTTGCCGAGGATTTTCTCGGCGTTATTGCGGGAGTTCTTCCAGGTATCTTCGATTTGCATGCCACCCTCCAGAGTCAAATCGAGGGCTGGATGCGCCGATTCATCGAAACCGGCCCTTCGCTCTATTAGCGCGAGAACCGCCCGGATTTAGCGTTGCGGCGGGGGTATTTGGGAAATCGCCCGATTCCTACCTTTTGACTTCCTTCGGATCGTCCATCTTCGGCGATGGCTTCCCATTGGTCGATTGCCGGGCCTTATCGGGATCGAAAATGCGGCGGTCGACGTCCAACACCCGGTAGGGCGCCAAATCGGGCTTGGCTGCGAAGCAATCGAACAACCCCGCGGCTGACGCATCGAATAAATTGAGCGGCGGCAGCTTGAGCAGGCCGAAAATCGTTTTCAGCAATCCCGGGAAGCTGGTGTTCACGTGCGACACATATCCCTTCTTGAACCAGGGACCGGCGCACAGCAGCACGGTGCGGTGAGAATCGATGTGATCCACGCCGCCCTGCGGATCGTCTTCCGTAATGAAGATGGCCATTTCGGGCCACCATTTGGTGTGCGAGAGATATTCCACGATGCGCCCCAGCGCGTAATCGTTGTCGACGACGAAAGACTCCTGGTAGGGATAGCCGTCTTCCGGACGGGCGTCGGCCATGTGGTCGTTGGGCAGATGCAGGAACAGGAACTGCGGCAAATCGGCGCCTGTCTTCACGAACTTCTGGTCGATTTCGTGGATGAACTGCGTGGCTCGATATTGATCCGGAATATTCATGTTGAAGCCTGGATATTCGCGATCGGTGTGGCTGTAGAGGGGTTCGGGCATCGGCATGTTGGTCAGGTAGCGCGCGCCCGTAGGCTCGAGGTCCTTTTCTTCATCCACTCCCGCGAGCTCGAATCCTTCCCCGAAATTCAGGAAGCTGACGCTGTGGCGCGCGAAATGATTCCAGATGGTGCCGCCCTGCTCTTCGTCTTCGGGCTCGACGGAGGAGTCCGAACCGGCGAACTCCAGGCGCCCGGCGGCCGTGCCCGGACGGAAGTCTTTTTTCTGATCGCTATAGGCGGCCATCAGGGAAGTCTCGGTCCACACGTTGGGGTACGCGCCCACCAGCCAGTGGTGGCCGTCCACGCTGACGTCCGAATCGGCGTAGAAATTGTCGCTGAAGGCCCAAGTCTCGGCGATGGCATGATGGTTGGGGGTTACATCCACGTCCTTCAGACTGAACCGCACCTTATGTCCGTCGACATAGCCGCGGCTGCCGAATCGCGCGAGGAGCGGCGCGCCCATCGGCGGTCCCACCGGTGATTCGGTTTCGTCGCCCATCACTTCGTCGTACGTGCGGTTTTCCTTTACGATGAGAACCACGTGGCGGATTGCCGCCGGTAGCGGCCGCGGTGCGGGGCGCGGCGTAAAGCCATTGGCTTCCATCACAAAGGCAGAATGACGAGGCAAGTCCCCGATCGCCGGCAGCGGATAAATCGAGATCGATCCTTCGCGCGGCCTGCTCATATAGACGATGCCCTCGACCGTGGTGTGGCCATTGGGACCGGTCCCGTTTCCCTTGGCATTGGTAACGAAAACTGTGTTGCCATCGACCGCTACGCGTGTCGGGAACCAGCCCGCCGGCAAGTGGCCAAGCACGCGATTGTCGCGGGTGTCGATCACGCCCACGGCATTGATGCCCGCTTCCGCCACCAGCAGCCAGCCGCTGCTCTCGTGGTAGGCCATGCCGACAGGGAGCACGCCGCGCAACGTTGGGAGCCCGGGAATACGAATCGGGATCTCGGCCGCCACCTGGTTGGTCTTGCGATCGATCACCGTGATGCTGTCGTCGCCGGAGTTGGAAACGAACACGCGATTGGCCGTGACCAGCACTCCCGCGGGTGTGCTTCCGCTGTGGCTATCCGGGCCGAACGGAATGCCAGTGCGAATAAATGCCTCGACTCTGGCGGCTGCCGGATTGGAAACATCAATCACGCAAAGCGAATTGGATTCGCGCACGTTGGGGTCTCCGAGTCCGGGGACATTTACGGGCCCTTTTTCGGTCTGCCGCGTGACGCCTGCCGCTGCTTCGCCGCTGGGGAATCCAAAGGCTGGAAACGGTATCCCGGTGTCGCGAGCATTCTCCGGGTCGGCGCCCGGAATCATCTTATATTCGAACATGCCTACGTTCGTGACGTAGAGTTTTTGCCGGTCCGGTGAGAGCGCGATGGCAAAAGGCAGCCGGCCCACTTTCACGGAGTTAATGACCGCGCGGGTTTTCAGGTCGATCACCGCCACGCGAAAGTTCGCCTGGTCCACCACGTAGAGGAGGTTGCGATCGGGATCGAAGGCCAGATCGCCGGTATAGCTGTCCTTGAACTTGCCCTGATTGAGATCGATCGAGCGCCGGCGGGCGGCCGACCAGTCGAACATGCTCACCTTTCCGGAATTGCCCTCCGATGCCCACACGGCATGGTCGTTGACGTAAGCCAACCCCATGCAGAGCCCGCGCCACTCGCGTCCGAATTCTTCTTCCGCGTCATACGAGTTCGCCACGATCGTTTGCGCGCTCCATCGCCCGCTGCGCTCCCGTTCGAGAACCGTAAAGGAGTTAGGACCGGGTCCGCCATTCGAAGTGACGATTGTGTGCGCCATGGGACCCACAAGTAGCCCGAAAGGGCCAGCACCGGTAGGGTATTGTTCGCCGAGCGGAGCGATGATTCGGCCGCCGGGCAAAATTGAGCTACCGGTTCTACGCAGTGCAGGCCGAATTCCCGCCGGTGCAGAAAATGTCTGGGCCCCGAGGATGTCGCTAACTATGAGCAGCGCCAGGAGATGGCGCCATGAAACCGGCACCACTTCATCATAACCAAGGTGATGGGTAATCTTTTCAGGGGGGTGGTACATAATTGTACCGAGAGATTACATACATTGCCGTGTTGAAAATGTATGAAACCAACCACCGATTGAACGTATCCCACGTAACAAGCGCAGGATAAGGCGGATTACTAGCCTTTCGTTGCGGGTGGCACAAATTTGGTACGCCGAGTGCTAAATATGGCTACGACACTGATGATTCGCAAGGCAGCAACTACGGTGTTCGTTGTAGCGGCCAGTCTTAGCCTGTCCCATGCCCTTGCGAACAGCGCGGTGAGCCGTTCTCAAGATCAACAGCCGAAAGCCGAGTCCAAGCAGAAAGCCGATCCAAAACCAGCAGCGGCATCGTTGACGGGGTGCGTCGACGAACAAGCAGGAAACTGGGTGCTTGTCAACGACCAAACGATGGCGGTCATCGCAACTCTGGCGGCGGATGGTTTCCCCACGGAAGCCTTCGCCAAATACATGGGACATAAAGTGACCGTTCGAGGGACTGCAAACTCGAACGGATCGGGTTCCACCTTTAAGGTTCGCGAGATTCACACCCTCAGCGAAGCCTGCGCAGCCCAGTAGCATCGTCCGGGCTGCAGAAAAGAGAGTCTTTGGAGGAGACAATGGCGTCTAGTCCTACGGCGTACGCGCCGCATAAATCGCTTGAAGATCCGCTGGCTCATTTGCCGTGTTCCACGATCGTGGAGTACCGCAAGGGTCAGACCATATATAACCAGGATCAACCCTCTACCAATCTTTACCTGGTGATCGACGGCAAGGTGAAAGTAGTCCGCCTGGCGGACGACGGACACCAGGTCGTAGTCGATATCTATCAACCCGATGAGTTCTTCGGTGAATCTGCATTCCTCAGCCTCCCGCACCGGTCCGAACAGGCAACCGCGCTTGAGGATGCCAAACTGATGGCCTGGGGCACGCAGGAAATCGAAGACATCATCATGAAGCGTCCCCGCCTGGCGGTGGCGCTGCTGCAGATTCAGGTGCAGCGCACTCTCGATATGACACAGCGCATCGAGAGCTTTTCGGCGGACAATATCGCCCGCCGGTTGGCACGCTCGCTGATCCGTTTCTCCGAACGCCTGGGTACGGTGGAGACCGATGGATCGGTGCGCATGTCTGCATTCACTCACGAATTGCTGTCGCAGTATGTGGGCACGTCGCGCGAGATCGTCACCCACTACATGAACCAGTTCCGCCGCATGGGATATCTGCAATACTCGCGCCGCGGTATCGTAATGTACCGCGATGCGTTGACCCAATGGTTGCGGCAGAACGCCTGACCGCCGGGCAAGCCGATCCACTGACGCCATGCCACTCCGCGAAAAACGGAATAGGGCTACTCTGGCGTGGTGCCTGAACTGTCCTCCTGCTGGCGGTAGCGTGCGCCGCGCCGGGTCAGACCGCGGTCGATCCGGCACGCGTCACCAGGCTCCTCCAGCGTGCGGTCATTATCGATCTCCACGGCGATCCTGCTCGGATGCTTCTCGACGAGGACTATCACCTCGCCGAGAAGCATGACTTCGGGCAGGCCGACATTTTACGCACAGGCGCCGGGTGGACCGGCGGCGCTTCTTCCCGATCCGGACCGATCCCGATCATTACACTCCCTGGGAAGCCATCCGCGCACGCAAGCGCCTGGATGGTTTTGAACGTGCTGGCAGCCAGCGGGCACTCGACCGCGTGGGGTTGGGACCGGATTGCCACGGGTTTCGCGCCACGTATAATCAGATGGAACGTCTGGGACCTCTACTTCCGGTTGGGCGGGCCGAAGTTCTCATTCAAACGACACGCACAAGAGGCCACCACCCGGCAGGAGATCATATGAACCATTCAGACGGAGCGCCGATCCGCTTAGCTGGACGCACTCTCACACAGAAGCGCCACGTGTGCGCATTCTTTAATTCGCGCGAAGAACAGAACAAACTCCTCATCCCGTTTTTCAAGGAAGGAATCGACCGCGGCGAGAAAGTCCTTCGTATTATGGACCCCCGCCTTCGGGATGAGTACCTGTCCGCATACCGGGCCGGCGGCATCGATGTGGAGGCTGCCGAGAAAAGCGGCCAACTCGAAATTCGGCACTGGCACGATACCTATCTCCAGGGCGGCTGTTTTGACGGCGACAAAATGATCCGCCTCCTCGAGGAAGGCTTGGAAGAGAATCGCAAGACCTATGGCCTGACGCGGGCCAGCGGCAACATGGAATGGGCGCTCGAACCCGTTCCCGGGGTGACGGACATCATTGAGTACGAAGCCAAGCTGAATTATGTGGTGGCGAAGTACCCCGATCCCCTGGTGTGCGTTTACGATCTGAACCGGCACAGTGCCAGCGTCGTGATGGACATTTTGCGTACCCATCCGATGGTCATCGTGGGCGGCGTTCTCCAGGACAACCCGCTTTACGTGCCGCCGGAGGAATTCCTGCAGGAACTCGAGCGGCGTAAGTGTGAGCGCCGGCAGGATTCCTTGCGGGGGGCTGAGCAGCCAGTCCAGTAGATATGCAACAAGGACCGGCGGCATCGGGTTTTGCTGCGGACCTGCCGCAAGAGCGGGATCTCCCGCAGAACTCTCTGCGGGACGTAGTCGCGCTTTCGACGCTGCCGGCAATGTGGACTGGGGCCGAGCCCCTGCGCATCGCGGAGAGCCTCGCCGCCTCGCTGTTCACCATGCTCAATGCGGAATTCGTTTACGTGTCGTTTGTGTTCAGCGGTTCGTCTCCGCCTGTCACCATCGCCCAGACAGGCCGCTACGAAACCGACCAGGAGCTGGCCGAACAAATCCGTCCCAAGATTCTCGACTGGTCGCGCTCGCACGATCCGGAGGACCTTCTGCCGCTGGAACTGCCCGGGCGTCCAGGAATCGTGCGCACGGCCACGCGCCAAATTGGACTGAACGCCGAACTCGGCGCGATGGCGGCGGCATTTGCCCCGGATTGCCATCTCAGGCCAACTGACCTGCTACTGCTCAACGTGGCTGCCACCCAGGCTACCGTCGCCGTTCAAAATGCCAAACTGCTCCATTCTTTGAAGGCCAGCGAGCTCCGCGCGAACCAGGCTGCCGAAGAACTTTCGCGCCGGGAAGCTCAGTTCCGGAACCTTGCCGAAGCCCTTCCGGCCTTGTGCTGGATGGCCTACGGCGACGGGCATATCTTCTGGTACAACTCGCGCTGGTACGAATATACCGGCGCGACTCCGGGTCAAATGGAGGGTTGGGGCTGGCAAAACGTGCATGACCCGGAGGTGCTTCCAGCGGTAATGGAGCGCTGGTCCGCCTCTATCCGCAGCGGCGAGAACTTTGAGATGGTATTTCCTCTGCGGAGAGCAGATGGCTCGTTCCGGCCGTTCCTGACGCGCGTGGTGCCGATCCGGGATGAGGCCGGCCGAATTGTCCGCTGGTTCGGAACCAACACGGACATCGCGGGCCAGAAGGAAATAGAAAGAGAATGGCGGAACGCCAACGCGGACCTGGAGCAGTTTGCCTATTCGGCCAGCCACGACCTGCAAGAGCCGCTTCGCACCGTAAAAGTCTTCAGCCAACTGCTCGCCGCCCGGGCCAAAGAGAAGCTCGATGCCCAGTCGCTGGAGTGTCTGGACCATGTGATTTCCAGTGCTACGCGGCTGGAAGCGCTGGTAAGGGACCTCCTCGTTTACGCTCACGCCTCCCGCTTCGAGACGCCCCCCGAACCAACGGACGCCAACCGTTCCATACAGGCCGCCCTGGCAAATCTCAGGGTCGCGGTGGCGGAATCTGGGGCGATAGTCGATTGCGAAACTTTGCCGGTACTGCCGGTTCATCCTACCGAACTGGAGCTGCTTTTTCAGAACCTGATCGGCAATGCCATCAAGTACCGCCGGCCAGGGGTACGCCCCGAGGTGCACATCGCATCCAGGAAGTTAAACGCGCAATGGCTGTTCTCCGTCAGCGACAACGGGATCGGCATCGAAGCACAATATCGCCAGGGGATTTTCGGCCTGTTTAAACGGCTGCACACGGGTGGCAATTATTCTGGAACAGGTATCGGGCTGGCGCTCTGCCGGCGGATCGTGGAGCGCCACAGCGGAGAAATCTGGGTCGAATCCAAACCGGGCGAGGGCTCGACCTTCTGTTTTACTCTCCCTGCCTGAACGCAGCATCGGATATCCACAAGACCCCCGCACGCGTAGAGCGGGTCCGCGGAGGAAGCCGCTGGGCAGAGCGGTGCTTTACGTCATCGGCTATCCTGGCATCATGCTCAAACTTGTCCTCCTGCTGGCGGTAGCGTCCGCTGCGTTGGCCCAGACTACGGTCGACCCGGCGCGCGTCACCCACCTGCTTCAGCGTGCGGTCGTTATCGACCTCCACGACGACACTACGCAGATGGTTCTCGATGAGGGGTACAACCTGGCAGAGAAGCACAACTTCGGGCAGGTCGATATTCCGCGCATGCGCGCCGGGCACGTCGGCGGCATCTTCTTCTCCATCTGGACCGACCCCGATCGTTACACCCCCACGGAAGCGATCCGCCGCGCTCTCGACCAGATCGATGCCATTCGGCGCGAAACCGCCCGTCACCCCGGGGACCTCGCACTCGCGGGCACCGCGGACGAGATCCTCGCGGCGCACCGCCGCGGCCGCATCGCCGTGCTGATGGGGGTCGAAGGCGGGCAGGCAATCGATTCCGACCTCGCCATCCTGCGCACTTATTTTGCACTGGGTGCGCGTTATATGACGTTGACCCACACCGAAAATACGCCGTGGGCCGACAGTTCGAGTAAGCCGCCCGAACACAACGGCCTCACCGATTTCGGCAAGCAGGTGGTCCGCGAAATGAATCGCCTGGGCATGATGGTGGACATTTCGCATGTCTCCGACAAAACTTTCTTCGACGCGCTGGAAACTTCTTCCGCACCGATCATTGCTTCCCACTCTTCCTGCCGCGCGCTTGCCAGCGCGCCCCGCAATATGACCGACGATATGCTTCGCGCGCTAGCCGCCAAAGGCGGCGTGGTGCACATCAATTACTTCGAGGGTTTCCTGGATTCCGATTTCGCCGCGCGCGAATCGGAGTTGAAGGACCTGGAGAAGCAGCAGGACGCGATCGACGACGCCACACCGAAGTTCGGCGACCGCAGCCAGAATGGCCCCGCGGTGCGCAAAATCAATGCCGAGCGGCTGGCCAAGCTGGGCCGCATTCCGCTCTCCAAACTACTCGATCATTTCGAGCACGCCGTCAAGGTCGCGGGAATCGACCACGTCGGTCTGGGATCGGACTTCGACGGCGTGGACGATATGCTGCCCGAGGGCATGGAGGATATCTCCAAGATTCCAAACCTCGTGCGCGGCTTGATGGAGCGCGGGTTCTCCGACGACGACATTCTGAAAATCCTCGGCGGCAACACGCTGCGCGTGATGCGGCAAGTGGAGGCGGCGGCGAAGGCAGCTCAAAAGTAAGAGAGCTTCACCGTCCTGTGGAACGTAAAGGATCGGTGAAACATTCAATAGCTCGAAGGGGCCAAATATCCACCAACTGATCAACCTCCTCTTCGCGCCCAGAGAGTAGAATTTTGTTCAGGGGGAATCCCCGACGTGCGACGAGCGATAGGTTTGAGACCCCTGATCCTTTCGATGATCGGTCTGGCGACCGTCCCGGCGCAGCAGACTGCCCCGGAATTCAAGGCCGAGACCAACCTGGTGTTGGTGCCGGTAGTCGTGCGCAATTCCAAAGCCGAGGTTGTCTCTAACCTGACGAAGGAAGACTTTCGCCTCTTCGATAACGGCAAACAGCAGGCCATCGCAAGCTTCGCGGTGGAGGAAACTTCCGGGCGAGTGGCGGAGGACCGCGGCCAGCCGAACGCCAAACGAGCGGCCGGGGAGGCAAACGGCACGCCGATGGTGATTCCGGCGCGTTATGTGGCGCTCTTCTTCGACGATGAGCACTTCAAGCGACCGGTAAGGTTTGGAGAGCCGCCTCGAGGCTACATAGGAGGTGTTGGCGATCTCTGGTTTGTGCGCGATTCGGCGAGGAAAATGCTCCAGACGCTGAAACCGGCCGACCGCGTAGCCGTCTTCACCACCACCGGCTTCGTCACCCTCGATTTCACGGAGGATCGTTCTAAAGTCGAGGCAGCGCTCCTGAAGCTGCGCCCGGGCGACTCGCCTCGTAACGTGCCGGAGCAAACCTTTGACACGATACAATCCTGCAGACTTGTGATCAAGCGGATGGCGTACCTGCCTGGTCAACGGACCTTGGTCTTCCTGTCGCCTGGCTTGCAGTTGCCGACAGAGGAATTGCCGGGTGCCTTGAGGTTGATCGACGATGCAATCCGGTCGCGCGTGGTCATCAACAGCCTGGACGCTCGCGGGCTTAGCCCCACTCCTCTCTCTATCGCCGGTCCGTTCGAGGAATTCCAGGCGCGTGTGACCGATGGCACGGGCGGCACATACATCCGCGATACCAACGATTTGAATGCGGCTGTAGAAAGATTGGCCGCTACTCCGAAATATATTTACATCCTGGGATTTTCGCCGCAAGGCGTTAAGCCGGACGGCAGTTTCCATCGTCTGACAGTGAAATTGCGCGAAGCCCGGAATCTGGACGTTCAAGCCCGCTCCGGGTACACCGCGCCCGGCGGGAGCGAGTCGACGGCCAAGTCCAGCGAGCATTCCGTCACGGCCAAGGCCGAGGCCGAGGCCCCGCGGTACAGCGAGACTGAGTCCAGGGAACTGGCGAAGGCTCTCGACATAGGTGCACCGCCGGCAGTGGCCCCGGCCGTGAAACTGCCCAAAGCGTCCGCGCCCGCGGCGAACGATGAAATAGTCACCACCGAACAGCCCGTGACATTCAAGGTGCAGACGAACCTTGTGGAAGTTCCCGTGGTGGTGCGCGACCGCGATGGCCACGCGGTCGGAAATCTTGGGCAGGAAGATTTCCGCATTTTCGACAAGGGGAAGCGGCAGGAGATCGCCAAATTCGCGGTCGTCGCCAATCAGAGTGCGGCTGCACCGGTCCAGCCCCAGACTCTGGAAAAATCGAATTCCGCTCCGGTTCCCCCATCCGCCATACCCGCCGCTGCCGTGCCGCCACTCGCTCCGCCCACGCACTTCGTTACTTTCGTGTTCGACGATCTTCACATGCTCATCGCCGATATTCCGCAGGTGCGCGCCGCCGCGCTGAAATATCTGCACACGCAACTGCGGCCGGGAGATCGCGTTTCACTCGTCACCACTTCGGGACGCCAGAGCGTAGACTTTACCGCCGATCCGGAGGCGCTCGCCGGACCGATCAACCAGATCATGCCCAGCCCTCTTGGGGAAAAAAGCCTCAGCGGTTGCGGCGCATATGTCAGCTACTTTCAGGCGGTGCAGGTCGATAGCGAAGTCGGCCTGCATCCGATAAAGACCGATGTCACCAAGTCCCTGGCCCTCCGCGTAGCAGTTTCGGAGTACTCGGATTTCGATTCCGCCGTGCTGGCCATACGCGATGCGTACACCAGCGGCCTGCAGGAGTCGCGCATCACTTTAGCGGCGCTCAAGGCCGTGGTGCGGCGTATGGTGACCATGCCCGGGCAGCGTAGCGTGGTGTTGGTATCGCCGGGGTTCTTCATTCCCTTCGACCTGCAAAATGAGAGCGACGACCTCATGGCGCAAGCCATCCGCGCCAGGGTGCTGATTAGCATCGTCGATGCCCGCGGCGTCTGGACCAATCCGGTGTTTGACGCCTGCCGCGATAGCGGATCGGGAGGCCTGGCCCGTCTCCGCGACCTGGAAGGGCACGCCAACACAGACGAACTGATCGCCATCGCGGAAGATACCGGCGGCTCGCTGAACGCCAACAACGATTTTCTGGGCGGCATTGAGAAGGCAGCGGCCGCACCAGAGTATCGGTATATTCTGGGATTCGTTCCGCAGGATCTGAAACTGGATGGCAGCTTTCACCCGCTGAAGGTTACTGTCGGGTCGGGGGAAAAGCTGAGCCTCCAGGCCCGGCGCGGATACTGGGCGCCGAAACACGCGGAGGACGAGGTGTCGGTCTCTAAACAGGAGATCCAGGACGCAGTGTTCTCACGCGATGAAACGCACGGCCTCGCCGCGGAGATGCACACGAATCTGACGAAGACCGGTGACCAGGCGAAACTTTCCGTCCTCACGAGTCTCGACCTGAAGTCGATCTCTCTCCGCAAGGTGGACGGCCGCAACCGCAATGACGTGACCATCGTGGCAGCCCTCTTCGATACCAATGGCAATTTCCTGGAGGGTACCCAAAAACTGGTCGAGCTGCGCCTGCTCGACCAGACGGTCGCGGGGTTGCCTCAAAAGCCCCCGGTGGTGATCTCGACCGACTTCAAGGTGAAGCCGGGCGATTACCTGGTGCGGTTGGTGGTGCGCGACGCGGAAGAGCGCCAGGTCACGGCGGAGAACGCTGGCGTGCGAGTGCAATAACCAGATCGAAATACGGGATGCGTGAGTCTATGATCCCGGCGCCGTGGTAGTTTTTCCGTTGGCTAGCGCTTCGCCCGATCGTCCATGCTCAGCCGTCCGGCCCCGAACTGTGAGAGGAGCAGCGCGGCGCCGAGCATCGACACATTCTTGGCGAACATCGCCTGCTGGATGTGAATCGCGGAAGGGTCGCTCAACTTCCAGAAGGCATGCATCCACAGCGTGACCGGCGCCAGAAACGCAATCAGCATCCACGCTCCCCACCGCGCCCGATACCCGATGGCGATACTCAATCCTCCGGCGAGCGCCACCAGACCCGATAGGGGAACCAGCACGCCGGCCGCGGGCACTCCCAGATCGGCAGCGTGCTGGATCCCTTCGTGCGTAAAATGGCGAGGCGCGGCGGCAATGAAAATCAGGGCGAAGAGAATCCGCCCGGCGAGAAACAGAACTGGCATCCGTTTTTCCTCCTCTACTAGTGAATGTTGTATCACTAATAGTGATGAGATTATCATTAGCAGTGGAGCGAAGTCAACCAGACCATGAGCGATCCTGCAATCGAGAAGGCAAAGGCCGCCAGGCCGCGGCGCGGAGCGCCCGAACAGACCCGCGAACGCCTGGTCGCCGCGGCTGCGGCGATCTTCAATCGTCAGGGCTACCACGGCACGGATTCAAACCGCATTGCGCACGAAGCGGGGTACGCCACCGGCACGTTCTACAAGCACTTCAAAGACAAGCGGGAAGCCTTCCTGGCGGCGTATGAATTCTGGCTGGCTGCCCAATGGAAGGAGATCGAGGCCGTTCTCTCCGATGGCGGCGCGCCCGAGCTTCTCGCGCGCCGGCTGGTGGACTTGTCGATCGATTTCCATACGAAATGGGGTGGACTCCGCGCCTCCCTCATGGAACTCGTGCTGACCGATGACGAAGTCCGGCGATTCTATCACCGCCAGAGGCACTGGCAACTCGATGTCATGGCGCGGCTTCGCAAAAGTATCGGCGCCCGTCGGCATCGCACGGAGGAAGACGCGATTCATCTCTTCACTACCGAACGCGTGTACGACGCGCTGGCTCACGGCGAGATCGAAGCATTAGGGCTCAGCCGGAAAGTTGTGGTGGCGGCGATGGTCGAGAGGGTGCGCGAAATGCTCGAGTGAGAGCGCGTCAGTCGCCCTGCGGGCCGAGATAGTCCGGGCCGTAGAGGGCCGCGCGAATATCGCGGTGCAGCGTGCCATCGAACGGCATTTTCTGCGTGAAGAAGACCGCGGCCAATTGATTGGCTGGATCTACCCAGAACAACGTGGAAGCGGCGCCGTCCCAGAAGAATTCGCCCACCGCTCCGCGGTTCTCTTCGGCGTTCTTCGGTTGTGACACTCGCACAGCGAAATCCATGCCAAACCCGACGGACCCTTTGCTCGGCAGGAAGAGACGCTCCGTGATCCGCGGATCCAACTGGTCCGTGGACATCAGCTTCACGGTCGAAGGCTTAAGAATCCTGGCGCCGTCGAGTTCGCCGCGGTTGAGCAGCATCCGCGCCAGCCGCAAATAGTCATCCACGGTGGAAGCCAGGCCGAATCCGCCTCCGGTGAGCTTGTTGTCTGCGAAATTCAGCCTCCGCGTGTCGGCGTCGGCCTGCCGGACCAATTTGCCATCGGTGGCCCGGTACATGGCTGCCAGGCGCGGCAGACGGCCGTCCGGCTGCCGCCAGGCGGTTTCCCGCATGCCCAGCGGTTCGAAAACGTGTTGGCCCACATAGGCGGCGAACTTCTGGCCGGAGAGCACCTCAACCAGCCGCGCCTGCACGTCCACAGCGATGCTGTAACTCCAGCGGGCGCCGGGGTCGAACAGCAGCGGCACTTTCGCCAGGCGGCGGGCCATCTCGGTGAGATCGTTATCGAGCGAGAGCGGGTCGGCCTTCACAAAGGCATCGTGAGCGGGAGTGTCGCCGGCGCCGTAGGCAAATCCGGCCGTATGGCGCATGATGTCGCGCACGGCGATGGGCCGCGCGGCAGGCCGATAAATCGGCGCTCCCGATGCATCTTTGCCCGCGTACGCCTGCATCGATTCGAAGTCCGGCAGATAGCGGGAAAGCGGGTCGTCCAACCCGAATTTGCCCTGCTCCCACAAGGTCATCAATGCCGTGCCGGTAACCGGCTTGGTCATCGAATAAATCTGCACGATGGTGTCGCGCGCCATCTTGCGGCCGGCTTCCCGGTCGGCAAAGCCGGCGGCGCCGAAGTAAGCTTCGCTCCCATCCTTCCAGATCAAGACTGAGGCGCCGGCGGTGCGGCCGTCGTCCACCATGCCCGATAGTGCATTGGCGATACGCCTGGTGTCGATCTTCAGGCCCTCCGAAGCCCCCTCTGCCGCGGCCGGGAGTGCCGCGCTCGCGAGGGCGATTGGCGCCAGTCTCAGGCCGGTCCTTCGGGTGAATCGATTTGGCATTTCTGTGCTCCTTTCCGGAATGAGTAGGCTATCATGGCGCGGAGGGGCGATAGGGTTTGCGGATTTCGGGAATAAAGATTGCTAAAATCGTATTTCCCCATGCCTGACGTAGCGAAGCCTTGTGCCGGGGCCAAACGGCGGACCTTTGAATGACAGCCGGCACGATCCCGGCGCTATACCAGCGCAGGTTTCCCACTCCCAAACCGGTGCCATTCGCCCGCCCCGGGCGATCGAAAAACCTGCCCGCCCTGACCGGTCTCCGTTTTTTTCTCGCTCTGTGGGTGATTTTCGGACACCTCGTGGGCAAAGGGCACGTGCTCGAGCCGATCGCGGCGATGATGCCGGGGCCGCTTCAACCGATCGCGCGTGCCGGCTACCTGGCAGTACCTACGTTCTTCGTTCTGTCGGGCTTCGTGCTGGCGGCGAACTATGCTCCCACGGAGTGGAACCGTCGCAACCTCTGGAAGTACCTGGTGGGCCGCTTCGCACGCATATATCCGGTCTACCTGTTGAGCCTGCTCATCGTCCTGCCGTTCATGGTGAAAGCCAAGGACCAGCCCAAGGGGTGGCTGGTAGCGATGCACTTCACGCTGACGCAAGGCTGGTTCGTCGGCCACTATACGGCCGGTTGGAAC
This sequence comes from Bryobacteraceae bacterium, assembly GCA_035509055.1. GTDB lineage: Bacteria > Acidobacteriota > Terriglobia > Bryobacterales > Bryobacteraceae > PALSA-129. The sequence goes on along the minus strand of DATJMA010000106.1, from coordinate 80,597 downwards.
ACTCCGGCCTGGACTCTTTCCTGCGAGATCTTCTTCTACGTGATGTTCCCGCTGTTGATCGTCCCCATGAGACATCGGGGGTGGGCGGCGACCGCCGGTGTGGCGCTTGCGACCTGCGTGCTGCCGCCAGCCATGTGGGCCTGCGGAATCCCGGATCAGCTCAAGCCGGTCATTCACCTGGCGGATTTTCTGATGGGTATCGCGGTGGCGCGCGCCTTCGAAATGCTCACGGCGAGAACCGCGCCGCCGGCTGGAAAGTGGTTCTACCGGATCGGACTATTCGGATCGGCGGCACTGATCGCGTACGCGCGATTTCTGCCGAAATCGATCCCGCTCAATAGCCTGCTGCGGCCTATGAATGCGCTGCTGCTTCTCGGCCTGGCATTGGGCGGGGGCTGGATCGCCCGCTCTCTTTCGATGCGGCCGGTTGAGTATCTCGGAAAAGCCAGCTATGGGATGTACATCCTGCACATTCCGATTCTGTGGTGGACCGTCGCCTGGCCCGAAATCTTCAACCAGTTCTTCTACGTCCCGGTCGTAGTGGCGATATCCTGCATCGTCTATGCGGTCCTCGAGGAGCCCGCCAACCGGTCGATCCGCTCGCTGGTTGGAAAACGAAAGTTCCACGCCCACCTTACTACCGCTGGTAGTGTAAAATAGCAGACCATCCAGGAGGTCTGATGGTGTCCAAGATAGTGCTTTCCCTTGCGCTGCTCGCCGGGTCTGTGTTCGCGCAGCCGAAATACGAAGAAGTCCTCAAAAATCTCAAATTCCGCAGTATCGGGCCCGCCACCATGGGCGGCCGCACCGACGATTTCGCGGTGGTCGAATCCGATCCGCGCATCATTTATGCCGGCACTGCGGCGGGCGGGCTGTTTAAAACCACCAACGGCGGCATTACCTGGCAGGCGCTCTTCGAGAATGAGCCGAACCCTTCGATCGGCGACGTGACGCTGGCGCCTTCGAACCCCTCCATCGTCTACGTCGGCACCGGTGAGGCCAACAATCGCCAGAGTTCTTCCTGGGGCGATGGCGTCTACAAATCGATGGATGGCGGCGCTACGTGGAAACACCTCGGACTGGAAGCGACCCACCATATCGGCCGCATCGTGGTGCATCCCACCGATCCCGATACCGTCTACGTGGCGGCTCTGGGCGATCTCTGGGGACCGAATAAAGAACGCGGCGTGTTCATGAGCAAAGACGGCGGCGCCACCTGGAATCAGACCCTCGCCATCAACGAAGACACCGGCGTTTCCGATATCGCTATCGATCCGCAGAGCCCGAACATTCTCTTCGCCGCGGCCTACGAGCGGCGTCGCACCGCGTTCGGGTACAACGGCGGCGGTCCCGGCGGCGGCATCTATCGCTCTACCGACGGCGGACTGCACTGGACCAAGCTCGGCACCGCCGGCGCCGGGCGTGGACTTCCCACCACCGGCGATTACGGCCGCTGCGCCGTCGACATCTATCGCAAGAACAGCAACATCGTGTACGCCCTCATCGAACACGCGACTGCCGGCGGCTTGTATCGGTCGGAAGATAAGGGGATGACGTGGACGCGGCAGAGCGACACCAATCCGCGGCCGTCGTATTTCAGCCAGATTCGCGTTGACCCCAACAACGATCTCAAACTCTGGATGGGCGGCGTCAACATTTATATGTCCGAGGATGCCGGCAAAACCTGGTCCCAGGACCGCTTCCGCGACGTCCATAGCGACAACCACGGCATCTGGATCGACCCCCACAATTCCGACCACGTGCTTTCCGGCAACGACGGCGGCATCTGGGAAACCTGGGACAGCGGCCGCAACTGGCGACACATCAACAACCTTGCACTGGGGCAATTCTACGAAGTAGCGTACGATTTCCAGAAGCCCTACCACGTCTGCGGCGGCTTGCAGGACAACTATTCCTGGTGCGGGCCGAGTTCCTCGGCGCAAACCACCGGTATCGGCAACAGCGACTGGATCACGGTGCAGGGCGGCGACGGCTTCTACAATCGCATTGACCCCGATGACCCGAACATCGTCTATGCCGAATCGCAGGACGGCAACCTTTCGCGTCGCGACCTGAAGAGCAGCGAATCGAAGAACATTCGCCCGGAGGAGCCGGACGACAAGTCGCCGCGCTATCGCTTCCAGTGGAATTCGCCGCTCATGATTTCGGCGCACGATCACAAGACGATTTATTACGGCGGCAATCACCTCTTCAAATCCACCGACCGCGGCGACACCTGGACCGTTCTGGGCGAAGATCTCACCACCAATGCCCACCGCGACGAGATGTCGATTCTCGGGCGCAAAATCGACAATCACAGCGGCGTTCTCTCCCGGGATGACGGTGTGGCCGATTGGCCGTGCATCACCACCATTGCGGAATCTCCCGTGAAGGCCGGTGTGTTGTGGGTGGGTACGGACGACGGCAACGTGCAGGTCTCGACCGACGACGGCAAGCACTGGTCGAACGTGGTTTCGCACGTCATGGGTCTGCCGAAGATGAGCTATGTGAGCCGCATCGAGCCCTCGCATACCGATGCCGGCACAGCCTACGTGACGTTCGACGACCACCGCAGCGGCGATTTCAACATCTACATCTACAAGACGACGAATTACGGCGACTCCTTCCTGAAGCTGACCAACGGAATCCCGCAGGATGCCGGCACGGTGCACGTGATTCGCGAAGATCCGGTCAACACCAACCTGCTTTTCGCGGGCACGGAATTCGGCATTTTCGTGAGCTTCGACAAGGGCGCCAACTGGCATCGCATGAAGAACGGACTGCCGACCGTGCCGGTGTTCGATATCCAGATCCATCCGCGCGAGCACGACTTGATTCTGGCAACGCATGGCCGCTCGATCTGGATTATGGATGACATTTCGGCCCTCGAGAAATGGGACGACAAGGTGCTCACCAGCGACGTGAAATTGGTGGGCGGCGGCCGTCCCGGAATCGAATGGAAGATGGTCAACTATCGCGGGTTCGAAGGGCAGAGCAACTTCTTCGCGTCCAATGCGCCGAACGGCGTGATTCTCGATTATTTCCTGAAGTCCGGCGGACCGGTGCAGGTGAAGGTGACCGATCAGGACGGCAAACAGGTGCGGCAGATTAACGTGCCGCGCACCGAGGCGGGCGTCATCAATCGCACGGTGTGGGATATGCGGGCCGATCCGCCGGTGCTTCCTCCGGCCAATGCGGGGCGTGGCGGCCGTGGCGGTCGCGGAGGCAGGGGTGCGGGCGGCGCGGCGGAAGGGGGCGGACCGTTGAACGCCGAGCTCAATACCGAGTTCGGCGCCGAAGCGGGCGCTGGTGCGGGTGCCGCGGCCGGCCGCGGCGGTGGTGGCGGGGGTGGACGCGGAGGGTTCGGCGGTGGCGCACCAGTCGATCCCGGCGAGTACAAAGTCACTGTCACGCAAGCCGGCAAGTCCGATTCGGCCACCGTAGCTGTCGAGGAAGATCCACGAGTCGAGATGTCCACCGGCGATCGGACCAAACGCCGCAAAGCGATCGACACTTTGACCTCGCTGATTCGCGAAGCCGACGAGCCCACGCGCAAAGCTGCCGGACTCACAACGGCGCTTACCGAACTCACGGCCAGTTGGACTGGCGCCAACGCCGTGCCGGTGCCCGATTCGGCGAAGAAGGCCGTGGAGGATATGCAGGCGAAAGTGAAGACCGCATCGGCAGTGTTCATCACGCCCCCGCCGGCCGGCAGCGGAGGCCGCGGCGGTGGCGGCGGAACCGGCGCACGGGGCGAATTTACTCCGCCGCCGGTAACCCAGAAACTCACCCGGCTGATGGCGGTGATCGGCAATTTCTCCGGTCCGCCAACCGCCAGGCAACTCAATGATATCGAAGAAGCCTCGGCCGAGTTGCAGAAAGGCTCGGCCGAAATCAATGCGCTGTGGGACGAGGTGCCGAAACTCAATAAGGTGCTGACCGACGCCGGCGTGGCGTACTTCAAAGTGACGCTGCCGGCAACGGCGCCGGCTCCAGGGCGGGGAAGAGGCGGGAATTAAATCCGGCCCACAGAGTGGGCAGAGGCTTCCGCGAAGGCCTGTAGATAGTTAACAGCTGCGGCGATTTCCTCGACGAGAAATCTCCGGCGATGCTCTTCTCCGTTACCTCTGCCTCCTCCGTGCCCTCGGATTTTGATTTTGAGCTTTCGTTTTCTCCGAGTCTCTGTGCCTCCGTGGTGAAGAAGGTGTTCGCAGCGTTTACGGCGATCTGTTTCGGTTGCGGCTTTGCCGCCCTTGCTTCGCCGGCGCGCGCAATACAGGAAAGGTATTAAATGGGAGACGGCTGGTCTGCCAGGATGTCCCGCGCGTGTCACTTTTCGCGTGCCGGTCTGCGCTATACAGGTATCAACTATCGGGGGCCAAAGGAGAGCCAATGCGAACGTATCTGATCTTTTTCTTTGTTGCGTTTTCGGGTTGGGCGCAAGCCGGCGGCGGGGCAGGATCGACCCCATCGCCTGCTCCGGCGCCAAGCGGGGCCAGTGCGGTGGAGAGCGCGATCGTTTCCTATGAGGCCACGGGCCAGGTTGCTCATGAATTGGCAAAGCGTTTTTGCGTCTTCGCCCAGCCGCCTCTTGGCAATAAGTTTCTGCTGGGAACACCTGCCAATCTATCGGCCATACAGGCTGCACTGGCCTTCGAGGAAGCCGTGACCCAGCTCAACGACCAATATCGGGCGCTCGAGGGCAAGCCCGTTGGGGTTGCGAGCCCGAAACTGGCCCTCGCGGTAACACCAGGGGCATCGGCGGCGATAACGGCAATAGCCGGGGCGGTGAACGACATCAAGACGCAAACCACACAGACCGCTTCCATGTTCACACCGGTCGATCAAGTCCTCTTTTCGGATTTGGAACGAGAGATGGAAGGGGGTAAGGTGGGAGCGAATTGCCATCTCGTTACCACCGCCTATCCCGCGACCATCGAACAGACGATGGGCAATGTCAACAAGATGCTGGACCATCTCATCGAGGAAGCCACATCCGCGCGCAAGGCCCGCGATCAAGACGACCCCAAGAAGTACGCGGACGATAAAGACCTTCAGGGCCTCGACGCTCAACTCGCCACTCTGGAACAGACCGTGGGAAACGAAACGGCGACCCTGAATGGATCCAGCATTCTGCTCGGCGAAGCACTCAAAAGTTTATTGGGCGACAAGTATCACGTGATCACCTTGGCGAACGCCGCCGCCGGCGGTGGCACACGAGCCAACGTCTGGTTCCTGGTGAACATTATTCTACCGGCGCCCCGGCCATCGTATAACGGCGGTTCGGAGGTGGCATACACGCTGCGTACCGGGGATGGTGAATTCGAGAGCGCCGACACGGTATATTTCGTTTACGGATATACGAAGTGGAAACAACCCAAGCTGCCGCCGCGGCCGGGCACTAATGGCTCTTCGAGTTTCCCGCGGTAAGTGAGAGCCTTGAACCGCATTCGACGATGAATCGTCCGGCGGAGTTCCGTGCGGTTCCGCGCACTTCCAGGCCCGCCGTCGCAGCGAGCGCACGAAATTCAGCCAGCGTGCGGTCTTTGCCGCCGACCAGCACCATCATCAAGAGTTGCGGATCGGGGATCGGGACGTCGGTTACCCCTGTCATAACCACTACGCGGCCGTCGGGGCGGACCGCTTCGGCGCAGCGCGCCAGGATCGCCGCCGCTTCGCGGTCGGGCCAGTTATCGAGAACCTTATGCAGGATGTAGAGATCGGCCCCGGCGGGCAGCGGATCGAAGAAACTCTGCCCGCACAGAGTGACTCGATCGGCGACGCCGGCGGATTCAAGAATCGCGGCCGAACGTCCCACTGTCGTTGGAAAATCCACCAGAGTTCCCCGCACTGCGGGGTGAGCTTTCAGGATTTCGGCGAGCAGGGAGCCGGTGCCGCCGCCCACATCCACCACCCAGCGAATGGGGTCCCACCCTCCCGCGAGCGGGATATCGGCGTTCGGTGTGCCGTGGCCCTCCGGCCCCATGAGAGCGTCGAAAGTCGCTGACACGCCGGGATGGGCGGCCAAATCTTCCCAAAAAGAGAGGCCGAACACCTGGTCGTACATGGGCGCCCCAGTCTGGACCGCTTTCAACAGACTCGACCACGCGCCGGCCATGCGGCCGCCGATTCCGTTGAGATCGAATCCCAGGCGGGCGCCCGGTGTGAGGAGTTCGCGGGCCGCGTCGTTGAGGGCGAACGCTCCAGGCGAAGATTCAACGAAGACGCCTCGGCTGACGAGGTGCCTCAGCACTCTGGCGAGGAAATCAGAATGGGCGCCAGCAGCCGCGGCCAAATCGTCGATTTGCGTCACCCCGGCGGATAAATGTTCCGCGATCCGCAAAGTGACGACAACGTGAATGCACCAGGGAGTGCAAAGGTCGCTGAGCGCCCAGAGGTCCACTTAAAATGGGTTCGTTTTTTACCCGGCTGCCGCGGTGGACAAGCCGGATGCCTTCCTGCTGAGGAAGCACTCCCGGCAATACACCGGACGGCCCTGAGTTGGTTTAAACGGTACCGTGGTTTCCCGCCCGCATTGGGAGCACGTGGTCATAGTTTCTGTCTTGGCGAAGCCGCCACCGCCACTGCCCTGCCGTTTGGCTTTACAAGCCTTGCAGCGTTTGGGTTCGTTTTTGAAGTTTTTGTCGTGGAAGAAGTGTTGTTCTCCTGCCGTAAATACAAAGTCTGCTCCGCAGTCTACACACTTAAGAACTCGGTCCTGAAACTCCGCCATAACCTGTGCCCCGTTGCATACCAGTACTGGTGGTTAAGGCGGCGGGACTTTGAAGATGGGCTGCAGAGCCGACCAGGGTCCCGCCGTCAGTTTTATTCGATCTCCCGGCGATTTTTCTTCCGGTTGCGTTTGCGAGCCAGCGCCTGCTTAGCTCTCAGCTTCTCTCCCGGCTTCAAGTAGAAGGAATGTCGCTTCACTTCTTTGATGATGTCCTCTTGCTGGACCTTGCGCTTGAAGCGTCTGAGGGCATTCTCCAACGTTTCGCCCTCTTGAAGCTTTACTTCAGCCAAACTAAAAACACCTCCCTGCCAGACCGTAAAATTCCCGTGCTGTGTGGGAGGATTTGTGAAGCGCTGATCACCTGAAGTGAGCCCGATCCCAAATTTCCTGCACTTCGCACAGAAGGTACTGATATCATAAGTGGTTGATAGATAAAGTCAAGCCCAAAGTTAAAGGCGTCTTACAGACTTTCGCCTCGGTGACTCTCAATTTCCTTTATTTTCAAAGGGTTAACTGCAAATGGAAAATGTTCTAGCCATCCTCTTGGCTGGAGGCGCTGGGGAACGTCTACACCCGCTTACCCGGGACACCGCGAAACCAGCGGTCCCATTCGGCGGCGCCTATCGTATCATTGACTTCACCCTCTCCAATTGTATCAATTCGGATGTCCGCAGAATTTTAGTCCTTACGATGTACAAATCGCTCGACCTGATTCGTCATGTCCGCGACGGCTGGAACATCCTTTCCCCGGAATTAGGCGAGTACATCGAAGTCTTGCCTCCGATGCAGCGGGTGAGCGAGAACTGGTACCAGGGCACCGCCGATGCCGTCTTTCAGAACTTCCAAAGTATCGAAGCGGAGGCACCCGACGACGTCCTGGTGCTGGCTGCCGACCACATATATAAGATGGATTTTCGGGAAATGCTAGGCTGGCACCGGCGGCACGACGCCGATATTACGATCGCTACCATCCAGTTGCCGCCCAGCGAAGCGTGCCGCTTCGGAGTGACCGAAATAGCCGAGGATTACCGCATTGTAGGCTTCGAGGAAAAACCGAAGCACGGAAATCCGGTACGAAGCCGCTTCGACCCCAATATGGTGAGCATTTCCATGGGGATTTACGTTTTCAAGTCCAAGGTTCTGCTGGATGCGTTGCACGAGGATTCCCAGGCCGGGGACTCGGCGCACGATTTCGGCAAAGATGTCATCCCGAGAGTCCTCAACAAAGCGCGCGTGGTGGCCTACGACTTTCACGACCGGAACAACAAACAAAGCCGATATTGGCGAGACGTCGGGACCCTCGACGCATACTACGAAGCCAATATGGATTTGGTGGACGTGGTGCCGGAATTCAACCTGTACGACCAGAGCTGGCCCATTCGCACCAAGGTCACGCAGCAGCCACCCGCCAAGTTCGTGTTCGCGCAGGAAGGCCGGCGCATGGGCGTGGCGGTGGATTCGGTAGTCAGCGCCGGTTGTATTATTTCGGGCGGGCGCATCCTGCACAGCGTGCTCTCCCCCGGCGTGCGTGTGAACAGCTATTGCGAAGTGGAATATTCAATTTTGATGCCGCAGTCTGAAATCGGCCGCCGCAGCCGAATCCGCCGGGCCATTGTGAATACCGGCGTGAAGGTTCCCGAGGACGCCGTGATCGGGTTCGACCTGGAAGCAGACCGCGCGCAAGGCTACCATATCACTGAGAGTGGAATCGTAGTGGTGGCGTAGAACGGCATTCGGCCATCAACCAGGATAGTTTTTTAGGAGAGCCTTACTTTGACGAATATCGTAAAAATTATCGGACGTGAGATTCTCGATTCCCGCGGGAATCCAACCGTGGAGGCGGATGTTTATCTGGCCAACGGGAGCATGGGAAGAGCCGCGGTGCCTTCGGGCGCTTCCACCGGCGAACATGAAGCGGTGGAACTGCGGGATGGCGACAAGGGACGGTACTTAGGTAAGGGAACACAACAGGCGGCCGCTCACATCAATGGCGAGATCGCCAATGCGCTCACCGGCAAGGACGCCTGGCAGCAGGCGCAGATCGACCGCATCATGATCGATCTCGACGGTACGGCGAACAAAGAACGCCTGGGGGCAAATGCGATTCTTGCGGTTTCCATGGCCGCCGCGCGCGCGGCCGCCGCGTCGCAGCACACTCCGCTCTACCGGTACCTCGGCGGCGCCGGGGCCGTGGTCCTTCCGGTGCCGATGATGAACATCATCAATGGCGGCGCCCATGCCGACAACTCGGTGGACGTGCAGGAATTCATGATTGCCCCCTTCGGTGCCACCAGATTCTCGGAAGCGCTGCGCATGGGGGTGGAGACTTTCCATACGCTTAAGGGCGTGCTCAAGAAGAAGGGCTATTCCACGGCGGTGGGCGACGAAGGCGGGTTTGCGCCCAATTTGAAATCCAACGAGGAAGCCATCGAATCGGTGCTGGAAGCCATTACGCAGGCGGGACACAAGCCCGGCGTGGATATCGGCATATGCCTCGATCCGGCCGCCAGCGAGTTCTTCATCGACGGCAAATATGTTTTCAAAAAGTCCGACAAAAGCGCGCGCACGCCGGAGCAGATGGTGGAATATTGGAGCAACTGGGTCCGGCAATACCCCGCCATCGTCTCGATTGAAGATGGCATGTCGGAAGAGGACTGGGGCGGGTGGAAGCTGATGACCGATACTCTCGGGAAGAAGATCCAATTGGTGTGCGACGACATTTACGTCACCAACCCGGAGATTTTCCAGCGCGGCATCGACCAGGGCATCGGCAATTCCATCCTGATTAAGTTGAACCAGATCGGCACCATCAGCGAGACCCTGGACTGCATGCGGCTGGCGGCGCGGGCCAACTACACTGCGGTAGTATCGCACCGCTCGGGGGAGACGGAAGATCCCATCATTGCCGATGTTGCGGTGGCCACCAACGCCGGGCAGATCAAGACGGGTTCGGCCAGCCGCACCGATCGCATCGCCAAGTACAATCAGTTGCTGCGCATCGAGGAGCAACTCGGGGCCGCGGCGCAGTTCCTCGGCAGGAAGGCGTTCCGGCAGTGAACAAACTGGTATTGATCCGTCACGGCGAAAGCACGTGGAACAAGGAAAACCGGTTCACGGGCTGGACCGATGTCGACCTGTCGGAAAAAGGGCGCCAGGAGGCGCTCGATGGCGGCCGAGTGCTGAAGGCCGGGGGATACACTTTCGATGTGGCATACACCTCGGTCTTGAAGCGCGCGATCCGCACGCTTTGGACTGTGCTGGACGAAATGGATTTGATGTGGATCCCGGTGTACCGGTCGTGGCGCTTGAACGAGCGCCACTACGGCGCGCTCCAGGGCCTCAACAAAGCCGAGACGGCGGCGAAATTCGGCGAGGACCAGGTGAAAATCTGGCGCCGCAGCTATGATATTCAACCGCCGGCGCTCACGCCCGATGACGAGCGCTATCCCGGACGCGATCCGCGGTATGGCCGATTGACGGCCGCGGAACTGCCGCTCACCGAGTGCCTGAAAGACACCGTGGCGCGCTTTCTGCCGCTGTGGCACGAGACCATCGCACCGGTCATCCGGGACGGCCGGAAGGTGCTGATCGCGGCGCACGGCAATAGTCTGCGCGCGCTGGTGAAGTACCTGGACAACATTCCGGAGAAGGATATCGTGGAGCTGAATATTCCCACGGGAATGCCGCTGGTATATGAGCTCGACGACGATCTGAAGCCGCTCAACCGCTATTACCTGGGCGATCCGGAAAAGGTAAAGGCCGCCATGGACGCGGTCGCCGCCCAAGGCAAGAAAAAGTAAGGCAGCCTGCACAAAAATAGGCACGGTTCCGCGCCGGTGCGGTTGCTTCCACCGCGCCGGCACGCGGGAGGGCGCTTTTGCGACTGGTCCGAATCAGCAGGTGCTTATATCGCTATAACTTTGCCTGATTCGACCGGCCGCACCCGGGGAGTTACACTTGCGCTTCGTGCTAACAGACTCGTATGTCCGCGGGGCCGACGTGCCCCTGCTCGATCAGACCATTTCGCAGGCGGTGAGCTGCGCTGCCGCCCGATTTTCCGACCGCGAAGCACTGGTGGTGTGCCATCAGAATGTGCGCCTGACGTGGCGTGAGCTTGACCGCGAGGTCACGCGCACCGCGCGCGGACTCGCCGGACTGGGACTGCGGCCGGGCGACCGCGCCGGCATCTGGGCGAGCAATTGCGTGGAGTGGATTCTGCTGCAGCACGCCGCGTCGCGCGCCGGGGTCATCCTGGTCAACGTCAATCCCGCATACCGTTCGCACGAACTGCGGTACGTACTGAAGAAATCGCACATCCGCGCTTTGTTTCTGCGCGAGAAGGACCCGCGTGCGAATTATCGCGACATTCTCGCCGAATCACGCAATGGCGACGCCCTGCCGCTCGAGCACGTGATCTGGCTGGGCGGCTCTTCGTGGGACGAAATGATCGCCGGCGGCCGCGAGATCCCGCCGTTCGGCGAATCGCCGGACGACGTCGCCAATATCCAATACACGTCGGGCACCACGGGCGTGCCGAAGGGCGTGATGCTGACGCATCGCGGCCTGGTCAACAACGGCATGGCCATCGGGCTGATGTTGCAGGCGAACGAAACGGATCGCATCTGCGCCCCCGTGCCGCTTTATCACTGCTTCGGATCGGTGATCGGGTCGATGGTGTCGGTGGTGTACGGCGCGACGCTGATTCTGCCTTCGGCGCAGTTCGACGCCCTTGCCACGCTGGAAGCGGTGCATCGCGAAAGAGCGACCGCCCTTTATGGCGTGCCCACCATGTACGTGGCGGAACTGGAACATCCGGAGTTCGATCGCTTCGATCTCAGCTCATTGAAGAAAGGCGTGATGTCGGGGGCGCCTTGCCCGGTGGAGTTGATGAAGCGGGTGGCCGAGCGCATGCACTGCGACCGGCTGGTGATTCCGTACGGCCAGACCGAGTCGTCGCCGGTGATCACCATGACGAGCGTGGACGACCCGTTCGAGGTGCGGGTGGCGAGTGTTGGAAAAGCGCTGGCCAATACCGAGGTACAGATTATCGATCCGGCCACCAAACGACGCGTTCCGGCCGGCGAACAAGGCGAGTTGTGTACGCGGGGATACCTGGTGATGAAGGGCTACGACGCGGATCCGGCGGCCAGCGCGGACGTGGTGGATAGCGAAGGTTGGCTGCACACCGGCGACCTGGCCATGCTGCGGCCCGACGGATATTTCAGCTTCAAAGGGCGCGCCAAAGATACCATCATCCGCGGCGGCGAGAACATTTATCCGCGCGAGGTGGAGGATTTTCTGCATACGCACCCGAAGATCGCAGACGTGTATGTGGTGGGCATTCCCGACGCCAAGCTGGGGGAGACCGTGCTGGCATGGGTGCAACTGAAGGCCGGAGAAGACGCCACGGCGGAAGAGATTCGCGACTTCTGCCGGGGGAAAATCGCCTACTTCAAAGTGCCGCAGTACATTCGCTTCGTCGATTCCTTCCCGCAGACGGTAACCAAAAAGGTACAGAAGTTCCTGATGCGTGAACAGGAGATCCGCGAACGGGGGCTCGAGGAACTGGCGCGGCAGGCGACTGCGTGACGCTGATTGTGTTCGCGGGTCCAGCCTGTTCCGGCAAGAGCACGCTGGCGGCGGAAATCGCCCGCCGCCGCGGATGGCCTCACCTTTCGATGGACGCCACGCGCCAGCGCCTGATGCCGGACGCCAAACATACCCGCGCCGATCGCGAAGTGGCTTACCGCGCGATGCTGTTCGCGGCTGAACTCCTGCTCGCGGCGGGATCGGGCGCGGTCCTCGACGCGCCGTTCGGGCATGCCGAAGACCGCTCCGAACTGGAACGTATCGCGCGCGGCAACTGGAAGCTGATCGAGTGCCGGGTACCCGCGGAAGCCGCGGCCAAACGCCTGCGTGCCCGCGGCATCCCGGATCCGTCGCGGCCCGATCTTACGGAGGAGCGTGTCATTCGACTGAATCGCGAATATCGCTATTCGGGCGACGGACTGCTGCTCGATACCGACCGGCTATCTGTGGAGGAGTGCCTGGCGCGGGTGGAGCAGTACATAGCGGCGTAACAAAATGCACCGCTCCTTGCGGCCGCGGCCCCGCGCGGAAGTTTAAACTCCCACGCCCCGTCTCGGACGATCGGTCCGGATCATGCGCATGTCTTGATGCGGCTCGCCGTCGCATTCGATGGCGATGGTGGTCACGGGGTCGTCCGGCGGATTCTCGGGGAGTCCGGTCATGCGCAAGCGGAACTTGTCCTGATCGAACTTGATTTCCTTGCCGGTGGCGAACAGGCGCGCCGACTTCACCTGGTTGGTCAATCCACCCAGCGAAACCGTCGATCCGGGCCAGTAATGCACGTGCATATAGAGCGTGTTGCCCTTGCGCGAGAAGCGCGCGAATTCCGAACTTCCGGGCTGGCACTTTTCGGACTGGTAAATCGTGGGGCCATTGCGCTGCATCCACGAGCCCACGGCAGCCAGTATGCGGACCGATTCCTCGGGGATCGAACCGTCGGCTTTGGGGCCGATATTGAGGAGATAATTCCCCGTGTCTTTGGCGCAGGTGACGAGGTTGCGGACGATCGTCTTGGGAGATTTCCAGTTGTCGTCGGCCCTCTGGTATCCCCAACTGTCGTTCATGGTCATGCAGGATTCCCAGGCGTGCTTGTCGTCGGCGCGAATAGTCTGTTCGGGCGTGGAGAAATCGCCCGGGAGCCCGTTGCGGTTATCGACGATGATATCGGGCTGCAGGCTGAAGACCATGTCATTCATTTTTTCGGATTCCCACTCTTCGGCGGTGAGGGGCCAATCGACGTCGTACCACAGCACGTCGATCTTGCCGTAATTGGTCATGAGCTCGCGGATAAGCCCGTGGGTGTACTCGACGAAGCGGCGGCGCGCCTGCTCGTCGGTCTTGCAGCGGGCGCCATCGGGATGGTGCCAGTCCATCAGCGAATAATAAAAGCCCACCCGGAGACCCTCGCCGCGGGCAGCCTCGACGTATTCCTTCACCAGGTCGCGGCCCGGACCCTGCTTGGGCGCGCAGTAATTGGTGAGCTTGGTGTCGAAGTTGCAGAAGCCCTCGTGGTGTTTGGTGGTCATCACCATGTATTTCTGGCCGGCCGACTTGGCGAGGCGGGCCCAATCGCGCGCGGCGTTCGGTTTGGGCTTGAAGAGTTTGGCCTGCCGCTCGTACTCGGCCACCGGAATGCCTTCCTCTTCCATCGCCCACTCGTGACGTCCGAGCGTGCTGTACAGGCCCCAGTGGATGAACATTCCGAAACGGGCTTCGTGCCACCACTTCATGCGCGCTTCACGCGTGGCATCGCCGGCGGAGGCTGCGGCGGAGCTGGACGGGGAAGCTGCGGCGGCGGCCGCTCCAGCGGCCATCAGTTGCAGAGACTGACGTCTGGTCATGGACGGACTCCTGGGCCACCAGCGTATCACGTGTGCAGCCGATCGGGGCTATGATGAGGCATGCGGTACCTTCTGCTCACCTGCTGCTGTTTGTCCCTGGTCTTCGGTGGAACGGAGACCAAACCCAAGGTGGAGGACTACGAAGTTCACGGGCAAACCGGCAGCCTGGGGATTGGCGCGGAGTTCACGGTCCACAGCTTCGGGCGCGGCGAACAGATGTTCATCGCAAAGGATTATCTGGTAGTGGAAGTCGCGTTGTTCCCCGCCAAAGCAACGACATTCGAAATGCATGGCGGCGATTTTGCCCTGCGCATCAACGGGAAAAAGGAACTTTTGGCGGCGTCCGATGTAACCGCGGTGGTTGCGGACATGCAGCATCCTGAATTCCAGCAGCAAAAACTACCGAATGCCGAGGTCGGGGGCGGCGTGAACGGGGTGGGTGTCACGATGGGAGGTCCGCCCTACGACCACCCCTTTCCCGGCAGCCAGATGCCGGCGCCACAGCCGCCTCCGCGGGTTGAGATCCCCAAAGACAACCCCAGCGGAGTACAGGTCGAACCGGTGGACCCGTACGAGGTACTGAGGGAAACAGCGATCGAGGAGGGGCAGCACCACGCGCCGATCAGCGGCTTTTTGTACTTCCATTTCCGCGGCAACGTAAAATCGATCAAAACGCTGGAACTGGTGTATCGGCATACGGTGCTGAAACTGCGGTAAATGAATCCGTGAGTCGCGTCTCAATTGCGGCCTGCCTCTTTGGTTTGTGCATTGCGCTGGCGCCTTCCGCGGGTTGGAGCCAGTCCGCGGAGAGCCACATTTCTTTCGAAGTCGCGTCGGTGAAACCTTCAAGCGGCTTGACCGCGCAATCAAAGCGCGATCCCGGGATGAAAGTGGACGGGGCCCAAGTGAACATCGCCATGATGTCCCTGGCCGGCCTGGTTCGCCAGGCGTACGGGCTGAGCACGGTCGCGTTTTCCGGTCCCGAGTGGATGTCTGGCGAGCGATACGATATTCGCGCAAAGTTACCCTCCGGATCTACCGGCGCGCAGGTACCGGCGATGCTGCGGAACCTTCTCGCGGAGCGCTTCAAACTGGCCTTCCATTATCATCGGGAGGAGCGCCACGTCTACGCGCTGGTGGTTGGAAAGAACGGGCTGCGTATGAAAGAGGCGGACCCTGCCGCATCCGCGGCGGCGGAGAAGCCGGACTCGTTCAGAGGCACGCTGCACCTGGAAAGAGCCATGACCATGCCGGCGCTGTGCGATTTCCTCGGCGGCTTCCTGGATAAACCGGCAGTGGATCTGACCGGTCTCACGGCTGCGTACCAGGTGGCGCTGGACATTCCTTTCGAGGAGGTGGACCGGGCCAAACGGGCCGCCGACGGGGGACGGACGGGAGGCGATTCCGCGCCCGATCCGCTTGGTGGATCTGCCTTCGTCAACGTGGTCCGACAACTCGGGCTGAAGCTCGAGCCGCGGAGATTGTCCATCGAGGTGCTGGTAGTGGACCACGCCGAGAAACTGCCGGCGGAAAATTAAACCGCCCGCTGTGCTCAGCGGCGCGCCGTGCCAGCGAAGATGGTGGTGCCGGGGTGGTAGTTCCGCCAGTCGAACCAGTAATCCTTGATGGCCTCCACGCGTTCCAGGCAGGTGCCTTGCAGCTTTCCGGAAATGGCACAGCCCTGGAAATTCCAGCCGCTGCCGGTGGCGGAGTCAAGAAACAGGGCCGTCTGGCCTTCGACGCGATAGAAATCGGGCGCAGGGTCGACGCCGGGAATGCGCTGCCGGAAAATTCGCACGGAAACGTTATCCGGACCCACCAGGACGATTACAGGCTCCAGGCCAACGTGATCCAGGACCAGCTTTTCGCGCAGCAGTGCGTCGTAGCGAAAGGCCCGGCTCGCGCCGAATGCCGCCACACCCACGACGAGGTCGCGATTCTCCATGCCGCGCTCGCGAAAGCTGATCACGGTGCGCGCCTTGGCCATCTCCACGTCCCAATTTTCGGGCGAGTATTCGCGTGCGTAAGCGGAGACGTCCTGGACGACGGTGCCGCGCGGCTCCTCCGATTTCCAGAGCTGGAAGCTGAGTTCGTCGCTGTGAACGAGCGAGAGGGTACGGCCCGCAAGCGGTCCGGAAACGGCGCGGCCGCTGATCTGCTGCCAGTAAGTCCCGGTCTCCTCGTCGCGCATCAGAAAGTTCTGATTGTTGATGCCGGCCAGGTGAAACGTCAGCCGCAGTCCATCGACTACAGATCTCCACACCAGACCGGTGTGACAGAGCGTTCAATACGTGGCGGCTACCGGTTCGCCGGCGAGCATGTCGTTGAAGATGTGGTGATAGGACATGCTGCGAATGGGATAGGCGCGGGCGGCGCCGTTCACCTTGACGGCAATCACCATTTCGCTGCCGTCGAGCTTGCAACTGGCGGCGTCGGCAATGACCGGCGTTCCAGCCGGATGGAACATCAGCTCGTAAACGTTGATGCGGGAAAGGGCGGCCGCGGCGCACACGTTCACAACGCACAGGGCGGCGAAGAATCGGCGCCACTGGCGGCGCTCGAGGCGCCAGTACCAGGCGAAGGCGGCCAGCATCGCGACGGCCGCGAACGCCACGCCGGCCGGCCGGTAGCGCATTACGGCCAGGGCGGCCATCAACTCGCGCGCGCCCTGATGCCGGAACGGCCGGATGACATAGAGCGGATAAATCAGCAGGGCCCATGCCAGCGCGCCGGCGATCAGCCAGATAAGGAGAAAACGCCATCCTGGTCTCCGAGTCTTCATGGAGAAATGCTACTAATGGCGGAAAGCCGCCGCAATAGTGGATTTTGGTTAGCCCCAATCGATATGCGGGGCGATAGTAAGATGGAGCTCTATGAACCGATTCCTGATGGTTCTCGCCCTGGCATCGGCCGCGTTCGCCGCCGATGTCAAGACCAGCCTCGCCGATTTGCCCGATCCGCTCGTCGGCACGTGGTCGTCTTACGAGCTTTCGCACGGCAACACGTATCCAGGAGTATTCACGCCGTTTGGCATGATCGGCTGGACCGCGCAAATGAGCGAAGGCGGCTGGACCTATCAGTATTTTCGAGAAACGATCCAGGGATTCCTGGCGACGCACCAGCCGTCGGCGTGGATGTCGAATTACGGACCGTTCTCGATCATGCCGGTGACGGGTGTGCTCGCGGTGCTGCCGGGGGAGCGCGCGTCGCACTTCGATCACAAGAACGAAAAAGCGCTGCCCTACCTGTACAGCGTGCTGCTGGATGCGTACCGGACGAAAGTGGAGATGGCGCCTTCGCACTCGGGCGGAGCATTCCGCATCACCTTTCCCAAAAGTGAAGACGCATATATTGTGCTGGATGCTTTTCATGGCGGCGGCGCGGTGGAAATCGACGCAAAGGCGCGGACGATTCGCGGCAAGAACTCGTCCGGCGCCGGAAAATCGCCGAATTTCGCGCAGTATTTTGTTTTGCAATTCGATCGCGATTTTACACGCTCCGGCACGTGGGAAAATCCCGAAGATGCCCGCGGCCGGACGTTGAAAGGTCAATCAGCCGCGATTCAAGCCGGCGCTGCCGAGCGCGAGGGAAACCACGTGGGCGCCTATGCCGGATTCGCTCCCGGAGAGACCGTGAGTGTGCGGATCGGGGTTTCGCTGATCGGCCCCCAGCAGGCCGCCCGGAACCTGGCGGCTGACATTGGAGACGCGCCGTTCGACTCCGTGGTGGCGCGCGCCAAATCGCAATGGGAGCAAGAGCTGGCCAGGATCGAGATCCGCGGCGGCACGGCCGAACAGCGCCGGACGTTCTACACGGCGATGTATCATGCGGTGCAATTTCCGCACATGCTCCAGGAGACCGGCGCCGGCGGGAAGATGGTTCACTGGAGTCCATACGACGGGCAGGTGCATGCCGGCGAAATGTTCGCCGATAACGGCTTCTGGGACACGTTCCGCGCGCAGTTCCCGCTGTTCACCATCCTGGAGCCGAAGCGCGACGCCGAAATCATCCGCGCCATGCTCAACTGCTACGACGAGGGCGGATTCCTTCCTAAGTGGGCCAATCCCGGCGAGACCAACGTCATGATCGGGACGCACGGCGATTCCGTGATTGCCGACGCGTACATGAAGGGCATCCGCGATTACGACGCGAATAAAGCCTACGACGCGGTGCGCAAGGATGCCACCGAAAAAGGCGCGGGGATGTTCGAGGCCAAGAACGGAATCGAGGACTACGAACTGCTCGGCTTCGTTCCCTATGACCACGGCGTAGGCGAATCGGTGGCGTGCACGCTGGAGTATGCCTATGACGATTTCTGCGCGGCGCAGATGGCCAAAAGTTTGGGGCACACCGACGATTACCGGAAGTTCCTGGAGCGATCGAAGAATTACCGCAATCTGTACGACCCCTCGGTGGGGTTCATGCGCGGGCGCAAGTCGGACCGGTCGTGGATTGAGCCGTTCGATCCGCTGGCGTGGGGCGGGGTTTACACCGAAGGGAATGCCTGGCAATGGCTGTGGAGCGTGCAGCAGGATGTGCCCGGGCTGATGGAGCTGATGGGCGGAAAAGCGGCGTTCGTGAAGAAGCTCGACGAGCTGTTCAGCACCACTCCGGCGTTTCATGTGGGCGGATACGGGCAGGTAATCCACGAAATGACGGAGGCGAAGATGGCTGGGACGGGCCAGTACGCCCACATTAACGAGCCGGTGCATCACGTAATTTACCTGTACGACTACGCCGGCGAGCCCTGGAAAACGCAGCAATGGGTCCACACCGTGGAGGACACGCTGTACAAGCCGGGACCGGCCGGATGGCTCGGCGATGAGGACACGGGACAGATGTCCTCCTGGTACATCTTCAGCTCGCTGGGTTTTTATCCCGTGAATCCCGGGCAGCCGGTGTATGCGCTGGGCAGCCCGCAGTTCGACCACGCGGTGATCCACCTGGAGAACGGCAAGACGTTCACCGTCGACGCCGCCAGAACCGCGCCGGGCGACATTTATGTGCAGTCGGTAAAGCTCAACGGCCAGCCGCTCGACCGGCCGTGGATCACGCAGGCGGAGATCGTGGGTGGAGGCGTGCTGCAATTCCGGCTGGGGCGCGAGCCCAACAAATCCTGGGGTACATCCGGGATGCCCACACCGTAGGTCGAACCGGTAGAATAAGGACCTATGAAACGTTCATCCCTGCTGTTTGTCGCCGCCGCGTTGGTCGGCGTGTGCTCCCTCCACGCGCAGAATATCGACCCTGTGATCAAGGATGCCAGAGCGTCGTACAACACCATCAAAGGGTACCTGACGCGCGCGGCCGAGGCGATGCCGGAGGCCAATTACACCTTCCAGCCAACTCCCGAGATCCGTACCTTTGCGGCGCTGCTGGCGCACATCGCCGACCACCAGGTGCGCTTTTGCAGTGCGTCGCGGGGAACGCCGCGGAAGACCGATTATCTTTCGAAAACCACGAAGGCCGACCTGGTGGAGGCGCTGGCTGCTTCTTACAAAGAGTGCGACGCCGCCTGGGATGGCCTGACATCCGCGAACGCGGCGGAAATGATGGGGCAGCGTTCGCGCATGGGATGGCTGCTGGGGGACGTGATCCACAGCAACGAAGAGTACGGCTACATGTCGATTTATTTCCGGCTGAAGGGTCTCGTGCCGCCGTCGAGCGACCGCGCGGGACGGAAGTGAAGCGGCACGGGTGGTGGATGGCGCTGGCCGCCGCCGCGTGCCTGCCGGCGCAGGTTCGCTTCGACCGCGACCTGATCTCCGTCAATGTCGATGGCAAGCCGTTCACGGTTTTTCACTACGGCGCGGAGAGCGGCAAGCCGTACCTGGCGCCGCTCCGGTCAGCCTCGGGTAAGATCGTGACGCGGCGGTATCCGATGGAGACCGTCGCGGGCGAGAGCACCGATCACCTGCATCACACCGGGCTCTGGTTTTCCTACGATGATGTGAACGGGGTCAAATTCTGGGAGAACGACCCTTCGTACAAGCGTCCGAACATGGGGCGAATCGTGGTGCGGAATGCGGAATATAAGGAGGGCGATCGCGCCGGCACATTATCCGCCATCATGGAATGGCGCGATCCGAACGGCAAGGTGCTGCTGGTGGAAGACCGCAAAATGATCTTCTATTCCGACTCCAAGCTGCGCACCATCGATTTCGAGATCGCCCTGACCGCGGCGGCAGACGTGACGTTCGGGGACACCAAAGAGGGCGCGTTTGCGATCCGGCTGGCCGATGCGCTTACGGAGCGGAAGGGCGGGAAGATGGTGAACGCCCAAGGCGGCGCCGGAATGGCGCAAGTGTGGGGACAGCGATCGGACTGGGTGGATTATTCGGGCGAACTGGACGGCGAAAAGCTGGGGGTGGCGATTTTCGACCATCCCGGGAATCCGCGCCATCCGGCTTACTGGCATGCGCGCGACTACGGGCTGTTCGCGCTCAATCCGTTTGGGGTGCACGCATTCGATAAAGGACAGCCGCAGAGCCACTGGCAATTGGCCAGGGGGCAGCAGTTGGTGTTTCGCTGGCGCGTAGTGGTACACCCCGGCGACGTGGAGTCGGGGCGCGTGGCGGAGTTGTACCAAGCCTACGCGGGCGCGGCGCGGTGAATGGTGCGCTTAAGGCTTCAAAATACCCGTCCGGCCACGAAAAGCACGATACAGGCGCCCACGAAGGCCATGAAAAAACCTGCCGGATGGCCTTCCCGATACATGCCGGTGGCGCGGCCAATCACGCCCCCGAGCCAAGCTCCGACCAGGCCCAGAATCATCGTCAGGATGAGGCCCATGTGATGGAATCCCGGCATGAACATTCGCGCCAGCAAGCCAATGATGAGCCCGAAGATTGCGTGTCCGATCATGTGCAGCATGGAGACACCTCGCGGCGTAGAATACCACACGAAAGTGGCGATAGACTGAAAAAAGTGTCACGGTTTCTGATCTTTCTGGCCCTCGGTTGGAGCACCATTCACGCCGAAACGCTGCTTCCGCTGCCTTTCTTCAATCATTCCGGTTCACCCAATCTGGATTGGATCGGCGAAAGCATCGCGGAGACGCTGCGCGACGCCATGACGCCGGAGGGCGTCCTGGTGCTGGACCGCTCGGACCGGCTGGAAGGGTACCGGCGGCTTTCCCTGAGGGACGGGGCGGAACTGACCCACGCGTCGGTGCTCAAGATCGGCCAGGCGCTAGATGCGTCGCAGGTGGTTTACGGGTCGTACGAAACGCCCACCAAAGGGACGCTGAAGATCGCCGCCAGAATTCTCGATTTGAAGGGGACGACGCAGGGCCCGGAATTCAGCGAGAGCGGTCCGCTGGACGACCTGGCGATCCTGGAATACCGGTTGAGTTGGGATGTGCTGCACCAAATGCATTGGAGATCGCTGCCATCGCTGGAGGACTTCATGCAAGCCCGTCCTCCCGTGCGATTGGACGCGGTGGAAAGCTACATTCGGGGATTATTGGCAACGAGCCCCGACCAGCGGCACCTCTTCTTCACCCGGTCGGCGCGTCTCGACCCGCACTATTCCCAACCATGCTTCCAACTGGGAAAGAGCTTCTGGAACCGCAAGGACTTCAAGATTGCCGCGGGCTGGCTGGAGCGGGTGGCGCGGAGCGATCCGCACTACCTGGAAGCGCAGTTCTTCCTGGGACTCTGCCGCTACAATATGGGCAACTTCAGCGGCGCGGAGGAATGCTTTCAGGCGGTTGCGGCGGCGGTCCCATTAAATGAAGTTTTCGACGATCTGGGCGCCGCGCAGTCGCGTTTGAACCAGTGGGACGCCGCGCTGGGCAGTTTCCACAAGGCGCTCGATGGCGATACCAATGACCCGGACTACCATTTCAACGTGGGATATTGTCTGTGGCGGTCCAAACAGTTCGAGGGTGCGGAGGAGAGCTTTCGCGCCGCGCTGGAACGGAATCCCGGCGACACGGAAGCGGCGGCGCTGCTGGAGCGGGCTTTGAAAAGGGAAGGGCCCCGGCCGGGAGATCCCCGGTCCGAGGCCCGTGAACGCCTGAAGACCAATTACGAAGAAGCCGCGTACCGCCAATTGCAGGCGGAATTAGGGAAGTAGGATTTTAGCGAGCGGCCCTATTTCTTGACGGGCGTCGCGGGGGTCGATTTGGCGGCCGGCGCGGCGGTCGAAGGCACGATCACGGCATTTTTGATGCTGTCGAGCTTGGGGAAGTTTTTATCGAGATAGGGCTTGCCGTGTGAGCTGATCATTTGCTGGGTCGGGCCGCGGCCACCCATGTCGGCACCCTCGCCGTATCCGCTGTAGAGGTTCATCACCACATCCATGCCTTGGGTCACCTCACCGAAAGGCGTGAATCCCTGAGAATCGAGCGAGCGGCTATTGTCGTTCAGATTGATAAAAAGCTGCGTGGTGCGCGAATTCGGAGCTCCAGTGGCGGCAAAGACCAGAGTCCCCCTGGTGTTGTGAACGGTTGGCTTGGAGGGGTCGTCCTTGATATTGGCTTTCTCCCAGATGGCGTTGATTTTGGGGTCGGCCGCCATGCCGAACTGGGCAATGAAGCCGGGTACGATGCGGAAGAAGGAAGCGTCGTTGAAGTAATGGTATTTCACCAGGTTATAGAAGCGGTCGGCGCCGTTGGGAGACCAGTCGCGATGTACCGTGACGACGAAATCGCCCTTGGTGGTGGTGAATTTCGCCTCGAAAATGGCGGGCGCGGTCCCTTTGAGAGTCTCTGGGTGAAGCAAGGGATTGGCGGCGGGAGCCCTGCCGGCGGAGGACGGAGCGGCCGATTTGGCATGGGGCGTCTGAGCGAAAATCGCGGCCCCTGTGGCGAGCAATACAATTAAAGCTTTCATCAGGCCCGATTATAAAACAAAGCGCCGGCTGGCCGCCGGGAGGTGTTTAAAATCCCCCGGGAATGGTATCAATCAGATAGTATTGACCAGGCTGGCAGTTTTTGGTGTACACTGAGACTGACGCAATACCTTTTGTCTCGCACTCGCAACAATCCGCTCCCCGGCCCGGGCCACACCTGGGGATCCCAATCTATCTCCCCTCGCTTCCGCAATAACCAACTAAACGCATAACCAATGTATCCAGGCAGAAATTTTCCTCCTCGCAGGCAGAACCGCAGAGAGAACGTGAACGAATCCATTCGTGCGCGTGAAGTCCGCGCCGTCTTTCCGGACGGTACAACCGAAATCATGCCCACCACCGCGGCTTTGCGAAAAGCCCAGGAAATGGGTCTCGACCTCGTTCTGATCGCGCCGACGGCGGTGCCGCCGGTAGCCAAGGCCGTGGATTTTGGCCACTATCAGTACGAGCAGAAGAAAAAACAGCACGACGCCAAGAAGAAGCAGCACGAGGTACAGGTGAAAGAACTCAAGTTTCGTCCCAACACGGACGACCACGACTACGAATTCAAAATGAAGCACGCCATCCGCTTCCTGGCGGAGGGAAATCGTGTGAAGGCGGTAGTGCAGTTCCGCGGGCGCGAAATTGCGCATGCCGACTTGGGCAAGAAGCTGCTGATGCGGTTCGCCACGGACCTGGCGCAGCATGGCTCGGTGGAGGGTCAGCCCCGGCTGGAAGGCCGCAACGCCCACATCCTGATCAGCCCGGTGAAGTCGGGCAGCGCCGGAAAACCGGAGAAACCCGAAAAGCCCGAAAAACCGCCGCAGGCGTCGCCACAGCAGAATATCCCGCAGGCGTGAGGGCTCTGATGAGCCGCTACCGCAAGCTGTCGTGCCTTTACTCCCTGGTGGCCGCGGCTCGGTAATCGCATGATCCTGCCTCGCGTTTATCCCATCCTCGATACGGCGTCGCTCGACCGGTGCGGCCTCGGTCTGGAGACGGCGGCGGCGGCGTTTCTGGAAGGCGGCGCCGGAATCCTGCAAATTCGCCACAAAGGCGCCTGGACCCGCGATTTCTTCGAGAAGGCGCGCATCGTCGCCCGTCTCTGCCGCGAGGACGGAACGCCGCTCCTCGTCGATGACCGCGCCGATTTCGCGCTGCTGCTCCAGGCGGGACTGCACGTCGGGCAGGACGATCTTGCGCCGCGCGATGCCCGCAAAGTGATCGGGCCCGACGCCACGCTGGGGTATTCCAGCCACAACAGGGCGCAGCTCGCCGCCGCCGGCGGGGAACCGGTGGACTATGTGGCCATTGGTCCCGTTTTTGCCACTTCGTCGAAGCGCAATCCCGATCCGGTGGTCGGGGTGGAGGAAATCCGGCGCTGCCGCCCGCTGATCGAGAAGCCGCTGGTCGCCATCGGCGGCATCACGCTGGCAAACGCCGGCGATGTGTGGGGAGCAGGAGCCGATTCCGTGGCGATCATCGGGGGGCTGCTGCCCGGTCCCGCGAGCGCCCGCGCGCTGCGCGAGCGCATGGAAGAATGGCGCGCGCTCAGTTCCGGCCGGCGCTAGCCTGCACGCGGCTGTGATGGCGGCCGTAGCTGAAGTAAATTACCAGGCCGATGATCAGCCAGCCGAACAGCCGGGCCCAATTCACCCAGCCGAGCTTGTACATCATGTAGCCGTTGAACAGGACACCGAGAGCGGGAACTACCGGCACCCAGGGAGTTCTGAACGGGCGCGCCTGGTTGGGATCGGTCCGGCGCAGGAGGACCACCGCGATGCACACGATGACGAACGCCAGCAGGGTGCCGATGTTCACCATCTTTGCGATATCGTCGATGGGGGTGATACTGCCGATCAGCGCCGCCAGGCTTCCGACGAGGATTGTGTTCTTCCACGGCGTGCGGAACTTGGTGTGGATATCGGCGAAGAACTTGCGCGGCAGCAAGCCATCGTTCGCCATGGCGTAGAGCACGCGCGTCTGGCCCAGAAGCATCACCAGCATCACGCTCGTAAGTCCGGCCAGCGCGCCCAAAACGATGATGTCCGATGCGGTGGTCAACCCGCGGTCGAGAAAAGCCTGCACCAGGGGCGCTTCAATGTTGATTTCCCGCCAGGGGACCATGCCGGTGATCACCCCGGCCACCGCAATGTATAAGACGGTGCAGATCAGCAGCGAGGCGATGATGCCGATGGGCAGATCGCGCTGCGGGTTCTTGGCCTCCTGCGCGGTGGTGGATACGGCATCGAACCCGATATACGCGAAGAATATGTACGCCGCTCCGGCGCCGATCCCGCCCCAGCCTTGGGGTGCGAAGGTGGACCAGCTCGATCCCCAATTGCCGGGCCTGATATACATGGCGCCTAGCCCGATAATGAACAGCACTACCGACACCTTGATGACCACGATCGTGGCGTTGAAGCGCGCGCTTTCTTTGATCCCCACGGTGAGGATGGCGGTGATGAAGAGCGCGATGAGCAGCGCCGGCAGATTGAAACCGAATTCAAATCCGAAAATATGGGGTGCGTTCAGCAGGGCGTGGGCCCGCTGGAGCAAGTCGGGCGATTGCGTGTCCACGATATCGCCCACGTGCTTCATGAATTCCGGCGATCCCGGCACGAGCGACCCACTGGCCGCAGCGATCTGGCGCGCGATCGTGTTTTCGGCCGTCTTGAGCGCGGTCCAGTGATCGTAGGCCAACCAAAGAGGCATTTTGATATGGAAGATATTGAGCAGCTCGATGAAATGATTCGACCAGCCCGAGGACACCGTGCTGGCGCCCATGGCGTACTCGAGTGTGAGATCCCAGCCGATGATCCAGGCGAAGATTTCACCCAGTGTCGCGTAGGCGTAGGTGTAGGCGCTGCCGGCGAGCGGAATCATGGCGGCGAACTCCGCGTAGCAAAGGCCGGCAAACGCGCAGCCGAGTCCGGAGAGCACGAACGAGAGCATCAGGCCGGGGCCGGCATAATGCGCGCCCAGGCCCGCCATCACGAAGATGCCCGCGCCGATGATCGCGCCCACACCGAGCGCGGTAAGTTGAAACACACCCAGCGTGCGCTTCAGGCTGTGTTCGCCAGTCTCGCCGGCTTCCGACAGCAGCATCTTGAGAGGCTTACGAATAAAAAGGTTTGCCATAGAGGGTCAAGTTGTGACTATATCACTACAAGCCCAAACCCACCACTTCGCCGCATCCCAATCCCTCCGGATGTGGTATGGTTTTCGAAATCCGCCGCACTGGGGAAGGGAAACCGCTGAATGAGCCTGTTTCAGAAGAAGCCGCTGGACAAGATTTTTGCCGAGTCGGAAAGTGGCGAACACCACCTGAAGAAAACCCTGGGCCCGATCAACCTGGTCGCTCCCGGAATCGGCTGTTCTCGCTGCCGCGCCCTTACCGCACCCCCATGGTGCCGCTGGTGCCGATTTCTGGGCGTGATCGTCTGCCTCTCGATGATGCCGTTCCTGGACGTGCTCACCTGGATCCGGCTGGTTGTCTGGCTGCTAATTGGCTTTCTCATCTATTTCGGCTACGGGCGGAAGCACAGCCATCTGCGCGGGGCGCGCTGACGTACACTGGGTGAATGCGGGCGCTTTTGCTCTTCATCATCGGCGCGGCACTCGCGCAGCAGCCGCAGAATCCGTCGCCGATGGTGGAGCACACGCGGGCGCACCGGCGCCTGACGGAAGAGACGCCGCCGGGAAAACGGGAGAAGCTCGAGCTGGGCACTTTGTACTTGCCCCCGCACCTTCCGTCCCACGCCGGCCTGCTTTTCTTTTTCCACGGCGAGCCCTGGATCGCCGAAGTGGCGGGCGCGCGCGACCGCGTCGCGGTGGTGACCGAGGTTGCCGGAAACGGATCGGGCGTTTACGTCCGTTTGTTCGAGGACCCCAAGCGTTTTCCGCGGCTGGTGCAGGAGGCGGAAAAGAAGGCGCACCGGCGGTTCGCGCGCGTGATCATCGGCGGCTGGAGCGCGGGATGCGGCGCGCTGCGGCAGATCCTGAAGAGCCCGGAAGCGTATGCGCGGGTCAACTCGGTCATCTGCATCGACGGCGTCCATACCGATTACGCCAATGGGCAGCCGGGCCCGCTCGAATCGACGCTGGGCGAGGACAACCTGCAAGTCTGGCTGCGGCTGGGCCGCGACGCCATGGCCGGGCGGAAGCGATTTCTGCTCACGCATTCCGAGATCTTCCCAGGTACGTATGCCAGCACCACGGAGACCTCCGACTTCCTGCTGAAGGAACTCCACGTGCCGAATCGCGCAGTCCTCAAATGGGGTCCCATGGGGATGCAGGAACTGAGCGAGGCAGCGCGCGGAAAGCTTCTGGTGCTCGGCTTCGCCGGCGATTCCGCGCCCGATCATGTCGATCAACTGCATTCGCTGCCGGTGTGGCTCAAGTGGCTGCGCTGACGCGCTCCGCAGCGTGCCATACTTGAGATTCCCCGACATTTCCGATGTTTTCCTATTCCGAGAACGATCTCTATTGCGAGCAGGTGCCGCTCGCCGATCTGGCCGCGCGCGTGGGCACGCCGGCCTACGTTTACTCCAGCCAGTCTCTGCTGGCAAATTATCGCGCGTACAACGAATCATTCGGCGAGCTGCCGCACACCATCTGCTACTCGGTGAAAGCCAACTCCTCACTCGGCGTGCTGGCGCTATTGGCCAAGGCCGGCGCGGGATTCGACATCGTCTCCGGCGGCGAATTGTTTCGCGTGCTGCAGGCGGGCGGCGATCCCGCCAAGGTGGTTTTCTCCGGCGTGGGCAAGACGGCGGCCGAAGTGGAGTATGCGCTCGCCAGCGGCATTCACAGCTTCAACTGCGAATCGGAAGCGGAACTGGGTTTGATCGACGCCCTGGCCGCGCGGCGTGGCGTGAAGGCCGGATTTTCCATCCGTGTAAATCCCGACGTGGATGCCGTCACCCACCCTTATATTTCCACCGGCCTCAGCAAACACAAGTTCGGCATCCCCATGGCCGAGGCGGCGCGAGTTTACGAGCACGCGCGCGGATATCGCAACCTGGCCGCGGAAGGAGTGGATTGCCACATCGGGTCGCAGATGCTCGATCCGAGCCCGATTCTGGAGGCCGTGGACCGCGTGCTGGCGCTGGCGCGCGCGCTGAGTGCGCAGGGCGATCCGATCAACCACGTGGATTTCGGCGGCGGCTTGGGAGTGGCATACCAGGGCGGCGACAAGCCGGCGCCGATCCGTTCCTTCGTGGAAAGCCTGCACGCACGGCTGCGCGATAGCGGACTGAGTGTGATGGTGGAACCCGGACGTTCGATTGCAGGCCCCGCGGGGGTGCTGTTAACACGCGTGCTGTATCGCAAGAAGAACGGCGCCAAGGAATTTGTGATCGTGGACGCGGCGATGAACGACCTGATCCGGCCGGCGCTGTATCATGCGCACCACGAAATTATCCCGCTGCGAAGGAATTCGCTCCCACCGGTGACCGCCGACGTGGTGGGGCCGGTCTGCGAAACAGGCGACTTCCTGGCTCGCGACCGGCAGATGGCGAATGTCATGCCGGGCGATTTCCTGGCCGTCTGCACGGCGGGGGCATATGGGTTTGCTCAGTCGTCGAACTACAATTCACGCCCGCGCGCGGTGGAAGTGCTGGTGGAGGGCGGCGGCTATCGCGTGATCCGCCGGCGCGAGACGTACGAAGATCTGGTGCGAGGCGAGACGGCATAGAGAGACACGGGTGCCTGAAATCTCTCAAGGGAACGCCGCCCGCGGCTTCGGCGCTCGTGTTGTTGCCGGCAGTGTCGGTTCTGTGCTGGCTGCGCCGGTCAGCGGGTCCGGAAGCCCAAACTGCTCCATGAGCTTCTCAGCTTCCGCCGCGCCCTCGCTTACACCAGCTTCTGTTTCCCAATCGGCAGTTCGCGAATGCGCATTCCCGTCGCCGCAAAAATGGCATTGCACAGCGCGGGCGCGAACGGGGGAACTCCCGGCTCGCCCACCCCGGCTGGAGGCTCGCTGCTATCGACGATATAGACGCGGGTTTCGACCGGCGCCTGATTGATGCGGGCTACAGGATAATTATGAAAGTTGCTCTGGTCGATCTTGCCCGCGGTCGCGGTGATCTCGCCCATCAGCGCGATGGACGTTCCGAATACCGCCGCGCCTTCGAACTGGGAGCGCACGCGGTCGGGGTTCACAATCATCCCCGCATCTACTACCGTATCGACGCGCGGGATCGAAATTTTGCCATCCGCGCTTACCGACACTTCTACCACGGTCGCGATGTAGCTCAGGAAACTCCGGTGCGCGGCGATCCCCAGCGCGTGCCCTTTGGGCAGCGCGCGCTTTCCCCATCCCGATTTCTCGGCCACCATCTCGACCACTTTTCGCAACCGCCCGGCATCCACCGGATACGTCTCGATCGGCCCCATATTGGGATAATCGACGCCCTGCGCCTTGAGATCGACAATGCGCGGCGGCCCGATGAGATCGAGCAGATAATCTTTGGGGTCGCGTCCGGCGGCGTGCGCGCACTCGTCGGCGAACGAGCCGATGGCGAACTCGTGGTAAATATTCGCCACCGAGCGCAGCCATCCGATGCGCACGTGATTTACAGCTTCGCCGTTTTCGGCGCGAATGTTGTCGATGGCGAAAGGCCAGTCGGTGAAGCCCATGCCTAGTTCGCCCGCGCCGCCGTGCGTCACGCCCAGGCTGAACGTGGAATCGATCGATGGGAACACCGTGCGCTGAAGCCACGCCACCGGCTTGCCGGCGCCGTCGAGACCGGCTTTCATGTACATGGCATCCACGGTGTGGTAGTAGTCGAACCGCATATCGTCCTCGCGGCTCCAGACCACCTTCACCGGCTTGTTCAATTGCTTCGAAAGGATAGCGGCCTCGGCGCAGAAATCGGGCTTAGACTTGCGCCCGAATCCGCCGCCCAGCAGAGTCACGTTGCAGACCACGTTCTTCTTGTCGATGCCCAGCGCGGCCGCCACGGTATCCTGCGCCGCCTGCGGATTCTGCACCGGCGCCCACAGCGTGCAATGGCCATCGCGGAAATCGGCGAGCGCAACCACCGGCTCCATGGCGGCGTGCGCCAGCAGCGGCGTGTAATACTCCGCTTCCAACACCTTTGCGGCGCTCGCGAACGCCTTGTCCACATCGCCCACGTTGCGCACCACTTTTCCCGGCTGCCGCGCGGTGGCTTGCAATTTCTTCCGAAACTCGGAGGACGTGAAACTCGCGTTTTCACCCTCGTCCCAGGCGATCTTCAGCTTCTTGCGGCCTTGAAACGCCGACCAGGTGTTGTCGGCGATGACCGCTACTCCGCCCAGCGCCTGAAACGCGTGCGGCGGCTTGAAATCGGGAATCACCACGGTTTGCGAAACGCCGCGAACTTTGAGGGCTTCCTTATCGTCAACCGATTGGATCTTGCCGCCCAGCACCGGCGAATGCTCCACCGAGGCGTAGACCATGCCGTCCATTTTGGCGTCCATGCCGAAGATGGCTTTGCCGTGCGTAATGTCCGCGAGGTCGTAAATCGGCAGATCTTTGCCAATGTAGCGGTATTCCGATTTCTTCTTGAAGACCAGCTTCGATTTATCGGGCACGGGGAGCCGGGCGGCGCTCGCCGCAAGCTCGCCATACCCCAGCCTTCGCCCACTGGGATGGTGGACCACCTGGTGCGCGCTGGCCTTGCATTCCGATGCCGCCACGTTCCACTCCTTCGCCGCCGCCTGTTCCAGCATGGTGCGCGCCGACGCGCCGCATTCCTGCATGACGCCGAAAAAGCTGCGGATGGAGTGCGAGCCATCGGTGTCCTGCTCCCCGTACTTCGAGTCGCCGATCGCCTGTTCGATGCGCACGCGCTTCCAATCGGCCTCCATCTCGTCGGCCAGAATGAGCGGGACCATGGTGCGGCTGCTGGTCCCCATTTCCGAGCGGGACGCCACAATGAGCACGGTGCCGTCGGACTTGACGCCAACAAACACATTCGGCGCGAAGACGGCGGATTCGAGAGCCGCGTGCGCGGGCGCCGGCAGAAAGCGCGCCCCCAGCACGAACGCGCCGGCGCCGAAGGATTGCCGCAGAAAGCCGCGGCGGCTGCAATTGGAGATGGTTTTCATGCCTGCTCCTTGGCTGCCGACTTGATGGCGGCGCGAATGCGCTGGTAGGTGCCGCAGCGGCAGATGTTGCCCATCATGGCGGCATCGATATCGTGATCGGTTGGCTTGGGCGTCTTCTTCAGCAGCGAAGCGGCTTGCATGATCTGCCCCACCTGGCAATAGCCGCACTGGGCCACGTTGAACTCCGCCCAGGCGTGCTGCAGCGGATGCTCGCCGAGGCCTTCGATGGTGGTAATTTCCTTGCCGGCCACGGCGCGCACGGGCGTGACGCAGGAGCGGATCGCGACGCCATCCTGGTGAACCGTGCAGGCGCCGCACAAGCCCATGCCGCAGCCGAACTTCGAGCCCGTCAGGCCCGCGACATCGCGCAGGTACCAGAGCAGGGGCATATCGGGGTCGCCATCGAACTGGCGAGACTTGCCGTTGACTTTTAGTGTGATCATTCGGAATCCCCTCGGAGTGCCTACCAGCATACTCCAAATTGCATCGGCAGGCCGCCTTAGAACTGAAAATAGATGAAGGGAATGGAAGCGTCGATGGCGCCGAAGATCTCGGTGCAGAACAGCATCAGCGCCAGCGAGAGCGCGTACACCGGGACCGGAGCAGCGACGATCTTTTCGCTCCAGTCGGTAAATTCTTCGGCCAGCGCGAAAGCCAGCGAAAGAAACGCGAGCTCGAGATGCCACGGCTGGAGCAGAAGATGGCCGGCCGTTCCGGAAAACATCTGGGAGATGACGGCCGCGCTCTGATATAAATCGGCGGCGCGGAAAAAGACCCAGCCGATCATCACCAGCGCGAAGGTGAGCGCCACGCGAGGCACGGAGAGCCAGTTCCAGCCAGGGTCGGCGCCCTTGCGGCGGAAGGGCCGTTCGATCGCGAGCAGCAAGCCCTGATAACCGCCCCAGATGAGGAAATTCCAGCTCGCGCCGTGCCACAATCCGCCGAGCAACATGGTGAGCATCAGATTGCGATACGTCATCCACTCGCCATTCCGGTTTCCGCCGAGCGGTACGTAGAGGTAGTCGCGCAGCCAGGTGGAGAGCGAAATGTGCCAGCGGCGCCAGAAATCGGTTATGCTTTGCGCCAGGTAGGGGCGGCGGAAATTGATCGGGAAGTGGAATCCGAGAAGCTTGGCCATCCCGATCGCCATGTCGGTGTACCCGGAGAAATCGAAGTAAATTTGCAAGCCGAAGGCGCACACGCCCGACCACGCAGTGAGGGCGCCCGGATTCGCGGCCACATTGCCGAAATAAGAGTTGGCCACCTTGGCGAACTGATCGGCGAACGCCACTTTCTTCGTCAAGCCGAGCACCAGCAGAAACAAACCACGCGATATGTCATCCGACGTCGGCGGCTGCCAATGGAAAAGGTCGTGGAAGAAGTTTCGCGCGCGCACGATCGGGCCGGCCACCAGTTGCGGGAAGAAGCAGATGAACAGCGCGTAATCGATGGGATCGCGTACCGCTTTTTGTTGCCCGCGGTAGACGTCGATCACATACGACATGCTCTGGAAGGTGTGGAAGCTGATGCCCAGCGGAAGCACGATGGAGAGGAAAAAAGAATGCGGCGGCCTGCCCATCAGCAGCGCAAGGTTGGCGGCGAGAAAATTGTAGTATTTGAAAAATCCGAGAAACGCCAGGTTGGCCGAAAGACTGCCAATCAGCACGCCTTTTCTTCGTCCGGGCGCCTCAGTTCGCTCCAGCCAGATTCCCGCCGTGTAATCGATTGCCGTGAGGGTGAGTAACAGCGGAATGAAGTGATAATTCCAGGTGCCGTAGAAGTAATAACTGGCCACCAGCAGGATGTAACGCCGCAAGCGCCGCGGGCTTACGTAAAACACCACCAGCACCACGGCCAGAAAAACGAAAAAGTGGATGGTGTTGAAAAGCATGCGAAAGCAGATTGTACGGCGATCTACAATGAGCGTTCAACTGCCAGGAGAGGCTTTCCCATGAGAGACCTGCCGCTCGCAAAAGTTTATCAATTGCTGGAACCGGGGCCGGTGGTGCTGCTGACCACCGCCGGCCGGACCCGCGCCAACATTATGGCGATGTCCTGGCACATGATGGTCGAGTTCGTGCCGCCAATGGTTGCCTGCATCGTGAGCAATCGCAATTACAGCTTTGCCGCGCTGCGATCCACCAGGGAGTGCGTGATCGCGCTGCCGGGCGCGGAGATGGCGCATCAAGTTGTCGCAATCGGGAACTCATCGAGCCGCGAAATTGACAAGTTCGAGGAGTTCGGCCTGACTCCGCGGCCTGCCAAACGCGTGGCGGCGCCGCTGGTAGCGGAATGCTTCGCGAATCTCGAATGCAAAGTGACCGATACCCGTTTCGTGAACCGGTACAATCTGTTCATCCTGGAAGTCCGCAAGGCGTGGATCGATCCGCGCAGGAAGGGCTCGCGGACCATCCACCACCGCGGGTACGGCGAGTTCGCGGTGGATGGCAGGATCATCAGGATCCCGTCGGCCAAGGCGTAGAACTATTCCAGCGTCTTGAGAATCTTCTTGACTTCCTCGGCGCGCGCGGAGGCGGGACTGAGCGCCAGGAACTGCTGGTATTCCTTTTTTGCATCCTCCTTGCGGCCCATTTTGAAAAAGGTGTCGGCCAGATTCTCGTGCGCTTCTTTGCGCTTGGGATCGAGCGCCAGGGTTTTCTGTAAATTCGTCAGGGCGTCGTCATAGCGGCCCACGGTGTAGTCCAGAAAGCCGAGATTGTTCAGGATCACGGGGTCGTTCGGACGCAGTTCGGCCGCCCCCTGAAACTTCTGTAGCGCTTCGTCGTATTTCTTCTGGCGGAACAGTTCCAGGCCCTGGCGATCGAGCTCGTAGGCGGGAGTCAACGGCTTTCTCGCGATCGCCGCGGGAGCCGGCGGCGGGGGCGCCGCTTCTCCCGACCGGTTCGCCTGAGTCAACTTCGCGCTCTCCGCCTGAATACTCTGCTGCAATTTCAGAAGCTCCTGCTGCTTGGCGGCGATTTCCTTTTCCAGGCCCGACAGCTGCTGATTCAATTCCACGGCTTTGGAATCTTCCTGCGTGGTGTGCGACGTGAGCAATTCAGGCTGGAGTTCGAACACGAATTCGCCGCCCTCGCTGCCCACCAGGTTTCCGACCGCGGGCGTTTGATTGGCGAACTTGGCGACGATGGGGCTCACATAAGCTCCCAGTTCCGACGCGGTGATGACGCCGTTGCCATCCAGATCGGCCTCGCCTTGCAAGCCTTGCAGCACCGCCCAGGTGAACACCGAATGGCCGTTCGGCCCGTCATCGGCCACCTGCTGATCGGCGCCGCCCGCGGTGAGAATCTGGCGCGCCTCGCGACGCGTGATCTCCTCCAGGTAGCTGCGATCTTTGGAGTACGCGCCCGATCCGCGCGAGAGCGCGAGCCCGCTATAGCAGGAATCCATCACGAAATAGACGTGCTTGGCGGGGATCAGGTCGGACGCCTCGCGAATTTGCGACATGCTGATTGCCGTGGAGACGTAGTTGTTCTGGTCGGCATCCACCGGCACGATGAATCCCACCTGCCGGCCGTCTTCGAAGGTGCGCGTAGTGCCGTGGCCGGCGAAGAAAAAGAAGACGCGATCTTCACGCTGCACTTTGTTGGTGTCGGTGAGTTCGTCGCCCAGCACCTGCATGACGCGCTGGCGCGTGGCATCGCCATTCAGCAGCTTGTAAATGTGCTCTTTCTTGAAGCCGAATTTGGAGGTGAGCACTTCTTCCATGCCGTTGGCGTCGTTCACGGCGTAGCGCAATTTCGGCCAGTTCTGGTAATCGTTGATGCCGATAATCACCGCCCAGCTCTCGCGGTAGAAGCTGCGCTTTGGCTCGCCGGGCGCGGCCGCGGCCGTCGAGGCGGGCGGCTCGCCGGCGCGGGCCGGTGGCGGCGGCAGCGCCGCCTTCACGAATTTGCCGTTTTCGGGCGCGACGAAAGTGTAATCCTGCCTGAGCAGTTCCTCGATCACCGGCGAGAGCGCGAGCACGCCTTGTTTGTGAATGTCGTGGAAAAGAATGATGCCGCGGTGCGTCTGGTTCATCTGATGCAAAACGCGCATGGCGATCGATTCCGGGATGGGATCGGCCCAATCCATCGAATCGACATTCCACATCACGCTCTTCATTCCCTCTTCGGTCACCTGCTCGAGGATCTCCTTATTCCGCGCCCCGTACGGAGCCCGGAAAAGGTCGGTGTTGTGGCCCATGACTTTGGCGAGCAGCAAATTCGTGCGGTCGATTTCCGAAGCGCGCTGCGCATCGGGCAGTTTCGGCAGCACCGGGTGCGAGTAGCTGTGGTTGGCGATCGCATGGCCGGCATCGAGTACCTTGCGCGCGACGTCGGCCGTCGGTCCGAGTTTCACGCCGCCATTGGCATCCACCGTTCCGAGATTCTCGCCGAGTTCAAAAAAACAAGCCTTGATGCCATACTTGCGCAGGATGGCGAGCACCTGCTCGGTGTATTTCGGATGCGGCCCGTCGTCGAAAGTAAGCGCGACGGTCTTCGGGGCGAAATCGGTGCCGAAGACCTCCGCGCTGCCGCCGCGCGAAGAGGCTGTGGGCTCGGGCGTCAACAGGTCGGCCATCTCCTGGAGAATCTTGTCGCGATTGCTGAGCGTGCGCAGGAATTGCACGTACGCGTCCCACTTTTCGCGCGTGGCCTTCCCACCGCGGGTGCCGAACTGCGAGAAAATCCGGCTCACCTCCTCGCGATAGGTCCCCTGGATGGATTTCAGGTTGTCCCATAAATTTCCCAGCGATTCCGCCAGTTCGCGATCGGTCTTGCCGGCGCCCGGCTGCGTCACGCTGTCGAGCAGTTCTTCCACCAGGTCGGCGAAGGCCAGCTTGTCGGCATCGTGCAGTGCCGGGTCGGCGGTCAGGTAGCGCACCACCTGGCGCATTCCATAGGGGTCGCGGGCACCGGTCGCCGTCAACCGGCTGCCGATCTCGGTAAGGGTATGCAGCTTCTGCCAGTAAAGAATGCGGCCGGCAGCCGTGGCGCGGGCGCGGGTGGCGTCGTCCAGCGATTCGGCGTCGTCCATCAGGACGATGATCTTCCGGTAGCTATCGGTGACGCTCTGGAGGGAGGCTTGCAAGGCGGGGTCGGTGCGCGGAAGGCGCGAGCGCCAGACCACGAAAAGCACGAATGCAACCGCGGCCAAACCCAACGCCAGGAGGACAAACGTCTTTCGTTTCATCGATTCCTTCGAATCGTTACTATAGCGCGGGTCGGGCCGGAGCGAGACCTGTTTTCGGTTTTCTCGGCGCATTCACACCCGTCCTTCCCTGTATCGCCTATAGTTCCGTGTGAATCTGAACAGTCAAACTTGCCAGTTTACCTTCTATTCCGGCATAATCGAATTGTGCCCCGCAAGAATCTGGAAGCCGCGGTGATCGATTTCACACAGTCCCTCGGCCTGCTGGTGCGGCGCGTTCGGGCGGCGGCGGCCTCGCACGAGCTCTCCCTTACCGAATCGGCGGTGCTGTCGCGACTCGAAAGGCATGGTGCCGCCACTACCGCCGAGCTGGCGCGCTCCGAAAGCGTCAAACCGCAATCCATGGGCGCCACCGTCGCCGCTCTCGAAGAGAGGGGCCTGGTGGAGCGCAAACCGCACCCCACCGACGGCCGGCAGATGAATGTGGAATTGACTGCCAGGGGCGCCGCGGTGCGGAAGAGCGCGCGCGATGCCAAGCGGACCTGGCTGGCGCAGGCCATTTCCCAACTCGGCGAGGAAGACCGCGAGACGCTCTTCCGCGCGGGGGAAATCATGAAACGGCTGGTCGAAGAGTGAATTCCGGGGTCTCATTCGCGCATGCCTGGCGGGCGCTGCGCCATCGCAATTTCAAGCTGTTCTTCTTCGGCCAGAGCATCTCGCTCATCGGCACCTGGATGACGCGCCTGGCCATCAGCTGGTTGGTCTACCGGCTCACGCACTCGGCGTGGCTGCTGGGCGTGGTGGGCTTTGCGGGGCAGATCGTGGCGTTCGGCCTGGCGCCGCTGGCGGGCGTATGGGTGGAGCGCGTCGATCGCCGCAGGATGCTGGTGTGGACGCAAGCCGCCGGCGCCGTGCAATCGCTGGCGCTGGCAGCCCTGACGCTGGCGCACGTCATCACCGTCGGCGAAATTATCGGGCTGGCCGCGCTTCAGGGCCTGATCAACGCCTTCGACATGCCCGGCCGCCAGGCGTTCCTGGTGCAGATGGTGGAAGACCGCAACGACCTCACCAACGCCATCGCCATCAATTCCTCCATGGCCAACGGCGCGAGACTGATCGGCCCGGCCATTGCCGGCCTGGTGATTGCCGCGGTCGGCGAGGGGTGGTGTTTCCTGATCGATGGCGTCAGCTACTTCGCGGTGATCGCGTCGCTCTTCGCCATGCGAATTCGCCCGCTCGACGTCCAGCGGCGCGCGGCCAGCATGCTGGTGCAACTGCGCGAGGGATGGGATTACGTCAGCAAATTCCGGCCGGTGCGCAGCGTGCTGCTGGTGCTGATCGTGGTCAGCCTGCTCGGATGGCCGTACACCGTGCTCCTGCCGGTTTTCGCCGGCAAGGTCTTGCACGGCGGAGCGCACACTCTCGGCTGGCTCACCGGTGCTTCCGGCGTGGGCGCGTTCATATCGGCCATCTCGCTGGCGCTGCGGAAATCGGTAGCGGGACTGGCAAGGATGCTGCAAATCGCTTCCGCCATGCTCGGCGGCGGGCTCATTTTGTTTGGCCTCTCGCAGACGCTCTGGCTGTCGCTGGTGCTGATGGTTTTCTGCGGGTTTGGCTTGATCCAGACCGCCTCCGTGAGCAACACCATCATCCAGACACTGGTGCCGGAAGAGAAGCGGGCCCGCGCCATGAGCTACTACACGTCTGCGTTCTTCGGCGCGGCGCCGTTCGGCAGCCTGCTTTCCGGCGCGCTGGCTCACCGGATTGGAGCGCCTCACACCGTGATGATCACGGGCGCGATGTGCGTCATCGGGTCCATATGGTTCGCTATCGAACTGCCGAAAATCCGGGTTATCATGCGGCCCGTCTATCGGGAACTGGGCCTGGTGAATGAACTGGAGGAAGAGGCGTGCCTCTAGGTCAGGCTTCTCCCGGAGACGGTATCGTCTGCCAGCGGTCGTAAGACCGCCGGTTGCGGCGAGGCAGGCGGAAGAGCCTGCCCCACCAGCGTATGCGTACACGCACTTCAGGCGACTTTCAGTCGCATCCCGGTTCCGCTGGTTTGAACCGGTGGTGGTCCATAATAGGCAATCTCCCGGCTCTCGATTAAGGAGGGCGTGAAATCGGGATTCGATGCGTGCCGGTGCGAAGTCACACGCTCAATCCAGTTGCCGCGATCATCATATTTGTAGGTGAAACGCGACTCATCCCGGCGGAATTGGGACGCCCCGCGCTGCAAGGTCCCCTCGTCGCTCACGTGCCCCTCGAACGATTCGTCTTCCGTGATCGTTTCGATACAATTGCCGCGATCGTCGTAGCGATTTGTTTTGCGCTCTTCGCTGAGTCCGAACATCCCCCGCTTCATCTCGATCTGGCGCCCGTTCTCGTCGTAATGGAACTTCCAGCTCATCATGGGAACATCCACTCCTAGCGCCGGGACGCTCGCGAACGGCGGTTCATCCGCAAACATCTCGGCCCTCATCACGCGCCCATGCGCGTCGCGATGCACCACCAGACGCCGAACCTCGCGCTCCATACCATCTTTGATCAGTATTCCGCAGGCGCGATCTTCGCGATCATAACGCGTGATCATTGTCTTCGCATACGGTACGCCAATGCTGCAATCGAGGCCTTCGACGGCACCTAACGACACATGCATGTTGAACAATATCTCGGGAAAGTGCACGATTTGCTCGTACGATCCGTCGGGAGCGTAGGTGCGTTCGTGGGGTTTCGACGTCCCGTCCGGACTATGTCCTACCGTGCGAACGAGACGCCCGCCATCGTATTCATTCACCCGCCAGCCGCCTAGCGTTTCGCCGTTCCAGAAGCGCGTCTCGATCAGGCGGCCTGCATCGTCGTAGGAATACGAGCTCCGATGAGTCCAGGTCTCACAGCGAAGCTCTGAGCTGCTGATCTTCCCATCCTTTCGATATTCCTCGATAGTGACGCGCTCCGGCGCCTGCCACACTTCGTTCGTCAAATCCCATTGGGCCGATTCGCTGCGGACGCGCCGAACGGGCCCGACAAGCTCCGACTTCATGTCAGCTCCTTGCGGAAAAACGCCAGGCTCGCCGCCGCGTCCGCTTCGAACGTGCCCCGCCCCTCAATCGAAAGTCCGCCGCGAAATCCGATCTTCTTCACCTCCGCGAAGAACGGCGCGTACCCCGGATCTTCCGCCGGATCCTTAGGCCACACACGGCCAGCCGGATTGGCGAAATGCAGATGGACAATGGCGTCGCGCGCCGTCTCCAGAATCTGCGGATCTTCGTGCTCCTGGGCCAGGTGGTAGTAGTCGATGATCATCTTTACGTTGGGATGGTCCACCTCGCGCACCATGCGGAACGCTTCGGCGCCGGTGTTGATGATGTTGCTTTCCTGATGGCGCAACGGCTCGATGGCGATCGTAATATTGCGCGATTCGGCCAGCGGCCCGGCCATCTTCAGGAAGGCCACGATCTGCTGCCACGCGCGCTCGCGCGGAAAGCCCTCCGGCACATTGCGCGAGCCGGCACTACCCCACACCACGATGGTGCCTCCGAGCGCGCGGCAGCGATCGAGTGCGGAATTCACGTACGCCGTGAGCGCATCGCGGTCCACCGCCGGCCCCACCACCACCAGTGTGCGGATGAAGCTGTTGAAGCACTCGCATTTGATGCGCGATTTGGCAACGCGTTTGGCGAAATCGGCGAACGCCTGATCGCTGAGCGCGGCAACGGCTGCCACCGCCGGCTCGTAGTAGTCGAACCCGAACTGCTCGGCCTTGTCGAAATCGTCAACCGATCCGCAGACCCCGATCTCCACCTGGCCTATTTTGGCGGGCAACGGCAGGGCCGCCGCGCCCACACCCGCAAGCAGCGCGCGCCTGCTTATCGTCGAAGACATCATCGAACTCTATTGTGGCGCAGTTGCGGGCGGCCCACGGACGGATTGACGCATTTGCGATATATTCTGGCGTAAGAACGATCTTGCGACAGAGACCCGATTCGTCTCATGATGGCTTCATGCAACCTTCCAGACTCGCCAAATACAACGTCGTAGGATTCGTTTCCATTGTGGATGTCGCCCGCGCCAAGGAGTTCTATCGCGATACCCTGGGGCTCACCCTCCTTTCTGAGGAGCCGCCCTTCGCCCTGGTCTTTGACGCCAATGGCATCATGCTGCGCCTCGGCATGTCCAAAGAACTGCCACCGGCGCATGGCACTGTGCTCGGATGGAATGTCCCGGATATCGTCGCCGCCGTAAAGGAATTGAGCGAAGCGGGAGTGCATTTCGAGCGCTATCCGCAGATGATGAAACAGGATGAATTGGGCATCTGCACCTTCCCCACGGGCGCCAGAGTGGCCTGGTTCAAGGATCCCGACGGAAATATTCTCAGCCTGTCCGAACATCCCGAATTAAAGAACCGTCCCTCTTGACACATCGCTCGGATTCCGATATAACGGAAGTCGAATGACTGAAGATTACAGTCCGTTCCTTCCGTTATCGCCGGCGGCGCTGCACATTCTGCTTTCGCTCGCCGGCGAAGACCGGCACGGCTACGGCATCATGCAGGAGGTCGCCCGCCAGTCGGACGGCCAATACAAGCTCGGGCCGGGCACGCTTTACGACAATCTTCAAAAACTCATGACGCAGGGCCTGGTGGATGCTTCTCCGAAACCGCCGGCGCACGACGACCCGCGCCGCCGCTACTATCGTCTTTCGGGCTTTGGCCGCGGCGTCCTTTCCGCCGAAATTGAGCGCCTGGAAGGCGTCGTCCGCGAGGCCAAAGCTCACCTTCGCAGTCCCCGGAGGGCAACCTGATGCGCGTGTGCTATCGCTGTTTGCTGTGGCTCCATCCGCCCGGCTTCCGCCGCGAATTCTCGGGTGAGATGCTTTGGATCTACGACGAGTCGGCCCGCGCGCAGGGCACGGCGCGGCTCTTCTTCGATGGATTGGGCTCGCTGGCGCGCCAGTGGCTGCTGCGCTCCGGCTGGTGGAAAATCGCGCTGGCGCTCTCGCTGGCGGTTCTGCAAATCATCCTTGGTGGGTTCGCGGCCATCCTCTTCGGCCATCGCCACCTCGAGGCGCCCGCCCGCGATCCCTCCGTGGTCAACATAGCCGAGTTGGCGCAGCACGGCGCCATCGCCCACCAGCCTCTCACCGTCGGAATCGTGATGTACCTGGCCGTCTTTATTACCGGCGGGCTGGCCATGATGGTCGTCGGTCTCACGTTCTGGACGCGCCACTTCTCGCGGCGGGTGCGCTGATGCTGGAACTGCGCGGCGTCACCAAGCGATACCCCGGCATCGCCGCGGTCAACAACGTGAGCTTCGTGGCCCGCGCCGGCGAAGTCACCGGCTATCTGGGGCTGAACGGTTCCGGGAAGTCCACCACGCTCAAGATGATTACCGGGCTAATCGATCCGACGGAAGGCGAAATCCTTTTCAGGGGCGAGCCGATCGATCGCGACCCCATGAAGTACCGCCAGACCATCGGCTACGTTCCCGAGGAGCCGCATCTCTATCCGCACCTCACCGGCGCCGAGTACCTGGAGATGGTCGGCCAACTGCGCGGCTTGCCGGAACGCGCGCTGGCCGAAAAAATCGATGGCTTTCTGCGCCTGCTCTCGCTTTATGGCGATCGCTACGTGCCCATTTCGTCCTATTCCAAGGGCATGCGGCAGAAAATCCTGCTCATCGCGGCGCTCCTCCACAATCCGCAACTGGTGCTGCTCGACGAGCCGTTTTCCGGCCTTGACGTCAACTCCGCGCTGG
This sequence comes from Bryobacteraceae bacterium, assembly GCA_035509055.1. Lineage (GTDB taxonomy): Bacteria > Acidobacteriota > Terriglobia > Bryobacterales > Bryobacteraceae > PALSA-129. The sequence goes on along the minus strand of DATJMA010000106.1, from coordinate 38,595 downwards.
TCCTCCGCGATCTCATCCGCGCGCTCGCCGCCCGCGGAAAGGTGGTCCTCTTCAGCTCCCACGAAATGGAAATCGTGGAGCGCGTCTGCTCGCGAGTGATCATCCTGCACAAGGGCCGCATCGTGGCAAACGATTCCATCGAGCAACTGCGCGCGCTCATGTCCCTGCCCACGCTCGAAGATATTTTCTCCCAGCTTGCCATCGAGCAGGATACCCCGGCCATTACCAGTCAGCTCGTTCAACTCATGGAGCGATAATGCCCCCCGTGCCGTTAACAGGGAAGGACGAACGGCGCCAGTTCCGCATTCTCTATCGCGATTTCCTGTTCCGCATCCTGGATCTGGAGTTGCTCGCCTCGCGCGGCGAAGCGCAGCGGCTGCTCGCCCAGTTCGCGGCGCTGCTGGCGGCATTCAGCTTCACTTTTACGATTTATTTCGTGCCGCGCTACGGCCTTTCGACGTTGCCGTGGGAAAAGCTGGGCCGCCTCGGCTGGGTGGATCAGGACCTGCTGATCGCCACGACGATGGCCATTGCCGGCATGTTCACCATTCTCGCCTGGAACAACGTCCTGCCCGACCGACGCGATTGCCTCATCTTCGGCCTCCTGCCCGTGCGCACGCGCACCGTTTTTGTGGCGAAGCTGGCCGCGCTCGCGACCGCGCTCGGGGTGGCGATCGCCGCGCTCAACGTCTTCACCGGGATCGCCTATCCTTTCGCCATCGCACGTCCCGGCGCCGGCGTGATGGAAATTCTCCGCGGATTCGGCGCGTACTGGACCGGAATGTTCGCCGCCGGGCTCGCGGTTTGCTGCGCCTTGCTGGCGCTCCAGTCCCTGGCGGCGAACCTGCTGAGCTATCGCCTGTTTCTCAAGTTCTCCAGCATTCTTCAGATGACCGCATTTTTCGCCATTCTCGGCCTCTACTTCCTCAAGCCGCCGTATCGCGAAGGCCTGACGAGGGTGCCGTCGTTCTGGTTTCTGGGGCTATTTCAAAAACTCAACGGCACGTCAGGGTTCGACCTGCTGGCCGGGCGCGCGTTGGAACTGCTAGCGGTGGTCTGCCCCCTGGCGCTGGTCTCGTTCTCTCTGGCCTTCGTGCGCTACAACCGCCGCATCGTGGAGCAGCCCGATATCGCACCCGCCGACCGCTCCCGCCCGTCCATGCGCCTGGTGAGCTGGCTCGCCGCCAGGTTGATTCCGCGCCCGGTGGAGCGCGCCGTCGTCCTGTTCACCGCCCGCACCATCGCACGCAGCCGCCATCATCGGCTTCTGCTCGCCGCCTACGGCGGAATCGGCCTGGCGGTGGCGCTGGCCTACACGCGCGACCTGCTCTACGGCTCGCATTCCTACGAACGAATCTGGAACGATCCGCATTGGGACCGGCCGAATCCGCAGTTCCTGGTAGGCAGCCTGGTAATGTTGTTCTTCACGATGGTGGGCGCGCGAGCCGTCTTCTCCCAGCCCATCGCGCTGCGTTCCAACTGGATTTTCCGCCTCACAGCGGTCTGGCGGACAACCCACTATTTCGCGGCGGCACGCAAATCGCTGTTCGCGCTCATCGCCGTGCCGGTGGTGCTGGCCTGGTCCGTGCTCTTCTTCGCCATCTGGCCGGCCAATCCTGCCGCGCGCCATATCGGGTTCCTTTTGGCCGCAGCTCTCGTCATGGTGCAGCTTCTGCTGGCGCGCTTTCACAAAATTCCGTTCGCCTGTTCGTATCTGCCCGGCAAAGCCAACCTGCACGTCAAGCTGGGCCTCTACGCGGTCGCCTTTCTGTCCTTCGCGACGGCCGCCATCGAACTCGAGTACCGGGCCCTGTTCCATTTCCGGACCTACCTCATCCTCCTCGGCATCACGCTGGCGTGGGCCGTGTGGGCATATCGGCGCAACATCTCCGCGCCCGATACCGAGATCCTCTTCGACGAAGTTCCGCCCAGCGATATCGAGTCGCTCAACCTGCATGACCGCGGCCCGCGCGGCGGCAAGCCAGCGCCTCTTCCGCCGCCCGAAATTCCCCGCACTCCGTTCTCGATCGAGCAATTCTTCTGCGATCTCGCCGGCGCTTCGCGCATCCTCACCCGTTCTCCCGGCTTGAGCCTCGCCATTGTGGCGCTCATCGCCATCGGCATCGGCGGGAATGCCGCCGTCTATTCCATGGTTCGCGCGGTATTGAGCGGGAAAGCGCCCGGCATCACAGCCGATCGTCTGGTCGCCATCGGGGCGCTTCGCGACGGCCGCCTCACCGACCCGGGCGACCACAGTTATCCCGAATATCTGGCCTACGCTACCCGCAGCCACACCATGCAGTCCATCGCCGCCATCAAATTCGAGCGCTTCAACCTGGCGCTCCCCGATGGCACGAGCGCCCGTCTGCGCGGCGAGCTTCTGACCAGCAACTACTTCCGAACCATTGGCGTCTCGCCGGTGCTGGGCCGCGAATTTACCCCCGAAGAAGCGCGTGGCGCGTCGCCGCTCGCCGCCATAATTGCCGATCACGTGTGGGAGAACCAGTTTCACCGCGCGTCCGGCGTTCTGGGGAAACCGGTGCTGCTCAATGGCCTGACGGCTACCATCGTGGGTGTGCTGCCGCCTCGCTTCCACGGCACCACTTTCGCGCCCAATCTGGAAGTCGCCGTCCCGATTGTCAGCTATATGCGGCTGCGGGGAACGGAGGAACAACTGGCCGATCCCGGGGTCCGCGGCGTGGGCATGATCGGCCGGTTGGCGGCCACCGCAAGCATCGCTTCGGCCCAGCGCGAGTTCGACGATTTGGCGTTGCTGTTGCAGGCGGCGTTCCCCGCGGAAAAGTCCCGGAAATCGATTCTCGCGCCTTACACCGCGACGGCCTTCGGACCGAATTCCGGCCCGCAGCGGCGCCTGTTCTTCAACCTCCTGATGGCGGTGGCCCTCCTGACGCTGCTCGTGGTCTGCGCGAACGTTGCCAACCTGCTCCTGGCGCGATCGGTCGCGCGCGAGCGCGAAATCGTATTACGACTGTCGCTGGGAGCGCCGCGCTCGCGCATTCTGCGTACGCTCCTCGCCGAGGGACTGCTGCTTTCGATGGCGGCGGCCGCCGCGGCGTTTGCCTTCGCCTCCTGGGCCACACACGCCATTACCGGGCTGTTCCCGCCGCTCGAATCGGGAGCGCGCCCGGACGCCAACCTTGCGCCCGATGGGCGCGTGGCCGCCTACGCCATCCTGCTGGCGGTCGTGTCTGCCGTAGCGTTTTCGGTCCTGCCGGCGTGGCGCGCCTGGCGGCAGGACCTGCTCCCTTCGCTGAAGCGCGGCGAGCACGGAATTGTTTCCCGCCGATCGAAAACGGCGAGCCTTCTGATGGTGGGGCAACTGGCGGTCTGCGTGGTGTTGCTCGTGGGAGGTGGACTGGCATGGCGTTCGCTCTCGCTCATGAATTCCACCGACTTGGGCTTCCCGCGCGATCATCTACTGATTGCAGGCGTATCGCTAGCCGACGGCGCGGATCTCGAGCGCGTGCGAGAGTCGATTGCCGCTGTGCCGGGGGTAGAATCGGCGTCGTGGACGATTGCCGCGCCACCCGATAGCCATCCCTGGCGAAATATTCCCGCGCAAGCTACCGATGGCGGAGCTACCCTGCCCACCGATGGAACGCGCGTGGGGCCGGACTATCTGCGAACTCTCGGCGTTGCGATTCTGGAGGGCAGCGAGAATTGGCAGGGCGCATCGGCGGTAATCAATCGGAAACTGGCGCAGGCGCTTTGGCCAGGCCAATCGGCGGTGGGCCGCACGTTCATGCTGGGAACGAACACCGCGCTCATCCGTGTGATCGGGGTAGTGGCTAACGGCGCTTTTTCCGCGGTGGCGGATGACGGCAGCTTCGAACCCGCCGCCGCCCGCCAACGCTTTTTCATTTTCGTCCCCGATGCGAAGATCGCCAGGGCGGGGCAGGATCGCACTTTCGAAATCCGCTATCGCGGATCGCCGGGCGACCTCGTGCCCGCGATCACCGCGACGATCCATCGCACCGACCCGCGCCTGACCACATTTTCGATCCGGACCATGCAAACGGAATGGCAGCAAGTCACCTCTCCGGTCCGCGCGCTGGTGACCATCGTGGCCTGCTTCGCGCTGAGCGGTCTTTTCGTGGCGTCCGTGGGGCTGTACGCGGTGGTGGCGTTCTACACCGGAAAACGCCGGCGCGAACTGGGAATTCGCGCGGCGCTCGGCGCTTCCCCGGCAGAGGCCACGCGGTTGATCGTCAGAGAAGGATTGCGCCTCACCGCGCTCGGGCTCGGGATCGGCCTGGTGACCTGCGCGTTTGCGGGAAAGGCCGCCGGCCATCTGCTTTTCGGAGTCACACCCACCGACCCTGTCACTTGGATATCGGTGGCCGCGCTGCTGGCTGCCGTCTCGCTTGCCGCCTGCTGGCTGCCGGCCCGCCGCGCCGCGAGGATCGACCCGATGCTGGCGCTCCGCCAGGATTAATCCATTCCCGGTTGGCGTCCGCTCGATGTGATCGATCACCACGTATTCCACCGGGATCGAATGGCGATCGAGGCGCAGGCCGAGTTGCTCGCGGACGGCGGAGCCGGTTCAAAATCCCGGTCCGGCGCCCACGAGAGCTCGATATCGTACCGGGCGGTCAGCCCGGTACGGTCTTCCACCGGACCGTATCCCACTCCCGAAAGGAAGCCGGCAAGCTCCGCCATGGTCATCACTCTTTTGATGCCGCCCCCGCTCCTGCGCAGCTTCCTGGCGCCGCGGCCGCCCATGAAATCCTTGTTCGCATCGTCCACCGGGCACTTCGGGCCACCCTTATCGACTACCAGCGAATAGCCGGTGCGCTGGCGGGTTTCTTTATGGAACTTGAGGCCGAACCGCTCCTCCAGCAGCGCCAGCAGCATGGCGGGCAACTGATCGGGCGTGCTGCCCTCCGGCGCAGGCCATGATCTCGAAGCAATCGGACTCCAGCCAGCCGGGTCCTTCGATCAGGTCCCAACGGACGTGCAAGGCGGTGATCAGCACCGGGCGGAGCGGTATGCCCTTGAGAGAAGGCCAAGCGGAATCGATAGAAGTTACCAGGCCGCATTCGTTCGCGCGCTTGACCGATGCGGCCTCGAATTTCGCCTGCTGGCAACTGCGCGCGCGGCCAATAGAACGACGAGGCTAATGCTTCTCAACGGTCACCCCTCGTATCGGAAATTTCGGCGTGCTCAGGCGCGCCGCCAGTGCCGGACCGAGTGTGCTTTCCAGTTGCGCGATGGTCAAGCCGGCGGCCTGCACATCGCCCAGGCCGGGGACGGAGACCATTCCGTCGCGCTCGACCGTGAAGGTGTGACCGGCGAAAGGGGCGTCGATGCGGTCGTACTCGGCGCGAGCGTCCGCCCGCAGGATCACGTGTTCTCCGCGCCGGAAAACTCTGTGGAACTCCAGAGTGAGCGTCAATACATCCCCCACCCGGATCGGATCGCCCACTTGCGCGCCCGCCGTGAATCCTGTAACGTCGATCGGAAATAGCGCCACGTTGGCGGCCTGCGCCGCGCCCACGATAGTTCTCACCTCATCCGGCGATGCCGAAACTCGCAGCGGCGGCATGGCGAAATAGATCAGCGACTTCTTCTCCTTCAGAGCACCAAGCATCTTCACCGCCCCGAGCAGTCCGTTTGGCCCGCCTGGGTCCGCATCCGGATTGCTCACCAGTTTCTGAATCGTGGCGATCAGGCGAGCGTGGTCGCTGGTGAAATCCTCAAGCGTCTTCACGACCCCGCCGCGCCACTGTATGATCGCCATCCGATCGTTGGAATTCGTGTGCTGCTGCACGATGGCAATCGCAGTCGCGTCCGACTGTGCCTGGATAGCGGGAATCGCCCCGTCGAGATCGAAATAGAGCGCGATGAGGCGCCCCTCCACCGGTTGTTGCGGATCCTGCTCCGGAAGCTCCGCCTTGGAAATCGGCGCGGATGGTGGAGCGGCCGGCAGGGGTGGCGAAGCAACGAACGGTTCGCGGTCGAGATTGGCAGCCCCGAAAAGCGCCGAGAGCGATCCGCATGCGATAACCAGCGCCAGCGCCCTGGCGCGCGACACGCGCGGCGCTGGACGATTCGCCAGAATCTTTCCGATGCGGTCAGGCAGCCCGCCGCCGGGCATGGCCATTCCCACCAACCGGACGCGGGCGCCGGTGTGGCCCACCGAGCGAGCCATCTCCAGCAGGTAGCCGGAGTACGCGCGCGCATCGAAGCCGCCCGCCAGCACGGCCGCATCGCAGGCTTCCTCGGCCAGCTCGGAAAGGCGGCGTTCGAGCCACCAGGCGAGCGGGTGGAACCAGAAAATCGCGCGATTCAGCAGAGCCAGCCACTGCACCAGCGGATCGCGGCAGCGAATATGCGCGCTCTCGTGGGCCACGACGGCGTCGAGTTGACCCGCTGGCCATGCGCTCCAGCCTTGGGGCAGAATCATCACCGGCTTCAGCCATCCCACGGTGACCGGGGCGGCACAGGCCGAACTCGTGAGATAGCCGGCGCGAACCGTGGCGCGCCGCACCAGCGCCCGCGCGCGCAGCGTGCCGAAAACCAATCGCGCCAGCAGCACGAGCACTCCCGCGCCGTAAACCATCGCCAGCCAATTCCAATCGGCGCGCCGGGGCGCCAAATGCGATTGCACCGTCGTGAGCGGCGCCGGCATAGTGAAAACGACCGGCACGATCGTCACCGGCTGGCGAGCCGGCAACAAAGGCATCGACAAACGCGGCCCCCACGCCATCCATACCGGCAGCGCGAGCATCAGCGCCAACACGGCGGTCCACGCCGCGTGGCGCGCGCCGGCGGACTTCACCCGGACCAGCCCCAGCGCCGCCGCGGTGCCCAGCGCAATCAATGCCGCACGCACCGCGCATTCCAGCATCAGGCGCTGCATTAGCGGCCTCCTTTGCGCTCCCGGACGAACTCCTCCAGGCGGTCCAGTTCGCTCTTGCTGAGGACCTTCGCCTCCACCATGCCGCTCACCAGTTCCTCTACCGACCCCTGGCAGAAGCGGTCGATGATCTGCCTCACCGCGCGCGCCGCCAGGCTGCGCGCCGGCTCGGCCGCCCGATAGACATACGCACGTCCCGCCTCTTCGTGCTTGAGATACCCCTTCTGCTCCAGCCGGCGCAGCAAGGTGCGCGTGGAAGTTTCCTTGAGGCGATGGTTCTTCGAAACCGCCAGGTGCACGGCTTCCACCGTGCAGGGTTCCAGCTTCCACACGGCGCGCATGACTTCGTTTTCGAGATCGGTGAGCGGCGCCTTGACGCGCAGGGGAGAAACACTACGTCTCGTCATGGTACATGATGTACCACTATCGCCGATTGGGTGTCAAGCCTACGCCAGGTCTTCCGGCCGGATCGGCAACTGCCTTACGCGCTTGCGCGTTGCGGCGAAGATCGCATTGCACACCGCCGGCGCGATCCCCGGGGTGGCCGCCTCGCCGATGCCGCCGGGCGCCGCCTGGCTGGGCACGATGTGTACTTCCACCTTCGGCATTTCGTCCATGCGGACCACATCGTATTGGTGGAAATTACTCTGTTCCACGCGCCCGTTCTTGATGGTGACCCCGCTCTTCAACGCCGAAAGCCCGAACGCGATGCCGCTGGCGATCTGCTGCGCCACGCCCGCGGGATTCACCACCGCGCCGCAATCCACCGCGCATACCACACGGTGCACCTTCAACTTGCCCTTATCGACCGACACTTCGGCGATCTGCACCGTGTGGCTGCCGATGTTGTTGACCACCGATACGCCGCGTCCATGGCCTGCCGGCAGCGGTTTGTCCCAATCCGCTTTCGCCGCCGCCAATTCGAGCGCCGCCAGCAGCCGCGGATTCTTCGCCAGGAACCGCCGGCGCACTTCCACCGGATCTTTCCCGCCGGCATGCGCCATCTCGTCGAGGAACGATTCGCCGAAGAAGCAATTCTGCGAATAGCCCACTGACCGCCAATAGCTCACCGGAATTCCCGGATCGACATTGTGATAATCCACCGCGAAATTGGGAATCGTGTAGGGATTGTCGCGCACGCCTTCGGTCGCCGTGCCCGCGCCGCCGCCGAAAGCCGTGCAGGCGATGCTCGCCGTCCAGGCCATCGGCCATCCTTCGCCGTCCACCGCTCCGGCGAACCGGCAGTACGACGCCGGCCGGTACATATCGTGCTGCATGTCGTCTTCGCGCGACCACGTCACCTTCACCGGCACGTCCAGTGCTTTCGCGACTTCCACCGCCTCGCCAATGTAATCCACGCCGCCGCGCCGCCCGAACCCGCCGCCCATGTATTCCGTGTGGACCTGCACCTTTTCCTGCGCCAACCCGCTCTTCTGCGCCGCGATCTGCCGCGCCATGGTCTGCATCTGCGTGGATGCCCACACCTCCGCGCTGTCCGCCCGCACCCATGCCGTGCAATTCAGCGGCTCCATGGGAGCGTGCGCCAGGTACGGCGTCTGATACACCGCTTCGATCTTTTTCGCGGCCGATGCCAGCGCGCCCGCGGCATCGCCTGCGCTCCGCACCGGCGGACCGCCCGCCGCCGCGGCCTCGGCGAACGACTTCGTGATACCCGGCGTGCTGTTCGCCGCCACCTTGCCCTCATCCCATTGGATGGTCAGCTTGCGCCGGCCCTCCATGGCTGCCCACGTGCTATCCGCGATCACGGCCACGCCGTTCGAAATCTTCACAACTCTCTTCACGCCGGGCGTGGCTTTGGCTTTCGAGTCGTCAAAACTGATCGCCGTGCCGCCGAACACCGGGCACCGCTCCACCACCGCGTACACCATGTTCGGCAACCGCACGTCGATCCCGAACGTGATGCTGCCATCCACCTTACCCGGCGTATCGAGCCGCTTTCGGGCCTTGCCGACGATGCGGAATTGCGAGGGATCCTTCAGCGCCACCTTCTCCGGCGCCGGCATTTTCGCCGCTGCCTCGGCCAGACTGCCGTACGTGAGAGTCTTCCCGGTAGCGGTATTGATTACCGTGCTGTTCTCTGCGCGGCACGCCGATTTTTCGACTCCCCACCGCTGCGCCGCGGCCGCGATCAGCATCTCGCGCGCCTGCGCCCCCGCCTCGCGCAACGACACGTACGACGAGCGAATGCTGGCGCTGCCCACCACGCCCTGGAACGCTCCGTAAGCGCGATCGACCCCCGGAAATTCCGTGCGGATCTTTCCCCAGTCGCATTCCAGTTCCTCGGCCAAAAGCATGGAGAGCGACGTCACCGTCCCCTGTCCCATTTCGGCCTTGTGGATGAACAGCGTCACGTTGTTGTCGTTGCCCACCAGCACCCAGGCGTTCAGCTTGTTCTGGCCGGTGGTGGTATAGGCGGAGAGCTTCCGGCGTTCCGGAAGATAGCAGCCGATCAGCAACCCGCCGATGGCGCCCGCGCCAGTGCGCAGGAAATTGCGGCGATCCACGGCAAATGCGCTCATTGGGCACCTCCCGCGCGCTTGATCTCCGCGGCGCGATGCATGGCGCGCCGGATGTCCTCGTAGGTGCCGCAGCGGCAGATGTTGTTGCGCATCGCCTCGTCGATATCGGCATCGGTCGGGTTGGCGGTTTTGGCCAGCAGCGCCGCCGCCGTCATGATCTGGCCGGATTGGCAATAGCCGCACTGCGGGACATCCATTTCGATCCAGGCCACCTGAATCGGGTGGGCGCGATCGGGCGAAAGGCCTTCGATGGTGGTAACTTTCCTGCCGGAGACCGCCGAAATCGGGGTGACGCAAGAGCGGACCGGCTGCCCGTCGATATGCACCGTGCAGGCGCCGCAGAGCGACATGCCGCAGCCGAATTTTGTGCCGGTCATTCCCAGCGTGTCGCGCAAGACCCAGAGCAACGGCATGGCCGGAACCGCATCCACGGACTGCGCTTTGCCATTGAGCGTAAAATGAACTGCTGCCACGGATTTATCCCTCCTCGGAGTGCCTGTCTTAAAGTATAAGCCCGCTAGGAGTAAGCTCTTCAGCGCAACTGAATTCACCTCAGGCGCCTCACTTCCGGCCGCAAGGCTTCGATCCTGATGCCGGTGGTTCGGGTTTGGGGTTCATCAGAATGGAAGAGCGCGCCCGCATCATGCAGGCGGCATTGAGTGTGGCATCCGAGCGCGGCGAGGGAACCAAAATGACGGTCAACGTCTTTGCCCGCGCCGGATGGCAGAGGCGCGATTGGGGCTGGCAGTCTTGCCCAATGCACTCTTGCCTTCCTCTTGCAGCCGGCCGGACTATCTGGAAACCGGTCCGCGCCCCAGGATTGCCTGATGCCTCATAGTTTTCTCGCCGTCCCAAACGATGCGGCATGGCCCAGGATTGCCCGCCTGTTCCAATCCAGCGGCGTGGCGGTGTGTTTAATTAGAATGATCGTCCGGCGATGCCGATAAGTTAATAGATGTGTCTCCGGATCTTGGTTGCGTTCATGCTGGTCGCCCTGGCGCAGGTATCCGCCCAGGAACGGCGGGTGGAAAGCGTAATTCCAGCCCTGGCCTTCGGACCTCGTTGCACGTCCACCATCACCATGCAAAATCTCGGCGATCGAGTGGTTTCGGCCGACGTGGAAGCTCACAAGCCGAGCGGCGCCCTCGCCCCATTTGTCGGCCGCCGCGCGGTCACCGTGCAACTCAATCCGGGTGAGCGAGCGAGCTTCAAACCGGCCATCGAAGAACAGACTGAGGCTGGTTGGGTAGAGGTGCGGGAGCGTGTTCCCTCGCCCGTTCTTTCGCCGGTGCTGGCAGTCAGCGGCATGACGGAGTGCGTCGTCGGCAACGAACTCAAAACCGTCGGACGGGACGTGGTCTATCCCACGCGCAATCCCTGGTTTTCGGGCGATGTCGGGGAATTGACGGGCGCCATAGTCTCGCTCATCAACACCTCCGAGCGGGCGGTGAAAGCGTCCCTGTGCTACTCGGCTGGCAACCTCTATTTCCTTCCCGGAACTACGCCTGCGGCGGAACTTTCCCCCGTGTGCAGCGCCGCGTTCGACGTTCAGATTGCGCCTTTTGGCGCCCGCGAGTTCCCGGTAGCCCGCGATGGCAGCACGCATTTCTCCCTCAAAACGCAAGGCGCGGCCATTGTTCTCGAAATGCTCCGCCCGCTCGATGCCAGCATCAGAATGTACAAGGTCGATTCCACCATTCACTTCGGCGGCGAAGTCTCCACCCCGGGAAAATAGGGCGCACACGATACACGGCGCCGCTGCAGACGCGGCTCGTCAACGCCAGCAAGCGGCGCGGTTGATCCACAATCGTGGCCGCTATCCGAATCCCATCGGTGTGCGGCACAATCTAAAGAGATTCCGGAGATATTTTATGAACGCTGCCTCCGCCTCCCTGATCCACGAGATGCGGCCCAAAATTCTCGAAAAACGCGCTCGACTCGAGGCGGCCGCACACGCCGTTTCAGCGGAATACCTCAACCAACTCCTGGTCGAAGTGGACTCGGCCCTCGCCAGGATCGACAACGGGTCCTACGGCATCTGCGAATTTTGCCACGACACGATCGAAGCCGACTGTCTGGCCGAGAATCCCCTGGTGCGATTCTGCCTGGATCACCTCGACGCGGAGCAGCGCAGGGCGCACGAACAGGATCTCGCGCTCGCGACGCGAATCCAGACGAGCCTTCTGCCCGCGAGGGACATCTCCGCGGGAGGGTGGTCCACGCATTACCGCTATCAGCCGGCCGGCCTCGTGGGCGGCGATTATTGTGAAGTGATCCCCGCCCCGGACGGCCGCTCTCTGTTCTTTGCGCTGGGCGACGTCTCCGGCAAAGGCGTCGCGGCTTCCTTGCTGATGACCCATCTCAGCGCGATCTTTCGTAGCTTGCTTTCGCTCAATTTGCCCCTCAGCGAAGTGGTGGTGCGCGCCAACCGTCTGTTTTGCGGGGGCACGCCCGCGACTCACTACGCCACCCTGGTGGCAGGCCTGGCCGATGAAAGCGGCATCCACCTGTGCAATGCCGGCCACTGTCCGCCCTTGCTCGTCGGGCGCGACGGTACCTGCCGGGTGGATTCTACGGGGCTCCCACTCGGGCTCTTTGGAGACAGCCGGTACACCATCGGCCACATGCTCCTCGAACGCGGCGAGAGCCTGGTGCTGTATTCCGACGGCATCACCGAAGCGCAAGATCCGGAGGGCAATTCCTATGATGAAGAGCGGCTGATCGAAACGCTGCGGGAGGGCCGCGAGCGCGAGGCGGCGGCGATGGCGGAAGCCGCGTTGCGGGATGTGGTGCGTTTCCGCTGTGCGCTTCCCCAGCACGACGACGTCACGCTCCTCATCGTTCGCCGGAACGCCTGACCGGCGTGCAACAATCAACTGAAGCGGGGAGGACCGGGACGATGACGTTCTTACGAGTGTTCGCCTGGTTGGGAGTGTTGTCCCTGGCTGGGCTATTGAGCGCGCAGCCGGAGAGAGTCTTTCACGTGGACCTTGCCTATGGAGCGCCGGGCCACGGTCCGTCGCCCAACTTCAGTCCCTATGGCACCCAGGTTAAGCTTTCCGACCTGCCGGCGGACGCCGCGCTGCCGGAAGGCGCCGTCCGGCCGGCGAAATCCGGCGTCATGCAGGTCGGTCCGGGCCAGGAGTCGTGGGAACGAATTCTCGTCACGGCGGACGCCGGTCACCCCCTGGATCTCTGCCGGCTCTATATAGACCGCGACCGGAACGGCGACTTCAGCGACGACGGCCCGGCATTGACGGCCAAGCCTGCCATGAATCAAAAAACCAAAGCATGGTGGTCGAATTTTCCGGCCGCTGAAATCTCGATTCCATATGGGTCTGGGGTCGTCGAACCTTACACCATCGAATTCTGGGCCGTGCGGGAAGGCGAGAACGCTCCGGACGTGATCCGCTATTCGGTTCGCTCGTGGCGGCGCGGAACCGTGAACGTCGATGGCACCGAGGCATTGGTGGCGGTGATGGATGGCGACAACAATGCCGTTTTTGACGCGAAGGACAAATGGTCGATTCTGGGCGCGTCTGAAAATGATGCCGCCCGCCGAGTCCTGTCGTATCAGGAAGCGCGGCCGGCCAACCGCTACATGTTTCTGCCGAACGCCGCAGGCAAGGATCTGGTGCTGGAATTCCGCGGCTTGAGTCCCGACGGACGGCAGTTGACGTTTGCCGTTGTCGATCGCGCCATCACCAAAGCGGAAGACCGCGCACCCGACGATACGCTGGCCGGGGAACGCTCGCGTCCGCGCACTTCGCAGCCGTTCGCGTGGATCGCGTCCGATCTCGAAAAGGGTGCGGCGCAAGCGCGGCAGTCGGGAAAGAAATTGATCGTGGATTTCTGGACCTCGTGGTGCGGGCCGTGTCATTCGCTCGACGAATGGATCTGGACCGACGCCGAGGTGGCGGCGGTGCTGAATGCCGGTTATGTCGGGGTGAAACTCGATGGCGATGTCGAGAAAGATCTCGTCACCCGGTTTCATGTAGTGGGCTACCCGACGGTGATTGTGCTGGATTCTTCGGGCAAGGAAATCCAGCGCCTCAATTACCTTTCATCCAGGCAGATGGTCGAGGCGTTGAAATGAGCTGTCAGTGGTGCGCCGGCCAAGATTGCTTGGCCCATCCTCTGGGATTCTCAAGCCCGTCTGGACGGAAACCGTCCAGGAATCGACACCTTTAACTGAAAAGACGGGACTTAGCGATTTTCGCTGGACGGAAACCGTCCAGCAGGTGCGCAACCGCGTCAACGCACCGCGAGCGTCACACCATCCTGGCTGGTAACTCCACCGATCGTGACGTGCACCGGGACGTTATTGCCGGGGGCAACGTTCGCCGACATCTGCGCGTTGATCTGCAATAATCCGGCGAGGTATCCGGGCGCTGCGCCCACATATTGAACCACCGCCGGGAAGCCGCCGATATCCACTGTTACCGCGGCGATCGGCTTGGGAAATACGTCCACCGCGGGGCGGCCATCCACGCCGGGAGGATCGGTGACGCCTTCGCCAGTCGCATACAACACCACAATCGAACCCACCGCCGCGGGGTTGGAGATCGAATTGACACTTTGATCCTGATTGAGAATCGACCCCTGCCCTTTTCCACTCGCCAGCGCGGTAAACAGCCCGGGAGCAGTGGCGCTCACCGCCAGCGTCAGCGGATCGCTCGCCGCGCCCTGGTATTCCACTTGCACGTGCGTGCTCGAACCGATGGCGCCGAAGTAGGGGACCACAGCCGAGCACTGGGTCGCCGAGGCAAAGACCATGGGCGCGGGGACGCCGTCGAAGAGCACGCGCACACCGGCAAGCGTGGTGCTGACCATGCCGTTGGCGTCGAGCGCAAGGTTGACGCCGGACGCCGGACCGAGTCCCGTGCCCCAGATGTCCACAATCTGGCCGGGCGCGATGGCGATGTTGTAAGACGCGGCGTTGGTAACCGCCTGCACCACCGGCTTTGGCACGGGCAGGCTGGCCGGCGGAATGACCAGCATAGTGATGGAATTGGCTGGGAAGGTGGTGGGCAATGCGTTCCCGACGACGGGAATATCGGTCTGTTGCACGATCGCAGCCAGGTTGGCGCCGCTATATTGCCACACGCGCGCCGGCGATCCGGCCGCGTAATTGGCCATCGAAAGAGTCGTGCTGAGATCGTTGCCGGTCTTGTTAATGACAAGCGCGGTGAGGCTCCCGTCTTCGCGGAGGGCGGCGTAGACGGAAAGGCTGCTGCGGTCGGCGCTGATGGCTTGGACGCTGGTCTGGCCGAAGGCGCCGCCGATGCCGTCATAATTGCGGTACATCTGGAACGCGAAGGCCACCGGGTCGTTGGGAGCCGGTGGTCCCCAGTAGGTTGCCATGTCGAGCCCCTGCCAGCCGAAGATTCCCAGGATCTCGGCTTCCGTGAGCGCCCCGTTCAAAGTGCCGGCACCGGTCCAGTTGTATTCCGAGATGGCGATTTTGGTCCCGGGGTAATTCTGCGCCACGATCTGCTGGAGTCGCGGGATCAGCATCGGGGCGACGGGGCCGCCGGGGTTATAGATGGTATCGACGATCCAATAGTCGCCGCTCACCAGGTAGGTCGGATCCCAGAATTCGCGCGTGGAATCGAGCCGCAGGGCGTCGAGCGCGGGAGTATCCGGAGGATTGTTGTTGAGTTGATTCGGCTGGTAGTAGGCGTGGACGTCGAGATAGTCGAGCAGGCGCGTTGCATGCTGTTGCTCGTACTGGTTCATCTGCTGGAGATACCACGATAGGAACGGCACGTTGCCATGCGCCATACGGTCGACAGGATTGCTGTAGTATTGTCCGCCGGGCGAACTCCAGCCGGCCACGATGTCCTTCTTGGAGAAGAAGAGCGACGCAAAGTTGTCGGCCACGGGGCCGGTGACCAGGGCGGTAGGATCGGCCGCCTTGATGGCCGCGGCGTAGGTGGTGTCGAGCGCCAGATTCTCGTCGTACGTGTACGGGTTGGGATGGATATCCATGTGGGTGTTGTCCCACCAGATGGGTTCGTTATCCAGGCTCCAGATGGCTACGCCGCCCTGGTTGGCTTTGCCGTAGCGCGAAATCAGGCTCTGCACCCACTGCTGCTGGAATGTCTGGTCGAATTGCGCGTAGGCATCGTGCGGATCGTTCTGGATGTATTTCGGATTGGAAGGCGTTTTACCATCCGGCACGGTGGAGGTGCCGCAGGCCGGATCGTACTTGATGCCGTCGCCGCAGTTCGGCCAATACTGGTCCACTTTGCACTGCGCGCCGTATTTGGCGGTATTGTAGCTGCACACCTTCTGGACGGAACTGGGCAGCCAGCCGAGGATCGGAACCGTGCCGAGAATCTTCCCGCCGGTAATCCGCGCCTGGTCGGCAAAGAGATTGAAAGAATTGGCCGGCGTGGAAGCGCCAGGCAGCTCTTCGAAAAACCAGTCGCTATCGATGTTCCAGATATCCAGTTGCCAGTTGTAGTCGCTGGTGTTGTTGCCGCCCCAGCGGCGCACCGTCGGTCGCGGAGCGAGCGCGCCGGCCGATGTAGCCGATGCGCCGTTCCAGAAGAAGTTGATGCCGTAAATGTCGGGCGAGATGGCATGCACTTCGGCTTTGGCATCGATGGTAAGAGCAGGCCCCGCCTCCGACTGCGCCGCGGCGGCCACCACGGTCAGGAAAACGGCCGCGATTGCACGAGGGGTGATCATGACAACCAACATAGTAATGCCGCGCACACATTCGCTAAAGGCCTCCGCCAGGGTTGAAAGTTCGAATCGTCACATCCCGGCCGGTGCGGGGCTGCCGCGCCGTGCGGCGTCTGCCGCGAACCGCGCCGCAGGGCCGGGAACTTCATGAAAAGCGAGAGTCCTCGGCGCACCAAGCAGGCGACGCCCTGGTTCGCCAGGCTTACCCGAAACTGGCGCGGGTGATGCGGCACATCCCGCTCGAAGCCGCTCGACAGCGCGGAACGGCCAAACGCGGCGGTGACGCGGGGCATGTAGTCCTGCATCGAATTCCGGATCTTTCTCCATCGCGCGACCGTCAGTGATCGCTCTCGATGAGCTCGATGAGCCGCTTACCAGGCCCGCGCAAACGGACGCGCGCAAGGCTCAGTCGGTGGAACCGGGCTTCCGCGGCGGTTTGAGCGCGAAGCGGGAATGGAAACTGGCCCGGGCGTGTCTTCTGGCGGAAGTGGAAAAGTAGACGGCCTACAGATTCAGCCGCTCCACGGCTGGCACCTGCACGTTGTCGAAGGTCAGCCCCTCCTCGAGTTCGCCATCTTCGCGCGCCTGCGCCAGACGCTGGCGATTCCAATACCATGCGCCGGCCATCGCGAGCGGCACCAACAGGAATCGCCACGGCGCGCCGAGCATCCACTGTTCGACGGCAAATCCGCCGCGCGTGAAGAACTCGTAGCCGAGGAATTGCAGCAGGCAGAGCATCAGCAGATGATCGCGGAATCCCGGGGTAGGACAGGTGAGCGGGATCTTGCGATATCCGGCTAGCTGGAGTTCGGACGCGCACAGGCAGAGAGCGCCGAGGTAAGCGGTGTGCAGGCATGCGGTGGCCACGCCGGCGTTCCACCAGGCGAGAGCCAGCGCGGGAAGGAGCACGATCGGGGTCAAAAAGGCGAACATCACGCGGCGGGCGACGGGGAGAGTCTCGTGCTCGCGGGGATCGAGAACGGCGCGATAGACCCAGGCAGCCGGTGCGGCGGCGGGAATTTCGAAAGCGAAGCGGAGGCCGAGTATCAGCACATAAGCCGCGGAAAACGAGGCGGCGAGCGACCCGCTGTTCCACGCCGCCAGCCAGCCGACGCCCATCGCGACGCACACCGAGAGGCGGTGCGATTCGTTGCGCAGCAGCGCCCTGACGGTGAAACGATGCGCGGCACGGATGAAGCCGTTCGCGCCGGAGCCAAAGAGGTCCAGAAACCACACCAGGAGCGCGGAGGCGCGACGGTCAGACGGACGGCGTCCGCCTTCCAGAGCCGAAGCGAAGCGGCGGCGATAGCTGATTCCGTAAGAAACCAATGCCAGCCCAAGCACCGCAAACGAGCCGGGCAGCACGTCGCGCGCCAGCATCACCAGCACCGGTTGCGAGCGAATCTGCAGGACCTGATATAGCCCGAGAAACCAGAGCGAGGGAAGAAATCGCGCGGGGGAGTGGGGATCGGCGTTGAGGTGTCTGAGTAGCGATCCGGGCCCGGCAAGTCCGCTGACCAGCAACATCAGAAACCCCACCAGAATCAGGCCGCGCAGCCAGGAAGAAACAACCCGAAACGCTTCCCGCGGCAGGATGGCGGAAATCGCCCCGAGAAGGGCGAAGACCGCCGCGAACGTGAAGATGCTCGCGCTCATCATGCACAGCATGTGGATCCCGGCAAATCGTACAAACGCCGGTCCGGTCAATTCGCCCCCGGCGCTCACGAACAGCGGGAAAAACACGGCGGGGATGGCATTGACGTCGATGGCGAAGGCCAGAACCGCGATGGCGATTGCCGCGGCATTGGCGGCCAGCACGGTGCGCGGGCGGATGGGCAGCGGCGCGAGATTCAGGTAGTCCTGCGCGTCAGGCAGGATTTTGTCCCACTTGAGCACCGTTACGATCCCGGTGATGGCCATCGCCATGGCCAGGAACAGATACTTGTCGGGAATGGAGACGATAAACACGTTCTGGCCCAGGCGGCCGCGCAACCAGCCCAGAAACGTGGAATACTTGTCCAGCATGAGGAACGACGCCATCGCGCCCGGCATCGCCAGCATGCCGAGAAGCGCGCCGGTGCCCAACTGCATTTCGCTCGAAGCGGCATCCTGATCGCTGCGCACCAGGCGCACCAGGAAATGGCGCACCAGCCGCGGAAACGGCCGCTCGCTATGCCAGAACGGCCGAGAGGATCTGTTGCGCCATGCGATCGGCATCCACCTGCTCCGTCAGTTGCATGAATCCGGCTTCCAGGCCGAGTCCTTCAAATCCGTCGCGCACTTCGTCGATGGTGCCGGAAGCCACCACCGCTCCCTTCTTGAGCAGCAGGAGATGGCTGCACAGTTTCTCGACCTGCTCCAGCACCGGGGAGGAAAAGAAGACCGCCTTGCCTTGCGCGGCAAGCATGCTCACGGCGCGCCGCACGACCAGCCCGCTGGTGACATCGAGCCCCGAGAACGGCTCATCCAGCACCAGCAGTTCGGGGTCGTGCATCAGAGCGGAGATCAACACGATCCGCTGGCGCATCCCCTTGGAATAGGAGGCGATGGGCGAATCGCGATAAGGGTAGAGGGTCAAAGCTTCCAGCATGGCGGAGGCCTTTTCGCGGAAGCGGCGGCGATCGAGCCCGCGCAGCGTCGCCACCAGGTCGAGATACTCCCAGCCGGTGAGAAAGCCGTAGAGATCGGGCTGCTCCGGCACGTAACCCATGCGATGTTTGAAGGCGCTCAATTGACCGCCCGCGATGCGTTCCCCGTGAAAAAGGATGGCGCCGCGGGTAGGTTCCACCATTCCCGTGATCATCTTGACGATGGTGCTCTTGCCGGCGCCGTTAGGCCCGAGCACGCCGAGGATTTCGCCGGCTCGAATGGAAAAACTGATCTCGCGAACGGCGGTGACCGCGCTATAGCGCTTGGCGAGATCGCACGCTTCGAGGACAGGAGGCGAGTGCATGAGTGAGGGTTGGACACCAAGGGCAGGGAAAAGGTTCCGGGCCTCGGGCAATGCTTCCCGCCGCTCAGCGCGCCTATGCGCGGTTTTCACTCGCAGCAGTTGCTGAAAATAAAGGCTTAATCCAAATCAGGCGGCTCCTGTGAAGCGACGGCGGTCACTCTGCTCGCCGGTAAACTTCCGCTGTTCGCCGAAAACGGAGGGATTCCCGGCCGGGTATGGTTCACGCTGGAAGCATGATACAGTACGACGACCGGCAGAAGGACAATTCCGGCAACTTCTGGCCGAGAGGGACCGCAGCCATGATGCCGGGCATGATCCTGGTGGCCATCGGCACGCTGTTCCTGCTGGACAACCTGCACATCGTTCACGTCAGCACCTGGTTTGCGTACTGGCCCGTAATCCTCATCGCGGTCGGCCTGGTGAAACTCGTCGATTCCACGCATACCGGCGGCCAGATCGCCGGCGGGGTGTTGATGGCGGTCGGCGGACTGTTCCTGGCGGACAACCTGGGTTACCTCCGCATCGACCAGATGTGGCCCCTGATTCTGATCGGTATCGGCCTTTTCCTTCTCTGGAACCGGGTGCATCCCGGATACGACTATGGCCGGTGGTGGGGAAATTGGCAGCGCACAACCCGAAGCTGGGTTCAGGATCAGGACGGCATGCGATTCGACGATTCTTCCCTGGGCGGCAATAAAATTCACGAGCTGAACGTGTTCAGCGGCACCCGGCGCGTGATTACCGATCAGGATTTTCGCGGTGGCAAGGTGGATTGCGTATTCGGCGGCATTACGCTCGATCTGCGGGGCGCCGACATCGCGAACGACAAGGCAGTGCTGCACATCTCCGCCGTCTATGGCGGTGCCGTGGTGCTGATTCCGCCGCATTGGGACCTGGTGATTCGCGGCGGCGGATTCTTCGGCGGCTACTCCGACCAGACCGTGCATCCGCCGCGAACGCTCGCCACCAAGCGGCTGATCGCCAAGGGCGGAGCGGTTTTCGGCGGCGTCACTTTCAAGAACTGAACGGCCATGCATCCACTTCTGGAATCGTCCCGCCGGCTGGCGCTATACCTCGCCGCGTGGATCCCTGTCTTGGCCCTGCTGGTGTATGTGATGTGGGCGTCGGGGGGAATTGGTTGGTTGGATGCGACCGTGGTGCTGGCGCCCTCGTGCCTGATCTACGCGTTCGCGTGCCTTTCCCCGTGGTACATCTGCGGCACCCTGCCGCTGGGTGCCGACCGCTGGCAGAGCCTGGCGATCACGTTCGGCATGGCGTCTACCATGGGCAGCCTGGTGCTGGTGGGCGGAGCGTGGCTCACGGCATCGGCGGTAGCCGAGACGGGAAAGATGGCCGGGATCGAACAGCGGTTGCACGGGCACCTCGCGCTGCTGTTCGGCATGGGCGTGCTGCTGTATTTATTGTCGGCGGGACTGCATTATGCGGCCCTGGCGGTGGAGGCGTCGCACGAAGCCGAGCGGCAGGCGGCGGAAGCGCGCACGCTGGCGCGGGAAGCGGAATTGCAATCGCTGCGCAATCAGCTCAACCCCCACTTCCTCTTTAACAGCCTCCACTCCATCTCCGCGCTGGCCACGCAGGACGGAGCGCGGGCGCGCGAAATGTGCGTGCGGCTGGCCGATTTTCTGCGCAGCAGCCTGGGCTTGGGCAGCCAGGAAAATATTCCGCTGCGCGAAGAGCTGGCGCTGGCACGAAGTTACCTGGAGGTGGAACAGGTGCGGTTCGGCGAACGGCTGCGCGTGGTGGAAGACGTCGCGGCGGCGTGCCAGGAGTGTTCCGTGCCGCCGCTCCTGTTGCAGCCGCTGGTGGAAAACGCCATCAAGCACGGGGTCGCCGGTATGCTGGAGGGCGGCGCGATTCGCCTCACGGTGGAGCAGACCGATGGAGCGGTATCGATCACGGTGGAAAATGGCTTCGATCCCGACATGGCGATGCCGCGCAAATTGGGAATCGGCCTCTCGCACGTGCGGCGGCGGTTGGAAGTCCGCTATGGCGAACAGGCGAGCTTCGATGCCGGCGTCTTCGGCAACGTCTACCGCGTGGTGCTGCGATTTCCGTGCGAATCGCCCATGGCCTCCAGCAGTCTGGCGTAGCCGGAGCGGCTCACCGGCAAGCGGGCGCCATCGGTGAGAATCGCCAGGCGGCTTTCCTTGCCGTAGGGCTCGATGCGCGCGACGCGTTCCAGATTGACGATGACCGAGCGGTGGATGCGCACGAAACGGGCCGGATCGAGGAGCGCTTCTACACTGGCGATCGGCTGCTGTTTCAGATAACTCTTGCCGGCGCTATGGAGAGCCACGTAATCGTCCTGGGCCTCGACATAATCAAGCTTGTCGATGGAGATGACGTGAACGCGGGGGCCATCTTTGACAACAATCCGCTCGGGACGCTCCCCGGGTGGACGGGCGGAGGCAACGTCGGGCTTCGGCGCCTGCTCGCCAAGACGCAAACGGGCGCGTTCCAAGGCCTTGTCGAAGCGTTCGCGCGTGAAGGGCTTGAGCAGGTAGTCTACGGCATGCGCGTCGAAGGCGCGCATGGCGTACTGATCGTAAGCGGTGACGAAGATCACCACGGGGCCGGGATCGATGAGTTCGAGGACTTCGAACCCGTCCAGCTTGGGCATCTGCACGTCGAGAAAAAGCAGGTCGGGGCTGGTCTCGGCGATGGCTTTGACCGCCTCGAACCCGTTGGGGCATTCGGCAACGATCTCGATTTCGGGGTGTAGTCCCAACATTTCCCGCAGAAAACCCCGCGCCAGCTCTTCGTCGTCCACGATAATCGCGCGCAGGGGCTTGTCCACGGTGCTCAAGCTCAATGTACCGCAATTGTGCGGCAGAGGTTGCCAAACGCGCCGCGGAGGGCCCAGGTACCACCCGGCTGAGCCAAAATGTACCGGAAAAGCGAAATTTCGCACACCCTTGCGTCCGGTTTTATGGCATGATAAATAAAACTTAATTAACAACGACCACTAAGCGGAGGCAGGTGGCGGGAAGGCGAATGTGGACTATCAAGCCGAAACGCCGTTTGACAGCATTGAGGGCTCCCATGAGTACGTAGCCCTGCTCGCCGAGGCACTCGATGAAGCCCGGCGCGATGTGGAATCGGAAATCGCACTGGCCGAACGCGAAGGCGCGGACCGGCGGAAGCAGGCGCTTCTGCTGGTTTCCTATAATCTTTCCAAGCTCAACCTGCACATCACCACCAGCCGGCGCATCCTCAATGATTTAAGGAGTTTGAGACGATTGTTGTTAGCCGAACGGAACCCGCAATCCCAGGAAGAAATCGAAGCGGTAGCCGGCGGCGGAGTCGATTAGAGGGCCGAGGGGACAATTCCGCAGCGGTCACCGGGCAATTGTTGCCACCGGTGTCAGGTGTAAGCTTGCCTCGAATGAACCAATGATACCTCGATTCCCAGAGACCGAAAACCTCGCAAGAATGTCGAACCATACTACGAAAATCCGCAACAGATGGCGATTTTCGCAGCATTTCCTACTTGACAGGGTTTGGTCGCGGGGCGTACCATGCAAGAGTTGTCACGTTAAATAAGTGATAGCACTTGACAGCGGTGGTTTGTGGGGGACCCCGTATGACTTTTCAGATCGGTGACAAGGTGGTTTATCCCAATCAGGGAGTCGGAACCATCGAGAACATCAGCACTCGATCCTTTGGATCCGCATTCGAGAGATATTACCTGTTGCGCTTCGGTTGTAATAGCATGACTGTGCTCGTACCCTTCTCGAACGCCGCCAACATCGGCTTGCGCCGGATAACCAAGGACCGCGAAATATCGAGGGTGCTGTCGTACATTTCAAACGGTAGCTGCAATTCCAGCTCCGACTGGAAGGTGCGCTACAAAGAAAACACGGTGAAAATGCAAAGCGGTGACCTGTTGCGCGCGGCCGAGGTGTTCAAGGCCCTGTTGCAACTTCACATCGACAAGCCGCTTTCGTTTCGCGAGAAGAAGATGCTGGAACGGGCTCGTCACATGCTTGTGTCGGAAATCTCGATTGCGCGCGGGATTCCCGATATTACGGCGACGAACGTATTGCAGCGCGCTCTGGGCAAAGCCGGGCTGGTATTGCCGGCGAACCTATAAACGAGGTACGCGTAGCCGCACTCCGGCAGCGAGGTACTGAAGCCACCAGTGTTCCCGGCCGGGCGCGTCGAAATTACCGCGCCACTCGCGGCGCAATGCCGCGGCTTTGGCCGCGGCCCTGCGGCGCAGAAACGTCAGCACCCGTTGGCGGGCGGACGACGGGCCGACCAAACTCCCGATCAGCCGTTCCGCGGCGGCACAATCGTTGATCTCCCCAAGCAACTGTTGCAGGCGCTGCAGCATGCCCAAACGCCGGGTCATTCCGCGGCCATAGCAGGAACGAAATAGTTCGAGAGTGTACCGGATACGCTTCGTGGCGAGGCGAATGGCGTGCAATTCCGCGGGCACGGGGTTGGCGGCGAGCAATTCGCGAACCTGGGCGAAATAGTCGCGCATGATCGCGGGAAGGTGGCGGCGCGCGTTGGCGGCGGCGCTCGCGCGCGGATTCCAGACGGATTCCGGGCGGCGCTCGCGTACGGAAGACGCCCCATCCACGGACACGAAGAGCTGCAGACGGCTGCGCCACTGGGTAGTGTAGTCGCGGCGCTTCCAGCGGCGGATTTCGACGAGCAACTCATGGCCGGCTTCGCGACGCTTGGCAACCAGCGGCGTCAGGATACCGGCGGGACGGGCGATGCCGGCACGGCCCACGAGTTCGATGGCGATATCGCAGTCGCGTACGGCTCCCGCGGCGCTCAACAGAGAGGCAATACGCCGGCGGATTTTCTTCCAGGAGCCTGGGGGATAGAAGGCCGCAAACACCCGCAGACAGCGGCTCAAGCGGCGCATGGCGACGCGGATGTCGTGGATCGCATCGGCGTCCGCCGCCTGGGCTGCGTGACTCACCGCAATGCTCAGCCGCCCCAGCAGAAAAGCGGTCTGTTGGCGCGCATATTCGCGCATCAGTCGCGCTCCCTCACCACCGCAATGGGGCGGCCGTAGACCTGTAGGAAAGTTTCGCCCGAGCGTTCGGCGCCCCACTGTTCGAGATCGATGTCATGGCTGCTCGCCACCTCGAGCGTGACGCGGCTGTCGCGGATGCGGCACTGAATTCCGCGAATGCGCTGCTGGCGGCTGCGATTGAGATTATCGGCCAAACGGAGCAGGGGAATCAAGAACAAAAGCAGGCGCCGGTCATCGGCCGGCAGGGCCTGGTACTGGCTGTGTACGGGACTGGGAAGGGACTTGCGGTGGTAGCGGCAGAGGCAGGCCACCAGCAGGCGCTCGCGCTGGGTGAACCCGGCCATATCGGAATTGGACACTACGTAGTAGGAATGCTTGTGGTGGCCGGAATCGCTGACATAATGGCCCACATCGATCAGGTAAGCGGCGGCTTCCAGCAGCTTGCCGGCGGCCGGAGGCAGGTGGTGCAGCGGCTGGAGCGCGGTGAACAGGAGGTGGGCAATGTTGGCTACCTTGCGGGCATGATCTCCGGACACGCCATAGCGGCGCCCAAGATCCTCCACTTCGCGCCGCTGATCGCGGCTCAAGCGCGAGAGTTCGGCGCCCACATTGCGATTGGCGAGGTCGGCTATGATGCCGTCGCGCACGCCGGCGCGGCAATAGAAGACCGAGGGAAGCTGGAACTCGCGCAAGAAATCGAGCAGTACCGCGGCGCCGGGCACGATGATTTCAGCGCGCCGCGGTCCGATGCCCGTGATCCGCCGGCGGCCGGCGAGGTTCAGGCCGATGAGGCGGCGGTAGAGTTTGTTCACCTGGGGCGTCGGAGTGCGCAGACGGTCGATTTCATCCCGGCGCGAGCCGGGGATGCGCGCGACGGCGTGGGCGACGGCCGCCGCGGTGGCGGAGGTGGCGATGGCGCGATCCCAGCCGGTGTGGCCGAGGCGGCGCACCGGGGTATCGAGCTTGGCCTCGATGTATTCGTGCATCTGGTGAAGCTGAAGCTCGGTGGGAGGGTCGTCCCTGAGAAAGATCTCGCGCAGGCGCACGGCGCCGAGGGGTTTGGAAAAGGAATCTTTGAGCACCCCATCTTCCGCTCCGATGATTTCCGCGCTCCCGCCGCCGATATCGATGACCAGCGTTCGGCGCCCGTTCTGAGGCCAGGTGCTCTCGACGCCGAGATAAATCAGGCGGGCTTCTTCTCGGCCGGAGATGATTTCGATGGGGGTGCCGGCGGCGTCGGAAGCGCGCGCCAGAAATTCGTGCGGATTGCGCGTGTCGCGGATGGCGCTGGTAGCGACCGCGCGGACGCCAACCACTTCGAGCTTACGGTAAAGCGCGGCCATGCGGGCGAGGACGGCGCAGGTGGAGCGCACGGCATCTTCGCTGAGCGCGCCGCTGCGGAAAACACTCTCGCCCAGGCGAGTGACTTCGCGTTCCGAGGCCAGGATGCGAGGGGGCTCGCCGGAGACCACCTCGGCGGCTTCCATCCGAATGGAGTTGCTGCCGATGTCGATGGCTGCGTAGCGGGGCATTCTTTTTCATGATAGCTTCGGGTGCCGGCTTTTTCGCGGACTCGGAAAACCCAAAGCATTTCCCGCCGCGCCGCGGAGAACTGAGGCTCGGCGCGACACGAGCACTTCGGGAGCCCGCGCTGCACCTTAGAAAGGCTGGAAGCCGGGACCCTGGTAAAATAAGGCCGTGTTGCAGAAAGCGCCTCAGGAGGAATACACTCGGGCGGATAT
This sequence comes from Bryobacteraceae bacterium, assembly GCA_035509055.1. Lineage (GTDB taxonomy): Bacteria > Acidobacteriota > Terriglobia > Bryobacterales > Bryobacteraceae > PALSA-129. The sequence continues at coordinate 12,770 of DATJMA010000106.1, read as the reverse complement.
CCGCCGCCACTTCGGCGTCACCGAGCGGCAACTCCGAACCTGGGAGCAGCGCCGTCTCATCGCGGCGGCGGAACGCTACACTTTTTCCGACCTGATCGCGCTCCAGACCATCGTGAAACTGCGCGAGCAACGGATACCGGTGAAACGGATCGGCCAGGCGGTGCAGTCGCTGCGCAGCAAGTTGAGCTGGATCAAGGAGCCGCTCTCGGAACTGCGCATCGTTTCCGATGGCCGCAAAATCAACGTTCACGTGGCCGGGCAGAAGATGGAGGCGATCAGCGGCCAGATTCTGCTTGATTTCGAGGCGTCGAGCCTGGGCGGCGTGCGCGCGTTTCCGGACCACAAGAGCAGCGCCAACCGCATGCGTGAATCGGAGGTCTGGTTTCAGAAGGGGTTGGACCTGGAAGAAACCGGCGCCCCGATTGAAGACGCCATCGACGCGTATCGTAAGGTGCTGGAACTGAATCCTTCCGCGGCTGGCGCGTTAGTGAATCTGGGAACTATTTATTATCGCCAGCGGAAGTTCGTGGAAGCGGAAAGATATTACGCGGAAGCCATCAAGGCCGATCCCGAATATCCGCTGGCGCAGTTCAATCTCGGAAACCTGTACGACGAGCAGGGGCGGGTCGCTGAAGCCCTGGTGCATTATCAGAAGGCGCTGGCACTGAATCCGAATTACGCCGACGCGCACTTCAACCTGGCGCTGCTATGCGAGCGCATGGGCGACGCGCTGAAGGCGGTGCACCACTGGAAGGCATATCTCAAGCTGGATAGCGCCGGGCAGTGGGCGGACATTGCGCGCAAGCAATTGGAGCGGCTGCGGCAGGCGATGATCCGGTAACAGTTTTAGCTCACCACGTTTCCACCGCCAGGATGGCAGGCGGTCCCGGATGGCCTTCGATGAGGTGCGTCTGGATCACGGCTTCGAGGTTGAGCCGGTCCCAGTTCTTGGATGCCTTGGCCAGCAGGGCGTCAAGGTAGGCCGGATTATACAGGACTTCGCTGGCCGCTTCAGTGCCTTTGTCCAGGATGCCGGCGACGATGATGACGGGCTGGCCGGTCATGTTGTCGTGAATGCGGGCGACTATGGCGTAGTCGTTGACCAGGTTGCGATAGGTCACATGATCGGCAATCTCCCAGGCCGCCTGCTTCGGGTTTTTGCGATCGATCAGCCTCTCCACACCATCGCGGACCTCGAATCCGAAGCGAAGCTTTTCGGTAATGCGCAGGGTCCAGGCATTGTCGAACGCCCCGATCAGAACGATGGGCCCTTCGCGAAGCTGGGCGAAACTGGCCTCGGAGGCGGGCAGAACGCGGAAGGAGGCGTGTCGCGGGACCAGGGGGACAATCGTGCGAGCGAGGGTGACCACGTCAGACACCACCAGGCGTCCGGTGATCTGCACCGGCGAATCCTGGGAAGCGGATGGCTGCTGAGGGCCCACCGTAGCCGGTTCGCCCAGGCAGTAGGTGACCGGGCTGCGGCTGGAAACAATCGGCTCCCAGAAACGGTCGATGTTGGTTGGCGGCGGCGCGAAGCGGTAGCGGCCAATGGCAATTCCCGCGAGGCAGGCGAGCAGGACGCTGGCGGAATAAACCAGCCAAGCGCTTCGGCGGTTGGCGGCGGCCGCGCGCACCGGCTCGGGGGCGTGTGCGGACGGCTCCAGCAACGGCGTCTCGGGCTCGCGGAAGGTGGGGACGTACGATCCGGCGGAGAGCTCAATAATCAGTTCGCCGGCGTGCGCGGGATCGTAGTAGTACTGAATCAGACGTTTGCGGACCTCGGCGGCGGCGATCCGGACTACGGGGTCGGCATTGGCGTCGTAATCCGGCTTGCGCCCGAATGCCTCGATCCCGATGGTGCGTTCTTTGAGTTCCCCGGCGTTGCCCAGGAGAGTTTGCTCTACGGCATAGGCAAGCAAAGTGGGGTACCGCTTACTGTTGGTGAAAAGAGGGTCGTGCAGCAGACGCTGCAGCTGGACACGCACTGCCGCCTGGTTCGAGGCAGCGACGTGGGCCTCTCGTGCGGTCTGGGGCGGCGGCACCATGCGTTAACAAGCGATACGACCGTATTATACGTCCCGGCACCGGCGTCCGCTCGGGGTATATAAGTGGAGGACACGCCAGGACTTGCGGCCCTCAGTCGGCGCGCGCCGGCTTCGATACGCGATAGCCCTTCCGGCGCCGGGCGCGAGCGCATAGAGTAGTGCCAGCCTGGAGTGTACAACCACGATGAAGAACCGTTACGCGAGTTTGGTCCTGCTGGCGCTGGCTGTGAGCCTGCCGGCGCAGACGGGAGGTCCGTCGGAAGCGCGGAAGCGCGCCGAGGTGCTGCTGAAACAGATGACGGTCGACGAGAAAGTCGGCCAGATGAACGAGTCCTCGGGCATTGCAATGGCGGGGCTGGGCGATAAGCCGGATGCGCTCATCGAGCAAGGCAGGGTGGGTTCGATCCTGTGGCTCATCGACGTGAAGGAAATCAACCGGCTGCAACACCTTGCCGTCGAGAAAACGCGTTTGCACATCCCGATCCTCTTCGGCTTCGACGTGATCCACGGCTATCGAACGGTTTTTCCTGTACCGCTGGCGATGGCCTCGTCGTGGGATCCGGCGGTGGAAGAAGAGGCGCAGCGGTTCGCGGCGGCAGATGCTCGCGCGGCCGGAATTCAGCTGACCTTCACGCCGATGGTGGATATTGCGCGCGATGCGCGGTGGGGGCGGATGGTTGAGGGCGCCGGGGAGGATCCGTATCTCGGCTCGGCGATGGCGCGGGCGCAGGTGCGGGGTTTTCAAGGTGCGGCTTTGGACGAGAAATCGGTAGCAGTGTGCGTCAAGCACTTCGCCGGGTACGGCGCGGCGGACGGCGGGCGCGACTACGATTCGTCGTACATTCCGGAGGAGTTGATGCGGAACGTCTACCTGAAGCCGTTCCACGCCGCCGCCGACCAGGGCGCGGCCAGCTTCATGTCGGCGTACATGGACCTGAACGACGTTCCAGCGACCGGAAACCATTGGCTGCTGACGGACGTTCTGCGGAAGGATTGGGGATTCCGGGGCTTCGTGCTTTCCGACGCATTTGCAGTGGGAAGCCTGGTGACCCACGGCTATGCCGCCGACGGAGCGGACGCGGCGTACAAGGCCGTGACGGCGGGTCTGAACATGGATATGGCCAGCCAGACGTACACCAAAAACCTGGCGAAGCTGGTACACGAAGGGAAGGTGAGCGAAGCGCAACTCGATGCGGAAGTACTGCCGATTCTGACAATTAAGTACGAATTGGGTTTGTTTGAGCACCCCTACGTGGACGAATCGAAAGTCGAGCCGGCGCTGAATCGGCCTGAGGGATTGACGCTGGAGCGGAAACTGGCGGCGCGGTCGATGGTGCTGTTGAAGAACGAAGCCAAGACGCTGCCGCTTCGCGGCGGACTGAAGAACGTCCTGGTGATCGGCCCCTTGGCGGATTCGACCACGGACATCGAGGGCGGCTGGACGGTAGAGGGGCTGTTCGGAACCGGCGGAAAGAGCCACCCGGTTACCGCTCTGGCCGGCATCAGGCAGCGGCTGGGCGATGGCGCGCAGGTGACTTATGTGGGCGGTCCCATGCCGCAGCGGCTGTTCCCGTCTATGTTCGACGCGTTCAGCGGACGCAAGCCCCCGGCCCCGCCGACGCAGGCGGAGATCGCGGATGTGCTCGCCAAGGTGAAGACTTCGGCCGCGGGCTCGGATGTGGTGATCGCGGTAGTGGGCGAAACCACCACCATGAGCGGGGAAGCAGCGTCGCGGGCATCGCTCGAACTGCCGGGCATTCAACAGAGGATGCTGGAAGTCGCGGCGGCATCCGGCAAACCCGTGGTGGTGGTGCTCGAGAACGGGCGGCCGCTCGATATCCGCTGGGCCGCCGGGCACGCGAAGGCGATCCTGGAGGCATGGTATCCCGGCACGGAGGGCGGCAATGCCATCGCCGACGTGCTGTTTGGCGACGTCAATCCCGGCGGGAAGCTGCCGGTCAGTTGGCCGCGGTCCGCCGGGCAGGAGCCGCTTTACTACAACCACAACCTGACGCACGAACCCGAGGACCGTCCGGAGTTCACCTCGCGATACTGGGACGTGGAATCGAAGCCGCTCTACCCGTTCGGCTATGGGCTGAGTTACACGAGCTTCCAGTTCTCCAACCTCCGGCTGAGCAAAACGAGCATGGCCGCGGGCGAAACCACCACCGTGGCGGTGGACGTGAAAAATACCGGATCGGCCGCGGGGGATGCCGTGGCGCAGATCTATATCCATCAGCGGTCGGGATCGGCATCGCGGCCGGTGCGGGAGCTGAAAGGCTTCCGGCGCGTGACGCTGAAACCCGGCGAGAGCCAGACGCTCCAGTTCCCTCTGGGCAAGGAGGAACTGGAATTCTGGAGCCCGCAGACGAGGCAGTGGGTGGTGGAACCGGCCACCTTCGACGTGTGGGCCGGTGAAGACTCGCGAGCCGCGTTACACTCCGAGTTGATGGTAACGAAGTGAATGGGAAACTCTCTGCACTAATCAGGATCGTTGTGGCTGCCGGGATCCTGGTCTGGCTGCCTGCCGGCGTGCGGGCACAGACTCCGGACTGGAACGGAACGGTACGCGACGCGTCCGGCGCCGTTGCCCCGAAAGCCGAGTTGATCTTGCAGGGGAACGGCAGTCGCTACTCCGCGGTAACGGGAGAAAGCGGCGGCTTTCATTTCGCCGCGCCGGCGCGAGGCTCGTACGCGTTGACGGTGAATTTCGGCGGGCGAGTGTTCCGCATGGCGGCCCCGGTCGCGATGCCGATCGCCGGTAGCTCGCGCGTGACGCTGGCGGCCGACGGGTCGATCGCGATCGAGCAGGAAAGCCAATCGCAGGCGAGTGGAGGCGAAACACTCAGCAGCAAAGCCGTGACCTCGATCCCGCTCAACAAGCGCGACTTCAGCCAGCTGCTTCTGCTGGCGGCCGGCACCATGACGGACACCAACGGCGCCACCAACTTCACGCAGCAGTTCGCGGTGAACGGGCAGCGCGGTGTGGAGGCCGTATTCGCCATGGATGGCGCCGATTCGAGCGATCCGGAAATGGGCGGGGCGACGATTTCGAATTTCAACGTGGATGCGGTGAACGAGATACAGTCCTCATCGGGCTGGATGCCGGCCGAGATCGGGCGCGGCGCGGCGGGCTTTACCGACATTCTCACGCGAACAGGCAGCAACGATCTGCACGGGTCGGTGTTCGAGTTCCTGCGCAACTCGGCGCTGGATGCGCGCAACTTCTTCGACCACCAAACGCCGGAGAATCCGGAGCGCATCCCGCCCTTCCGGCGGAACGAATTCGGGTTTACGCTGGGCGGGCCTGTGGTCCACGACAAGACGGCTTTCTTCGTGGAGTATCAGGGTTTCCGGCAGATGCTGGGAACGACGCAGGTGATGCCGGTGCCCACCCCGGACGAACGCAAAGGAATCGATACCACGGCGTTTCCCGGCGACACGCTGTATGTTCCCGTCAACCCGATCGTCGCGGGTATCCTGGCGCGCTATCCGCTGCCGAACGATCCCGGCGGACCGTTCGGGGCGCGGACCTATGCGACCTCGTCGCCGGTACTGACGGGTGCGGATCAATTCTCGGTTCGCCTCGATCACCAGTTATCGGCGAAAGACAAACTGATGGGGCGGTTTACCTTCGACGACCTGCGGGGACCAACCACCAATCCGGACCAGACCGCCATCGATCCCGCCTGGGCGGTACGGTACGTCGATCACCAGCGGAACGGAGTCGTCACGTGGGTCCACACGTCGTCGCCCAACTTCAATTGGGAGTCTTCGTTAAGCGTGACGCGCACGACGCCGAATTTTCCGACCCCGGATCATACGGACCCATCGGTGATCTTTGCGGATGGAACATACGAAGCGTTCGATGCCGCCGGCGGGTCGGTGATGGCGGCATTCGGCAATCTCTTCATGGGGAGGCAGAACTTCTCGTGGACGCGCGGGAAGCACTGGTTCAAGTTCGGCGGCGAGTTTCGGGCGAACCGCGACACGACGTATTTCGGAATCGCGCCTAGTGGACAGTACGTCTTCGGCGGCGGAGCGGCATTTGCGACGAGCGCCATCCGATCGGCGAGCGGAGACCACAACATCCCGGTGGGACAGCAATTGCCGGACACTCTGAGCGCGTTCCTTTCGGGCAGCGCGTTTTCTTACACGGTAGCGGTGGCGCCGCCGGAATTTCCTCAGGGCGATCAGATAGGCGTAGCCGCGATTTCGCGCTACGACGTGAACGCCTACGCGGAGGACACCTGGAAGTTTTCGCCGAATTTCGTGCTGGATTACGGCTTGCGATTCGAGTTGTACTCGCCCATCACGGAGCGGGCGCGGCGGACGGCGGGAATGGAGTTCGTCAACGGACAGCAGCTCTATCTGATCAATCCGGAGCCGCCCTACCACTGGCTCGGCAACAATTGGGGCCCGCGCGTGCGCTTGAGCTGGCAGGCGGCGAAAGATTTCTGGATTCGCGCGGGCGGGGCGCTCACCACGATTCCCCCCAATATCTGGCAGGACAACCTGCTCACCGGCGCGGCGCCGTACGTCGATTACCCGCGAATCACGGCGGCCGCGGGAGCGCCGCTGCCGATCGGGACGGCGATCCGGCCTTCGGATCTCCCCGGCGTGTTCACCCCCACGGGAGTGAACATTCTAGCCTCCGGCAATTCGAAAGCCGTGCCCGACAACACGGTCTGGGATGTGACCCGCTTCGATCAGGCATTAGCGCAACTCTCGCCCAGCCACCTGATCAGCCCGCTGAACGCCAGCGCCATCGCGCAGAACTTCCGCAACGCGGAACTGGGGACATGGTCGTTGAGTGTGGAGCGTTCGTTGCATGGCCTGGGACTCAGCGCGGGATATATCGGAACGGCGGGCATGTACCTGCCCGCCCTCGACTACCCGAACGCCTTCCCGGGAGCGACCCCGGCGTTCGCGCACTACACGCAGTTCAACTCCGCGGGACAGATTACGGGCGGATTCGGCACCGACATGCTGGCCACCAACCGGTCGCATTCCACTTACCAAGCGCTACAGGCATCGGCGCAGGGTTCGGTGGCAAAAGCCGGCCCGCAGATTCAGTTGAACTTCACGTGGGCCAAATCGCTCGACGACACCAGCAGCGTGATCGGACCGGGCGTGGGCGGCACTTCCGGCGCGTCGCCGGCGCCGCAAGATCCGTTCGACACCGGCGCGGATAAAGGGCCGTCGAGCTTCGATGTCAAACTGGCCTTCACCGCCACGGTGGTGCAGGAACTGCATGCGGAGCGGGCGCCCGGATTGCGCCTGCTCGGTCCGCGACTGATGGGCGGATGGCAACTGCTCAGTATTTCGACGCTGACCAGCGGATTGCCGTTCACGGTGTACTCGGGGGTGCAGCAGACGGGGGTGGGCTCGATGGGGACGGACCGGCCGGACCAAACCGGCAGGCCGCTGCTATCCACCGGCCGCACGATCCGCGAAGACTATTTCGGCTTGGGCGCGGACAATGCCTCGTATTTCTTCATCCCGGTGAATGTACCCGGTGGGACGGGGCCGAATGACGGAGTGTTTGGCACGCTCGGGCGGAACACGTTTCGCGGCCCGGCATTCCGCGATTTCGATTTCGCGCTGATCAAGGATACCGCCTGGGAGCTGAGTCAGTCCCACAGGTCCATGAATCTGCAGTTCCGGGCGGAACTGTTCAACTTGTTCAACATTGTCAATTTCGGGCTGCCGTCCAACATTATCGAAGGATCGGGGTTCGGAATCATCAGCCACACGGCATCCAACTCACGGCAGTTGCAGTTCTCGCTGAAGGTCATGTTCTGAGGTGGGGCAACCATTCCGGGCTGCCGGCCTGCTTTCCAGCTTCCGGCAGCGCGACGGAGCCATATATCCGTTGCCGGGCCAGCCATTCCTGGCTGCCGCTTTCCGGCCAGCTGAGCCGGCTGCGGGCGCGTTTGGCTGCCGCACCGTTGATAAGGTATTAAGAGATGCGTAACTATCGAATCTTTGCCATTCTGTTGATCTCTTGCGGGGCGTTTGCCCAACTTCCCTATCGCAATCCCGCCCTCAGCGTGGACGAGCGCGTCGGCGATCTCGTGGGGCGAATGACGCTCGAAGAAAAAGTCGGGCAATTAATGATGTGGGATGCGCGCGGCGATCTTTCGTTCATCAATACGCGCCACGCGGGCTCGATCCTCCATATTCTGGGCGCGAGGATCAACCAGGCGATGGACCTGGCGGCCAAGGAACGGCTCGCGATCCCGCTGCTTGTGGGCGAGGACGGCATTCATGGCCATTCGTTCTGGAAGGGCGCGACCATCTTTCCCACCCAACTGGCAATGGCTGCCAGCTGGAATCCCGAACTGCTGGAACAGGTGGGACGCGTGACGGCCGAGGAAATGGCGCCGACCGGAATCCACTGGACGTTTTCGCCGGTCCTGTGCCTGACGCGCGATCTGCGTTGGGGCCGAACCGGCGAGACGTTCGGCGAGGACCCATACCTGATCGGCGAGTTCGGCGCCGCGCTCATTCGCGGTTATCAGGGCAAAGGCCTCAACGATCCGACCGCGGTGCTGGCCACCGCCAAGCACTACGCAGGGTATTCGGAAACGCAAGGCGGCCGCGACGCCTCGGAGGCCGACATTTCGAGGCGCAAGTTGCGGAGTTACTTTCTGCCGCCGTTCGAGCGCGCCGCCCGCTCCGGCGCCATGACGTTCATGACCGGGTATCAATCCATGGATGGAGTGCCATCCACGGTCAATCACTGGCTGCTCACCGACGTCCTGAAGACCGAATGGGGGTTTCGCGGCGTTCTGGTGACGGACTGGGACAACGTCGGACGGCTGGTTTACGAGCAGAAGGTCGCCAAGACCTACGCCGACGCCGCCATCATGGCCATCCGCGCCGGCAACGACATCATGATGACCACCCCGCAGTTCTATGAAGGCGCGATCGAGGCCGTACACAGCGGACGGCTCGCCGAGTCCGAGATCGACGCGCCGCTGCGGCGCCTGCTGGCGCTGAAGTTCCGCATGGGCCTGTTCGAGAATCCGCGCCGGCCCGATCTGGCGCGCGCGGCAGTGGAAACGGCGCGGGCGGACCATCGGGCAGTCAACCTGACCATGGCGCGGCAGAGCCTCATACTGCTCCAGAACAACGGCGTGCTTCCACTGGATGTGGCAAAGGTCAAGTCGATCGCGGTGATCGGTCCGAATGCCGACGACGATCTCCAGCAATTGGGCGATTGGAGCCTGGGGTCGTCGCAGCACCCGCCGGAAGCCGGCAAACAGCCGCGCGAGAAGACCACGACGGCGCTGGACGGAATCCGCGCCCTGGCGCCCCAGGGCGCTTCGGTTCGTTACGAGCGCGGCTGCTCCATTCTTGACGACGATCTTTCGGGCATACCGGCGGCAGTCGCCGCGGCGCAGGCGTCCGATGTGGTGGTCGCCGTGGTGGGGGACAATCTGCGCTTCGTCGGCGAGGAGAACAGCACCGCGACGCTCGAATTGCAGGGCGGACAGGTGGCGCTGCTCGATGCCTTGGAAAAGACCGGCAAGCCGATGATCGTGGTACTGGTGAACAGCAAGCCGCTGGTGCTGCCGCCTTCGGCCAAACGCGCCGCGGCCATCGTGGAAGGATTCAATTCCGGCATGGAAGGCGGCCGCGCGCTCGCCGAGGCCCTGTTCGGGCAGTTGAACCCGTCCGGGAAGCTCACGATTTCCATCCCGGTCCACGTGGGGCAGCAGCCGGTATTCTACAGCCAGGTGCGGGGACAGCACGGCGACCGCTACGCCGACCTCACCCAGGAGCCGCTGTTCCCCTTCGGCCACGGGCTGAGCTACACACAATATCGCTACTCGAACCTGAAGCTCACGGCTCCGGCACTGACGCACGGGCAGGCCGAGACGGTGTCGGTCGATGTCGAGAACGCCGGGCGCCGCGAAGGCGACGAGATCGTGCAGGTTTATGTCACGGATGTGGTCACCTCAGTTACCTGGGTGAACAAGGCGCTGAAGGGCTTCGCGCGCGTTCACCTGGCGCCGGGAGAGAAGAAGACGGTGCGCGTGAGCCTGCCGTGGGAATCGTTCCAGATTGTGGATGCCGACGGGCGTTCCGTGGTTGAGCCAGGCGAGTTCGAAATCCGCGTGGGGCCGTCGTCGCGCGATCGCGATCTGCTGAAAGCGACGCTGGAAATCAAATGAGCTTTGGCGGGTTTATGCTCCGAGCCGTTTTTTCAGCTCCTGCACGCGCTCGCGGGCCACTTGTAATTCGGTAGCCTTGGCGTCCTTCAGGCGCACCAGCACGCGTCCGCCGAACCAGGCGTCGAGTTCCTTGACCCACTCCAGATTCAACAGCGTCGAGCGGTGAATGCGGAAGAAGTGGTGCGGGTCGAGCTTTTGTTCGAGCTCGGACACGGTGTGGTCCACGACGTAGTTTTTGCCCTCGATGGCGGCGAAGGTCAGCTTTTCCTGCGCGAAGAAGTGGGTGACTTTGGCGAGGTCGAGGATATGGGTCCGCTCGCCGAGGCGCGAGGCGATGCGTTCGGGATATTCCGGCGCGAGCGAAGCGCCGGGCTGTTTGAGCGCGCCGGCGAGCTGCGCCACGAGGGACTTCCAATCGGGCGGCGGAGCGGCCGAGGCGCGCAGGCGCTCGATTTTGTCGAGCGCGCGGGCGAGGTGGCGCTCCTCGATTGGTTTGAGAAGGTAATCGATGGAGTTCACCTCGAAAGCCTTCAGGGCGTATTGATCGAAGGCGGTGGTGAAGACCACCAGAGGCTGCGGATCCATCATGTCGAGCATTTCGAACCCGGTCATTCCCGGCATCTGGATATCGAGAAACAGCGCGTCGATCTTCAGTTCCGCGAGCGCGGCGAGGGCATCGACGGGATCGCTCGAAGAGCCGGCCACTTCCACGCGCCCGGACTCATCCAGCATGCGCTTCAGGCGGCGCACGGCCAGCGGTTCGTCATCCAGCACGAACGCGCGAATCATGCCAGCACTTTCTTTTGCGGGATGGCGACCGATACCAGCATGCGGCCGCCGCGGCGGGCAAGCTCGATGCGCCCCGCGCCATCGAAGAGCGCAGCCAGGCGATCCTCGAGATTCTCCAGTCCGTGGCCGTGCTGGATGGTGGCGCGATCGAACCCCGGTCCGTCGTCGCTCACTTCGAGCCAGAGACTCGCGGATACGAGCCGCGCGGAGACGGCGATCTCGCCCCCGTGGCGATTGGGCGCGACGGCGTGTTTGATGCTGTTTTCCACCAGGGTCTGGAGCGCGAACGGGGGGACCTCCAGATCGCCGAGATCGGGCGGCACCTCGACCGCGAACCGCAAGCGGTCGCCGAAACGTGTTTTTTCAATTTCCAGGTAGTCTTCCACCACGTGCAGTTCCTGACGAAGCGGGACCAGTCCGCGAGCGCTGTGATCGAGCGAATAGCGCAGAAGCGCGGCCAGGCGTTCGACCGTGCGCTCCGCCTTGCGCGGGTCTTCGCGAATCAGGGCGCTGATGGAATTCAGGGTATTGAAGAAAAAATGAGGGTGGATGCGCGATTCGAGCGAGGAGAGGCGCGCCTGCGTGATGAGCTGGCGGGCGCGCTCATCTTCCAGTTCGCGCCGGCGGAGTTCTTCGGTAGCGGCCTCGAGGCGCGCACGCATCACCTCGACGGATGTGGTCGCCACTCCCAGCAGGACTGTGAGGAATATGGCGATGCGAAGGCCAAACGCCAGTTCGTGCCAGAATATCGCCAGGCTCTGCCAGCCCAAAGCCGTGAAAACCAGATTGGCGGCGAGAGAGCCAATGAACGCCAGGGCCGCCAGCAGGGCGATGAGCGAGGGCAGGCGCACCAGGCGCGAAGTTTTCCAGAGGCGCGGCCCGACGCGGTCCATTACGGCCCAGCACGGGCTGGCAATGCAGATGGTGTAGATGAAGGAGAAGCGGTAGTGATCGCCGAGGTACCGGAAGGTGGCCTGCTCCTGGAAGAGCGCCGCCAGAATGGTGGGGATGACGGCGATGACGACGCTGCCCGCAAGCAGTTGCCCGGCTTTGCGTAAAACTCTCATCCAGCATACATGGTAGTCGCCCGCGGGGAGAACCGCGCAAGCCGGGCGACCAAAGGCCGGGATTTCCGACGAACCGCCCTAAGAGGCGGATGAAGCTACAAGGTCAGGCGGAGGAGTGCGTTGGTGACCTGAGAGAAGCAGCCGTTCAACGACGACGTGGTGTTTGTGGCCAGGCAATACAGGCCGGCCGTTTGTCCGGTCTGATAGACCGAGTGCCCGGGCGTGATGCCAGTCCCATTCATGGCGTCGCTATCGGTGCCCGTGGTCTGGTAGGTGGGGTCGTTGGCCACCCGCGCCAGCCAGTCGCTGTCCAGCGGTTCGGTCGCCTGGTTCGAATAGCTGAGCCCGATGACGAACAGCATGGGCTTCAGGGTCGTATCCTCGCGAATCAGGGTTGCCATGTTATCGGCCGCGTTGAACGCCGCATACCGGCCCATTTTGGGGTTCTGCATGCTCCGGCTGCTTACCGTGTAATAGCCCGACGTCGTCGAGATACCAGTCCCCGCAGTGCTCAAACCAGGAGGATATCCGTTGCCGCTGCCGATGTTGTCGACCGGGCCGACGGACGCCGGAAATGTGCCGCCGCTAAAGTCCTCGTAAACGTTGGCGGTGCTGCCGGCATAATAGCAGTTGGTGTCGGGCGCGGAGAGGTAATTAAGCTCCGGGATCCCCTGGTAATGGGTCTG
>DATJMA010000105.1:0-3136 GCA_035509055.1 Bryobacteraceae bacterium | reverse complement strand
CGTTCGCAGAGAAGCGCTATTACGAACTGCGGCCCACGCTCGGCATACCCGCGCCGGGTTCCGCCAACGGTCCGCAGCCCGCCATCGACCTGGACGGCCGCTTCGGGTTGAACCCGGTGCTGCAGCCGCTCAAACAGTTATGGGATCGCCGGATGCTGGCGATTGTCGAGGCCACCGGCTCGCCCGATCCGTCGCGCTCGCACTTTGACGCGCAGGATTATATGGAATCGGGCACGCCCGGCTTGAAGCGCGATGGATGGCTGAACCGCGCCCTTCCGCCGGCCGGGCCGGATGCCTCGCCGCTGCGGGCTATCGCCATGAGCGCCGCCCTCCCGCGCACCATGCAAGGCGATTGCCCGGCCATCGCCATCAACGATCTCCAGCAGTTCAAGGCCGGCGGGGACAACGCATCCATCATCGAGCGCCTGTATGCGGCTTCACCGGATAAACCACTGGCCGCTGCGGGCAAGGACGCCTTCGCGGCGATGCGCATGATCGAATCCCTGAACCGCGCGCCGTACAATCCCTCGGGCGGCGCGCAGTATCCGCAGGGCGGGGAATTGGGCCGCGGCCTGCGGCAGATCGCGCAGTTGATCAAGGCCGGCGCCGGCGTGGAAGCGGCCTTCGCCGAAATCGGCGGATGGGACCATCATCAGAATGAGCCGAACCAACTGAATAATGTGCTCCGGCAGTTCGGCGGCGCGCTGTCGGCATTCTGCAACGATCTGGGAGACCGCATGGAAGATGTGGTTCTGGTGACCATGTCGGAGTTCGGCCGCACGGCGCGGGAAAACGGCAACAACGGCACGGACCACGGCCACGGCGACGTAATGTTCGTGCTCGGCGGCGCGGTGCGCGGCGGCATGGTGTATGGCAAGTGGCCGGGCCTCGAGCACGAACAGCTATACGAAGGGCGCGACCTGGCGGTGACCACCGATTTCCGCCAGGTCCTCGGCGAACTGGTCAGCGGACATTTAGGGACGTCGAATCTGTCGCAGGTTTTTCCAGGCTATCAGGCCGGGGAGCCGCTGGGACTGCTGAAGGCGGCCAGCGCCTAGCAGCCCGTGGTAATAGTCAGATTTTGTTCCAAACCATGTGACCTCGGAAATGTTCTGATCGTCTATATGGCATGGCGATGGGAACGCGGCGGAAACGGGAACGACAACAGGATCTGTGGATCGCAACTAGCGATGTGGTCGAGACGCCGGCGAATGCTTTCTATGATCGGCTGAATCAGATTCTGGATGCACACAAGTTCGACGTCAAAGTGGAACGACTCTGCCACAAGTTCTATGCCAGGAGCCCGTATGGACGACCCAGTATCGCGCCGGGGGTATACTTCCGATCGCTGCTGATCGGATACTTCGAGGGTCTGGATTCGGAGCGAGGAATCGCTTGGCGGACCGCCGATTCGCTGTCCCTGCGGAAGTTTCTGGGATACGCGCTGGACGAGGCCACACCCGACCATTCCACGATTTCGCGCACGCGGCGCCTGTACTGGCTGGAGACGCATACGGCGATTTTTCGCTGGGTGCTGAAGATCCTCGATGAAGAGGGGTTGGTGAGTGGGCGGACGGTCTCGATCGATGCCACAACGTTGGAAGCGAATGCGGCAATGAAGAGCATCGTGCGGCGGGACAACGGGCAAAGTTACAACGACTATCTGAAGGAATTAGCCAGCGCGGCGGGGATCGAGAACCCGACGAAGGAACAGTTGGCGCGGCTGGATCGGAAGCGCAAAAAGAAGGGATCGAATCAGGTGTGGAGGAGTCCCAGCGATCCGGACGCACGGATCACCAAGATGAAAGATGGGCGCACCCACTTGGCGCACAAGGCCGAGCATGCGGTGGATCTAACCAGCGGAGCGCTGCTGGCGCTGACCCTGCAACCGGCCGATGCAGGGGACACAACCACGGTCCACAAAACGCTGGAAGAGGCGCAGGCAGTGGCGCGAGAACTCCATGAGTTCGGAGTGGAAGAGGTGGTGGCCGACAAGGGCTATCACAGTGGCGCGGTGCTGACGGAATTGCACGAACAGGAACTCCGGAGTTATATTCCCGAGCCGGAGCGAGGGCGGAGGAAGTGGCAGGGCGAGGGGAAAGCGGAAGAGCAGAAGCGGACATACGAGAATCGGCGGCGTGTGCGGGGCGACCGCAACAAGCGGTTACAGAAACTGCGGAGCGAACTGACGGAGAGAACTTTCGCGCATCTGTACGAGACCGGCGGAATGAGGCGCATCCATCTACAGGGCCGCAAAAACATCCTGAAGCGATTACTGGTGCATGGAGCCGCTTTCAACTTATCTCTGATCCTGCGGAAGACTATGGGAGTCGGTAAGCCCCGGCGGTTACAGGGGCTTTGTTTGCAACTTCTTACGCTCTTAGGAAGCGCATTGGCTCGCCTCGAAAGGATTTGGGGCAAGCGGACCGAGCTGCAAGCAACTTTATGGCGCAAAGCGGGCGAATTCGTTACTGTAATTCTGCCGGTCCAGTTCTATCGCGCCGCCTGAAAACTCTCACTTCTGCCACGGGCTGCTAGGGTTAAGGACGCCGGGAGCAGTCGAAATGTATCCGCGAACGTGTTAAGAAGTGTTAGGAGAGCAAGCCGGCGCGACACGGTTCCAACCGCGATCGTAATGTGCTGGAAAACACGGAGGACTCCCGTTTTACAGGGGTGGCCGCGCGCACCGAAGATTGAATGCGACAGGGGCCGGATAGTAGATGGGAATGACAGATACCGGCTCAATCACGATCGAACATGATCTTGCGGTGCCGGTGCGTGACGGCTCGCACCTGTTTGCTAACCTGTACAGGCCGGTGGGCGGTCGGCCGTGCCCCGTCATCCGCTCGGTCACGCCATACGGCAAAGACAAGCTCCCGGATCGCCTCACGACGCTCTTCATGCGCCTTTCCGGCGTCAGGTTCGGCAAACTCAATTGCTCACGGCTGACGGGTTTCGAATCGCCGGATCCGGTTTATTGGGTGCCACAGGGCTACGCCGTCGTTCAGGCAGACCTTCGAGGCATGCACAAGTCCGAGGGGCATGCGGGCGTCCTCAGACAGCAGGACGCGGAAGACTACTACGACCTGATCGAATGGGCGGCATCGCAAGCCGTGGTGCACCGGGCGAGTCGGGA
>DATJMA010000104.1:0-17781 GCA_035509055.1 Bryobacteraceae bacterium | reverse complement strand
GGCCGTGCTTCCGGACGGCCCGGAGTGCTGGTACCATGACAAAGCTCCTTTCCCCAAGGGATCTCTGTACGTTCTGGTCGCGACCGTCCCGCGCAGCCCAACAAGTGGACTTACACCAAGCCCGGGACATGTCCCCCGTTTGCCCCCAAGCTTCCTGAACTTCGGCACAAGTATATATCGGAATATAGTGATTTAAAACCTTTTTTTCTTAAATCAGAGATGACGTCCTCGAAGCGAAACCCCGAGATAGGATCAAATACTCTATGTGGAGGTAGTGGCGGAAACCGGCAGTCAAGCCCCGGACCCAGCTGTGCCTTGGCCGTTCCGCCCGGCATGCCGTTCGACTCCGGAATACGTTCAGGGGCCGCTCAGCTTTAGCCCGCTGGCAGGACGATGCCCTTGACGCCACACGGACATCGAGCGCTACAATCGGGAGCGCCGGAATCTGATTCGGTGGAGGGACGATTATGGCGATACGAGATATTCTGGCCTGTTCCGTAATGAGTTGCGTGTCCGCCCTGTGCCAGACTGCACCGCCGGGTGGTGCAGCCGATGCCGGGTACCGCGTAGTCGGCTCGTCGATCACGGGCGCCAGCGGAGTGCGCCCGGCAGTTGCGCCGGGCGAATCGAAGCTCGAGTTCCAATCTTCCGATGCCGCTCTGGTCAGGGGCTTTCAATGGATGAAAAGCCAAGCCATGGCGTATGCGTTCGAGGGTGATCCGGTAGGTCCCTGGTACGAAGCCGCCGAACCGGGACGCGAGGCTTTCTGCATGCGAGACACCGCCCACCAGGCCATGGGCGCGCAGGCATTAGGACTCGCACGGCACAACAAGAACATGCTGCGGCGCTTCGCCGAAAACGTCTCTGATGCGCGAGATTGGTGCAGTTTCTGGGAGATAGACCGGCACAACCGGCCGGCGCCTGTCGATTATGAGAACGACGCCGAGTTCTGGTTTAACCTTCCAGCTAATTTTGACATCCTCGATGCCTGTTACCGGATGTACGTCTGGACCGGCGACCTGGATTATGTCAATGATCCCGTGTTCCTGAATTTCTACGACCGCACCGTCACCGACTACGTGGAACGATGGGGGCTTGGCCTCGAAGAGGTCATGAAACGCCCGCGGCTGATGAATGTCCGCGGGATGATCGACCCCGGAAAGAAGTTCCAGGCCGCTCGCGGCATTCCGGGCTATGACGAAGGCGACCACAAATACGTGCTCGGAGTAGACGTCCTCGCCACGCAGTATGCAGCTTACCTGGCATATGCGTACATTCAGGAAGCCCGAAGGAATGTGGACCAGGCCCGCATATACCTGAAGAAAGCGGCGGATGTGCGCACCTTCCTCAACACCACCTGGTGGAACGCCAGGGAACAGCACTTTTATCTTCAGCTCGACCAGGACCATCAACTCGAAGGCCGCGGGGGCGCCATCCTGCTGGCTCGGGACGCGGTTGAAGATGGGCCGAAAATGAAGAGCGCGCTCCAGGAGGCCGGCCGCAGCATCGAGGTGCTTTACCGTTATGGAGATCCCGATTCCGGCTACGATCGCATGCTGGATGCCGCTCTGAATCCGAGAAGCCGCCGCGAATATCCCGAGGTTCCATTTTCGTGGGTCGGCGCACTCGTGAACGGGACAATGGGCGTCACTCTGGAAGCCGATTCGCCGCTTCAGTCCGCCATCAGCGGGTATTGGGTTGCGGCCGCAATAAAAACGGTGCCGGGGCTTGGCGCCAAGGTCGGCTGGGCCGAGTTGCGGAACCTCCCCGTCCGCTCGAACGAGATCACCGTCCGGCACGAAGGAATACGAAAGACTGTGCTCACCAATCAGCGCGGACCCGCCATCATTTGGAAGGCGGCGTTCCCGGGATCGTTCGAGACCCTGCTGGTGAATGGCCGGCCTGCGAAAGCCCAAAGCACCCGTGGACCGCTGGATCGCGTTACCTCATCGGTGAGGGTAACCGTTGGGGCAGGCGGCACGGTTACAGTCGAAGTCCCAAAGTAGATCCCATTTGGGGGTAGGGGCGGGGTTAACCTCTGAAATCCGCCCCTGGCAAGCCGCTTCGAGGTTTGTTTCAATAAAACAGGTATGAATAGCCTGTTTTCGGTTGACACTCCGGCCACGGGCGCGATAAAAGAAGGTAGCCACATATTGTTTGTGCTGCCGCTCGGCCGTCCGGACGGGGCAAGGCCCGAAGTAAGGAGGTCATGATGGAGATCCCTCGGGGTCAGGTCACACGCCGCAATCTGCTGCGTGGGGCTGGGGGTGCCGCGGCGTTTACGTTGGTACCCGCCGCGGCGGTGGCCGGCACACAAGCCAACTCCGCCATTTCTGTGGGGCTGATCGGCGCAGGGAATCGGGGCACGTACGACGCCTCCATCGTTGCTGCGGATCCTCGGGCGCGGGTTACGGCGATCTGCGATCTGTTTGACGACCGCATCGATCCGGCCGTGGAGAAGCTGAAGCTGCAAAACCCTGCCACGTACAAGGATTTTGAGAAGCTTCTCTCCTCCGATGTCGACGCGGTCGTCATCGCGACTCCCCCGTTTGAGCACCCGCGAATGCTGGGTGCGGCGGTTCAGGCAGGCAAGCACGTCTACTGCGAGAAACCGGCCGGGGTCGACCTGGAGGGTTGCAGGAAGGTGATGGCAATCGGGCATAAAGCCGATCCCGCGAAATGCCTGTTCTTCGGCTTTCAGCAACGGTACGGCCCGGTTTATCTGGAGGCCTACAAACGGCTCCAGGCGGGAGACATCGGAGAACTGGTCAACGCCCGCGGATTCTGGATCGACACGAACCCCTACAAGCCTGTCCCGTATGCGGATCCCAAGGTGGAAAAGCTCCGCAACTGGTTTTGTTACCGGGATTACTCCGGCGATTTCCTGATCGAGCAGGATTGCCACAACCTGGACGACCTGCACTGGTTCATCGGCAGCCTTCCAACCCGCGCAGTCGGCTACGGTGGGCGGAAGGTGCGAACCACCATGGAAATTTATGACCACCTCAGCCTGTCGTTCGAGTTCCCCGGCGGCATCCACGTGAACTTCGAGGCAAACCAGCTCAGCCCCGCCGGGTTCAAGCGGGTGGGCGAGGAGTTCACCGGGACCAAGGGCGTGCTCGAAACTTCGCGAATACGGCTGGTTCACCACACCGCCGCCAACAAAATAGAGACCATACCTTCCAAACGCGACATTACCATCGACGCTTTCGAGACGTTCCTTTCCCGGATCCAGACAGGGGAGGGCGAAAACATGGCGGAACAGTCGGCCCGCAGCACCATGATCGGTTTGCTGGGCAGAGCCGCCATGTATAAGGGGCGGGAAGCTACGTGGAAGGGTGAATTCGGTTCGATCTGAGGGAAAAGCCGTATCGGAGAGGTTTTCCCCTGTACGTCAGGAATACGACGGCATAAAATATTTTAGGACCTTATGATCTGGTTAAAAAACGAAGAAGCCAGGATCAATGTTGTTTTCCGGATAAGAACACCCCCGTGCAGAGTTAGCACGCGGCGGCGAATGATTCGCAAAAGGAGCAGCCATGAATTCACGGTCCAACTGCCCGAAGGGTGGGAATTCCCGACGGGACTTCGTGCAAAGCATCGGAGCGCTGGCCACCGCGTCCGGTCTGAGCGCAAGTGCAATGGCTCAGCAGGCGCCGGTTAGGGGCGCCGCCGGAGGTCGGGGACAACGTCCCAACCCCGCTTTCAAAGAACCGGGTCCCCTCTCCAAAGAGCCGATGCCGATGGTCAAGTTCGGCAAATACGATATCAGCCGTCTGATTATGGGTGTGAACAGCCCCGGGCAGCACTTCTCGGTTAAGGAAGAGGAGGAAGCACGGAGGTATCTCACGCCTGAGAAGATCCTGGAAGAGAACCGGCACATGGAGGAGTTGGGAATCAACTGCATGGAAGCCGGAACCCGGCGCATGGGCGAGTACGCCAAGGAGCACGATGGCAAGATCCTGTGGGCCACCCGGAATACCGCGCCTCTCGACGAATCGATCAAGCCGGGGCGGGGCGCCAGGGAGATTGTCCAGACTCAGGGCTGCTTCGCCATTCACCATGGCGGCGCCGGAGACACCGGCACGGACGCCTGGTGGAGGAGAGGCAAGCTCAGCAGGGTTCGGGAGTGGTGCAAGAATGTGAAGGATGCGGGCGTGCTGTGCGCCGTCACCAGCCACAGGCCGGAAGTGTTCATGGAGATTGAATCCCAGGGCTGGACCGAAGTGGATTACTACATGACCTGCCTGTACAAATACGGCCGGACCCATTCGGAATGGCTGGCCGCATATAAGTCCAATCCCGAAATGATGCCGGTCGAGATCGGTTACCCGACCGAAGGCAATTCGGAGTGGTATGGCGGCGAAATCGCTTTCGTGCAGGGAGACCCACCGGAAATGCTCAAGGTCATCAAGCAGACCAAGAAGCCGTGCTGGGTATACAAGCTCCTGGCCAGTACCCGCCTTACGCAGAGGGAAGACATCGCCGAGGACCGGTTCAAATACATTCTCGCCAACATCAAATCGACGGACGCGGTGGTGGTCGGAATGTGGGGCAAATACTCTGACGAATTTGCCCTCAATAAGGAGTACGTGATCAAGTACGGCGGAACATCGATCGCCGTATCGTAGACAGCCGACGCTCCAGCCAATCACCGAACCGAGGAGACGCGGTCCAGCACTAGCGCCTTAGGACGACTGCGTTGGTCCGCGTGTGGAACTGCAATCATCTCAGCCATTTAGGCCCTCATAATGGGCCTGCCGACTGTGCCGGCGCTCACGGGCGTTTGCGAAATGGAAACCAAGACAAGCTGCACCTACTCGCCGTACAGATCCGAGGCGGCGCGAGATATCTGCTTCCAATACTTCGCCGCCAAGGCTACCAGAGAGTGGCCCATCTGCTCGGAAGAATGCACCGTACCAACCACCTACGGGGAAACGTTCGTTCGCGTCAGTGGGCCACCCGGCGCGCCGCCACTGGTGCTGTTACATGGCGCGGGCGCAACCTCGCTCATGTGGGCGCCGAACATTCAGGCACTCTCCGCAGGATGCCGCACCTTCGCGGTCGATCAGATAGGAGAATTCGGCAGGAGCCTGTGCACCAGGCCGGCTCGATCGCTCGACGACATGATGGGCTGGCTGAATCAAGTGTTCGATGGATTGGATTTGAAACGTGCGATCAACCTGGCTGGAATATCTTATGGCGGAGCACTGGCGGCGCAATACGCGCTGCGTTTTCCGGAACGACTGAGCAGGTTGGTGCTGATCGCGCCTGGCAACACCGTCTTGCGGCTCAGAGCCGCATTCTGGATGCACTTGCTCGTACTGGCGATCGCACGGCGCCACGGCCTGGCCCCGTTTCTGCGCTGGGTCTTTCCGGATATGGCCCGCAGGGATGCGTCCTGGATCGAGTCGATTGTCGCGGAACTGACCCTCAACATGCGGAGCATCCAGCGGCACCACCCACCGATTCCGCCCGTGCTGACCGACGCCGAATGGGGAAGCCTTCGCGTGCGAGCGCTGTTCCTGGTCGGGGAGCACGAAGTGATCTACCCGCCGGGGAAAGCCGTGGCGCGTCTCAAG
Organism: Bryobacteraceae bacterium; assembly: GCA_035509055.1. Taxonomy (GTDB): domain Bacteria; phylum Acidobacteriota; class Terriglobia; order Bryobacterales; family Bryobacteraceae; genus PALSA-129. Next base: position 12,199 of record DATJMA010000104.1, on the reverse strand, counting down.
AGAGTGGCGCCGGGGATTCGCACGGAAATTGTTCTCGGCGGTGGGCACGATTTGACGTTCGCGTCGTCGACGGCGGTGAATCAGAGGATTCTTGAGTTTCTACGGACAGAGCCTGCTCCGTGAGGCGACTATGGCTGCCCTCCGGGCAAGCCCGGCGTTCAGTTGTTCCGTTTCCGTGCCGCCTGGATGCATGCAACCTTGGCCGTATAGTCACCGACCGGCACCTGGCCTAAAACGCCATTCGGGGAGTTGTGCATAGGCCCGGCGAGGTGGGCGTCTTGATCTTCCCCGAGACTCAGGGGAACTTCCTGCCTGTGTTGTACGTTGGACTATTTTGAGATTCTAAACTATGAAAAAACTCTCAAAGAGCTGATTCGGAGGCTTGGATTGAAAACTACTCGCAGAAGAATCATCGGCTACGCCGGTCTGACCGGCGCCCTCGCTGCCGGCGCGCCCCCAGCGGCTTCCGCCGACCGGGCCGGCATCGATCCCTCGCTGTTCAGCGCGCAGTTCGCGAAGCGGCAGACGGTACGTCGATACAAACCTGATCCGATTCCGGCTGAACATGTGAGCATGATCCTGGATGCCGCCCGGCGGGGTCCAACGTGCATGAACCAGCAGGCCTGGAAATTCCTGGTCATCCGGGACCAGGCCAAGATCCAGCAGATGCGGAAGAAGACGCTCGACAAGATCACGGCGGCGCTCGATGACGCAGCCTCCAAGCAGCCCGACGACAAGAAGCAGGAGTTCGCGGCACGCCGGGCGACTCAGGTCCGCTTTTTCGAGGGCTACTTCACCGCGCCGGTTTACGTGGTTGTGCTCGTGGACCGTGAAGCGCCCTGCGCCGACTACGCATTGCGGCACGACGGGCCGATCGCAGCCGGCTACCTGATGGCGGCGGCGCGCGCATTTGGCTACGGCACAGCGTATCTAACCGACGGCATTCCCGACGCTGTCACGAAGGAGGTCTTGGCGATTCCGGATCGGTACCAGCGGATTTGCATCACGCCGATCGGCGTCCCCGATGGCTGGCCGAAGCAGGCGGAAAAGAGAAAGCTTGAGGAGATGGTGGCCTACGAGACGCTGGAAGGCCACCCGCCGTTCCGGTGGTTGCCGTACAATCCGTTCTAAAACGACATTCGCTATCACCCTCTGCGTTGAGTCGTTTATTCCGTTGCCCCTGCGCGCCCTCATCCCGGTGGTGTGGGGCTCGCCTGAATGTCGAAGAGCCCTCAAACGGCGATGTGAGAAGTGTGCCTCCGGCGCCAGCGCGCCACTATTATTTCGTATTATCGTAGGGTACTTCGCCGCCGGAACCGCGACTCCTCGCGCCTTTTTCGGTGCCCGCTCGCCCGTGGCCTGCTGGTTCAGCTCCTGGAAGCTTCGTGCAACTCGCCAATCCACTCTTGCATTGACCGCCGCACTGTCCGATAAGGCTAAGCTGCGCTACAATCCGCGCATGGTTGATCTTCGATACCTATTTCGGCTTGATGGCCGTGTCGCTTTCATTGCGGGTGCGGCCTCCGGAATAGGTCTCGCCGCTGCACAAGGGCTTGCAGCGGCAGGGGCTTTCACGATCTGCACCGATATCAATGGCCCAGGCGCCGAAAGAGCCGCGGCGGCAATCCAGGAGCAAGGAGGACAGGCTGAGGCGCTGGCATTAGATATCACCGATGCGGCAGCAGTCGCCAACGCCTTCATGCGCCTTGCGGATAAGCATCAGCGGATTCACATCGCAATCAGCACGCCGGCTGTCAACATTCGGAGGCGCCTGCTCGACTATACTGACGCCGATTTTCAAAAAGTTTTGGGGCTGAATCTGGGAGGCAGTTTCAATGTCCTCCGGGCCGCAGGGCGACACATGGCTGCGAACGGAGGTGGCAGCATCATTCTTTTTTCTTCCATGCGAGCGGTCACCGTGGAGCCGGGACAATCGGTCTACGCCACGACCAAGGCGGGATTAATACAAATGGCACGCGGTTTGGCGGTGGAGCTCGGCCCCGCCGGGGTGCGCGTGAACTGCATCGCTCCGGGGGTGGTGGAGACGCCGCTTACGGCGCCGATTAAGGAGAAACCGGAATGGTATCAGGCCTACTCTAGCAGAAACGCCCTCAACCGTTGGGCCAAGGCGGAAGAGATGGCAGGCCCTGTGGTATTCCTGGCTTCAGACGCAAGCAGTTACGTGACAGGGACCGTGCTTTTCGCGGACGGCGGCTGGACCGCAATTGACGGCCGCTTCGCACCACCACTGTAGGCCTTCCCGAACGCGGCGTTCAATATCGGTAGCTATCTTCGGTCCGCCGTCGGCCGGCGACAGGCCGCATTGCAGCTCAAGCCGTCCGCGCGAGAGATGCCTGACTGGTGAGATGTTTCCAGCGGAGGCCTTGAGGCGGGCTATGATCGAAGCATCGTATGACCTTCAGAATTGCCGCCGCGATTCTCTGCGGCGCCTTCGCGCTTGCGGGTGCCGACCTGTTCCGCGATGATTTCTCCCACTTTCCGCCGGGCTGGCTCACTTCTCCGGTGGGGACCTTGAACGGCGCCATTCAGGAGTACCACTATCTGCCGGACCGTGGCATCCCTCTCGGCCCCTGGGCCAATGCCATTACGCACCTGGATGCATGGATCGTCTCCGACGAGGACGGCAAACCGTATCTTGAGCAGCAGCTCGACCCGAGCGCGCGCCAGTTCACCAACCCGATTCTCATCACCGGCGACCCCGAGTGGGACGACTACACCGTCGAGGTGAAGGTAAAGCCCCTGGCATTGGCCGGCACGGCAGGTATTGTCTTCCGCTACCGTACCAACCGCGACTATTACTGGTGCGGTCTCAATGGCGGCAACCAGGTCCGGCTGGTCGCTCACCTGCCCATCGAGCCAGCTCTCCGCGCGCCAGCATGGAAGGAACTCGCTGCCGCGGCTTTCGCCTATGACACCACCCGCTATTATTCTCTCCGCGTGGAGGCGATTGGTACGCAAATCCGTGTCTTCGTGGATGGCCGGCAGGTCCTTCAGGCCACGGCCTCGGGATTGGCGAAAGGCAAAGCCGGAATCAGCGCTGGCATCCCCGCTCGCTTCCAGGAATTCCGCGTCTCCGCTTCCGATGCGGCCGCGCGCGCCAGCGCCACGCGTATTCAAGCCCGCGAAGCGGAGCTGGCCCGCCTGCGCGGCGCCAATCCCCAGCCGAAATTATGGAAGAAGTTCGACACTCCCGGTTTCGGCGCTGGACGCAACGTGCGCTTCGGCGACCTGGATGGCGACGGCGTTCCCGACATGTTGATCGCGCAGAATATCCCGCGCGTGCAGGCCGACGCCTTCGATCAGATCAGTTGCCTGACTGCTGTCACGCTCGACGGCAAGGTCCTTTGGCAGTCGGGCCGGCCCGACCCGCGCAACGGCTTGCTCACCAACGATACGCCCTTCCAGATCCACGACATTGACGGCGATGGCCGGAACGAGGTGGTGGTGGCGCGCGACTTTCAACTGCAGATCCTGGATGGAAAGAGCGGCGTCGTTCGCCAACGAGTCTGGCTGCCGAAAATGCCTGCGGATGACGCCTTCCGTCCCTATGAACGCGAGAACGGTGATTCCATCGCCTTCGTGAATTTTTTCGGCGACAAACGCCGCCACGAAATCCTCGTGAAGGACCGCTATACTCACTTCTGGATCTACAACAACCGCCTTGAGCTGCTCTGGCAGGGGAACGGCCAGACCGGCCATTTCCCGTTTCCGATCGATCTCGGCGAGGGATACGATTCCCTCATGATCGGCTACTCGCTCTGGAACCATGCCGGCGTCAAGCTCTGGAGCCACGACGCCGACCTTCATGACCATGCCGATGGCATCATGGTCGGCAACCTCTCGGCCGATCCCAAGGCCGAGCCGCGCGTCTATGCCAGCGGCAGCGATGAGGGGTTCATCCTGTTCGACCTCCACGGCAGAATCCTGAAGCAGGTTCGCGTCGGTCACAACCAGAGCCCAAGCGTCGCCCGCTACCGTCCGGACCTCCCCGGCCTCCAGTACATTTCGGTCAACTTCTGGAAGAACCCGGGAATCGTGACCCTGTTCGATGCCGATGGCAACATCCTGGCGCAGGAAGAGCCAATCCACAGCGGTAGCCCGATGCTGCCCGTCAACTGGCGGGGCGATGGACAGGAATTCTGCCTGCTTTCCGGAAATGTCGTGGAAGGAGGACTGATCGACGGCCACCTGCGCCGCGTCGTGATGTTCCCTCACGATGGCCATCCCGACCTGGCCGCCGCGGTGCTGGATTTGACCGGCGACCAGCGGGATGAAATCGTGCTGTGGGACGAAAAGCGCGTCTGGATCTACACACAGGACCGGCCCTTCACGGGCACGAGAATCTATGCCCCCATCCGCAATCCGGATTACAACGACTCAAACTACCGGACTATGGTCTCGGTGCCGAACTGGGAGGACGTAAGGCAGGGTCGAAAGCAGGCGGCCAAGGGAAACTGACGCACCGGGTGACTTTGGGCGGCTGGCGCCACTTGGCAGTTCCTCCGCCGCCGTCACAAGCGGCGCTGCGCCGGTCAATTTCCTGAACCCTCAGTTTCGAGGAACATTCGTGCATGTCCGTAAGCCAGGAGCAACGATCCGCAATTCGAGCTCTGGCCTACCATTTTCTCACCGGAGCAATCTGGCGGAGGCGTCATGGCACATCCAATACAGGCGATCATTAGAGCAGCGTACGCCGCAAGAACAACTCGGCTTAAGGCTTGTGCCCACCAAGGGGTCGGTCGAGGTTCTAGTGATCGATCATGTTGAGAGGCCATCCGAGAACTGATATGGAGCGACTTTCTCAAGATCGCCGGGGAACTCGCCAACGTACCCAAGGAGCCATCCTTGGCGGCCTGTGAGACTGAAGTAGCTACCGATATTGGTACTTAACAGCCCGCGTTCGGCTCACTTGGTCGAGAACGCCGCATGGGAGGCTTCGGGCGGAGGCTGTGCCGCGTGCTGGTCGCTCAGCTTCGTCACCACGTGCCCGTGAGGTACAGACTCGGCCAGGCCGCCGCGATCGCCAACATGACTGTGGTCGTGGAAGAGGTCCGCCTCCCATCAGCCCCTTCCCAAACGGGCCGCCCCCTGCTGTTATCTTTTGAGAGACTATCCACAGGGATGCCCATCTCCATGAGACCGAACCTGAAAGTTCTTCTGCTTCCTTTCTTGCTGTTGCCTGTCTCTGATGCCGCGCAGCAGCAGTTTCCCCCCGGTCCGGCCATTGATGCCGAAGTCGCCCACATCGTCGCCCGCACCCATGCCAAAGGCGTTGCAGTGGCTACCATTGACCACGGCAAGGTCGCCTACATCCACGCCTATGGCATCCGTAACGCCAACGGAGATCCCTCACTGGCGATACCGTAATGTATGGCGCGTCCCTCACTAAAACCGTCTTCGCTTACACCGTGATGCAACTGGTGGACGTGGGCAAGCTCAAGCTCGATACTCCGATCGCCGCCGATCTCGATCGCCCACTGCCCAGCTATGGCCCCGACCCGCTGCTCGTCAAGAAGTATGCCCCTTACCAGGATCTTACCGGCGATTCGCGCTGGAAACAGATCACCCCGCGCATGTGCCTGACCCATTCCGCTGGCTTTGCCAATTTCTGGTTCCTCGAACCTGACCACAAGCTGCGCATCCATTTCGAGCCGGGCACGCGTTATAGCTATTCCGGCGATGGCCTGATGCTGCTGCAATTCGCCATCGAGCACGGCCGTAAGACGCAAGGGCTCGGGCTGGCCGTGGGTGATCTGACGAATGCGATCTTCAAGCGACTCGGCATGACCCGCACGAGCCTGGTGTGGCGCACCGATTTCGCCCCCAATGATGCCGATGGCTGGAACGATCAAGGCCAAGTCGAGGAGCATAATCATAGCAGCAGAGTGCGCGCGGCCGGCTCCACGGACACCACAGTTTCCGACCTATCCAAATTCGTGGCCGGGCTGGTTCGCGGTGAGGGGCTGAGTGCCGCCTCCCGGACCGAGATTTCGAAGCGGCAGCTGCATATCGCCACGGCCCACCAGTTCCCGGTTCTCCTCCCCGACCTACCGGCCGCCGCGCAACGCCCGGACTTGTATGCCGGTCTCGGCGTAGTCGTTTTCGATGGTCCGCAGGGCCACGGATTTTATAAGGGCGGTCACGATAGCGGGACAGCCAACACCATGGTGTGCATCGAGGCGGGCCAACGTTGCGCCCTCGTACTCTCCAACGATGTTCGTTCAGAGGCAGGCTTTGCCGAACTGATCCGCTTCCTTCTCGGTGATACCGGCGTGCCCTACGACTGGGAATACGGCGACTACGCCGGTAAATCGTAGGCACTGGCTCAGTCTACCCACTCCTTCAGCGATTGGCGAGCCCACTGGCGCAGCGATCCCGGAGTCTCCGCAACTCGCCTTTCGCGAAGACAGCGTTAACAACAAATACCGGTAGGTGTTCTACCCCATATCCGGGTGACCCGGCCAACGCCACCGTTCCGGAAATCCTGCTCCGGAATCGTTTCACAGGTGAGCGTCAGCGTGGCCTTCACGCCGGCCCTGCCAACCGACTGAACTGCGGTGTACGCGTCTTTGAACCAGTTCCGCTTAAGTATGGCGATAAGATTGATATTGGTAATGCACACTTCGCCTTTTATATCTAGTCGATAGTGATTGCGTTCGTTGAGGCATTTTGGGCTCGTGTGGCTGACGGCAACGCTACCTCACTCGCTGCGTAGCGCCTCCAAGGGATCGGCGCTCGCGCCCCGGCGCGCCGGGCCGACCGTGGCCAGCGCCGCGGCGCATAACAGGAGCAGAGCCGCCGCGCCATAGAGCAGCGGCTCGCTGCTCTCGATCCGGATCGGCGAGCCGCGGATGCTTTCGCGCAGGCCGGCAGCCGCCGGCACCGCCAGCCACATGCCCGCGATCAGGCCCTGCACCACCGGCTTGCCGGAAGAAACGAAAACCTCGCGAACGATGTCGCCGCGCGTCGCCCCGAGCGCCACACGAATGCCGAGATCGCGCGTGCGCTGGCTGACCGCGAACGAGACGGCTCCGTAGATGCCGGTAGACGCGAGCACGGTGGCCACAATGCCGAGCACGACGATCAAGGAAGCGACATTCCAAAGATTTTGGGTGATGCGGTCGATCCACGCCTGCAACGGCATCGGGAAGACGAAGAGGTCGGGCTCGGAATCGTGCAGGGCGTTGCGGACGGCGACCGCGCCCGCCGCGGCATTGCGGTCGAAGCGGACGGAGATTACATTGCTGTGCGGATCCACCTGGCGAAGGCGATAGAGCAGGGGATTATCTGAGCCGCCCAGGCGCGTAGACGCGATATCCTTGGCCACGCCGACGATCATAGCGGGGCCGGAGGGAAGCACGAGCATGCGGCCGACGGGATCGCTTTGGCGCCAGAACGCTTTGGCGAGGCTTTCGGAGACGACCACCGCGGCGCCGTCGCCATCGCGGAACTCGCGCCCGCGGAGGAGGGGCACGCCGAGGGTGGCGAAGAAGCCGGGGGAGGCAGTGTAGATATCGACCGGCTGACTGGCGTCGCGGCGCGAGGGCGGCGGCAGTTCTACGGTGGATGGCCGCAGCAGAGGCAATTCGTCGGAGAAGGCGACCGATTGCACGCCGGGGAGAGCGCGCACGCGGCGGGCGATGGCGTCGAGCCGTGCACGGGCTGCGTCCGGCCGGGTGTTTTCTGGAAAGCGCAGGTTGGCCACCACGACCTGGCGCGGATTGTATCCGGGATCGGCGTACATGGCCTGCTGTTCGGAACGCGCAAACAGAGTGGCTTCGACCAGCAGCACCATGCTGAGCGCCACCTGCAAGCTGACAAGCATGCCGCGCAATCCGGCGCCGCCGCCGAATACGCTGGCTTGGCCCTTGAGCGTCGGCGACAACTCGACACGGAGGGATTCGAGCGCCGGCGCGAGTCCTGCCAGAATGCCGGTGGCGAGCATGACGGCGGCGATATAGGCAAAGGTATGCCAATCGGCCTGGATGGGGAAATCGGGCGGGCGGGATGCCAGGTACGTGAAGAGGGGCACGGGCACGCGCGAGGAGACGAACACGCTGAGCGCGCTGGCAGCCGTGGCAAGCAGCAGGCTTTCGGTGACGAGCATGCGCACCAGGCGAATGCGAGGCGCGCCGAGCGAGAGGCGGACGGCGATCTCGCGGCGGCGCAAGGAGGCGCGCGAAAGCAGGAGGGTCGCGACGTTGGCGCAGGCGATCAGCAGCACGAGATTGAATGTGGCGAAGAAGAAAGCCATCAGCATGAAATCACGCGCGGAGGCACGTAATTGCCATTCGGCGGCCCAGGAGCCGTCGGTGACCGAGATGGACGTGTGCCGACCCGGATAGTCGCGGTCGCGGCCCCGCTCGAGGGCCTCGAATTCGGCTGCTGCTTCGGAGCGCGAGAATCCGGGCGCGAGGCGGCCGGCGAGCGCGAATTCGAGCAGGTCGTCGCGATGGAAAGGGTCAACGGAGGGTGCAAAATACGGAATCGCGGTGAAGGGTAGCCAGACATCGAGCGACAGGGTGTCCACCCAGCGTGAAGTGCCCTCGGGCACAACACCGACGAGCAGCGCCGGCCGATCGTTGATCCGGATCGGGCGGCCGATGGCATTGGGGTCCGCGGCGAAGCGATGGCGCCACATCGACTCGCTGATCACGGCTACGGGCGTCCGGCCCGGCACGGCGCAATCGTCCTCGACAAAAAGTCTCCCGAGGAGCGGCCGATCGATCCCTTCCACCGCGAAAAAGTTGCACGACGCGGCGAGGCCCGCCCGCTCGGTGAGATTGGCATCGCCGACCACGGTGGGGAAGTAGGTTATGGCGGCGAGCCGGCGAACCGTGCGGGTGCGATCGCGCAGGGTGACGTATTCATCGTACGAGACCGCGCGCGACGTTCCCTGCCAGCGCGCCCGCGGAGTGATGCGCAGGAATGTTTCGGGATGGCTGGAGACGTGGGGCAACAGAGCCACGGAATTGACGATGGTGAAGACGCTGGCATTGATGCCGATGCCGATCGTGAGTGTGAGGACTATGATCGCCGCAAATAGTGGGTTACGGCGGATGAGGCGGCAGCCGAACCGGATATCCTCCCACAGGGTCTCGAGGAACACGGACGGATGGCGGCGCTCCTCGCGGATCTCGTCGCGCCAGGCATCGGGCAGCAGGCGACGCTGCAGCAGGGTGGGCTGAAAGGCGCGTTCGGGCACCGCCACGCCCCCGTCGCGGGCGAGCACCGGCTCGGTGGGCGGCCTCAGGCCGAGAGTCATGATGTCGGCCTCGGGCAGCTCTTCGTAGCAGAGCGTGCACTCCGCCCACATTCGGCAGCGGCGGGAACGCCAGCGATGCCAGAGGGCGGCCTCGAAGGTGAAGAGGGCGAGGAACGCCATGGGATCAGCGGAGCAGGAGAGGACCAACTGGCCGGCCGGCGCGAGAAGCGCAGCGGCGATGGCGTAGCGCAAAAGGATCGCCCACACTTGATGCCTGCCGGGCAGGTAGGAGCATGTGAAGGGCAGCTTGCGCCACTGGCGGAACATGGCCTCGAACCATACCAGCGCCGCGCAAAATCCGAGCAGCGTGACCGCCGCGGCGCGGACCAATCCGAGAATGGCGATCGCCGCCGGCAGTGCGGCCACGAATAGCGGAGCGATTCCGCACCACACCACGAACCGCTCCACCGCGTAGAGCCACGCCGCACTTCCATCGCGATCCATGGTTTGGAACAGCCAGTTCGCGCGCAGCGAATCCGGCAGCGAGAACAGGTACCGCAGCCCCACGGTCACCAGCAACGAGAGCGCCAGCGGCGTCAGCGCCACGATCAGCCCGTACAAGCCCTGATCGCGCAGCGACGGACGCGGCATGTCCAGCGCGCCCTTGGTGATCGCACCCAGCGCCATACCCCCGTAAGCCAGGAGGACCAGGCGGTGCGTCTGGCTCCGCGCCAGAGTCTTCCAGATGAATGCGAAGGCCGCCTGCTGGCGCGGATCGGGTATCCACCGTTCCAGCAGCCGCGCACCCCAGCCGGGGCTGGAGCCGCCGGCTGTGCGCTCCGTCTGTGCCTCCAGCAGTAGCCGCCGGTATCGGTGGTAGCTGAGGAGATACGCGAAAACAGCAACCACCGCGGGCACGATTATCGCCAGCACGGCGCTCCGGGCGCCGGCCGCCCGGCCCTGGATAATCCCTTCCCAAAGATTTCGAAACCAGATCGGCGGCCACCAGTACGAGGTGGGCTGCCGAAAGACCAGAGGCAGCACGCTCAGCGTCAAGATCAGCACTCCCGACTGCACCCCCAGCGAGACTCGGCCGAAGGCACGCGCGGGTAGGATGTTCAGCAGCATGCCCTGGACCGCCAGCAGACTGAAGAAGACGAAAACGCAGGCGGCGGCGGTGGCCCCGAAATTTGCGCCGATCACGACCAATACCGAAGGGTAGTGCTGCCAATGGTCAGCGGTGGTGATGGAATACCCGATCGCCCACGGCAGATTCATCGCCAGCACAAAGACCGCGAACAGCAGTGTGAGCGCGCCGAACTTCGCCAGGAAGATCTGCCGCGCGCTCACCGGCAGGCCCGCCAGCGCAAGGCAGTCGCGCCGCGTCGGAAATAGCGACTGCCACTGAATGGCGGTCAGCAGCGCCGTGATGCCTGCGGCAACCGCGATGAAGACGTACTCGCTGTCACGGATTTCGAGATATACGCGCGCTTTGCCGAAATGGTCGTCGATGGCATTAAAGAAATGATAGTAGAAGGGGAGCGCGATGTAGATGGCCGACACCAAAACGGCGAAAATGCCCGCCGCCACCTTCGCCCACTCGCCGGGAATCGACAGCATTTCGCTGTCAAAGAAGCCGGCCGCGAAATGCCGCACCAGCTCGAAGGTTGCGCCGTGCGTCTCTTCCAGCCAGTGGCGCCAACGCTCGATCATCCTGCCACCACGTCCAGAATGCGCCGCGCGATGGCGTCGGTGTCCTCGGTTTGCGTCAGCTGAGCGAATACGCCTTCGAGCGATGATTCCGACATCAGTTCCCGCAGCCGCGCCACGCGATCGTGCGCCACCACCTGCCCATGGCGCAGAATCAGCACGGTATCGCAGACCTTCTCCACGACCTCCAGCACGTGCGAACTGTAAAGGATGACCTTCCCCCGCTCTGCCAGAGAGCGCAGGAGGCTGCGCAAAATCATCGCGGCGTTCACGTCCAGGCCGGAGAACGGCTCGTCCAGGATCATCACCTCTGGATCATGGAGCAGCGCCGCCAGCAACAGGATCTTCTGCCGCATACCTTTCGAGTAGGAGGCTAACGGCGAGAGCCGGTCCTCCCACAAGCCCACCAGCCGCAGCAGTTCATCCATTTTCAATTCCAGGGCGCGCCGCTGGAGCCCCCGCAGTCGTCCGACCAGCTGCAGATACTCGCGCCCGCTCAAATGCGGATAGAGGTGGGGCTCCTCGGGCACATAGCCCAAACGCCGCTGGAATGCCTTCAGATCGGCGCGAACATCCTGCCCGTTGAACTCGATGGTTCCCGAGGTCGGCTCGATCAGCCCGGTCAGCATTTTCACGGTAGTGCTCTTGCCTGCACCGTTCGGACCGAGGTACCCGAGGATCTCACCGGGCCGGATCAGGAAACTGACACGCTCGACCACGGGGATGTTGTTGTAACGCTTAGTCAGATTGTGTACTACGAGCATCGTAAGGGCTCCTCAAATTCCCCGGTGCTGGCGATGTCCCCCCGGTGGTTGCTCCAGATCTTTAGTGAATAGTGACACCGCATTCGGGGTTCTGGTTCCCACTGGGGCCAGCTGCTGAGTAGCGGATCGCCATAATTTAGTGGGCCGTATCACGCTCAAAACCGCGGAATGCCCGGTGATCCAGATGCGTGATGCGCTGTCGCGGAACGTGCCGAAGCTGCCCAGCGGAGTGGCGATTCTGGTGGCGAACTGTCTAGCTCATGGAAGGCGCCAGTTCGTGGAAGTCGTGCAGAACTTTCCCGAGGAGTTGTGCTGGAGATGTTAGGCGAGGTGTACCGGTACGATGCCGAAGTTCGCGATGGCGCCTTGACCGCGGTGGAGCGGTTGCGGTTTCACCAGGAGCACAGTGGTCCGGTTATGGAGAAACTGCACGGCTGGCTGGAGTCGCAGTTCGCCGAGCGGAAGACAGAGCCCAACTCCGGCCTGGGCAAGGCGATCA
>DATJMA010000103.1:0-123653 GCA_035509055.1 Bryobacteraceae bacterium | reverse complement strand
CAGCGGCTTCGGTTCTGCCGGCATGCTGGAGCTTGTCGAGGATTGGGATCGGAGCACGTATCGAGCCGTCTACACTGTGCGGTTCGAGAGTGCGGTATTCGTGCTGCATATCTTCCAAAAGAAGTCCAAGCGCGGAGCAGCTACGCCCTAAGCCGATATGGATCTGATCCGCGAGCGTCTCAAAGTAGCGGAGCAGATCGCCAAGGAGTTATCGCGATGAAGAAACAACGAGTCGTGCGAGGCATTCCCGTCGAGGTAGGATCGGGGAACGTGTATGCCGATCTCGGCTACCCGGACAGCGAGAGCATGCTGGTAAAGGCCCAGTTGGCCGCTAAGATTGCTGAAATTGTCGGCCGGCGCTCACCCAAACCCGGACTGCGGAAATCCTGGGGCTAACGCAGCCCAAGGTCTCAGCCATCCTGAAGGGACGGTTTCGCGGGATTTCGGAGCACCGTTTGCTGGAATGCTTGACCCGATTAGGCCGGGACGTCCACATTGTGATCAGGCCGACGCCGCGGAGCCGTCCAAATGGCAGGCTGACGCTTTCCGTAGCGTAGCTCGCCAAAGTCGCCCGCAGCGGGGTATCACTGCTCGTTCCGTCACGAAGGCGCGCACTTCCGCGCCGCTGCTACCTTCACATTCTCCCACTGCTGTTCCAGGCGGTCCATGCGCATTTGCAGGTAGCGCCAGTACTCGGGTGACATTTTCAGCTCGCGGACTTCTTCAATTGCGTTTTCGAAGTAGCTGAAGCTCATGATTGAATCGCCGCTCTGACGGTTGATCAGGGTCACATACTTGCGCGCACATCCGAGTACCACGGCATGTTCACGTTCTCGATCGGCACGGTCCGCTCGAACAACGACGCGGCCAGTTGCTCGTCGGCCGGAGTGAAGGTGCTCCCTACACAACGCCGTGCGCCCAGCAGCCGCCGGGACTGCTCAATATAGTGCGCCACCGTATCGGTCTTCGCCGCTGACCGCGACTTCTCATACGGCCAGAACGCATCGCAGATCTCAATCTCACCACGAAGATGCTGGTTCACCGCTGCCTGAGTGCTGCATACGCCATTGCGCCTGAGTTCCTCTAGTCCGCCCGTCGGGCAGGGAACCGGTATCGTAGACCGGCACCACCGCCGGGTGCTCCAGTCGGGCGATCAGCCTGGCTTCGCCGCTTAGGGTGGCATCCGTTACTTTCAAGGCGACGCGGCGATCGAGTTCGCGGTCGCGGGCTCTGTACACCACTCCCAGACCGACGCGCCCGATTTCGCATTCCAGCTCGTAGCGGGTCCCGCTAAGGTCCGGCAGCGACGCCACGTGGCGCAAATGTTCCAGAACCGAATCGCTCAGTTCCATATGCGGCGCGACTCCTCGTGCAATTCCCGCTGGCCGGAAGTCGTGCCGCGCAGCCGGTCCGTCACAAATCCGCGCAGCATGCGGCGCGCCCAGGCGAGATGGTTTGTGACGGTAGTCTCCGGAAGTCCGGTTCGCGCTGCCAATTCGGCATAAGACGGCCGGGCGGCATCCGCCAGATCGTAAGCTTCGAAGATGGAAAAATGGGTCTGTTTTCCCGATTGCTCGCAGTGCGCGCGCAGATCTTCAACGGCGAGTGTAAATAACTGCCGGCGCCACTCGCGCTTGAAACTTTCCTCGGCCGATTCGCCCGCCACGGCCTGGTCCTCGATCGGCTCGAACCGGATATCGCCGCCGCGTTTCTGCCGGTTGAGCGACTCGTGCTGGTTGGCGGCGAACCGTTCGACGGCCATGCGCAGATAGGTGCGGAAGGATGCCTTGGCAGGATCGGAACGCGCGAAGAACCCGCGCTGTAGAGCGGAGGCGAAGAAGCCTTGCGTCAGGTCCTTGGCGTCTTCGTTGTCCTTGCGGAATTTCAGGCGAATAAAGCGACAGACGGGCCTCCAGTACAACGCCATCACGCGCTCCAGAGCCTCGCCGGAGAGACCCGAAGTAGCGGCATCGAGCAGAGACAACTGGGTGGACGGAAACCGGGCGTTGTGCCCGCCGATCGAGGTATCCGCGTCCACCATCGCTCCTGTCAGATCGATGATAACGTGGCGCGAGGGCGGGGAAGGCTAAAGTTTTCCGCGATTTCGCCGATATGTTCATCGATGAGATGGATGTGTCTATTGGCAGCATCGGTCGCCATGGCGCAAACCGCTGCTCCGCCCGCACCCGCCGCGCCACCAGCCGACAAGGCGCCCGCCCGCACCCCCTCCGCCGCCGAACTCATGCGCGCTTCCCTCGAAAAACAGCGCGCCTCCGTCCGCAAACAGGCCCAGTCGGTGGGAGCCAAGCTCATCCCTTGGACGCCATCGCCGTTCTTTGACGAGGAACCCGCCTGCGATCCCATCGCTGCTGAGATTGTGACCCCGTTGATCGAGAGTTCCGCTAAGGCCAATCAGCTTCCGGAAGCCCTCGTCCGGGCGGTCATCGAACAGGAATCGGCATATCGCGCTTGCGCCGTTTCGAAAAGGGGCGCCCAAGGATTAATGCAGCTCCTGCCCGACACGGCCGACGCCCTGAACGTAAAGGACGTCTTCGATCCCAAGGAAAACATTGCCGCCGGCGCCAAATACCTCAAGCAGCTCCTCGACAAATATAAGGGCGACAACAAACTCGCGCTGGCTGCCTACAATGCCGGCCCGGCGGTTGTCGATGCCGCCAACGGAATGCCCGACATCCCCGAAACCCGCGAATACGTGGATGCGATTCTGAAAAAGCTGAAGTAACTCACACGTGCTGCCCGGCCGCGAAGCCCGATGCCCACGCCCACTGAAAATTGAATCCGCCTAATTGCCCGGTGACGTCCACCACTTCCCCGACGAAGTACAATCCTGGCATCCGCCGCGCCTCCATGGTCCGGGAGGATAGCTCGTCTGTATCCACACCGCCGGCCGTAACTTCGGCCTTCTCGTAACCTTCTGTGCCCGCCGGTGTCACCGTCCAGCCGTGCAGTCCGGCCGCGATGCTTGCCACTTCGCGGTCCCCCATCTCAGCCAAGGCTCTCGAACCGCCGTGGCATTCGAACCAGTGATCGGCCAGCCGCTTCGGAAGCCATTCTCCGAGCAGCGTGCGCGCCTGCAATCGGCCGGCTGTGGCCCGCCGCTTCGTCATGGCCTGTTCCAGATCCACGCCGGGTAGCAAATCGATGGCCACCGGTTGGCCAGGCTTCCAATACGACGACGCCTGCAGCACCGCCGGCCCGCTGAGCCCGCGATGCGTAAACAGCAGCTTCTCGCGGAAGGCGTGTCCTCCCGCCTCGACTACTGCCTCGGCGGACACTCCCGACAGCACGCCGAATTTCACCCGCTCGTCGCGCGCGAACGTCAGCGGCACCAGCGCCGGACGCTGTTCCGTCAGCCGCAATCCGAATTGCGCTGCGATGCGGTATCCAAAAGGACTGGCGCCGATTTTTGGTACTGAGAGCCCGCCTGTGGCGATTACCAGCGATTCCGCCAGCCACGAATCGTGATCCGCCGTGACCTCGAACGCGTCCGCCCGAGCTACCGACTGTACCTCGCGCCCCGTCTCGATGCGGACGCCCGCTGCCGCGCATTCCGCCTCCAGCATGGCCACGATTTCTCGCGCCGATCCATCGCAGAAGAGCTGCCCCCTTGCCTTTTCGTGGTATCGGATGCCGTGCCGCTCTACCAGATCGACGAAATCCTGGGGCCTATATCGCGCCAGAGCCGACTTGGCAAAATGAGGATTGGCAGACGAGAAATGTTCCGGCCGGGTGTGAAGATTGGTGAAATTACACCGTCCGCCGCCGGAGATGAGGACTTTCCGGCCGATCTGGCGATTGTGCTCGACCACTACGACGCGCCGCCCGCGCCTGCCTGCCTCGATGGCGCACATCAGCCCGGCGGCGCCGGCGCCGATCACCAGTACATCAGTCGAATGGGACGCGTTACCTCCGGCAGCAGATCTCGCTGGCGAGCATCGAGGGAATGCCGTGCGAAGGAGCGCCGTCCGCGAAGTAGTTGGTTTCGTTCAGGCGCCGGTAAACATCGCCCGCGATACCGGCTGCCATCGGCCCGATCGACGGCCGGCCGCCGGTGAGCAGCACCACTACTACCAGCTTGCGTCTGCCGGTTTCGTTGAACGATCCGAACCAGCCCAGGTGCGCGTGGTTCTCGGTGCACGTGCCGGTCTTGCCGGCGATATCGCCGTCGTCGGCGGCCCGCCGCGCCGTCCCGGATTCTACTGCCTCGCGCATGCCCGGCTTAATGATGGGGATCAGACCCGCAATATCGAGGTGCCGCTTCACCCGCGGCACAAACTCCCGGACCTCCTGCTGGTTTTCGGGATATTGCAGGTAGTACAGCGTGCCGCCGTTGGCAATCGCGCTCATCAAAGCCGCCAGTTGCAGCGGCGTCTGCTCGATTTCCTCGCCGAAACTGGTGAGCATCCCCACCCCGCCGTTCCGCGGAATAGCGCTCGGGAAGCGGCCCGGCTGCTCGCCGGGAATGTTCAGGCCCGCGCGCTCGCCATATCCCAACAGATGCGCGTAGTAACTGAATCGCTCGAACCCCAGTTTCTCGCCCAGCGTAGCGAAATAGTAATTATTCGAATGCGCCAAGGCGTAAGTGAGGTCCATTCGCATGCCCGGCAGCCGGTACTTCGTCGCCGGCTCGATCACGCCGGCGCTCAACCCCGCCAAAGCCACCGAAACCTTCACTGTGGAGCAAGGCTGAAAACCGCTGCTTGTGACGAGCCTCTGGTTGACCATCGCCAGAACGCGTCCATTCGTCGGATCGACGGCCACCACCGACCCGTTGTAGGACCCCAGCGCTTCTGCCGCCGCGCGCCGGACTTCGAGATCCTCGCCATCCACTCGATCGCCCAGCGTGGAGTCGGCGAAAGTAGGCGATGTCCATGGTCCCCCGGCAACGATTCCCGGCAGGAATGCGGTGGGTTTGCGAACCGGCCGCACGGAGGCCAATGATTTCGTCACCAGTGAGGTACGGCTGACCGTGCTGTGATGCAGGGTCGTAGTCTTGTGGAGAGTGTGGACTTTCGGGTTGGCGCCCCAGCTATTCCATGCCGCCAGCCCGCATACGGTTGCCAAGCCAAACCAACGGAGAAAGAAGACCAAAGGTGCCCTATTCATATGAAACTCGTGCCGGGAGTAGCTGCGGAAGACTTGCCAGAACGTGGACTGGCCGCCGGCCGGAGCAGCCAAGTTTCAATTTTCCCTGACAAGTCTCGCCTCCGTCAAGTCCTTTTCGTATTCTAACATTGAGTGGCCGATTCTCTAGCGATACTCGAACGCGAAATTTCGGAGTGCAGGCTATGCCCCCGGCTTCGCGACTATACGGCGGGCATTGCCGTCACCAAGCGCCGCGCCTATCGCGACTGGGAATACTGGGGGAAGCCCGTGCCGTCTTTTGGCGACCCGGGGGCTCGCGTCCTGATTCTCGGCCTTGCCCCGGGAGCCCACGGATCGAACCGTACCGGCCGCATGTTCACCGGCGACCGCTCCGGCGACATCCTCTACCGGGTGCTGAACCGTACCGGGTTCGCTTCCCAGCCAGCCAGCATTTCCCGGAATGACGGCATGCGGCTGACGGGCGCCTACATCACGGCATCCTGCCATTGCGCTCCGCCGGGAAACAAGCCCGCTCCGGTCGAGATCCGCAATTGCCGCCCTTATTTCGAGCGCGAGCTGGAACTGCTCACCGATGTCAAAGTGGTGGTCGCGCTGGGCAAGATCGCGTTCGACAACTACCTGGATGTTCTCAAAGCGCGAGGCGTGATCGCCAGCCGGGCGGCATTCCAGTTCGGCCACGACCGGCAATACCGAACCGGCCAGGGCCAGCCCTTCCTACTGGCGTCGTACCACCCCAGTCAGCAGAACACGTCTACCGGCAAGCTGACGGAGAAGATGCTAACCGATGTTTTCCGCCGGGCAAAGAGGTTGGCGGAGCGCGGTAGTTAATCAGTTTTCCGTGGGCTTTTGCTCCAGGTGATCGATCACGATCACCTTCTCGGTCCGTTTCTGCTTTTCCAGTTTCAGCCCGAGTTCCTTTTCCACCGCCTCGAAAATGCTCAACCCGCCGCTCGGATCGGGCGGCGCCGCCGGGCCTGCGCCGGCTGCGGCCTCTCCGCCGCCGCGCATCATCGGCATGCCGAAATTCATCGAGAACGTCAGGGTAAAGTCCCACGTTCCCTCGATCTCCGTGGCATCGGCGACCGGCCAGTTCAGTTCCTGCGTCATGTATTGCAAGTATTCCGCAAACTGCGCCATGGTCGCGTTTTGGCAGGTTAGAACCCGGGTAAACGGCGGCGCGCCGGGAGGTGGCGGCTTGTCCTTGCAGAAGGTGCGGCTGGCGGGATCGGCCCTTTTCATTTTGGGTTTGTTTCCCGTGAGGGAATAGGCCGCGATCTGGCGGTCTTCGGTGTGATACTGGAGCCCGAAGCGCTCCACCAGCAGCGATCGTAACATCGGCGCCAGCGCTTCCCGATCGGTCGCCGCGGCGTCGCCGGGCGCCTTGGCCGTAATATCGAATCGTTCGGTGTCGGCCCATGAAGGCACCCCCACCAGGCTGTCGTTATTCGCATTGAAGGCCTGGAGGAGCAGGAGGCGCATGGGAGCTCCGCTGGCAGTTAAGCGGCCGCCGTTCGCCGGCCGGAAACTGATGCCCCTTCCCCCTGGTTTGGCCGGTTTGACACTGGCAACCTCAAACTCCGTCGGAGCGGGAACTACCGGCAGAATGTCCGATGTGCCCGGCGGATTTTCCGTTGGCTTTTCGTTCACGCTGTCCACCACCATCACCGGGATTGGCACCTGCCGCGCTTCCAGCTTCAACCCGAGTTGTTTCTCGACCGCCTCGAAGATGGTGATCCGCTCCGCTTGGTTTTCCGCCGGTCCGAAGCCGAACATCGCCGACCAGCGCAAATCGAAATTCCAACCGCCCTTGAGGCCGGTCTCGTCCAGAATTGGGTTGGGTCCCAATGCGCCGCCTCCGATCATGCGGGGCAACCCGGCCACGAACGCCCCCATCGTGATGTTCCGGCAAGCGTATTGGACGGTCCCGCCGGGTCCGAACACCAATCTGGTCGGGCCATCGCCCCCGCCGATCATGACGGTCATCGCGGCCTGACCGCCAACTGCCGACTGCGGCCTGCACCCGCTCTCCTCCGTACCCTCGGCCTGTTTCAATTGAGGTTTCTTTCCCGCCACCAGCGCATACGTTGGAAGCGGCTTCATTTCCTTGTGGAGGGCCAGCTTGAAGCGCTCTCCCAGGAGGGTTTGCAGCATCGGTTTCAGGGCATCGGCCGGGCTCCCCTCCGGCACTTTAGCGATGACATCATAGCGATTCATTTCGAGCCAGTTCGGCCCCCCCAGCACCTTGTCGGCGTCAATCTCGTACGCGAGGTGGATGAGGTCGACCATGGTTGCCTGCTTCACCTCGTAGCGGCCATTTCGCACGGGCACCGTCCGAACGAAGGAATTCCGCGTTTTGGGGCTTATATGGACGTCGGCAGCCGCGAATTTCGGCGGGCCATCGGTGCTCTGGCCGAATAACGCGAGCGTGGCGGAAGAAAGCAGAAGGGAGCCAAAGAGAGCTCGTAGCACGGGCGTACTCCTTCGTTCGAGGATATGACGAAGCAGCACCCCGCGTCTACTAATCTATTAGCAGCTATGTGCCACGCGCTAAACTAGCTTGCTTTCAGCGTCTTAGCCGATGGGCTGGTCCACCCCGAGCGGCGCAGTTCGTCGGCCAGTTCTTCCACCGCGATGGCGCCGTTTTGGTCGAGGATCTTACGGGCGGTCTTTTCGCGCTCCTCGCTCACCCCATGGACCGTAAGCAGTGCGCCGCCGCGCTTAACGCCTTCGGCGTAAAATTCGGCCTCGTCTTCGCTGATGGTCAGGTCTTTCAGGATGCCGTAGAGGCCGCCCACTGCCACTCCGGCGGTCATGCCGCCGAAAGCTCCCACGAGCGGGCCAGCCGCTATCAGCCATCCAAAACCCGGCAATAAAACCGCAAATAGCCCGGCGGCCAGCCCGATGATGCCGCCTACGAATGCATCCGTGCCGGCTTCCTCCGAACTTCCCTCGTCGTGCAGCGACGGACCCACTGCCGGAGTTTCATGACCGCGAATATCGCCCGTTACAAAACCGATTTCAGTGTCGGTGTATCCGGCTTGCCGGAGCGCTTCCCGCGCTTTTTCGCCTTCTGTTCGAGTACGGAAAAAACCAGCAATTGCTTTCGCCATACCTGAACCACTTGCACCCGTTCCCCCAGTGTAGGAAATGATACGAGCAGGGGAGGAAAGCTCTCACCGTTATTGATTAATATCTTCCTTGTTTTCCAGCCGGCGAGCCAGATTTACTAAGTTGGCCTTCTGATTATCTGGAATTGTCATGGCCTGCACGATTTTCACTTCCTTTAGTGCCGCTTCGTAATTTCCGGATGCCGACGCCAACCGCGCCGCCGCCATATGTCCTAACCAATGATCGGGATAGCGCTTCACGGTCAGCCGGAAAACGTCCATCGCCTGCTCCGGCTGATTCTGCGCCTGCAATCCTCGCGCATAGAAGTAAATCTGCGTGACGTTCGCTGTGCTCATGGCCTTTTCCCGGATTGGCGCCGCCTCCGAGTCGCGATTCAAGGCTTTCAGCAAGTCAGCCTTCAGGATCAGGTTTTCGAACCGTTCCTCCACGGCGATGGAAGTGTTCGCCCACGCCAGTCCCTCGTCAAGCGCAACTTTGTTCGCGAGGCAATACTGCGCCGCCTCGGCGCCGCTCTGCCATACATATTGCTTGCCGCTGCGCATTTCCTCGCGCATGCTGGCGAGCGTCGCTTCCGTCTCGCTTGCTCCTACCGTAAGCGGCACGGCAAGCTTCTCCCATTCGAGCTTAACCACTACCGAGCCGGGCTTAACCTCATCAAAGCCGTAGGTTAAAGCGTTATGCATCTCGCACGGCTGGGGTTTAACCGTCACGCGCAGCGCGTCTTCCGCCTCTTTATAAGTGAAACTCCCCCACGATGTGGAGTTCTTCGAAAAGATTACGGTCCACGAATCCGTTCCCGGAATCATGTGGAGTCCATATGTCCCTTTCGCCAGCGTCTGACCTTCGATGGTCACCGGTGTCGAAAAATCGATGGTGGTATTTTCGTTGGCGCCCGCCCGCCAAACCTGCCCGTACGGCACGATGCCATCCCATATCTTGCGGCCATTCACCAGCGGACGATGATACCTGATGGTGATATCGGTGAGCCCGATCCGCTGGCTCACCATGGCGCGCTGGCTCACTTCCGGCAGCGTCAAAATGCTTTGTGCCTGCACCGCAGTCGAGACGGCGGCGAGCGCGACCGAAGCGTACCGTGTTCTCAATCGAACCATGAAGCAACTCCTCCTTCCTCGACTGGACGCGCGGCCGCGCCAATCGTGAGCGCGTTCGAGCGGAATTCCGATTTGTAACTTATCGCGCGGCTTACTGCTTCGCGGTTGCAGTCGCCAGCGCGTCGATCTTTACCAGGTAGCGGGCTTCGTCGTCACTGAGCGGGGCCAGACCGAGATCGTAGTCCACCGTAGTTTGATATTGCCGGATCCGTACCTTGATTTCGTAGTAGTAGACTTTGCCTGCCTCGGCATTCAACGAAGCCAGACCGACCTTCTGGCGCAAGCGGCTCAAGGTCGATTGCCAGTCGACACAAATGTGATGCTGGCCCGGCGCGACGGCGTAAGTGAAGTAGGAATTGCCATGGTTGGCGCCGACCCAGGCGCCATCCAAGCCTACTCGGGTGGTGACCTCGCAGCCGACACAGAACCCTTGGTTTTGGGAGAAGTTTTCAATAAAGACGATCTGCGCCCTGCCGGCATCGGGCACCGCGGGCGCCGGTACGCCTTTCTGCGTCTTGACATCGAAGGTAATCCTGTCGTCGCCGCAGGCGTCCGGGAGTACGGCGGCCCATGTATGGGCTATACAGGCAACCATGATCGCGGCGAGCAGTGCGCCCGAACGAGCCTTCATGTCTGTCTCCTGCCAGAATTATGGGTCGGCTTAGTTCGCGGCGTCAACTCCTAAACCGGAAACAATTCGCGAACCAGCGCCAGGCCTTCGCCGGCGCTATGAATCCGCCCTTCCAGTTGCGCGTCTTCCACCGCGTTCAGGATCGTGGTGAAAATCGGTCCCGGATGATATCCCGCGGCGATAAGATCGGCGCCTGTCACAAGCGGCGCCGGCTTCAGATGTTCGTCCGGAAATTCGTTCAGTTTCTCGCGCGCGAGTTCATAGCTATCCAGGCGTTTGTTGCTCGCCATCACATCCAGACGATGTAGTTCCAGGTGCTCCAGGAAATCCGGCATGCGCAGGAACCGCTTCAGCGTGCTCTGGCGCATGTTCGGAAGATCTTTGAACTTCATGTGGTTGGCCACCAGCGCTTCTACCTTCTCGATTTCCTCGTTGGAGAATCGCAAGCGCGAGAGAATCTGGTGTGTCAGACGAACGCCCTCCTCTACGTGGCCGTCGAAGCGAATGCGCTCGGCTACCCGGAAGGTGTTGGGCTTGCCCACGTCGTGCAGGAGCGCGCCCAACGCCAGTGTGAGCGAGGGATGGTGCATGCCTTCGAGCAGCAGCAGCGTATGCACCCAGACATCGCCTTCGGGATGGTATTCGGGAGGCTGTTCCACGCCTTTCATCGCCGCCACTTCGGGCAGGATGACGGCGAGCAGTCCGCTTTCCTCGAGCAGTTCGAATCCCCGTCGCGGGCCGCCTTCGGTGAGGATGCGCGCCAGTTCGTCGCGCACCCTCTCGGCGGCTACGCTGCGCACCAAAACATGATCCCGCCGGATAGCGTCGAAGGTCGCCGGCTCGATGACGAACCCCAGTCGCGCCGCGAAGCGCACCGCGCGGAGCAGCCGCAGGTGATCTTCCTGAAATCGTACGGCCGGATCTCCAATGGCGCGGATCGCGCGCCGGTCGAGGTCGGCACGGCCATCCACGAAATCGAGCACTTCTCCGCTGTCGGGATCCATCAGCAGGCCGTTGATGGTGAAATCCCGGCGCAACACGTCCTGCCGCGGATCGCGCTCGAAATGCACGCTCGCGGGTCTCCGGCCGTCGCTATAATCGTTGTCGCTGCGAAAGGTGGCCACCTCCACCTGCGCCAGCAGGTCCCGCACCAGGACCACCCCGAAGTGCGCGCCCACGCACCCCGAATTGGGAAAAAGGCTCATGATACGATCGGGGCGCGCGTCGGTCGCCACGTCGAAATCCTGGGGTTTGCCGCCCAGCAGCATGTCGCGTACGCACCCGCCCACCAGAAACGCCTGGTGGCCGGCGTGGCGTAGCTTCGCGATTACTTCGTGTGCCAGTCGTTCGGCTTCCATGAAGCTTCCTGACCCTATGTTAATATGGTGTGCCGAGCACGCCTATCGCGGGGAACACGCGCCTTGGAGATTATTCTTTCGTGACACCGGGTAAACGGCCGGCAGCTGTCAAGGTGGTGGTTGCCACCACCGTCATGTTGTCGTTCATTTCGTTCTGGCGCGCCGCCGCCATCGTCTTGAGCGACCTGGCATCTTCGGCATACTACGTTGGTGGTATCGCCGAGACCGCCATCGGGAAGGCCGCGCCCTGGTTCATCCTGGCGATCATGCTGTTTTCCTATGCGGTGCGCGCCATTTACATCGAAAGCTGCTCGATGTTTGTGCGCGGCGGCGTGTACAAAGTAGTGCACGAGGCGATGGGCGGAACTCTGGCGAAATTCTCCGTCTCGGCGCTCATGTTCGACTATGTGCTCACCGGCCCCATTAGCGCGGTCAGCGCCGGCCTCTACCTCGGCGGCCTGATCAATGAAACCGGGGAATATCTGCACATCACCGGGATGCACGTTTATCCGCCGTATTTTGCCGCCGTTTTCGCCGCAATCGTGACCCTCTATTTCTGGCGCAAAAACGTGATCGGCATTCACGAATCGAGCGAAAAGGCGCTGCGCATCATGCAGGTCACTACCGTGATGGTGGTGATCCTCATCTCCTGGTGCCTGTTCACGATTTTCAAAAACGGCTACAATCCCGTGCCGCTGCCTGTTCCCGCCAATCTGAAGTTCAGTCCGGAGGCGTTGGGCTGGCTCCGTGGCACCCTGGCTCCATCGATTACGGTAATCGCGGTCATGATCGGGCTCGGCCATTCGCTGCTGGCGATGAGCGGCGAAGAGAGCCTGGCGCAGGTGAATCGCGAGATCGCGCATCCCAAGCTGAAAAATCTGGAGCGCGCGGGATTCGTGATCTTTGTCTATAGCATGCTCTTCACGTCGCTGGTCTCCTTCTTCGCCGTGATGATCATCCCCGATTCGGCCCGTCAGGGATTTCTCGATAACCTGATCGGCGGGCTGGCCATGTATCTCGCCGGGCCAATCGCCGCGCGGCTGCTGTTTCACGGGTTCGTCGTGCTGGTCGGCACCCTCATCCTCGCCGGAGCCGTGAACACTGCCATCATCGGCTCCAACGGCGTGCTCAATCGCGTGGCGGAGGACGGCGTGCTGCCCGATTGGTTCCGTCACCCGCACAAGAAATTCGGCACTACGTCCCGGCTGATCAACCTGATCGTCATTCTGCAACTGGTGACCATCATCATCAGCCGTGGCGACGTCTACATGCTCGGTGAGGCCTACGCGTTCGGGGTAGTGTGGAGCTTCGCCATGAAGGCGCTCTCGGTGCTGGTATTGCGCTATAAACAGCCGCAAGGGCGCGAGTGGAAAGTTCCCTTCAATCTTCGCTTCGGCAAGACCGAAGTTCCCGTGGGCCTGATTCTCATCACGGTGGCGCTTTTCGCGTTGGCCACCATCAACGTTCTCACCAAAAAGGTCGCCACAATTTCCGGGGTGAGTTTCACCATCGCTTTCTTCATCACCTTCGAGCTCTCCGACATCGCCAACCGTAAGCGGAAGAGCATGCACGGCCACGAACTGGAAAAATTCCGCCTGGTGACGCGCGATGAAGTCTCCTGCCAGGGCGTCAGCGTGCGGCCGGGGAACGTGCTGGTGGCCGTCCGCAATCCCAATCGCCTGCAACACCTCCAGCGCGTGTTGCAAAAGACTGATACCCGCCGGCTCGATATCGTCGTCCTCTCCGTTCGCGGCGTCAACCAGGCCGCCTCCGGCGAGCACTGGCTGGAGGTCAACCAGATTTTCTCCGACGACGAAACCAACGTGTTCACCCACGTGGTCACGCTGGCCGAGAAAGCCGGGAAACACGTCGAACTGATGGTGGTGCCGGGATCGAATCCCTACGAAGCGGTAGTCCAGACGGCTGCTCGCCTGCAGTCGTCGCGCATCGTAATGGGACTTTCGCCCAAACTTACCGCCGCCGAACAGGGCGCGCAGGTCGGCTATTTCTGGGAGCAATTGCCCGAACCGCGGCCGTCGCTCTCGCTCGAGATCGTCCTCGACAACATCAACGACACGGTCTTCTTCAACCTGGGCCCGCATCCGCCCCGCCTGTGGCCGGAGGATATCGAGTTGGCGCATCGCCTGTGGCTGGAGTTGAGCGCCAAAGGCATCGGCGCCAAGCTGCATCATCGCGATGTCATCGGCGTGGCTTTGCGAAGAATGGCCGCGGAACTACATTCCGAGCAGGAGGGGGATGTAGTGGCCGATGTCCAGCGCGAAGTCACCAACGGCCACGGCCCGGCTCCCGCCGAGCCGCCATCGGCGCACCCTTGACCGTCCACCTGGTTGACGGCACCTACGAACTGTTCCGCCATTACTACGCGCTGCCCTCCGCCCACGATGCCGAAGGGCGCGAAGTGGCGGCGCTGCGCGGCGTGCTGGCGTCCGTCCAGGGCATGATTCGCGCCGGTGCGACCCACATCGCCGTCGCCACCGATCACATCATCGAGTCCTTTCGCAACCAACTCTGGCCCGGGTATAAGACCGGCGAAGGCGTCGATCCCGCTCTTCTGTCGCAGTTCCATCCGCTCGAAGACGCGCTCCAGGCCGCCGGCATCGTGGTTTGGCCGATGGTGGACTTCGAAGCCGATGACGCGCTCGCGTCTGGCGCCGTCGCCGCGGCCCGCGATCCGCGCGTGGAGCAGGTTGTCATCTGCACGCCCGATAAAGATCTCGCGCAGTGCGTGCAGGGGACGAGAATTGTGCAACTGAATCGCCGCACCCGGGTGGTCTTCGATGAAGCCGCGATCGTAAAGAAATTCGGAGTTTCGCCAGAATCGATCCCGGATTACCTGGCGCTCGTCGGCGATTCGGCCGATGGCTATCCTGGCTTGCCCGGCTGGGGGCCGAAATCGTCCGCCGCGGTGCTTGCGAAGTTCCGGCACTTGGAGTCGATTCCGCCGGATGCCGGCGATTGGCACGTGGATGCCGCGAACGCCGGGTCGCTGGCGCGAACACTTGCCGCGGAGCGCGAGCGGGCATTTTTGTTTCGCACGCTGGCCACGCTTCGCACGGATATTCCCCTGTTTGGCGACGTAGAGGAGTTGGCTGCGGGATGATCGGCCTCAGAATTTCAGCTCGTACACTGCGCCGCCGTGCAGAGGTCCGCCCGTCGTAGTGGTGCCAATCAGTGTGTGCGGGTCGGCCAGCAGCAGCGGCAGCGCGGAGCCAGGAGCGTAGGGTTCTTGCGATTTCTTGAAACTGTGTAAAATCGTCTCGATCCATGCGCCCTGCCGCGCCGGCGGCGGAGCGAGCTGGAAAATTGTGCCGCTTCCGCCGGTTGTGCCGTACAGGTAGCTGTTTGGTCCGACCGTAATGCTGCCGACCACGCCGATGCCTTCGCCGAAAGCGCCGATGAAGCTATGCAGGAGAGATTCAACCCATACTTGTCTGCCGGCGGTTGGCGGCGACAATACGAAGACGCTGCCGCGGGTTCCCAGGGTGGAGCCGTAGAGAAGGCCATCAGGTCCGAAAGTCAACGGGTTTCCATTGCGGCCGTGTCCCTCCTCATAAACCAGCCGGTGGAGCACGACCTCGTTCCAGTCGGCCGCGGGATCGGAGCCCGGCACCAACTGGAAGACCACCAGCGGCAGTCCGGCGCCCCAGCCGGTGAGTCCGTAGAGATTACCATCTCGTCCGCGGACAAGGCCACCCTCGGGATTCGTCCCGTCATCGCCGTTGGTGAAGATGTGCAGAACGCGCATCGTCCACTCGGTTTCGTGGTTCCCCGGGGGTGAGAGCCGGTATGCGATTCCGCGCCCCTGGCCAGGCGTTCCGCCGTTCTGCGTGGTGCCATAGATTTCACCGTTGGGTCCCAGGGCAAGCGCGCCGGTGGGATAGCATCCATCGCCATTTACACGTGTGAAGTGGTGGATCACACTTTGTGTCCACGGTTGGCCCGGGCTTCGCGGCGGGGTTAGTTCGAACACCGTGCCGTTGCCCCCATTGCCTCCCCACGACGTAATTCCGTAGAGCCTGCCGTTCTTGCCGGGGAGCAGCGCCACCGGATTTGCTCCATCGCGGCCTCCCGAAAACGCATACAGAATCGACCGGCGCCATGGCGCGTTTTCCCGTGCCGGGGGGTCCAACTCAAAAACACTACCAGACCATGTCGGGCCCCCGAATTGCCAGGTAGTGCCATACAGGACACCGTTCGGACCGCGAATGATACAATTCGGTCCGGATAGCTGGTCGTCTTTGCCCGGAAAAGCGCTGATCGTATTCAGCGTGGTATCGTGCCTCACCACTATCTGCGCCCCGCGTGTGGAGCGGTCACCCGTGCCCAGTGCGGCCAGCGCCAGCACGGCGGGCATCAGAATCGCGCTTCGCCACCAGACTTGCTGGCGCGCCGGATCCTGCAATTTTCTTAGCGCGCTGGATAATTCCCCGGCCGATTGCCAGCGGTCATCGGGCCGGCGTCGAAGGCAGCGCTGGACCAGGCTGCTGAGTTCGGGCAGCGCATCCAGTGCGGGCGCATCGCTCGAACTGATCGCATGCATGACATCGGATGGACGGGCGCCTGTAAACGCCTTCCGGCCGGACGCCATTTCAAAGATGACCGATCCCAAGGCAAAGATGTCGGTGCGGGCGTCCACCGGCTGCCTCTCGATCTGCTCGGGCGCCATGTATTGCGGCGTGCCGAGGATCAGTCCGGTGACCGTCAAGGACGAATCGCTGGTTCCCAGATTGACGGCGCCGAGAATTCTGGCTTCCTGCTCCCAGCGCGCCAGGCCGAAATCGACCAGCTTGGCGCCAAGCGCCGTGAGAATGATGTTGCCGGGCTTGAGATCGCGGTGGATGACATCATGGGCATGCGAATACGCCAGGGCCTCACAGATCTGGCTGGCGATGGAGATTGTCTCGGGATATGGCAAAGGGCCCTGTTCGAGCCGGCGCGCAAGCGTCTCGCCTTCCAGGTACTCCATGACCAGGTAATCGATGTCCTGCTCGCGGCCGATATCGTAGAGCGTACAGATATGGGGATGGTTGAGCCGGGAAATTGCCCGCGCTTCGGCTTCGAACCGGCCGCGCATTCCGGCATCGCCCATGAGTCGGCTGGCCAATATTTTGAGCGCGACTTTTCTTCCGAGGCGGGTATCGCTCGCCCGGTAGATTTCTCCCATGCCGCCGGCGCTCACGGGAGCTTCGATCAGGTAAGGGCCGAGTTGGACACCGGGCGCGAGCCGGAACTCCCGCACGCAGGATTTGAGAGAGCCCGGCCCCGCGAGCGCGGATTCGAACTGTCGGCGAAGCGTGTCGTTGTCCATGCCATTCCGGGCGATCGCGATCTCCAGCGCCGGGCGTTCGAGAAAGCTATCGTCGGAATCGTGACATGCCAGCATTTCCTCTACTTCGCGGAGAATCCCGTTGTCGCCGCCGCAGGCTTCGCGGACGAAGTCCGGGCGGCGGCGCGAATCCTCTTGGAGCGCCTGCTGGAAGATGCGCTCGATTTGCGTCCAGCGCTCAGGCGCCATGTGTCTCTCCGCCGGCAGCGGCGTGTTCTCGCGGGGCCATGGAAAGATGACGGCGCATCCAAGCCCTCGCGGTCTTCCAGTCGCGCATGACCGTATCCGGAGAAACCTTGAGGAATTCCGCGGTCTCCTCCACGGTGAGCCCGCCGAAGAACCGTAACTCTACTACCTGGCTCTTGCGGCGATCGAGTTCGGCGAGGGCGGTCAGCGCGTCGTCAATCGCCACCAGATCCCGCGTCCGCTCGCAGGGAATATTCAGGCCGTCGATAGAGACAGGCGTCATGCCGCCGCCCCGTTTTCGGCAGGCCCGCGAACGGGCATAATCCACCAGGACACGGCGCATGAGCCGGGCGCAAACGGCGAGAAAATGCGCGCGATCTTGCCAACGAACTCGAGGATTCTCGACCAGGCGATTATAAGCTTCGTGCACCAGGGCGGTTGTCTGGAGGGTATGTTCCGACCGCTCCCGGCTCATGTAACTATGGGCGACCTGTCGGAGGTCCTCGTAAATAACCGGGATCAGCCTGTGTAAGGCGCGCTCGTCGCCATTGCTCCATGCGAGCAGCAAACCTGTCACGTCGGCTGAACGTGAAAATGCCATTTCCCTCCGAGGCCTTTTGGTCATTCTATACCGTCCGGCCGAAATCAGAGCCGCTGGTTCGTACCGTCCCAAAAAATTTTCATCTTCTGGTGCCAGCATTGCTTTCAGGAGGGCCTGTTGGATGGTCAACCAATGGGGGGTGGCAGGGTTGATGGTAAGCCGTGGCGATAACGCCAGCTGACGTGGAAGTAGCCCATCGGCGCATTACTCGGATTGGGTTGCGCGGCGATTCCGCTCCCTGAAGCGGACCCTCAACCTGCTAACTGGTACAGGTATTCCACCTGCGACAGCACGCCGCCGTCGAACCCGCGCACTTTCGGATTGGACGATTCGATCACGATATATTCGTCGGGCGCGTGCGCGCCGTTGCCGTGTCCGAGGCCGAAGTGACCGGCCGGCAAATTCAACGGATCGCCGGTAAACACATAGCCGGGCCAGGATCCGGCTAGACGCGGCCAGAAGACCGGATCGATTCCGTTGCGCTTATACACCGCCGCCTGCGCCTGGATGAGCGCGGAATTGCGTGGGGTGGTGGTGGGATCGTAGCCGCCGGTCATGTTGACTTCGATATCGCGGAAACCTCGCTTGTCGAGATGCGCCCGCAAGGCCGCCAGTGTCTCTTTCGCGGTCATGTTCGGCACCAGGCGCAAATCCAGTTTCGCTACCGCGCGGTGTGGCAGGATGGTCTTGCCGCCCGGTCCGGTGTACCCCGCTACCAGCCCTTCAATATTTACGGTGGGGCGCCCCGCCAGCAGTTCCAGCGACTCCAGCCAGTCCACGTCGTGCACCCAGTGTTCCACTCCCATCTGTTTCTTGGCGAGATCTTCACTTTGCCGCATGGATGCCTCGCGGATCAGCGCTTTTTCTTCCGCGTTCAGCGGGCGAACCTTGTCGGTAAAGCCGTCGATCGCCGGAGTGTGTCCATCCGGCCCGACCAGCGTGGCGAGCGCTTGCACCAGGTGCCATGCCGGGCTGTCGACGCGCGCCTCGTTGGAGGAATGCAGGTCCTGCTTCGGTCCGCGATGCCACCGCTCGCCGCTCGATACCAGCTCCAATTCCACTACGCCCTTGGCGCCCAGGTTAATGGTCACATTGCCATCCGGCGTCTGCATCGGCATGGGCATGTAGACTCCGGCGCACCTGCGAAACGCAGCCAGGATGTCGGGCCGGTGGACGATTTGCGGAAAATGCGGCGAGCCGATCTCTTCTTCGCCCTCCGCCACGAATACCAGATTCACCGGCAGTTTGCGGCCCGCACCGCGGAAGGCGTGCAGCGCCGCCAGCCACATGGCTTCCGGTCCCCGCTGATTCACCGCGCCTCGGCCGACCAGCACTTTGCCGAAGCCGGGCTTGTCCACGATTCGCGCATCGAACGGCGGCGACGTCCATTCCGAGGGATCGGCTTGCTTCACGTCGTACATGAAATAGATCCCGACCGTCTTCGCGGCGCCGGAATCGAGGGTGGCGAAAACGCCGGGATGGCCGGCGGTCGGGACTTTAGCCGCGCTGTCGAAGCCGGCATCCCGCAGCATGCGCATCATCAGCTCGGCGCCCGCATCCATGCCGCGATTTTCGGCGGCGATGGCAGGCTGCCGGATCCAGTCCTGAAGGCGCTGGACGGATTCGTCGTGGCGCCTGGCGATCTCGGCTTCCAGGGGCTTGAGATCGGGTTGATCGAACGCCTGCCCGCGCCGGGTCCATGCCAGGGTCGCGGCGGCAGCACTGCTTTGCAGAAACGCTCGGCGGTTCGGGTAGCGCATAGCTTCCGATTATGCGAAGGCAGCCGCCGAAAAGCAACCGGGCCCCAGTTCCGCGTCCAGAGCCCGGTATTTGCCGGTCGCGGCTCCGCCATTGTAAGGTCCTGGTTGGTGGAAGTAATCAGTACCAGACGATCTGTGTGATGGTTATTAACCAAAGTTATCAGTCAATACTGTCAATAGTTAAGAAAATGAGCTAAGATCGGTAGTAAATGCTATACATAGTTAACGGACCCTCCTCCACAGTTAGCTATTCAGTACCAAAATACCTAGTTTTTTTCTTGCGGTAAGTCGCTGCATCGGGTGTAATAGCTGTGGAGGCAGCCAATGGCAGCGTATCTACTCAATTTTTGGCAGGAAGAGCAAGGACAGGACCTGATCGAATATTCTCTCCTTATCACCTTTATTGCTATCGCCTGCGCGGCTGTTCTGGGCGCTGGACGTCCCGCTGTAAATGGCATATGGGCGGGGACGAATAACCAACTGGCTCAGGCCAATTCCGTTTCCGGCGGCAGCTAAACGCGCTCTATAGAACGTCGGCAAATCCGCGCTTCATGTAGCGGAAAAACAGGCCTCCCAGCAGGAATATCGCGGCTCCAAAAGCTGCGGCAACCCCCAAATCCCCGAGATCCGGCAAGCTGTGCGTCAGCAATAGAAACCGGTACGACCGTACGACATGAGACAGCGGATTCGCTACCAGCAGCCAGTGCGCTTTGCCCGTATAGTAATTCTCCGTGACGAAAATCGGCGTCAGCCAGAACCAGAATTGCAGGATCACGCTGAGCACTTGCGCCGTGTCGCGCTGGAAAACATGCAGGCTGGCCACCACCCATCCGACGCCCACGGCCAACAACCCCACCGTGAACATGTAAATCGGCAGCAAAATCAGGAAAATGCTGATCTGGTTCAACATGACGCCGGTAGCGGCGATCAGCAGAGCCAGCGCCAGCCCATGGCTAACCAGCGACGAAAGAAATACCGAAACCGGCACGATTTCCGATGGAAACACGGTCTTGGTGATCAGATTGGCCTGATCGAGCAGGCTGGTGGCGGAACGCTGCACGGTATCGCTGAAAAGCAGCCACGGCAGCATGCCGGCGAAAAGATAAAGCGGATAATTGCTGGTGAATGGATTGGGACCCAGCCGGAATTTCATCAGGTGCCCGAACACGAACCACCAGCTCACCAGCAGCACCAGCGGGTGAATAATTCCCCAAATCCACCCCACGGCCGAGCCAATAAAACGCTGTTCGAAATCGCGTCGCACCAATTGGAAGAGGAGGCTGCGGCGTTCTACCAAATTACGGAGAAATAACACTCCAGGGACGCGCATTTTTCGAACTAAATTGAACAATATCAATTTTATCAATGACTTGCAAGCCAATATTTCGGTTGACAGAGATGCGTTGATGCTGTTACAGTTTGTGTTTCGTTCAAACCGAATAATCTGCAGCTGTCCCCCGAGCCCCGAGACGGTTCGTCTCGAATTTCAAGGGCTTGGCTGGAGATGAGATGAAGCAAGAGTATTTCGTGGTCGTGCTGGCTCATTCACTGCGCGGCCGTTTGAGACGAATTCACATTCCGCACCAGGCGGTATACATTATCCTGGCGCTCGCTCTGCTGGGTAGCGTATCCGTGTTCGGGTTCGTAGCCAGCTACGCCCGCATGGCATGGAAAGTCGCGAATTACAACGCGCTGCGGCGCGAAGCCGACGCCCTTCGGGTGCGTTACCAGAACCTCCAAAAAGTCGTCAGCCAGACCGATAAGCAACTGGCCAGCCTGGAATTGTACGCTAACGAAGTCTCCATGGCCTACGGCATCAAGCAAAAACTCGAAGGCCCGTCCGACATCACTGCGCAGGGTAAATTGGTTCCCAGTTTCGCGGAAAGCGTCCAGGATTACGACTTCCTGCGCAGTTCGGATGTCATGTTGCTCCTCAGCACTCCGTCGCGCCACATGCAGCGGCAGCCTTCCACTCCCAACCTGTGGCCGGTTGCCGGCCGGCTGATCGGCAGCTTCGGCCCGCGCCAGGATCCCTTCTCGGGTGAAGGCGAGGAAATTCACAAGGGTGTGGATATCAGCGGCGCGATCGGCACCCCCGTGCACGTGACGGCCGATGGCATCGTGCGCTTCGCCGACACGATGAGCGGCTTCGGCCGGTTGGTCGTGGTCGATCATGGCGGCGGGGTGGAAACCTGGTACGGCCATATGTCGAAGCTATACGTCCACACCGGCCAGGAAGTGCGGCGCGCCGAGCCGATCGGCGAGGTGGGCATGTCTGGCCGAACCACCGCCCCGCACCTGCACTATGAAGTGCACGTAAACGGGCGCCCGGTCAATCCGTACCAATACCTGGCAAACGCCGGCATCTTCCACCCGGTAGCGAAAAACGAATTCTCATTCTGAAACCGGTCCCGGCCAAAACTCCCTCTTTTTCGCGGTACTCTAGGCAAAGTATGCGCAATCTGATCGTAGTCGCGGCGCTGTTGCTGTGTGCCTGTGGGCCGGCGTCGCAAGCCGGCGTTCCGGAGTATGGTTATGACATCGTCCACGTCTACCCCCACGACCGCAATGCCTTTACCGAGGGCCTCTTTTATCTGAATGGCTTCCTCTACGAAGCCACCGGGGAGAAGGGCAGCTCGTCGGTGCGCAAAGTGAAACTGGAAACCGGCGAAGTGCTCCAGATGACCGAATTGCCCGAAGCCTACTTCGGCGAGGGAATCGTCAAGTGGAAGGACAAACTGTACCAGATGACCTACACTACCGAAGTCGGCTTTATTTACGACTTCCTCACGTTGCACAAGACGGGCGAATTCCACTACACCGGCCAGGGCTGGGCCTTCACCACCGATGGAAAACAGATTTACATGGACGGCTCGCACGATGTGCATGCCGAAGCCAGCGACCCTGAAATCCAGATCTGGGACCCCGACACCCTCAAGCAGACGGGCGTCATTCAGGTGACTGACCAGGGTGAGCCCGTGATCAATCTGAACGAACTCGAATGGGTGAGGGGCGAAATCTACGCCAACATCTGGCAGACCGACCGAATCGCGCGCATCGACCCCAAGACCGGGCACGTGGTGGGTTGGATCGATTGCACGGGCCTGCTGACACCTGCCGAAAAAGAAAAGGCGGATGTCCTGAACGGCATCGCCTACGATGCCGAACACGACCGCTTGTTCGTGACCGGCAAGCTTTGGCCAAAACTTTTTGAAATCAAGCTCGTGAAAAAGGGGACACGCTAGCCGGCTGCTTTTGGACGCCTTTCCCGGTGCCCTGGAGCGGTCCTACCCCACATCCGGCACGATGAACTTCGTTGCTTTTCCTGCCGACTGCGCGACCCATTCGGCGGCGATATATCCACTGCGCACCGCGCCCTCCATGGTCGCGGGCCAGCCGGTGCGCGTCCAGTCTCCGGCGAGGAACACGTTGGCGATGCCGCAATCCGGCGTGGGCCGCAACTGCTCCGTCTCCGGCGCCGCGGAAAACGTGGCGCGCTGCTCCTTGATCACGTGCGCTTTCACCAGCTTCGCGTCGCGCACGCGCGGGAAATACAGGCGCAGATCGCCGATGGCGATATCGATGATCTCGGAGCGCGAAAGCGGTGTCAGGTCGCGCGA
Organism: Bryobacteraceae bacterium; assembly: GCA_035509055.1. Lineage (GTDB taxonomy): Bacteria > Acidobacteriota > Terriglobia > Bryobacterales > Bryobacteraceae > PALSA-129. Next base: position 100,782 of record DATJMA010000103.1, on the reverse strand, counting down.
GGCGCTCACCACCAGTTGCAGATAGCGCCCGCTATCTTTGTTGAACATCCACTGCATGGTGCGGTCGAGAAGCGAGGCGTGCGGCAGCGTGGTTACTTCGCGATCGAACCACAGGTGAATGCCGGTAATGGGGGAATGCTCCAGCTTTGGCGCGGGCAGTCCGACTCCCGCAAGCTTCTCGAACGGCAGCGCGCAGATGTAAAAGTCGGCTGTGCGCCGTTCGCCCCCCACCGTGAATCCGGCGGAATCGATATGCTCCACCGGCGCGCGAAAGTGCATATGGACGTTGCCGAGGCGGCGCCATGCATCGGTGGAGTAAAGCTGGCCTAGGGGAATCGCGGGGATACCCATCTCGTAGGAATTGGACCGCGCCAGAAATCCCAGCCAGAAAACCTGGAAGCCATGAATCGCGGCCATGCGCTCCAGGTCTTCATTTACCGCGCTCACCAGAATCTGGCGCCAGAAACGATCGATGGCGTGCGGCGTCTGCCGTTTCTGCAGCAGCCAGTCGAGCATGCTGATGCGGTCGAGATCTTTGCGGCGGGTACGCTCGCGGCGGATGGCCAGCAGGGCTTTTGCGATGCCGAGCTTATCCTGGCGGCTCAGGCAATGGAGACGCAGGAACGACCCGGCGAAATGAAACGGTGCCGGGAAGCGGCCTCTGCGGAGTACCGAAAGGCGCCCTCCCGGCTCGAGAAAATAGAATTCGCGATGGAATTTGATCCGGTCACGGACGCTCAAGCGAGTGTAGAAATCCAGCAGGTTGGTGCAGCAGCGCAGGAGTATGTGCTGGCAATTGTCCACCGTCTCGCCTTCGGTATCGCCGCTGGCGGCGGGAATGGTGTATGAGGTGGCGCGCCCGCCGAGAAAAGGCCGCGATTCGAAAAGGTCTACGTCGAAACCCGCGCCGCCTAGCGCGGCCGCCGCGGCCAGGCCGGCGAGACCGCCTCCAGCAATGAGGACTTTCGCCATTCTGATGTCAGTATGTCATGGACGCTTCGCGAGACGAAAAGTTAGGTAAAGAGTTGTATATACTCGAACCTCGCGCTGCGGCCGCCATGCCCGGGAGGCAGGGTCCGGCATCCCCGCTACTTCACTATGCCATCGATCGTGCTCTGTGCGATGGGATGATACCCGGCTCGCGCGTGCGCATAAGTCTCGCGTGCCAGCGCTTGCCCCTGCGGCGTCTTCATCAGCTCGGTGTAAAGCGGTTTGACGAATTTCCTGCGCCCCACGGATTTCAGAAACTCAGCTACTTTAGGGAGCGCCGGGCTGTAACCCGTCTTCACCGCCATCAACAGCCACTGGAATAAGATCTCGGAGTTGCGCGAGTCGGTGAAGTGAAACTCGCTATCGAGACGCGGCATGTCGGGCGGATTCTGTGAGCGCAGAAAATGCAGCCACTCGTGCGTGGACCAGGCTGCCGTGTCGGCGGGCCAGCCGGACTCCACCCGCTCGAAGGTGTCCGAATGCGGTTCGGCGGCGCCGGCGGGGATTCCGGGGCGGAAAATCCATTCCTCGAGCGGCACGGAATTAGGCAGCTCGCGGCCAATGTAATCGAGGAATTCGGCGGTGGTAATGCTGCGGAAGGCGAAGTGGTCGAAATAGCCGCGCAGGAAGCCATCGAAACGTTCGCGGCCCACGGATTGTTCGATGGTGCGCAGAAGCAGCGCGCCTTTTTCATATGGCACAAGCGTGCAGCCGTCATCGGGGTCGCGGCCGGTGAGATCGACATGCAGAACGCCGTCCGGCTCGCGCAGGCCGGCCATTTCGTCATCCAGCTGCCGCCGGCCGAGCACGGCTTCCATAGCCGCGCGCGACGGTCCATAGATGCGCTCGATCACGCGGCGCTCCACGTAGACAGTGAATCCCTCGTTCAGCCAGAAATCGCTCCACGTGGCGTTCGTCACCAGGTTGCCCGACCAGGAGTGCGCCAATTCATGCGCTACCAGCGAGACCAGGCTGCGGTCGCCTGTGATCACCGTCGGCGTAGCGAAAGTGAGCCGCGGATTTTCCATCCCTCCAAAAGGAAAACTCGGCGGCAGCACCAGCAGGTCGTAGCGGCCCCATCGGTACGGACCGTACATCATTTCCACGGCCGCGATCATGGTTTCGGTATCGGCGAATTCGTAAGCGGCGGCCTCAATGACGCAGGGCTCGGCATAGACGCCGGAGCGGGCGCTCAACGGGCGGAATTCCAGGTCGCCCGCGGCCAGCGCGATCAGGTAGGAAGGAATGGGCTGCGGCATGCGGAACCGGCCGCCCGGCATCTCCGCGCCCATCACGGCTTGCAATCCAGCCGGCACGCGAATCTTCGCATCGTAGGTGACGCGGACCGACGGCGTGTCTTGCAGCGGAATCCAACTGCGCGCGTGGATGGCCTGCGATTGCGTGTAGAGAAAGGGATGGATCTTGCCGGCGGTTTGCGGCGGCGAGAGCCACTGCAGGCCCGAAGCCTGCGGTGAAGTACTGTAGTGTACCCGCACCCAGGTTTGATCGGGAAGGAGTTGGATGCGGAGGGGCGCGCCCAATATGGGATCGGGCTCGCCTAATTCATAGCCAGCGGCATTCTCAACCGCGTGAATCGCGAGGGCGCGCGTGTCGAGCACTAATTCGCTGCCGGAAATGCGCTCCAGGAGCAAGGTGACGGAGCCGTCCAGCACGCGCCGGCCGAAGTCTACATCTAAGTCGAGCTCCAGATGGCGGACGCGAATCAAGCCGGGACGCGACCACGAGTGGATATCCATCTTTTCCATGGTAAAATCGATTTTCCCATCCTTCTTATCTCTAAGACACGGTGCAAACGAAAAAACATCTCTATGCAGACTCACGCTTCTAAGAGAGTTCTGGCAGTGGTATCCGATCTCTTCTTCTCGGTGAAACTCTCCGAGGCGGCCAAGCGCTGCGGCCTTGCCCTGGAGTTCGTCAAGGACCCTGAGGAGGTCCTGGAAAAGGCCAAAGAGAAGCCCACGCTGATTGTCTTCGACCTGAATTTCGACGCCGCCGATCCGCTGGGCCTCATTACCAAGCTCAAGGGCCACTCCACCACCAAAGGGATCAGTCTTCTGGGGTATCTTTCGCACGTTCAGGGAGAGCTGAAGCAATTGGCGCAGGAAGCCGGTTGCGATATGGTGCTGGCGCGCTCGGCTTTTTCGCAAAACCTGACGCAGATCTTCAAGCGCCATTCCGGCGTGGTTTAGCGGCCCGCTATCCCGCCTTCACTTCTCGCACCATCTCCGCGGTCGCGCGTTCCCACGCCGCTATCAATCGGTCCCACTGAGCGTTCGCCTCCTGGTCGATTCCCTGCCGCGAAGCGTCGGCGTCGAACCACGCGATGGTGCGCCGGATGCCTTCGGCGAACGGCGTGGTGGCACAGTACCCCGGCACGAAGCGCTTGATTTTGGAGTTATCGAACACCACACTCACCGACTTATCGCCCACCAGGCTTCCCAGTTTCTCCTCCCAGCAGGCGGCCAGGAAATCGGACGGAATGTGTACCAACTGCGCTTTTGTGCCGGCGGCTTCCGCCGTCAGCCGGTAGAACTGGTCCCAGCACATGGCCTCGTCGCTGGTGATGTGAAAAGCGTGTCCAAGCGCCTGTTCGTGGCCCAATAATCCCACCAGTCCTTTGGCGAAATCGCTGTTGTGGGTGATCACCCAAAGCGAAGTGCCATCGCCCGGCACCACCACCTTCTTCCCGCGACGCATGCGGTCCACAATGGTATAGGATTTCAGCCAGCTATTTACGGCCAGCGGAATCTGCGTATCGCCGTATGTCAGTGAAGGCCGGACGATGGTAATCGGGAATCCTTCCTCGCGGTATGCCTTCGTGAGGAACTCCTCGCAAGCGATCTTGTCGCGGGAATACTGCCAGTATGGGTTGGCCAGCGGAGTCGATTCGGTGATCAGGTAATGGCTCGGCGGTTTCTGGTAGGCGCTCGCGGAACTGATGAAGATGTATTGCCGCGTGCGCCCGCGAAAGAGCTTCAGATCGCGCTCCACCTGCGCCGGCGTGAAGGCGATCCAGTCCACCACGGCATCGAAATTGGCGTTTTCCAGCGCTTCCGCCGCGGCTTTCGGATCGTCGATGTCGGCTTTGAGAGTGCTGACTCCTACGGGTACGCCGGAAAGCCGGTTCCCGCGCGTCAGGAGTGTGAGTTCGATGCCGCGATCGGCTGCTAATCGCGTGCATGCGGTGCTGATGATTCCGGTGCCTCCAATGAAGAGAACGCGCATGTAGCCGTTGTAGCAGATAATGGCCTGTGATGGGTCCCACCTACAATCAGCTGGCCGGACAGAACGCGGAGCGGCTGGCGGCGCTGAGCGACGGCGTCTTCGCCGTGGCCATGACCCTGCTGGTGCTCGATCTTCACGGTCCCGCCGGGGAGGCTATCCACAGCGAGCAGGCCTTATGGCTCGCCCTCCAGCACCTCGCTCCCCGCCTGCTGATGTTTGCCATGAGCTTCCTGACGCTGGGAATCTTCTGGGTGGGCCAGCAAACCCAACTGAATCACGTGGAGCGCTCCGAGCGCAGCCTCACCTGGATTCACCTGGTGTTCCTCTTTGCGGTGTCGCTCCTGCCTTTTTCCACGTCGCTGCTGGCGGAATTCGTCCAGTATCGGGTGGCTCTCGTGGCGTACTGGCTGAACATCGTGCTGTTGGGCGGGACGCTGTTCTTCAGTTGGACCTGCGCCACGCGCGGCGGCCTGGTGAATCCCGATTTACCTCCAGGCCATATACGGGCCATCCGCCGCCGCATTGTGATCGGACAAAGCCTCTACGCCTTCGGAGCGGCGCTTTGCCTCATCGATACTCACTGGAGTATCGGATTCATCATGGCGGTGCAGGTATTCTATGCGCTCGGGCTGGAATGGCCGCGAAGGAGGCGAAAATCTCGGGAACTTTGACCGGCCGTGAGCGCAATAGCTGCGAACGGCACATGGTGGATCACGAACCGATGCCCGATCGCGAGCTGTTGCAGCGATTCTCGGAGGGCGATCGCGAGGCGTTTGCGGCGCTTTATCGGGAGCATTTTCCCGCCGTGTTCCGATTTGTGTTGTATATGACCGGAGATCGCATCGAGGCCGGCGAAATCACGCAGGATGTGTTCGTCTGGCTGATCCATCATGGGGAGGATTTCGACCCGGGCCGCGGCCCGTTGCCGGCGTTTCTGGGAGGGGTGGCGCGCAAAATGCTCCACCGCCGGCAGCAACTCGGCCGCCGTTGGCTTCCGCTCGAAGAGACGGCGCTCGGCCCGGCTGCCGATGCCGCGCCCGACCTGGTGGACGGCATCGGGAAGCGGCAGGACCTGGAGGATTTGCGCCGCGCGATCGCGACCCTCCCGGAGCGATATCGCGAAGCCCTGGTGCTCTGCGATCTCGAAGAAAAAAGTTACCAGCAGGCAGCCGGGGAATTGGGCTGCGCGCTGGGCACGGTGCGCTCGCGCCTGCATCGCGCACGGGAACTCCTGGTGCGCAAGCTGCAAGGGAAGAAGGAAGGCCAGAAATGCTGACGGGCTGCCGCGAGTATCGGCCGCGCCTGATCGAGATGGCGCGCGGCGGGGCGCCCGCGGGCGAGCGCGCCGCGCTGCTGGCGCACGTGGCGGAGTGCGCCGATTGCGCCCGCGTGCTCGACGAACAATTGACGCTGAGCGCCGCTCTCGATAGCTTGGCCGGCGAACCGTTGCCGGAAATGCCGCGGATCGAGGCGCGTGTGCTGGCGGAATTCGACCGCTCGCGGTCGGTCCCGCGAAAGCGGATCGGCCGCCTGCCGAAGTTCGCGCTGTTGGCGGCCGCCCTGGCGGCGGTGGCGCTCGTCCGATTGGCGACCGTCGAGAGGCGCTCCACGGGAGCGCGGCAAATCGCGCGCGTGGCTGTAAAGGCGATCGAGAAGCCCGCAGCATCACCGGCCTCGGTAGTAGCACGTCCGGCGGCGACAGCGCGCGCGCGCCACATAGTAGGCAAGTTCCCGCACGTGGTTGCTCAGGTGCGGCAGGCCGTCGCGGAAAGCGAGCCGTTCGTGCAGATTCCGTATACCGTGCCGCTCTCGCCGGAAGAGCGGGCCACCGTCGTCCGGATGAACGTCCCGGTGGCGGCCCTGATCGCTGTGGGGTTTAACGTGTCCACGCCCGATGCGGGTGGCTCCGTAAGCGCCGACGTGCTGGTGAGCCAGGACGGCCGGGCGCGGGCAATTCGATTGAGTTCAAGCCAGGAGGAAGAACGATGAAGAAGGCATTGGTTCTCGCGGCGAGCCTCATCTCGGCCGCCGGGTTGTGGGGGCAGGAAATCCGTCTAGACTTCCAGGATGTCGTCACCCTGCCGGCGCCTGGTCCGGAGGGTGCCCAGCGATTCAACTTGGGCCCGGTTCGCCGCGACGGCGTGTCCCGGCAGACCGTGACCGGGCGCCCGGTCTCGGGCACTGAAGAACACAAATCCACGCAGACTTTGAGCGATGGCACGGTGATCTCCAATTCGACTAGCGACGGCTTCTATCGCGACAGCGCGGGGCGCACGCGGGTCGACAGCGGTGGCGAGGTGACCATCTTCGATCCCATTGCCCACCAGACCATAGTTCTGATGACTGAGGCAAAAAAAGCGCGGGTCATGCCGATGCCGGAGATCGTGCGAAAGATGGGGCAGGCATACAAGTCCGAAGGGCCGGTGATCACGAGAGATTTCACCTACACCACCACCGTCGGCACAACTACGGCTACCGCTACCGTTGCGGCCGGAGCCGAGCGCGGCATCCGCATCGAAGATTCGGAAAACGTAAAGAAGGAAGACCTTGGCGTGGAGTCGTTGAATGGCACTTTGGCGACGCACACCCGCAGCACGCTGACCATACCGCAAGGGCAAATCGGCAATGATCGCGATATCCACATAGTAAACGAGCAGTGGTATTCCGATGATCTTCAGATGCTCGTGAAGACGGCAAATTCCGATCCCCGCTTCGGGGAAAATACTTACGAGTTCACGAACATTTCGCGCGACGAGCCCGATCCGTCTCTCTTCCAGATTCCAGCCGACTACACCATCATCGATTTGGGTCCGACACGCGTTAAGAAGTAGGTGGCTTCAGAATCCCAGTGTCTTCGCCAGCAATCCCGCCAACGCCCCGCCGATCATCGGCCCTATGATTGGAATCGGCGCGTAGCTCCAGTCCGACCCCTCCTTCTTGGCGATCGGTAACAGCGCGTGGGCGACGCGAGGACCGAAATCGCGTGCGGGATTGATGGCATAGCCGGTGGTCCCGCCGAGGCTCAAGCCGATGCCCCACACGACGCAGCCAATCAGGTACGGTCCGAGCCCGTCGGCGGGGCCGTTCTTGGCAACAGCTTTCGATAAGATCGCATCGGCCACGAAGACCAGCACGAATGTGCCGATGATCTCGCTGATCAGATTGGACAATGGACCGCGGATCGCCGGGGCGGTGCAAAAACAGGCGCGCTTCAAATCGGGTTCGGGCGTTTCCCACCAGTGCGGCAGAAAGTGCAGCCAGACTATGCACGCCCCCAGGAACGCGCCCGCAATCTGCGCCGCGGTATACCAGGCGACGTGGCTGTAATCGCCCGAGACCACCGCCGCCCCGAGGGTCACCGCGGGATTGAGATGTCCCTCGCTGCCGCATGCGATGGCGGTAAATACGCCTGCCATCACGGCGAACGCCCATCCGGTGGTGATCACCATCCAGCCCGCATTCTCGGCTTTCGACCGGCGCAACAGAACGTTCGCCACCACGCCATTGCCGAACACGATGAGGATCGCCGTCCCCAGAAATTCTCCCAAGACTCCGTGTGGCATCTATTCCTCCAACCAGTCGAACGACCGGGTAACGGCTTTCTTCCAGAAGCGGTACATTTTCTCGCGCCGCGCGGCGTCCATGCCGGGTATCCAGGTGTGGTCTACCGACCATTGCGCGCGCAGATCGTCGATGTTGGCGTAGAAGCCGGTAGCCAGACCAGCGGCATACGCGGCGCCGAGCGCGGTGGTCTCGCGGACCGCAGGGCGCACTACTTCGCGATCCAGGATATCGGCCTGGAATTGCATCAGCAACTCGTTGCCCACCATTCCGCCATCGGTGCGCAGAATCGTCAGCGGCACGCCGGAATCCTTCTCCATCGCCTCCACCACTTCGCGCGTCTGAAACGCGGTCGCTTCCAGAACCGCACGTGCCAGGTGGCTCTTGTTGGAATACCGCGTCAGCCCGGCGATCACTCCGCGCGCATTGTGCTTCCAGTACGGCGCGTACAATCCCGAAAAGGCCGGCACAAAGTAGACGCCGCCGTTGTCTTCCGCCAGGCGCGCCAGCGATTCGATTTCCGGGCTCGACGTGATGAGCCCGAAGTTGTCGCGGATCCATTGCACCAGCGCGCCGGTGATGGCCACGCTGCCTTCGAGGGCATACTGCGCCGGTTGGCCGCCAAGGCGGAACGCCACAGTGGTGAGCAGGCCATATTTCGATTGCACGATCTCGCGCCCTGTGTTCATCAGCAGGAAACATCCCGTGCCGTATGTGTTTTTGGCCTCGCCCGGCTGAAAACAAGTCTGCCCGAAGAGCGCCGCCTGCTGATCGCCGAGAATCCCCGCCAGCGGAACGCCGGCAATTTCATCGAGCCTGGCCGGTCCGTAGATCTCGCTGCTCGAGCGGATTTGCGGCAGAATCTGCCGCGGAATGCCGAACGCAGCCAGCAGGTCCGCGTCCCAATCGAGCGTTTGAAGATTCATCAACTGCGTGCGGCTGGCGTTGGTGCAGTCGGTAATATGCAGGCCGGTAAGATGCCAGGCGAGGAAGGTGTCGATGTTGCCGAAAAGCAGGTCGCCCGCTTCGGCTTGGCGGCGGGCGCCGGGAATGCATTCGAGCAGCCAGCGGATTTTGAGACCGCTGAAGTAAGTGGCGAGAGGGAGTCCGGTCTTCGTGCGGAAGCGGTCGGGCCCGCCGTCGCGTGCGAATTCGGAGACGGCGTCGGCCACCCGCATGTCTTGCCAGACGAGCGCGTTGGCTACGGGCTTGCCGGTATGGCGATTCCACAGAACGGTGGTTTCGCGTTGATTGGTAATACCGAGCGCGGCCAGATCGGACGGCTTCAGCCCGCGCTGCGCCATTGCCTCTCCGATCACCTGGCGGGTGCGAAGCCAGATTTCTTCCGGGTCGTGCTCCACCCACCCCGGCTGCGGATAGATTTGCCCATGCTCTTTTTGTGCGCTGGCGACGATGCTGCCGCTGCGGTCGAACACCAGAAAACGAGTGCTGGTGGTGCCTTGATCGATGGCGCCGATGAACTCTGCCATATTCCCTCACGCAGGGACTATCCAGCTTAACAGGCCGGCGCCGGTTTAGAATGGCAGATTACTATGCCAAATCCCAAAGTATCGGCGCGGGCGATCCTCACCGACCTGCAATTGTGGGTGCCCATCGCGGTGCTGGCGGTCGGCATCGGCGTGCTGGCGCTGGTGAAATGACGCGCGGTTCGCTGCACGCGCTCGGCGTGGTGTGCGGGCTGGCTGCCGCGTCTTGGCTCGCCGCCGCCGAAGCGCCCACCAAACTCGTGACGGCAGGTTTCTCGCCCTTCGTCATCTCTCTGGGGATGGTGGCGGGGGTGTTCGTCGCGCGCTGGACCGTCCCCGTAGCGCTGAAAGGTACGGGGTATGTTTTCGCCGATCTCGGCGAGAAGCCGCACCTCATCGTCTGGGCCGTCCTGGCCGGAATGTTGTGGGCGGTCGCGAACACTCTGACTGTGTTCGCCATCCGCAATGTCGGACTGTCAGTCGCGTTCCCGCTGTGGAACATCAACAGCCTCGTCGGTTTGTTCTGGGGCTGGCTGCTGTTCAACGAATTGCGCGGCGCGGGATGGGCGCGGGTTTTGGCCGGCGCAGTGGCGATCGTGGGCGGAGCATGCCTTCTGGCCTATGCCACGTCGCAGAAGAGCATCGCGGCGCCGGGCGGCGCGGCCCTCGGCATCGCCGCGGCACTGACCGCCGGATTGCTCTGGGGCACCATGTACATCCCCTACCGCAAGGCATACATTAGCGGGATGAATCCGCTCTCCTTCGTAACGGTGTTTACCTTCGGCGAACTGGGGACGGTGTGGGCGCTGGCGGTGGTGTTCGGTGGCGGCGCGCAGGCCGTGATAGCCGAACTGGGCCGGGCGCGGCCGGCGCTGTTCTGGCTGTTTCTGGGTGGATTCTGCTGGGTACTGGGCGATCTGTTTCAGAACTACGCCACCAAGTACGTGGGTATCGCGCGAGGCATTCCACTGTCCAACACCAATCAGCTTTGGGGCCTTGCGTGGGGCGTGCTGGTCTTTGGCGAACTCGCCGGGCAGGGCACGACGGCGCACGTCCTGGTGGTAGCCGGGTCGCTGCTGATGATTCTGGGTGCGGGCGCGATCTCGATGGCCGAGGCCTCGGAATCCGAGCAGGCATCGTGGAGGGCCGCCATGGAGCGCGAGTGTGCGCGCTACGGCATGGACTCCGCCCGCGTCGCCTCGAGCCTGATGGGTGAAGATCCGCTCGCCCGTGAAAAGCCCGGCCGCCGATGGTGGGAAGTGGCCATCGCCGCCGCCGCCGTGGCGCTGTTCGTATGGCTCGCGGCAGGCGCCACACACCAGCCGCTCGCGGTGAATCTCTGGTGGATGACGGTGCTGCTGCTCCTCACCTTTGCCTGTTTGATCGTGTGCGGGCGAATGTTGTGGAAACGCACGCGGTTTTCATAGCGGCAGATAATTGCGGGCGGTCGCGCGGAAATTCTCTACTTGCGCCGCCTCCCACCGGGCGTCCCGCTTCAATTCTTCGGCCATGAGGCGCACGACCCGGGGCGCCATGCGGAGGGCGGCTTGCGAATTGAGAAACAGCGCCCGCGTTCGCCGCGCCAGCACGTCTTCCAGCGTCCTCGCCATCTCTTCGCGCACCGCCCACAGCACCTCCGCGGCGGTATACGGCAGATCTGCGTCGAGCGGTTCGCCCTCCTCAGCCGTCCGCTCTACCAGCGGCGCGTCCGACCCATACATCCACAACCGGCCGAATTTCTCCGACGACGAATGGAAGCCGTGAATGTTCAGGTGCTCGGTGACGCACGGGCGGTCCGGCAGGCGGGCGAGTGTCGCCGCCTGGTTGACGCAGTCCTCCGCCATGTGGCGGTAAGTGGTCCACTTGCCGCCGCAGACGGTGACCAATCCCGAGTTCTCGATGCGGATGGTGTGATCGCGGGAAAGCGCGGCGGTGTTGCCCCCCTCGCCCGATTTCACCAGCGGGCGGATTCCCGCGAAGACGCTGCGGATATCGTCGCGCGCCGGGGTCTTGGCGAGGTACAACGCCGAGGTTTGCAGAATGAATTCGATTTCCTGCGCCAGTGCCGCCGGTTCGAGTGAAGCTTCGGCGATGGGCGTATCGGTGGTGCCGACGACGGTGTGGCCGTGCCACGGAATGGCGAACATCACCCGGCCGTCACTGGTGTGCGGCACCATGATTGCGTCGTCGCCCGCTAGAAAAGAGCGGTCGAAAACGAGGTGAATGCCCTGGCTCGGCGCGATCATCGGCTGCACGGTGGGGTCGGCTTTACGCCGCAGGGCGTCGGCGAACGGGCCAGTGGCGTTGATAACCACCCGCGCGCGCGCCTCCAACTCTTCGCCGGTTTCGGCATCGTGGAAGCGAACGCCGTCCACGAAGCCCTCGGAATCCCTGGTGAGTTCGCTGACCGGAGCGTAGTTCAGCAGCGTCGCCCCCTGCTCGAAAGCCGTGGCCACCAGGTTGATGAGCAGGCGCGAATCGTCGAACTGGCCGTCGAAATAGATGACGCCGCCGCGGAGGCCTTCGGGTTTGATCGTCGGCAGCCGTTCCAGCGTTTCCTCGCGCGATAGAATGCGCGAGGCGCCGAAACCGTATTTGCCGGCGAGCAGGTTGTATAGCTTCAGCCCGATGCCGTAGAACGGCGCTTCCCACCAATCGTAATTCGGCACCACGAACCCGAGATTGCGAACCAGGTGCGGGGCATTGCGCGCCAGCAGGCCGCGCTCTTTGAGTGCTTCCATCACCAGCGAGACGTTGCCTTGTTCCAGATAGCGGACGCCACCGTGCACCAGCTTGGTGCTGCGGCTCGACGTGCCCTTGCCGAAGTCGTGCTGTTCGAGCAGAAGAACGTCGTAGCCGCGTGACGCCGCGTCGATGGCCACTCCCACGCCGGTTGCGCCGCCGCCGGCCACGATCATGTCCCACGTGCCGGAGTGGGCTCGCAGACGGCGGTACATCTCGGCTCGGGTCATGATTTATTCTAGCTGCCGGATTTCTGGCGTTTGAGATCGTCCGCGCGTGCCGCCAGGTCGCGTTCGAGTTGCGCCAGGTTGCTCTCGAACTCGGCCACCCAGGCGTGCGTTTCCTGTTCCACCTGCGCGCGGACCGCCAGGATGAAGGACTCGCACGTGAGAATCAGTTGATCGAGCTCCGCTTCGCGCGGAGCTTCGCCGCGGAGTTTGGCCATGTGGCGGGCCCATTCCAGGCGAAATTCCTCGAGCGATTTTTCGAGCGCAAGGCCGGTCGTCATGTAGCGGATCCAGCCGGTGGAGTATCCGAAGAAACGGTCCATGGCGACGCACCCGGCAGCGATGGCGATCAGCAGGTAGCCCACCTGTCCGAAATCGAAGCCCAAATGGCTAACCGCCTCCGGCGTCAGCGTCGCCTTGACGACCGGCACCAGGCCGCCGAGCACGAAAAGCAGGATGGCGGAAAAGCGGAGAGCGGTGGAGACGGACGCTTTTCGCTGGCGCTTGGAGCGATACCACTCGATCTGCCTTTGCGCCTCGTTCTCGACATACCGGCGGAGTGTGGCGAGTGAGCTCTCGAGATCCTCTTCGTTCCACGAAAGATTCAAAAGTTCGCTGGGCGGTGGGGCCATGGAATGTCTAGTCTACGCCGTCACTCCCGCTGAGCCGCACCGTTGAGATTTCTAACCCTCTGATAACACGCCGCATTCAATTTTCACTTTCTTGAACTGGCATCATAGGAATTATGAAGGCGGCCATCCTGCGAACGCCGGCGGGTGTCGGAACGAACCCAAAATCGAAACCATTGGAGATTGCCGATGTGGGCCGCCCGCAAGCCGCCGGCGGGCAAGTCCTGCTTCGTGTACGTGCCTGCGGCGTCTGCCGGACCGATCTCCACATTGTGGAGGGCGAACTGCCCTCGCGCCGCTCTCCGCTGATTCCGGGGCACCAGATCGTGGGCGAGATCGTCGATGGCGCTACCGCGGAACTGCCGGCCGGCACGCGGGTAGGTGTTTCTTGGGTCGGGGGCGTGGATGGCAGTTGCCGGTACTGCCGGCGGAGTCTTGAAAATCTCTGCGACGCACCTACTTTTACGGGTTATACCGTGGATGGCGGCTACGCCGAATATGCCGCGGCACGCGCCGATTTCGTTTTTCCTTTGCCCGCCGCTCTCGACGACCTTCACGCCGCGCCGCTGCTCTGTGCCGGCATCATCGGATTTCGCAGCTTGCGGGTCGCGGGAGTCGAGCAGGGCGATCACGTGGGGCTCTTCGGTTTTGGTTCGTCGGCGTCTCTGACCATCGCCGTGCTGCACTCCTGGAACTGCAAAGTGTATGTCGCGACGCGGGGCGAATCGCACCGCCGCCTGGCATCGTCCCTCGGCGCAGCCTGGGTAGGCGGCGAGAAGGACCGGCCGCCGGTTGAACTGGACCGCGCCGTGACGTTCGCTCCCAGCGGCGATGTGGTGGTGGCGGCTTTGGCGAGCCTGCGCAAGGGCGGCGTGGTGGCGATCAATGCCATTCATCTCGACCGCATGCCGCAGTTCGATTACGACCGGCTGCTGTGGGGCGAACGCCAGATCCGCAGCGTGGCGAACATGACGCGGTCTGACGCGCGCGACTTTCTGGAGATCGCCACCAAGATCGGCATAGAGCCGCGGGTGACCACGTACCCCCTGGAAAAGGCGAATGATGCGCTGGCGGCTATCAAAGGAGATTCGGTGGACGGATCGGCCGTGATCGTGCCCTAGGAAGGCACAACCGTCACTCCCTTCGCGGCATCGCCGCCGGATCCGTCCCCACCGCATGGATCACCGCCAGCATCGCCGATTTCCGCGGATCCCGCGCAGCAGCGAGGCATAATCGTCACTCCCACCGCAATGCGATCAAGGGATCGACGCGGCTGGCCCGGCGAGCGGGGATGTAACATGCCGCCAGCGCCACGGCAAACATCAGAGCTGCCGCTCCCGCATAGATGAGTGGATCGGACGGGCTTACGTCGAACACCAGGGTCGCCAGGGACCGGCGTAGCAGAAACGCGGCCAGCAGACCGAGCGCCAGCCCGGCTGCGCTGAGCCTCATTCCGCTGCCGAGCGCTTCGCCAACGACTGCGTTCGGAGAAGCCCCAAGCGTCATCCGAATCCCGATTTCACGCGTGCGCTGGGCCACGGACCAGGACACGACTCCGTAGATGCCCACAAGGGCAAGCCCCATGGCAAGCGCCGCAAACGCGGCCAGCAACGACATGGTCCAGCGCTGAGTTGCGGCTGATTCTTCCACCACCTGATCCATCGTGCGAAGTTCCGATACCGGAATCTCGGGCGCTGCCGCTTGAATCGCCGCGCGAACCGGACCGATCAGCGCTTTTGGATTCCCCGGCGTGTGCACCACAATCGTTAATGGATCGAGTGCCGGATAATATAGATCGAAACTCGGCTCGGAATCTAGACCGAATTGCTTCACATTGCCGGCAACTCCGATGATTGTAGACCAGGTGGGATTCGGCCCCCAAGGTCCGGTGACGAACCTGAGGCCGACCGGATCTCTTCCCGGCCAGAAGCGGCGCGCCATGTTCTCATTGATGATTACCACCGGCTGGTTCAAATCGCGTTCGTCGAAAGCCCGGCCGGAACGGATCGGGATGCTCATCATTCTGAAGTAACTCGGGCTCACCCAGCGGAGTTGCCCGGCGGGCAGCGCATCGGGATCGATCAGCGGGCTGCCCGGCACGTTGAAGCGGCCGGCGTTGCCGTGATTGGGAACCAGGGGCAGTGTGTTGGTGGAGGCGAACGAGTCGACGCCGGGAATCTGCTTCACGCGTTCCTCGATGCGGCGGTACAAGTCGTCGGGCTTGCGCGATTCTGGAATTGCCAGGCGCATGGTAAGCAGCCCGCGCGACCCGAACCCTGGATCCACGTGCGAGAGGCGAACAAAACTCTTGATGAGGATGCCCGCGCCGGTGACCAGGAGGATTGCGAGCGCCAATTCGACCACTACCAGCGCGGATCGCATCCCGCCGGCGCCGCCGCCGGTCGCCGAAGCCGTCTTAATAATGGTATTGGTATCGCCGCGCAGGGTT
This sequence comes from Bryobacteraceae bacterium, assembly GCA_035509055.1. GTDB lineage: Bacteria > Acidobacteriota > Terriglobia > Bryobacterales > Bryobacteraceae > PALSA-129. The sequence continues at coordinate 85,451 of DATJMA010000103.1, read as the reverse complement.
TGAATGATTGGAGCCGCGCTGCACGCGACGCCTGTCACGAGCGAAACCGCCATGAGAAAAATAAGCACACTCCAATCCAGTTGTGCTTGGATCGGGGAAAGCAGCTTCAATCCGAGTGCGCCGGCGGTAAGTCCGGCGGCGCCGCCGGCGAGCGCGAGAAGAATGCCCTCGGTGAACAGTTGGCGTGCAATCCGCCCGGTTCCGGCGCCGAGCGCGCTCCGGATTGCGATCTCCCGGGATCGGCCGCTGGCGCGCGTAAGCAGAAGACTGGCGACGTTGCTGCACGCGATCAGCAACACCAGTGCGACCGCGCCCCACAACATCAGCAGGGCCGGGCGGACCTTCGCCGTGAGATCCTCCTGCAGGTTCGACACCCGCATGCCCCAACCGGTACTGGTGTTGGGGTGCTCCTTGGCAAGACGCGCGGAAAGCGCGCTCAGCCGGGTAGCGGCTTGTTGCGTCGGAATGTTTCGCCTCAATCGCCCGATGAATGCCATCGCGTGACGAACCGGATTGGTCAACTCGTCGCCATTGAGCGGCCCTGGCGGCAACCACAGATCCGCCCAGTCGGGAAAGCTGAATCCAGCCGGCATAACGCCTATCACGGTAAAAACACTGTCGTTCAGGCGAATCACCCTGCCGGCAATGCCCGCATCGGCGGCGAACCGCGTGTGCCAGAGATGGTCGCTGATCAGCGCTGAATTCGGCGGCTCATCGGCGGCGAAGGCGCGGCCCAGTGCAGGCATGACGCCAAGCACCCGGAGGAAATTCGTCGAACAGAACCCCGCATGAATGCTGAGCGCCTCCGCGCCGGGAGCGGTCAGCGCCATCTCGTAAGGGACGTAGCGATACCACGCGGTGTCTTCGAACACGTCGTGCTGCTGCCGCCAAAGTTCGAGTTCGGGAGGGGCTGCCCCGATTTTGGGAAACATTGGAAGCAATTTGTCCTGGGGAAGGTAGGTATCCCAGGCGACGATGAGACGTGATGGCTCGCGATAAGGCAGCGGCTTGAGCAAAACCGCATGGACGAGGCTGAAGATTGCCGTGTTCGCGCCAATTCCGAGTGCCAGCGTAATGGCCGCAACCGCCCAAAATCCAGGCGAGCGCAGAAACGCGCGGGCGGCATAGCGAAAATCCTGAACCAGAGCGCCCATGATCCACTGTAAATCTTTTGCCAGGCCGCCGCACGTCGCCTGAAGGAGGTTGTGATGGTGCCGATTCCTTGAAGAGCGACAGTCCCGGAATTAACGTCGCGTTCGACAACTACGCAATTGTCACGGCGACGATTTATGGCTCGGCTTCCGCGGTGCAGCATCCGCTGGCACCTTCCTCGCTGCAAAATACCAACCGCAAACTTGAAGGAAGGTAGACGAATTCGCCCGCGCCCTTCCAGGCGCCATGGAAAAGGCTGCGGCGGCGCTAGCGCTCAATGCGAAGGATTACGAGCAGGAAACGAGCTTTATCATTGCGGCGGTCCGCACCTGTTCGGAGATCACGCCCGAAATGGCCCGCGGCACGGCAATCCGCTTCCCATGGTTTCCGATGAGGTCGGGAAAACGCATAACCAGGAAAGCCAGCGGGCGCTCGCGATGTCGATCTTCGACCGCGGGGGCCACTGGGGAAGCGGGCAGGGGATCCATCTTCAGGTTCATTTCAGCCCTCTCAAAGGCGAGGGCGACGGGCATGAAATGCGCTTCGACACGGTGGGTGTAAATCGACGCGACGATTCGTTGACGCGCGGCAGAGCTGTCAGGCCCCCTGTTGTTGTTCGGAACTCACAACCGGCAGCGGACGGCCATCTCCGGCCGGCGGTACGATTTCCTTCGGCCGCCGCGGACTTGGGTCCGCCTGCAATTGATGCCGGCGATTGAACCTGGCAAGAAACGCCGCCACAATGGGCACCCTTGCCCGCTCGAGAGCCAGGTGCGGTGACCCTTGGACTCCTGCTAGGATAGACCGACATGCAAGGCACCGCACCCCGGGGGGCGCGGCTCGGTATCGGGGCTCTCGCGCTGTTCCTGGCTTGCTCTTTTCTTCACGCCCGCCGTCTGCCCATCCGCGGTTACACTACCGCCGACGGGCTGGCGAGCGACCAGGTCTATTGCATTCACCAGGACGCGCATGGGTTCCTGTGGTTTTGCACCTCCGAAGGCCTGTCGCGCTTCGATGGGTATGGGTTCACGAATTACCATACGTCCGAAGGACTGCCCGGCAACCTGGTTCGCAAGCTCATCGAAACGCGCCAGGGCATCTACTGGATCGCCACGTTCGACGGCCTGGTTCGTTTTGACCCGCGGGGCGCCGGCGCTTCCCGCTTTCGGGAGTATCCGCTGCCCGGGACGCCGAAACCTGTGCCCAGCGTCTTGCGGGAGGATCGCGATGGCGGAATCTGGTGCGGCACGACGAACAGCCACGGCGTGTTTTACCTGGGTCCGCACGACGCCGCTTTTCATCAGGTGGAAACACCGGGCGTCGATCCGATCGTGTTTGCGCTCGCGATCGACCGGCGCGGCTCATTGTGGATCGGCACCAACGGCGGCCTTGTCCGCCGCGATCCCGACGGCTCCCTGCACCGATACGACACCCCCGAATTGAAGGGCGCGATCGTGATGGCCCTGCTCGAAGATCGCGTGGGGCGATTATGGGTGGGCACGCGCGGCGGCCTCGTCCGCATGGACGATGGACTGACGCCGTCGCGCTTGTACGGCGCCGCGGACGGCCTTCCCAACAAACGTGTCGAAGCGCTGCTCGAGGCATCGGATGGGAAGTTGTGGGTGGGGACCGCCGACGGACTGGCCTTGTGGACTCCCGAGGCGCCGGAAGAAGGGCGCGAGTTTCAGGCGTTCTCGGCCGCTCAGGGGTTGAACGCCAAGGCCGTGGGCGCCATGGCGGAAGACCGCGACGGAAATCTCTGGATGGCCACGTTCGGTTCCGGCGCGCTGAAAATGGCGCGTAACGGATTCACCACTTATACAGAAGCGGACGGCGTCCCTTGGGTGCAGTCTTTCACGCTCAGCCGGAAAGGTGAAATCTGTGCGCTGCTGCGCGAACAAGACGGCATGCACGTGGCTTGGTTCGACGGCCGTAAGTTTGTGGACATCAAGCCCCGCTGGCCGCGCGAGGTGACCAATTTCGGATGGGGCCGCGGGCAAGCCATGCTCCAGGATCGCGACGGCCAGTGGTGGATCGCCACCGGGAGCGGGCTTTGCAGGTTCCAACGTGCGGACAGCGTGCGGGGCCTGGCGGGCGCGGCTCCCGGAGCCATCTATACGCGGCGCGACGGGCTTGCGGGCGACGAGATATTCACGGTGTTTGCCGATTCGCGGAACCGCATCTGGATTGGCACCATCGGTCCGGAATTGCAGGACGGAATGGCGCTGCTCGACCCCGCCAGCGGCAAACTCCGCGCTTTTTCAGCGGCCGACGGTTTGCCGCTCAAGCCATTGCCTTCGGTCTTTGCCGAGGATCGCGCGGGGAACGTTTGGGCGGCGCTCTATCATGGCGGTCTGGCGCGCTATCGCCAGGGCCGGTTCACGGTGTTCGGAGAGCGCGAGGGTGTCAATGGATTCATCGAGGATCTTTTTGTGGATTCCACCGGCCGCTTGTGGGTGGGAACGTCGTCGCGAGGTCTGATTCGAGTCGATGACCCGGCCGCCGAGGTGCCGCGGTTCAAGACCTATGGCGTGGCGGAGGGGCTTTCCAGCAGCCGCATCGGCGGCTTTATTGAGGATCGTTGGGGACGCATCTATGCCATGAACGGCCGCGGGATCGATCGCTTCGCGCCGGTTTCCGGCGGCCTGGGGCACGTCCAGCGTTTTACCACCGCGGATGGTGTCGCGCCGGGCGAACTCGACCTGGCTTTTCGCGACGGGCAGAACAACCTGTGGTTCAGTTCGTCGCTCGGCCTTTCGCGTTTCGTCCCCATGGAGGATCCCCCACGTTCTCCGCCGCCGGTGCTGGTGACCGGGTTGAGCGTGGGCGGGGTAGCGCAACCTATCTCCGACCTGGGCCAACCATCGGTAGCGGGCCTGCGATTTCCCGAACGGCCCCTCCGCGTGGACTACCTCGGCCTGGGATTTCAGCCCGGCGCCGCGTTGCGCTACCAGTACATGCTGGAAGGGGCCGACCACGATTGGAGCCCGCCCACCGATCAGCGCACCGTGATCTACGCCAGCCTGACGCCGGGTGATTATCGTTTCCGCGTGCGCGCGGTCGCGGGGGATGGCGCTTTGAGCCCGCGGCCGGCGGAGGTGGAATTCCGCATCCTGCCGCCGGTGTGGCGCACATGGTGGTTCCTGCTGGCTTGCGGCACTGGCCTGGCGGCGTTGGTCTATGCGCTGCACCGCTACACGGTGTCGCAAGCCGTAGCGGTAGCCAACGTGCGCACACGGATCGCCACCGACTTGCACGACGATATCGGCGCCAGCCTTTCGCAAATCGCGGTTCTGAGCGAGGTGGCGCGGTGCGGGGCGGGGAACGGACACAGCGGCTCGCCGCTCGAGGAAATCGCGGGCATCTCGCGTGAACTGGTGGATTCCATGAGCGATATCGTTTGGGCCATCAATCCCGAGCACGACCGTCTCAGCAATCTGGTCTATCGCATGCGGCGATTCGCCACCGACCTGCTTGGAGGGCAGGGCATTGCGCTCCAGTTCCGTTCTTCGATGGCCGATGGAGATCTGCGAATCGGCGCCAACGTCCGCCGCCAATTCTATCTCGTCTTCAAGGAAGCGGTCCACAACATTGCGCGCCACTCGGGAGCGCGGCGGGTGGAAATCGAGCTGGATCGCGAGGGCGATTCCCTGATGCTGCGCGTTGCCGACGACGGGCGGGGATTCGATCCGGCGGAGGTCAACGAGGGTCACGGCCTGGCGAGCATGCGGCGGCGCGCGACGAGCCTTGGCACGGAGTTGGAATGGGATACCGGGACCGGCAAGGGAACGGCTTTGCGGATGCGGGTGCGGCGGTAGCCCGGCTTATTGAAACATCCCCCGTTTTCCCGATTGGAAATCTTCCCACTGGCCGAACGCCTTCATTTGTTGATCGAGCTTTGTGTCCACGAGCAGCTTCTCGACTTCGGCCCGGGTCTGGCGAGCCGGCCTTTGCGGGCTTTCGGCGAAAGCCCAAAGCAGGGCCGAAGAGGCGGCCAGGGTGATTTTTTCTTCGCGCTGATTGACGCGGTCGAAGGTGTCCGATTCCGCGTGGTAATCGGGAAGATATGGAATAGGATCCTGGATTCCCACCAGATTGGGAACACCGGAGAGAAGGAAATCGAAGTTGTCGGTGCCGTCGATGGCGTCGATCAGGTGGCCGCTGGCGTTGAATCCCGCCACCGGGGCGAGGGCGTCATTGGTCGGCTGGCGGAGGTCCTCGCGGCCGTTCAGATAAAAGCCGAGCAGGCGGCCGGAACCAGTATCGAAAGTGATGGTTGCCGCATACTTGTCCAACTCCGCGCGATGGCGCTCCACGTAGCGGCGCGAACCCCACATGCCCTGCTCCTCGCCGGTGAAGAGCGCGAACCGCACGGTACGGCGCGGGACTAATCCAAGCTGTTTGAAGCCGCGCGCGATATCGAGCACGAGCGCCACGTTGACTCCATTGTCTTCGGCGCCCGTGCCGAGGTCCCAGGAATCCAGATGAGCGCCGATCAACACCACTTCGTCCGGCTTTTCCCGGCCGCGGATCTCCGCGACCACATTGGCCGACTGGTACTCGCCGCCGAGCTTGTTGTCCAGATTCAGGCTCATATGCACCTCGTCTTTCGCGGCAAGCCTCGCCAGCCGCTCGGCATGTTCCCGGCTGACAATCGCGGCGGGAATCGGGACGATCGAGCCGTCAAAACTCAATGGATGGCGGTAGAGCAGCCCGCGCGGGCGGGTGGATTGCAAAAGCAGAGCGCCCACGCCCGCCTTTTCGGCCGCCGCGATCAACGGCTGATTCCGGAGATATTCCGCGAAGAGGTCGTCGAATGTCCGCATCTCCTGGCTGTGGACGAGCGCGATGGCGCCCCTGGCGCGCAAGCCGAGCCGGGCGAAATCGGCCTCGGTTCCGTCGCCCGCATCGACCACCATGGCTTCGACGGTCCCTTTCGTCGAGGCAGTGAACGGCGCGGCGGCCAGGCGGATGGAGAAGTGCTGCGGCGCAATGACGGTTGCTTCGGCGGAAACCGGAAGCCAGAGATTTGGAATCTGGAAAGGCTCGATCGCGGGCTTGAAGCCGGCCGCGCGGAATTTGTTGGCGGCCCATTCGATCGCCTTTGACGCGGCGGGCGAACCCGTGGGACGGCCCCCGATGCCGTCGCAGAGTTCCTGCAGGTCTTCGAAGATGGGCGTCTGACCGAAAGATCGCGCCACCAGGCGGGCGGGTGCATCGCCGGTCTGCGCGGCCGCAAGACCGGCGGCAAGGAAGAAGAAGAACGGGCGGTGTTGTTTCATAGGCGCAAAGAATGTCGCTGTATTATATACTGCGTTCCGCTACCGACCGGATGTGCGAAGGCTCAAGACCGGATGAGCGGTTCACCACTGGCGCGTTCCTTCTCCACCAGGGTCGCTCCGGGTTTTTCGGATGAAGCGGGAAGCTTGCCACGTCTTATCCCCGATCAGGTTACGCAAGCCTGGCACCGCGAGCAGTGACGCCAGTCACGGCTCCGGCACAATTTGTGCCACCTGCCATTTTCGGGCATTCAACGAAAGAAGTTAGAAGACACGGGTGGAACATCATGTTCCACCGGCGCCGGAATCGCCCAATCGCGATGAGCTAAAATCTACCAATGCGTCTTCTTCGGGTTTTTGTTCCCGCGATCCTCGCGCTGCCGTTGCTTGCCCAACCCAGCGCCACGATTTCTCTCAAGCCGGGCCGCGACCCCGGCCAGGCGATCGATGAGGAGTATACGCACAAGATCGGCGAATACACCACCGAGAGTTTCTTCAATTCGCCGCTCACCGATTACCTTCCGGCCTCGAAAACCGTGCCCACGCCCAAAGCGGTGCTCGGCGACATCTCCGGCGCGCCCGGCATCCTGCCGTATTCGACCGAGGTCTACAAGTACATGCGCATGCTGGCGGCGGCCACACCGCGCGTGAAGGTATTCACCATCGGGAAGACCGAAGAGGGGCGCGAGATGATCGCGGTCGCAGTGGCGTCGGAGAAGCTGATCGCGCAGCTTGACGAGAATCGGGCGCGCCTGTCGCAGCTTGCCGACCCGCGCCGCATTCAATTTAACGATGCCGAGGCGGACAGACTCGTGGCGGCATCGACGCCGGTTTACTACATCACCGGTACCATCCATTCCACCGAGACGGGCGCGCCCACCGCGCTCATGGAACTGGCTTATCGGTTGGCGGTGGACGATAGCGCCTACGTGAAGGCGATCCGCGACAACGTCATCACTCTCATCACGCCGGTGGTCGAAGTGGACGGCCGCGATCGCATGGTGGATATCTACCGCTGGCATCTGGCTCACCCCGGCCAGAACTGGCCCAACCTGATTTATTGGGGCCACTACGTGGCGCACGACAACAATCGCGACTCCATGGGCCTTACGCTTCAGCTCACGCGCAACGTGCTGAACACGTTTGTCGGATGGAAGGCGCAGGTGCTGCACGACCTGCACGAATCGGTGCCGTATCTTTACGACAACACCGTCGGCGACGGCCCGTACAATGCGTGGATCGACCCCATGCTGGCCGACGAATGGGAAATGATGGGCTGGAACAATGTCTCGGAGATGCAGAAATTCGGCATGCCGGGGGTGTTCACGCATGGCACGTTCGACACCTGGTCGCCGAGCTACCTGATGTTCATCGCCGCTACGCACAACGGCATCAGCCGCCTGTACGAGACGTTCGGCAACGGCGGCGCCGATACCGAAGAGCGCACCTTGCGGCCCAACGAGTACTCGCGCACCTGGTTCAAGCAGAATCCGCCGCTGCCGAAGGCCAAATGGTCGCAGCGCGACAACAATAATTACGAAGAAACGGGTTTGCTCACCGCCCTGGCGTATTTTTCGGCCAACAACAAGCTGTTTCTGCACAATTTCTATCTCAAGGCCAAGCGGTCGATCCTGAAAGCCAAGACGGAAGGGCCGGCGGCGTATGTTTTCACGGCCGACGACCCGCGCCTCGGCGCGCAGGCCGACCTGCTGCGCATGCTGCAGGATCAAGGCTGCGAGGTCTCGCGCGCGAAAGAATCCTTTACCGTGATGATGCCGGGCAAGAAACCGCGCAATGGCCGCGGCGGGCGCGGAGGCGATGCCACGACCGACGGCGATGCCGCGAAGCCCGAAGAGAAGCCGAAACCGGAGCCGCGCACGTTTCCGGCGGGTTCTTACGTTCTCCGCATGGACCAACCGTACAGCCGCATCGCCGACACCCTGCTCGATTATCAATATTGGGCGCCAAACGATCCCCAGAAGAGCATTTACGACGATACCGGCTGGACTTTCGGTGAGCTCGGCAACGTGCAGGTGGCGCGTGTGACGGACGTGAAGGTGCTGGACGCGCCAATGATGATGGTCGATGGAGCGGTCAAAGCACCGGGAGGCGTCGAGGGCACGGGTAGCGTCTACCTGGTGAATCACAATGCCGATAGCGAACTGATGACGCTGCGGTATCAATTTCCGGCGGCCGATTTTCAGGCCGCCGAACAGCCGTTCGAAGCGGCGGGGAAGAAATTCAATCGCGGGTCGTTCGTGATTCGCGGGGTGAACGCCAGCGATCTGTCGCAGGCCGGGCACGATCTCGGCGTCCGCGTGTATGCGGTGGATTCCGCGCCCGCCGTAAAGACACACGCACTGCGCGCGGCGCGCATCGCCATCATGCACACTTGGATGAACACACAGGCCGAGGGCTGGTGGCGCCTGGAATTCGACCGCCTGAAGGTTCCATACACCTATATCAATACCCAGACGGTGGCGAAGGACGGCGACCTGCGGTCGAAGTACGACGTGATCATCTTCGGGCCGGGGGCCGGCGGCAATGCGCAGACCATCGTCAACGGCCGGCCGATGTACGGCAATCCGCTGCCGTGGAAAGTCACGCCGGAGACGCCCAATCTCGCCCATACCGACGAAACCGACGATATGCGGCCGGGGCTCGGGTGGACGGGGCTCGATCATTTGCAGAACTTCGTGGAGAAGGGCGGGCTGCTCATTACGGCCAGCGACACCGCGACCTTCGCCGTGACCTTCGGGTTCGCGCCCGGGGTTTCCACTTCGGCGGCGCGGAATTTGAAGGTGACGGGGTCGGCCGTGCGCTCGAAGATTGTGGATGGAGCGAGCCCGATTCTGTACGGATATTCCGACAACCTGGCGATTTTCGCATCCAACCCCCCGTTGTTCGGTGTCTCCAACATGGCGGGCGGCGGATTTGGTGGAGGACGCGGCGGCGGGGGCGGTAACGGACGCGCCACGGGGCGCGGAACGGCAGACGATCCCGATATCCCGCAGGGCCGCGTGCCGTCGGAGATTCCCGAAGAACCCCACGCGCAGCCGTGGGAAGCTACGCCGGTAACCGACGAGCAATTGCGCAATCCGGTGAATCTGATTCCGCCGGCGGATCGTCCGCGGGTGGTGCTGCGGTACTCGAACAGCCCCGAACTGCTGGTGTCCGGTCTGCTCGATAATGGCGGCGAACTGGCGCAGCGTCCGGCGGTGGTGGACGCGACGCTAGGGCAGGGTCACGTGGTGCTGTTCTCGAACAATCCTTTCTGGCGGGCGGAGACCAAGGGGAGCTACTTCCTGGTGTTCAACGCCATTTTGAATTACGACAATCTGTCGGCGGGAAGGAAGTTGGCGAGCAGATAGGAGGGTCGCCACTCCTGGTGGCCTTTCCGGCGGCGGCAACCATTGCCGAATGCCGCATAGTTTTGGACGGCGAGAATTTCAGCACAAATCGTGGGGCGGCCAATCGTGCCCAATGCTGGCTTTTCAGGCGACGGCAGTCAGGATTGGCTGTCCCACAGATTCCGCAGACCTTGACAGTTTTGCGAGCGGCGCGGGCCCGCACGAAAGAAACTCCTGGGAACGCCTCTCTCCGCTACCTCTGCCACCTCCGCGTCCTCGGGTTGTGATTTTGACTTTTGTTTTTCTCCATGCCTCTGTGCCTCCGTGGTGAATGAACCGTTTCGCGCTTCTCCGCGCATCGCGTCCATTTGATACTCTTGGGTCGGAATGAAACGTTTATTGTGCCTTTCCGTCCTCCTGGTCGGTCCTGCCCTCGCGCAGCCGTCACATTATCCATTTAACGACCCCAATCTTCCGCCCGATCAACGCATCGCCAACCTGCTCTCGCTGATGAACATCGACGAGAAAATCAACTGTCTCGGAACGCGCACCGCCGTGCCGCGTCTCGGTGTGCCGAATATCGGTTCCTCCGAGGGCATCCACGGTGTGGTGCAGCGCGAGGCGCGCGGCCCGCTCCAGCCCATTACCACGACACAATTCCCGCAGCCGCCCGGCATGGGCGAGACTTGGGACCCGGATATCGTCCGGCAAGCCGCCGGCGTCGAAGGGTACGAAGCCCGCTTCATCACGCAAACCGAAAAGTATCACCGCCAGATCCTCATGCTGTGGGGACCGCAGTCGGATCTCGCGCGCGATCCACGCTGGGGCCGCACCGAAGAAGTGTACGGCGAAGACCCGTTTTTCAACGGCACCATGGCGGTCGCGTTTACCAAAGGCTTGCAGGGCGACGACCCGAAATACTGGCAGGCCGCCGCTCTTCTGAAGCACTTCCTCGCCAACAGCAATGAGGACCATCGCAACGCCTCGTCTTCCGATTTCGACGAGCGGCTTTTCTGGGAATATTACTCGGTGCCGTTCCGGATGGCGTTTCTGGAAGGCGGCGCCAAGGCAGTGATGGCGTCGTACAACGCCTGGAACGGGACGCCGATGACCGTCAATCCCATCCTGCGCAGCGTTCTGATCGACAAATGGGGCGTGGACGTGATCTCGAGCGACGGCAGGGCTGTAGGTCTTCTCGTTCGCCCGCGCCATCTCTTTCCAAACCAGCAAGCCGCCGTTGTTGCCAGCCTGAAGGCCGGTATCAATCAATACCTCGACACCTATGCTGGCGAGCTCCGGGCTGCCTTAAAAGAAGGCACGGTCACCGAAGCCGATATCGACTCCGCGCTTCGCCTCAAGTTCCACATCGCTCTCAAGCTCGGTCTGCTCGATCCGCCGGAGATGGTGCCGTACTCGAAGATCAAAGATTCACCCGAGCCCTGGAATACCGATAAGGATCGCGCCGTGAGCCGGCAGATCGCGCTGGAATCGGTGGTGCTGCTCAAGAACGAAAAGAATTTCCTGCCGCTCGACAAGAGCGCCATGAAATCGGTTGCCGTGATTGGTCCCCTGGGGGATTCCGTTCACTGGGATTGGTACGGCGGCATCCCGCCCTACAAAATCACGCCCGTCGAAGGCATCAAGGAGGAACTCGGCCCGGATGTCAACGTCACCTACAACGCCGAAGCGACCACCGGCGAGGCGCAGGCCGCCATCCGCAAAGCCAGTGCCGCCATCGTGGTGGTGGGTAACGATCCGACCTGCGGTCCCGACATGGGCCGCGCCTGGTTCGGCGGTCCCGACGGCGATGGCGGCACTTACCCATGCACCGTCCCCAGCGACGGGCGCGAAGGCCGCGACCGGGAGAGTATCGAGCTGTACCAGGAACAGATCGTGAAGCAGGTTCACGAACTGAATCCCAAGACGGTCGTGGTGCTTGTCTCCAGCTTTCCGTTCGCCATCAACTGGACCGAGGCCAACATTCCGGCGATTCTCCACATGACGCACTCCTCGCAGGACGAAGGTGCGGCGATCGCCAAGGTACTGTTCGGCGACTACACTCCTGGCGGCCACCTGGTGAGTACCTGGCCGAAGTCGCTCGATCAGGTGCCGCCGACGATGGATTACAACATTCGCCATGGCCGCACGTACATGTATTTCAAAGGCGAGCCCCTGTATCCTTTCGGATTCGGCCTGAGCTATACGACTTTTCAGTTGGCGAATCTGAAGACCGGCACCGCGCAGCTTGCCAAAGACGGCAGTGTCAACGTGAGCGTCGATGTGACCAACACCGGCAGCCGCGCGGGCGATGAAGTGGTGCAGATTTACGCCAGGTTCCCGGGATCGAAAATCGAGCGGCCGAAGGAGCAACTGGTGGGATTCCGGCGGGTGAACGTGGCGCCGAAAGAGACCAAGACCGTGCAGATCGCGGTGCCGGCGTCGCGGTTGGCCTACTGGGATGGGAAAGCCAAGGAGTTCCGCGTGGAGCCGGGGCAGGTCACACTGATGGCTGGCGAGTCGTCCGCCAATCTGCCGCTTACGGCAACGATGACGGTGCCGAAATAGCAGATCAGACGTCCGTCAGCCGCCGATTCAGGCCTTCGCGCAAATTGATGCCGAACTGCACGTAGGCCTTCAATCCGCACAAAGTATGCGTCCAGCCGGCATTTTGCCCCAGCGCGAGCTGGACGCCCTCTTTGGTCAGCGGGAATTTGGATTCCGTAACCGTGACCACGGTGGCGCCGGGACCATCGGGCGCGAATTCAATCGTGGTGCGAAGGGCCGGGCCGAGTGCCGTCGATTCCAGCACGATCTTTCGATTCGGTTCGACCTCCAGGACGTCGATTGGCACTTTGGCGCCGACATCGTCGAACTCCCAAGTCACTTTTCCGGCTTGAAGGTCGCCGCTCGCCCCCGTGATGAAGTATTGGGACATCTTGCGATGGTCGACGACGGCGTCGAAGACCTCGCTTACTGGCTTCAGAATGCGTTCCCGTACGTTCACGTCAAAATCCATTGGTGCTCCTGTTTCGTGGGCCGTGGTGAAAGAAATTCCGGCCCACGGCGTGCAAGAACGGTCCGCCGAGGGCCGCAATCGCCAATGCGGCGGCGAACAGCGCCAGGGCCTCGAAACTTTCGCGTCCTTCCCGCGACCAATAGACATCGCGCAGATTGAGCCAAAGCGCAAACTCATCGAGGGTGAGCGCTGCGCCTACGCCGTAAGCCATCGACATGGTGCGGCCTACCCAGGTGCGGGAGCCGCGCGCGCCGGTACCCGTTTCGAGCAGCCAGCCGTATCCGGTCAATAACAACAGGATAATGCCCCAGACCAGGTGATGGATATGCCGCCCGCGCATTTCGATGTCGTGGAACGGGCCGATGTCATTGTGGATCAGGAAGGTCAGGGTTCGCACGACGGCCAGCGCGACGAAAAATCCTACAGCGGCCCAGAAGAGGCGCTCGCGGGGCGTTTCCGGGAATTTCTCGCGATAGATGGCGGAGAGACTGCTTCTGAGCGCCAGCCTATTGATGGCGAAGAGGATAACGGCAATCAGGAGTGGGGCCAGCCACAAACTGTAATGGAGTCGCGGCATGGGTTCTGTTCCAATGTTCGCAAAAGTGGGGACAAAAAAGTTATGGCCCCGAGCTGGGTATCTCGGGGCCTGCACTCAGAGAGTGGCGGTGGGAGGGGACTCACCGCCAGGGATGCTGTCTGTGTTGATTCAAGATTAGCAATTTCAGATCTGTTTGTCCAGTATTTTGTAAAGATTTTTTCGAAAAATTTTCGTAGCGCCTTCCCGCCTTGCTTTCGGGACCGGCACGGAGTCACGCGAACCCCTTGTATCTGGTTGTTACGACGGCAGTTCTGTCAAATTGGGAAAACTCACCCGGAAAATAAAAAAGGCGGAGCCTTTGGCTCCGCCCGCTAGTTCGGTCTGTGGATATTCTTCCGTGCTTAGTTCAGGATTACCGTCCACATATTGAGGGAGTTCTGATTATCGTCAACGGCCGCCATCCGAATTGCAGTCGGGGTGATTGCGAACGTGTTGAGTCCGAATGCGCCGCCGTTATTCGGGTCCACCGAAAATTGCGTGACGAACTGGCCCGCGAGAGTATATTCCACCAGCTCGCTCGGTTGATTGGCGTCGACATTGGAACCATCGCTGTTGGCGATGAGCAGATGGCCGTTGGGGGCGACGGTAATATCCAGTGGTCCGTGCAGGTGCGTCAGATCCTGGAAGAGCAGAGTGCTGTTGACCGGGGCTTTGGCCGCGTGCACGCCCGTGAGGGTGTAGACCGCGTTGTCGGTGGACGAAGCTACATACAGGATGTCGTGAACGTGGTCATAATACAGGCCGGAGGGGCCGAGCACCAGAGCCGCGGGATCGGTCCGGTGGGTGAACCCCTGGCCGACGGTGGTGGTGGCGAGAACTCTCAGGGCTTCGCCGTTGAACGAGTATTCAACGTCCAGGCGCACAATGGTTCCCGCCAGCACGTTCGAAATGTAGATCGAGGCGAATCCATTGTTGGAGTCGGCAATCGCCATGCCCCAGGGCCCGTTGATGGCGCTGCTCTGGATGAAGCCCAACTGATTGCCGGAGCGGTCGAGGACGACCAGTCCGCCAGGCTTCACGGTATTGGAAGTGCCGTCGACGGTGGGCAGACTGCCCACGATGACGATACCGTCGTAGAGCACGCCGAGCGCGGCGGTGAGGCCGGGCGCCTGGCCCTGGAAGAACTGCGATACCTGGCCGCTGCTGGTGACGCGCACGATGGTGGTGCCGGTTCCTTGCAGGTTCAATGCGTTGTTGAAATTAGAAACGAGGATGTCGTTGGTGCGAAGAACCCCGGTGCCGGGCAGGCTGATAGTGGGCACAAAGGCAACGCCGTAGGGGTTGACGTCGCCATTGGGCGGGACGGTCGAGACAGACGCCGGCGGCGGGGGCAGCATATTGCCGGTCTGGGCGCTGGCGACGCCAGGGTTAAGGGAAAGGGTCAGCATGCCGCACGCAGCGGCCGCGATTTGAAGTTTGCGATTGGTTCGAGTCATTGTCATCTCCTCCACCTGGGAAAACGACATTGCGGGCGCGATCCCCTCACGATGGAAGAAAAAAAGAGACTCGTCAGAAAAAATTTTATGGGACTCCGGTTCGGGCAGCTCGCGGCCCAATCAGCCTTCCTCTCGAAGCACAGTCATCGGATCCACTCTTGCCGCGCGGCTCGCCGGGATCCAAGCGGCTAGTGTGCCGATAAGAACCATGAGAACGCAGGCAACAGTGAGCGCGGTCGGATCGAGCGTCGATACCTGGAACAGGAGACTCTTCAGCACCCGGGTCAGCGCATAAGCTCCAGCCAGCCCGGCAGCGAGCCCGACCAGAATCATCAAGAGGGCGCTGCGCAAAGTGTGCGACATCACTTCGCCCGGCCGCGCGCCCAGCGCCATGCGGATGCCGATCTCGCGGCGCTGCTGCGTTACCGAGTGCACCAGCACGCCGTATAATCCGAGGGCGGCCATTAAGGCGGCGAGCGAGGCAAAGACTCCCACCGCCCAGGTGGGCTGCGCCGCCCAGAGCATGCTCTGCTTCTTCACCTGTTCCATGGTCCTCACTTCTCCCAGCGGCAGGTGAGGATCGACCTGCCGTACCGCCTCCCGGATCGCGGGCATGGCCGCCGTCGGCTCGCCTCGTGTTCGAAGGGCCAGATGAATGTTCTGCCGGGGGAATTGGGCCAAAGGCACATAGACTACAGGCTCGATCGGCGTCTGCGGTCCTCTGACGCGTTCGTTACGAATTACGCCCACGATTTGCGGCGCCACTCGCGACTCCGGGATCGGGCCGTAGCCCGGCACGTAGGTGACCACGGTCCGTCCGACCGGATTCTTCATTTCAAACTTGCCGGACAATTGCCGCGCCGTCTCCTGATTGATCACCATCACCGGCGGGGCGCCCGAGCGATCGCGACTTTCAATTCCGCGGCCGGATTGGACGGGAATTTCGAGGGTGGCGAAATACCAGGGGTCGACCATCTTGACGCGTACGAGGAGCCTCTCATTCGCTCCCGGCAGGTTGAGAAACTCGCCCCACTGCACATTGTCGAGAGGCAAGTTGAGAGTGACCGACGCCTGCTCCACTCCGGGCACGGACCGGAGCCGTTCGACGACCGTCTCGTAGAATGATGCGGCGCTTTCGGCAGTGGGATATGCGGCCGTTGGAAGATCGGCAGACATGGTGATCACGTGGTCGATTCTGACTCCCGGGTCCACCACTTGCAATTTTGCCAGGCTCTTGAACAGGAGCGCTGCGCCGCAAATCAGCACCACGGAAATGGCGACTTCACCGATGACAATGGCGCGGCGCACGGCGGCGCTCGATCCCGACGAGCCGCGCGCCGCCAGATTCAAAGTACCGGACAGCTTACCGAAAGAAAGCTGTAACGAAGGAAGCAGACCGGTGAGCAGCAAAACCGCTGTCACGGCCGCCGCGGCAAAACCAAGGACGCGGGAATCCAGGCTGAGATCGGCAGTAAACGGAAGCGATGTCTCGATGATGGGGGCCGCTCCCCGGAGCAGCAGGTAAGCCAGTGCAATCCCTGCCACGCCTCCGAGCACGCACACCACCAGGCCTTCGGCGAGCAACTGCGCGATCAACCGGCCGCGCCCGGCGCCCAGGCTAGCTCTGAGGGCCATCTCCTTCCTCCGGGTGGCTCCTTTGGCCAACACCAGATTCGCGACGTTCGCGCAGGCGATGAGCAGCACCATCACAACCGCACCGAACGCGAGATAGACCGAGCGGCGCAACGTATCGCCCACGAGTTCCCGGCCGAATGGATCCACCGTGAAGCGCCAGTCCTTTTTCCATGCGGGCATGACTGGGGCCAGATTGGCTCTTAATATGTTCATCCTGGCCCGCGCCTGTTCGAGGTTCACACCGGACCGGAGGCGGCCGATAGCGCGCAGCCAGTGCTGGTCGCGATTGAGTTGATCCGGCGCGAAGATCAGCGGTTTCCAGAACCGCGCTTCATCGCGGTCGAAACTGCCCCTGGGCAACACACCGATGACGCGGTGCGGTTCGCCGTCAAGCGTCAGTTCCCGTTTCAGAATGCCGGGATCGCCGGCGAATTGCGTCTGCCACGCCGCGTAGCTCAACACCACCACGGGGACCGCTCCCGGCTGATCCTCCCCCGGCGCGAAGAGGCGACCAAAGCGAGCCTTCACGCCGAACACGTTGAAGTAATCGGCCGATACCAGTTTTCCCGAAAGGCGCACCGGATCGCTGCCGGTCGCCACTGCCGCCCGGATTGGCTCTTCCGCGGACAAGGCTTCAAAGATGCTGTCCTGCCGCTTCCAGTCCAGAAAAGTGAGGGTGGTGGTGGGATTATTCCCCTCTGGCGGAGTCTCCCAAAGACGCACCATGCGGTCGGGCTCGGGAAACGGGAGCGGCCGCAACAATACCGCATCCACAATACTAAACACCGCCGTATTGGCGCCGATGCCGAGGGCCACCAGCCCGATGGTAATCGCAGCGAACCCCGGATTCCGCAACAGCGTAGCCATTCCATATCGCACGTCTCTCCACAGGTTCTCCGCCCACCGGACGCTGCGTTGATCGCGGTGCTCTTCCTTCATCTGTTCGATCCCTCCAAAGCTGCGGTATGCCTTTCGGCGAGCCGCTTCGGGCGAAAGCCCGGCGCGGATGGCATCCAGTTCGGCCATTTCCAGGTGGGCGAGAATTTCACCATCGAGTTCGTCATCGAGGCGCCGCTTGCGAACCATCGCCAGGAGTCGAGCCGCTGCCAATCGAAGCTTCACGACTCCACCTCCAGGAAGCGGGCCACCAGCGCCGTCGCTCTCTCCCAGTTCGCCACCGCGACGCTCAATTGCTTTGCTCCAGCGGTGGTGAGCGAATAAAACTTAACCTTGCGTTTCGTCTCGGAAATTCCCCACTTCGTGCGAATCCAGCCCTGCTCTTCCAGGCGTATGAGAGCCGGATAGATCGATCCCTGGTTCAAGCGCACGAGGTTCTCCGCTACCTGTTCGATTCTTCTGGCGATGCGGTAGCCGTGCATTGGCCCCATCGTGTCCAATGATTTGAGGATCAGCAGATCCAGGGTTCCGTAGGGGACTTCCGTTTTAGGTTCAGACATGTTGGCTGCCAACAGCTATATACTATACGTGCCAACAGGTAGGCTGTCAACAGCTACGCCTGGGAGTGGCGGCAGCCGGCAGCCAGGATTCGGTGCTTTGGTTTCTTGCGGGAATGCCCCGTCTTATGACGTTGCCTGGCAGCCGTATCCGAGTGCCGAAGCCACCACCAGCTCGATATCCACTACATTCACGACGCCGTCCTTGTTGAGATCGTCAGCCGCGGTGTCCAGTCCCAAGGCTTCGTTGATGATGGTTTGGACATCGGCGGGGGTGGTCATGCCGTAATGGTTGACGTCGCAAACCGTGGTGGGCGTGAGCAGGCGGACGCGAGGGATTTCAGTGCTGGTTGCGTCCGACACGTAGAGCACGCCTTGACTTCCGAGGGTGATGCCATACGGCCGGTCGAGCGCCGCATTGGTGGCGAGTCCGCCGTCACCCGAGTAGCCGTGGCTTCCGCTGCCCGCGATCGGCGTCACCAAGCCGCCTGCGGAAACCGCCTGAACCGTTGCATCGTTGGGTTGAGTCACGTACAGATTGTCCGCGCTGTCGACCGTCAGGTGCCACGGGCTGTCAAGCGTCGCGACGGTGCTGATCATGCCGGCCGAGACTTTGCGGACACGATTCGCCCCATTCTCGGCGATGAAGAGGCTTCCGGTGGAATCGACCGCAATTCCGGTGACGCGCGTCAGGGCCGCGCTGATTGCCGGGATGCCGTCGCCCGTGTTCGTTCCCCCTCCGGCAATGGTTGCGATTGCGCCGCCCGAGACGACGCGAATGCGGTAATCGCCGCTGTTATCGGATTGCGCGATGTAGAGGTTGCCGGATTGGTCGACAGCTATTCCCCATGGAATGCCGATGTATGCGCTGTTGGCGGGTCCGCCGTCCCCCAGCACGCAACATTGTGCCCCGCCCGCGACGGTCTGCATGATTCCCCCGGTGCCGATCGTTCGTATGCGCGAAGTGCCGAAGGCGTTATCGGCAATATAAAGATTCCCCTTGCTGTCGACCGCAATAGCCGTGGGCGCCAGTGCCGCCGAGGTTGCCGCCACCAGATCCCCCACGGCGATTCCGCCGCCCGCCACCGTGGAAATCACGCCCGCGGTATTGACTCGGCGGATCAGGGTGCCCGCCACAATATAAGTGTTGCCAGTGCCATCGACAGCGACGTCGTAACTGGGAGTTGCCAGGCCCGCCTGTGTTGCCGGACCGCTGTCCCCGGTGCCTGCCAGGAAGTACGGGTTCGCGCCGCCAGCGAAGGTGGTGATGATGTACAACTGCGCGTTCGAGCAGGGTGCGAATAAGGTCGCGATCCCCAGCCAAAAAGCGAGGGTATGTTTATTCATGGCGACTCTTATTGCTTGGTGAACGTGAGAATGGAGTACGGCACGTTCTTGTCGAGGGTGCCATCGTCTGAGAAACTGGCGATGGTAAGCACGTTGCCGGTCTGCGAGACTCCAATAATATTTCCGGTCACGCCTGCGCACCACGGCGCGATGCAGTCGCCGTTCTGCGCCGAGGCGATACCATAGGAATATGCGGTGGAAGTGATACTCGCCGCGTTCAGGCGCGTGGCGTAGGGATTGTTGGCAAGAGGTCCCACCCACCAGGTCGCACTCACGGGATAAATGCTTGGATCGGTGCCAGGCGCCGTGGTCAGAGACCACATAGTCGTTCCGCCATCGCCGACCGCCGGACCGCTCACGACAATCAGTCCCTTCCCGTTGAACATTGTGTTCGGCGCCAGGTAAGTTCCAGCCACGAAATTTCCGGTAATCGGAGTCGCCGATTGCGCAAACGTCGGGCTGCCTGAAATGGACAAGTTGCCATTCTGATCGGCGTTGAACTGAATCGTCACATCCACATAGA
Organism: Bryobacteraceae bacterium; assembly: GCA_035509055.1. Lineage (GTDB taxonomy): Bacteria > Acidobacteriota > Terriglobia > Bryobacterales > Bryobacteraceae > PALSA-129. The sequence continues at coordinate 65,661 of DATJMA010000103.1, read as the reverse complement.
CAACCAGGCTGGTGGAAAGCAAAACCGGCACACGGGTGGCTGTAATTGCGTTACCCGAGCCGGTGATGGTGGCGTTCTGAAACATAGGGGTCGATGTTCCCTGTGCCTGCGCGAGATGAATCAGTCCGGTCATGACGGCGGCTGCCATAAGTACACGATTCATGAGATCGTAACTCCTTTGCCAACTTGTTAACGGAACTAATAGGTTGCTGTCTCTCTGAACGACAGGTTCGACCAGCCTATCACACCAATACCTGTCTCGCAACGGTTTTCGTGAAACGTCTGCCGGGCTCCGAGCTAACGGCTTGCCGGGCCGAATTTAGAGCGGAACACTTCGGCGCGTCCGTGCGCATCTTCCATCAGCATAGTGAATTCGCGGCGCTGGCGGACATTATTCAGCAGTGGATCGGATTCGAAATAGGAATAAGGGAAAAATCCGGCATCGATGCTCATGCGGAGCACGCGCAGTGCGGAATCGGAGTCGCCGAGCACGGCGTATCCTTGCGCGATTTTATAGATGCCCTCGCCATCGGTGACGCCGCGTTCGCGGGCGCGATCTTCGGCTTCGTGGAGGAGTTTCCGCCCGGCGCCGGGATCGTGCCGGGCGCCATCGGCGAGAGCTTTGCCGATTTCGGCCTGCGGGAGCGCGGGATTCAATTCGAAGGCGCGGTCGAAATGGGATTCCGCGGTGGTATCGTCGCCTTTGTAATATTCGCCGAGCCCGCGATAAAAGAGAATGTAAGCCGAATCCGTACGCGGCAGGCTCGCCAGAAACTTGTCGTACTCGCCAAGATAAAAGTAAGTGTTGAGCGCCGAAGAATTGATTTTAACGTTCGGGTCAAGCCGCCGCGCCGTTTCGCATTCCGTCACCGATTCCGGCAGCATGCCGCCATATCGGTAAGCATAGCCGAGCTCCCAATGGGCTTCCGCGACGTTTGAATTGGTGGCGAGAGCGGCGCGCAACAGCGGGATAGCCATATCGGCGCGGCCGGTATCGGTGAGCAGATTGGCTTCGTAGATTTTGGCTTCGATCAGGTTGGGATTGAGCGCCAGCGCCTTCTCATAGGCATTTTGCGCCTTACGATATTCTTCGCGTCCGCCGAACTGCAATCCGGCATTGGTGGTGTAAGCCTGGCCGAGATGAGCCCACGTAAGGGCATAGTTCGGCTCCATGGCGGACGATTGCTCCAGTTCCTCGATGGCGTGGTTGAAGTCGTCGCTGGCGTAATAATTCACGCCGCGCAAATAGCGCTCGTAGGCGGTCTGGCTGATGGCGTGGTCGGAATTGAGACGCGCTCCTTCGGCCGGAGCGAGCGAAAGTTCGAGCCCGCTGATGATCTTCTGCGCGACACGGTCCTGCACGCTGAGCAGGTTCTCATATTGAATATCGATGGTGTCGTCCCAGATAATGCGCATGGGGCGCAGATCGATCAATTGCGCATTAATGCGGAGGTTGTCGCCGTCCTTGAGGAAGCTGCCGGTCAGCAGCGTGTTGACGTCGAGTTCGGCGCCGACGCGGCGGGGATCGATGGGCTTATTGCGGTATTGCTCGATGGACGAAGACGGCCGGACGGTGAGCGAACTGACGTAGCCGAGCTTGGTGATCACCGCATCGGCGAGCGAAAAGCCGAGGAATTCGGTGGCCGGGTCCTGCCGGATGTTGCGAAACGGCAGAATGGCGAGTGTGCGCGGTCCCGCCGGAATATGGGACTGGCGGCGCGAATAGAAATAGCCGGCGGCCACCATGATCAGAAGAGCGAGGATGATGGCGCGCGCCCAGCCATTCCGCCACAATGCCGGTATCGCCGGGATGTTCCCCGCCGTGCCCAAGTCCATCTCCTTTTGCAGGGATTGCAGCGCCGAGGACATCTCGCGGGCACTTTGAAAACGCGCGTCGCGGTCCTTATTCATCGCGGTCGAGACGATCCGGTCGAGCGCTGCGGGAACCGGTGACGCGACTTGCGGGAGCGGCTTGGGATCGGTCTTCAGGATCTCGGCGACCACGTCGCTTTGCGTGGCGCCTTCGAATGGGGCATGGCCGGACACCATCTCGTAGAGGACCGCGCCGAGACTGAAGATGTCGCTGCGGCCATCGAGCGCCAGCCCGCGCACCTGCTCCGGAGACATGTAGCGGGCGGTGCCGATCACCATGCCCGGCTGGGTGGTAAGCGACAGGGACGACGGCTTGGGCAGCACGGGGTTTTCGCCGCTCGGCGGTTCGGTGAGCTTGGCGATGCCGAAATCCACCACTTTGACCAGACCGTCGGGCCGGATCATGATGTTTTCGGGTTTGATATCGCGATGGGTCACGCCTACGGAGTGCGCCGCGTTGAGCGCGGCGGCGACCTGCGCGGCGATTTCGACGGCTTCCCGCGGCGCGATGCGTCCGGCACGCAGGCGTTCGCGCAGATTCGGGCCATCCACGAACTCGGAGACGATAAAGTGGATGCCGTCGAGCTGGTCGACTTCGTAAATCGTCAGGATGTTGGGGTGGTTGAGGGCGGACGCGGTGCGCGCCTCCTGCTCGAAGCGGCGCAGCGCGCGCTCGTCGTAGAGGGCGTTGGCGGTGAGAGTTTTGAACGCGACCTTGCGGCCTAATTTGGTGTCCTGTGCGAGGTAAACGCGGCCCATTCCGCCGCAGCCCACCAGCGAGGCCATCTGGTAGTGACCGATTTGCGTCCCGGGCGCGAGGGTGGACTGGCCGGCGGCCATGCGGCCGGCGGCTTCGCGCAACGGCGCCTGGATGAAATCGGTGGTCTGGCTGTCGGCAGCGAGTAGGGCGGCGAGTTCATCGCGGAGTTCGCTGTCGGCGCCGGCGAGGGAGGCGAGAAATGCCGCGCGTTCGGGGTCGGACAAGTCGGCCGCCTGCTGAAAGAGCTGGTCGAGACGCTTCCAACGTTCGGGGCTGGGGGTGGGCGTCATGGCGAGAGACTACGTGGTCGCCAGTTCCTTGTGCAACCAGGCCTTCGCCATGCGCAGCTCGCGATGGACAGTGGCTGGAGAGACCTCGAGGGCGGCGGCGGCTTCGTCGTAGGTAAGGCCGCCGAAGAACAGGAGCTCGATCACGTCGGCCTTTCGCTTGTCGAGTTCCGCCAGGCGGGAGAGCGCTTCGTCGAGGTCGAGGATGCTGGACGGCGTCTCGGGTGAAACGAGCACGGCTTCATCGAGGGTCAGCTTTTCGGCGCCGGCGCCGCGTTTCTGGCGGTGCAGACCGCGGGCGTGATCGACGAGTATGTGACGGAGGAGGCGCGCGGCGACGGCGAAGAAGTGGACGCGGTCGTTGAAGGTGAGATCGGCGCGAACCAGGCGGACGTAAGCTTCGTTCACCAGGGCGGTAGCGCGAAGGGTCTGCTCGCGGCCGGCGGAAGCCAGACAGCGGCCGGCGAGCGAGCGCAACTGGTCGTAAACCAGCGGCATCAACTGGTCGAGTGCCTGCTTGTCGCCTTCGCCCCACTGTTTCAACAGGCGGGTTACCACCTGCTGGTCCGGCGCCATCCCAATACCTCCGGTTTGCAGACCTATTCCGATAGTATGCCATGCGGAAGGCACCCTTTCCCGATGTTCCGAAAGGTGTACCGTGCCCGACCAGACAGGATAGCGACGCCGGCGGCGCTTTTTGCCAAATCGCGCGCAATCGAATAGGCTGGTGTTTACCCCATTTCTTTCCGAAAAGAAGGTATCCATGTCTGATAGCACCAAGGACTCCAAGGGCTCCATGGACCGGCGAGATTTCCTGCTGGCCACAACTGCCGCGGCCGGAGCCACGCTGGGGCTCGGCGCCAATCCTATCCGCGCCGCCAGCCTGGCTTCGAACGAAGTCCGCGCCGGGATTATCGGCGCGGGGGCGCAGGGGCAGGTGCTGCTGGATGCCGCGTTGCAGATTCCCAACGTCCGCTTCGTGGCGGTATGCGACATCTGGACGGAGTACAACCAGCGGCGCGTCTCGCGGCTGCTCGCCGATAGCGGGCACCCCAACCATGCGTACGTGGATTACAAGGAGTTCCTGGACAAAGAGAAGGACCATCTGGACGCCGTTCTGATCGCCACGCCCGATTTCTGGCACGCCGAGCACGCCATCGCCTGCATGAAGGCGGGCTTGCAGGTGTATTGCGAGAAGGAAATGTCCAACAACCTGGCGGATGCCAGGCGGATGGTGCAAACCGCGCGCGAGACCGGGCGGCTGCTGCAAATCGGGCATCAGCGGCGCAGCAACCCGCGCTATCAGTTCTGCTATCAGCGATTGTTGACGGAATCGAAGCTGCTCGGCCGGATCACCGTCGCCAACGGGCAGTGGAATCGCGCCAAGCGCGACTTCCAGACCATCCCCGCGCGTTACAACATCAAGCCGGAAGTGCTGGAGAAGTACGGATTCTCGTCGATGCAGCAGTTCCTGAACTGGCGCTGGTATCGCGGCTTGGGCGGAGGGCCGATCGTGGACCTGGGGTCGCACCAAATCGACATCTTTAATTGGTTTATGAACGCGCGGCCCTCGGGCGTAACTGCGAGCGGCGGCACGGATTACTATAACAAGGCCACGCACCAGTGGTACGACACGGTGATGGCTATTTTCGATTACCAGACGCCGCTGGGCGCGGCGCGGGCGTTTTACCAGACCATTACGACCAACGGCTTCGGCGGATATTACGAAGTTTTCATGGGCGACCAGGGAGCGCTGGAGATTTCGGAATCGGCCGGGCGCGGCTCGGTTTATCGCGATACGGCGAACGCTCCGGATTGGAAATCGTACGTGAAAGACGGCTTGCTGACAGCGCCGAAAGAAGAGACGAAGGCCAACACCACCGCCGTGCTCGATGTGCGCGAGACGGCGCCGCCCCCGAGTTACGGGCTGCCGGTGGAGATGCGAAAGAAATACCATCAGCCGCACCTGGAGAATTTTTTCGGCGCCGTGCGCGGGCGGAACAAGCTGAATTGCCCGGCGGAGATCGGGTACGAGACGGCGGTCACGGTCCTCAAGGTGAATGAAGCGGTGGAAGCACAGCGGCGGTTGGAGTTCAAACCCGAAGACTTCGAGGTCTGACCATGGGGACGGCCCGGTTTTTGGCAGCAGCCGCACTTGCCACGGTGTGCCTGCTCGATGCACAGCAACCCAAACTTGGGGATAACAGCGCGGGAAGCCGCGGACAGCCGGCCCACATCATTCCGCTGCGCGATCCGGAAGGCGATACCATTCAGCCGGGCGACCGGCACGCGCTGCCGTTTTCGGTGTCGCAGACTTGCGGCGGGACCTGCCACGATGTGGGTGCGGTGAGCCGCGGATGGCATTTCAATGCCATGGACGAAGCCGTGCCCGCGGGCCGCAACGGGCAGCCGTGGCTGTTCGTGGATCGCGAGACGGCCACCCAGATTCCCCTTTCCTATCGCGAATGGCGCGGCACGTACCGTCCGTCGCAGATCGGGATGTCGGAGCGCGAGTTCGCCATCCATTTCGGCGGGCGGACGGCCGGCGGATTCAGTCCGGCGGAGCACGCGAGCGAGGCCGAACTCGCGCGCTGGCAGGTGTCGGGAAAACTGGAGGTGAATTGCCTCGTGTGCCACGACGCGTCGCCGGCATACGATCAGGCGGAGTATGCCAACCAGGCGGCGCAGGAGAATTTCCGCTGGGCACCGGCGGCGGCGAGCGGGCTCGGGTTAGTGACCGGGTCGGCCAAGGCGATGCCCGACACCTTCGATTACCTGCTGCCCAACTCGGTGGAAGATTCGCTCCAGCCGCAGGTGCCGAAGGTGGAATATGCCCCTGCCGATTTCCTGCCCAGCGGAAAGGTGGCGTTCGATATCGTGCGCGACGCCAAATCGGCGCAATGCTACTACTGCCACACCAACGTAGATGTGGCCTTTACGGGAGCGGATCGCTTCAAGGGTCACGAAGATATCCATCTGGCGCGCGGCATCGGCTGCAATCAGTGCCATCGCCACGGCCTCGACCACATGGTGGAACGGGGATACGCGGGCGGGGCAGCGAACCCGCTCACCTGCGAGGGATGCCACGCGGAAGGCAACGCCATGGGCGCGCCGCATCCCGCTCACGAAGGCATTCCGCCGGTGCATTTCGCCAAGATGACGTGTACGGCGTGCCATTCGGGTCCGCTGCCCGAACCGACCACGCGCCGGTTCAAGAATGGCATGACCCACGGGCTGGGCGAGTTTAACGTGAATAAATCGGGCGAGGCGCTGCCGCATCTTTATTACCCCGTGTTCGCGCGGAACGAAGAGGGCAAACTGGCGCCGAACCGGCTGGTTTGGCCGGCGTTCTGGGGAAGAATCGAGGGCGGGACGGTAAAGCCGCTCCATCCCGAGGTGGTGAAGCGCGCCATCGCGAAAGCCAAGGTAGCGGCGCCGCTGAGGGCTGATGGCAGTTGGCTGGACGTGGACGATCGCTGGGTCGAACAGGTGCTGCGCGTGCTTGATGAAGAAGCGCCTTCGGCTTATGTTGCGGGTGGAAAGCTGCACCGCCTCGATGGCGGACGGCTGAAGAGCGAGGACAGCGCGCAAGCCCAGCCTTATTTATGGCCGATCGCGCACGATGTGCGCCCCGCGACGCAGGCGCTCGGGGCGAATGGCTGCCAGGAATGCCACTCCACGGACGCGGCGATTTTCTTCGGCAAAGTAGCTGTGGATTCGCCGCTGGCTACCGAGCGGAAAGTCACGTGGGCGATGAATCGTTTCGAGCGGAACCTCGATGCCGGGTATCAGTCTCGGCTGGCGAGCAGCTGGCGGTATCGCAACATGCTGAAGGCGATCGGGCTCGGAGCGGCGGCGATTCTGGCGCTGCTGCTGCTGGCCTATGCGGTGCGCGCCGTGGATAGGCTCTCAGCCGCGGCTGCCGGGAGGCTGCGATGACGTACGCCTCGGCGGTGACGATGGTGCTGGTGGTGGTGCTGGCGATCGTCGCCGTCGATATCGTGCTGCGGCTGGTATTCCGGGGGCCAAAGGCGGTTCCGGCGCGTGCGCCAGGATTGGCGGGCTGGCTGCGAATTGCGGTGAATGCAGCGGGGTTCGCGGCACTCGTCGCGGCGGCGATCACGGGATTTTCGCCGGCGCTCTCGGGGAATGGCCAGATGACGGGCGATGCCTTGATCACGCACGTCACCATGGCGCCGCCATTCGCGGTTCTGGCGGTGATCGTGGCGCTGTTTTGGGCGCATCGCAATCGCTTCTCGGATGGCGATTGGGGGCGGCTGGCTTCGGCGGGCTACCGGGCCGGGCCGCTGCGCAAATTCTTTTTCTGGATCGCGGTGGCGGCGGCGGTGCCGGCCATGGTTTCGATTCTGGCCGCCATGTTCCCGCTGTTCGATACCGAAGGCCAGGAGAATCTGATTCGCATTCATCGGTATTGCGGGCTGTTTCTGGCCGGTTCGGGAGTGCTTTTCGCCTATTTCGCGTGGATGGCGTGGCGCGAAGGGAGCAAAGATTGAAAAATCGCCGCCTGGCCGCGCTGGTTTTTCTCGCCATCGCGGCGATTGCGGCGGCCTTTCGATTTCCAAGGCTTGCGGCCCGGCCCATGCATGCCGATGAGGCCGTGAATGCGGACCGCGTCGGAACGCTGATCGACCAGGGGCGCTACGAGTACTCCGCGGCGGAGTTTCATGGGCCGACCCTGATTTATGCGGCCGCCGCGCTGGCGCGGATCGACAGATTGAAGGATTATCGCGCGCTCACCGAGGCGGTGCTGCGCGCCGTGCCGGCGTTGGCGGGCGTGCTCCTGGTGGCGGCGCACTTCTGGCTGATTCCGTATTTCGGGTTCCCGGCGTCGGCGTGCGCGGCCCTGTTCACGGCGGTTTCGCCGGCAATGGTTTATTACAGCCGGTACTTCATTCATGAGACGCTTCTGGTCCTGTTTACTTTCGGCGCGCTGCTGGCGCTATGGGGATATCTGCGGCGGCCATCGTTGGCGTGGGCCCTGGCGGCCGGGGCGATGTTCGGCTTGATGTTCGCGACGAAGGAGACGTGGATCATCGCGGCGGCGTGCATGGGAGTCGCGGTCGTGTTTGCAAAGGCACCGGGGCGGCGATTCGTCTGGAGCGCGGCGGCGTTCGCCGCGGTCGCGATTGTGCTGATGTCGTCGTTTGGGACGCATTGGCGCGGGGTAGCCGATTCGCTGCTGGCGTATCGCACTTATTTGGCGCGCGGAGCTGGGATCGACACGGCCCACGTACACCCCTGGTATTTCTATTTTTCGTGCCTGCGTGGCGAGTGGCCGGTTGCGGCGCTTGCGGCGGCCGGTATGGCCGCGTCGAATGTTCCGCGATTCCTCAAGATTTACACTGTCCTCATGGCGGCGATTTATTGCGCCCTCCCGTACAAAGTGCCGTGGAACGTGCTGAGCTTCTGGCATGCCGCGATTCTATTGGCCGGCGCCGGGGTGGTGTGGCTGGCGCAGCGGCTGCCGCGCGCCGTAGTCGTGGGGCTGGTGGGGATCGCGGTGGCTCAACTTGGATGGCAGGCGCGTGCCGACAGCTTCGAGCGCGCGTCGGACCCGCGCAATCCCTGGGTCTACGCCCACACCGGCACGGACGTATTCGTCATCATGAAACAGATCGATGCGCTGGCGGCGGTGGCGCCGCAGGGCAGCGCGGTGGCCATGCAAATCTATACGCACGAGAATCTCTGGCCCCTACCGTGGTATCTGCGGCGGTATTCGAACGTGCGCTGGTGGAATGGAGTTTCGGACACCGCGCCGCTCGCGCCCGTGATTCTCGCCACGCCGGACATGGAGCCGGCACTGGTCCATCGCATTTACGAGGTGCCGCCGCCCGGCCAGCGCGAGATGTACGTCAACATGTTCGACCGCTACGTGGAACTGCGCCCGCGGGTGGAAGTGCGCGGTTACGTGGCGAAAACCTTATGGGACGCGCTGCCGTGATTGAGCTTTCGGACATTGGTGCGCGGCGGTACGCGCACGAAGCGATGCACACGGAGTTCGAGATTTTCTGTGTGCATGACGATGACGGCTACGCGCGGCAGGCGTCGTGGGCGGCCTTCGATCTGCTCGATCGGATGGAGCGGGAATTGAGCCGCTTCATTCCCAACAGCGATATCTCGCGGATCAATCGCCTGGCGGCGGGAGAGAGCGTGCGCGTGAGCCGCTGGACGATGGAGTGTCTGGAACTCGCGCTTGCGGCGTACCAGGAAACCGGCGGCACATTCGATATTTCGCTGGGAACGGGGTTGGAAGATCTGAAGCTCTTGCCGCGTGATTCCACGGTGCGCGCCACGTCGGCCCGGGTGCGGCTCGATCTCGGCGGGATTGGCAAAGGATACGCCGTCGACCGTATGGCGGAAGTGCTTCACGAGTGGGAGATCCGGCGGGCGCTGATTCATGGCGGGCACAGCTCGGTGCTGGCGCTCGATGCGCCCGAGGGGCTCGACGGCTGGCCCCTGGCGATGGGCGAGCGGACGCTGGCGGCGCGGCGGACGGCGTTGAGTGCCTCGGGACTGCGCGTGCAGGGCGAACATATCGTCGATCCGCGTACCGGCCGGCCGGCGAACCGGCGCATCGCGGCGTGGGTATCGATGCCGATGGATGGCAACGCATCGCCCGGCGCGGCGGCGGAAGCCTATTCGACTGCGTTCATGATTTTGCCGACTGTGGATATTGAGGCGGTCCGCGCGCGCCATGCGGGAATGGAAGCATGGTTTTTGCAAGCGACACCAGCAACCAAATGAGGATTTTTATGCGTACACAACTGAAATTGCATTTGACGTTCGTTCTGGCCGCCTTCGGCGCGGCGAATCTTTACGCGCAGGCGCCCAAGCTGGTGCCGGCGCCCATCGAGCTGCCCAAACCGGGACTCGAAGGCACTCCCCCGAATTTCAATATTCCCAACCTGGAGAAGCCATCGAGCAAGCCGCGGCCGCCGTTCCTGGTGCCGGAAGGTGTTACCAACGTCGCCAAGGGAAAGCCCGTGACGAGCAGCGAGAAGGAGCCGCTGGTTGGCGACCTGACGATGGTCACCGATGGGGATACCGAACAGGTGGAAGGGAACGACGTCGAGCTCGGGCCCGGCTTACAGTGGGTGACGATCGATTTGCAGGAGCCGCAGGAGATCTATGGAATTCTGATCTGGCACTACTTCCAGCCGCGCGTGTATTATGCCGTGGTGGTGCAGACGGCCGACGATGCTGCGTTCACCAAGGGTTTGCAAACCTGGTTCAACAATGACATCAATAATCTGGCCGGGCAGGGCGCGGGTAAGAATTTGAACTATATCGAATCGTATGAAGGCAAATTGGTGGATTGCAAAGGCGTCAAGGCGCGCTATGTGCGCCTGTTTACCGACGGCAATAATGCCAATAAGCTGAACCACTACGTGGAAGTGGAAGTGTTTGGAAAAGCGGCGAAATAAAAGCGCTCATTCCAGAAACTGGGCCAGCGCCACGGGGAGCACCGGCGAAGTCAAAATATCGTAGTGCGTCGCGCCGGGCAAGACGGCGAGGCGCGCGGCCGACATCCCCGACCGGTCCCATCCCGCATCTTTCTTGCCGCCTCCAAGCAGTCCATAAAACTCCGCCATGTGCGCCGGAGGCACGGAATCGGCGTCGCCGAACACCAGCATGGTGGTCGCCTGGATAGATCCGATCTCCTGGGAATAATCGTAGTCGCGCCGGACTAAGGCGCCCAGCTTGTCCAGCAGCTTCGGCCAATCCTGCGGACGCGGCGCGACGCGGGCGTACTCGGCATAGATCGGGCTCGGTTTCATCAGGTCTGCCATAGCACCGGTGATCTGTGCCATGGCGGCTTGGATCTCGGGAAACCAGCCGGTTTTCTTGAACGGCGTGGAGATCAGCACCAGCTTGCGGATGGCTTGCGGGCGCTGAATCGCCAACCGGAGAGCCACACCGCCGCCCAGGGAATAGCCGAGCGCATCGGCACGGTCCAGCCCCAGATGCTGCATCAGCCCGGCAATGTCCTCGGCCATGGTTTCCAGGCGCATCGGCCGGTCAATGTCGGCGGTGCGGCCGTGAGCCTGCAAATCGACGGCGATGACGCGCCGATGTTGGGCGAGCGAAGGCAGTATCGGACTCATCATGGCGGTGGAACCGAGACCGCCATGAAGCGCGATCAGCGGCTCGCCCGAGCCATGGATTTCGTAATACAGATTCAGGCCGTTTACGGCGACGCATCCGGTATCGTTCATCGTTTTCATAGTATGACGCTCCTTCCTCGGTGAGTCGAATGGGCCGCGCAGGAATCGACAGTACCAAGAATCTTTTTGACGTGCTACGCTCCCCTTGCACTTCTACAACAGGGTGCGGTATTCTGTTGTAGAAGCGAAAGGGGAAGCTCCCATGGATCTGCCGCAGGGCACTCTCGATCTCTTAATTTTGAAGACGCTGGCGCTGGGGCCGCAGCACGGGTGGGCCATCTCCGAGCGCATCCAGCAGATTTCCCAAGACGCATTGCAGGTGCAGCAAGGCTCACTTTATCCGGCGCTGCACCGCTGCGAGCGCAAAGGCTGGATCAAGCCTAAGTGGGGTGTGTCCGAGAACCATCGCCGCGCCAAATACTATGAGCTCACGCGCGTGGGCGAAAAGCAGTTGGCGTCCGACGAAGCCGACTGGCGTAAGCTCGCGACCGCCGTCGGGCTGCTGCTCGACCAGGCTTGAGGCGATATGTTCACCGACCTTCTTTTCCGCCTGCGATCCGTGTTTCGCCGCCGCGCCGCGGAGGACGAACTCGACGAAGAACTGGCCTTTCACCTCGAGAAGGAGACCGAGAAGTTGATGCGCGCCGGACTTGCACCCGAAGAAGCGCGCCGGCGGGCACGCATGGCGATCGGCGGCGCGTCCCAGCTCAAAGAAGACGTCCGCGACGAGTGGATCTGGCGCTGGTACCGCGATTTCGCCCAAGATGTCCGCTACGCCATTCGCGCGCTGCGGCAGAGTCCCACATTTACGGCGGTCGCCGTGCTGTCCCTGGCGCTGGGAATTGGTGCCAATACCTCCATTTTCAGCATGTTGAACGCGCTGATCCTGAAGCCGCTGCCGGTGGAGGATCCGAGCCGGCTGGTGCACCTCTTCAGCGGCCACGAGGACAGCTTCACCAACGCCATCTGGGAACAGGTGCGCGACCGTCAGGATGTATTCACCTCGGCGTTTGCCTACAGCTTCAACGATTTCGACCTGGCGGACGGCGGCGAGAAGCGGCCGGTAAAGGGATTCTACGTGAGCGGCGATTATTTCCGCACGCTCGGGGTGCGGGCGGAGATCGGGCGCGTTCTTACCGTGGCCGACGACCGGCGCGGCGCACCTCCGGTCGCCCTACTCAGCTACGGATTCTGGCAGCACGCTTTTGGAGGCGATCGCCACGTTGCCGGGCGCACACTGCGCCTCAACGGGCACCCGTTCGAAGTGGTCGGCGTGGCGCCGCGCAGTTTCTTCGGGCTCGATCTGGGATTCCACTTCGACATGATGGTGCCGCTGGCAAGCGAGGCGCTCATCGATGCCGAGAGGCCTTCACTCGATGAGCGCAGTTCGTGGTGGCTCACGATCATGGGACGGCTGAAGCCTGGCATGAGTGTTTCGCAGGCGGTGGCTCGCCTCGCGGTGCTCTCCCCCGGGATTTATCGCGCCGCCATGGATCCCAAATTGCCCCGCGAAGTCCAGGCGAATTTCCTGCAAAGCAAGCTGCATGCACGTCCCGCCGCGGGGCTGTCCCACCTGCGCGATCAGTACGCGCCTTCCCTGATCGTGCTGATGGCGATTGCCGGACTCGTGCTGCTGATCGCATGCGTGAATATTGCTAACCTGCTGCTGGCGCGGTCGGGATCGCGCCAGCGGGAGATCGCCATTCGCCTGGCGGTGGGCGCGGGCCGCGGACGGCTGGTTCGCCAACTGTTGACGGAAAGCATGGTCCTGGCGCTGGTTGGAGCGGGTTGTGGCGCGGCGCTGGCGCAGTGGGCCGGTCCGGCGATTGTCTCCAGAATTTCCTGGGAGGGGCAGGCGCTGTATCTCGATGTTTCCCCGGACACCCGCGTTCTGGCGTTCACCATCGGCGCCGCGATTGTTACCGCGATTCTGTTCGGCCTCGCTCCGGCGCTCACGGCCACGCGCGCGGCCACGGCGGAATCGCTGAAGCAGACGGCGCGATCGCTCAGCGAGCGGCGCGGAAGGTGGTCGCTGGGACGCATGCTGGTAGTGGTGCAGATTGCGTTGTCGCTGCTTTTGCTGGTGGGCGCGGGCCTGTTCACGGGAACGCTGCGGAACCTTGCCCATCAGGATCTCGGCTTTCATAGCGAAGGTATACTCCTCGTCAATCCCGACCTCCGGAACACCCGCTACTCGCCCGAGCGCATGGCTCTGGCGACTGGCGAACTGCTTGATCGCATGCGCGCCATCCCTGGCGTGCAGGCGGCTGCGCGCTCCGCGGTAACGCCGATCAGTGGCGGCACTTGGCAGTGGGACATCCAAGTGGATCGGGCAGGCCAGGGCAGGAAGAGCGGCCACGCTTGGTTCAATCTGGCTTCGCCCGGCTATTTCGCAACGCTGGGGACGCCGCTCGTGCGAGGACGCGATTTTACCGCGGCGGACACGAAGATGTCCCCTAAAGTCGCCATCCTGAACGAGACGGCGGCGCGCGAGTTCTTTCCGGGAGTCGACCCGGTCGGCAAAACTTACATCGATGCCACGATGGAACACGATCCCAAGGAGTTTCCGGTAGAGGTGGTGGGACTAGCGAGCGATGCCAAATACCGCACGCTTCGCGATGCCGCGCCGCCCACGATTTATCTTCCCATGACGCAAGACCCAAGTCCCGGGCAGATGCCCGGGAGCTACGAACTCCGGATCGCCGGTTCACCGGCTTTGATAGTCGAGGGCGTCAAGCAAGCTGCACACGCGGTCGATCCGCGAATTTCGCTGGAATTTCGCTCGCTATCGGCGCAGATCGATGCCGCGCTGATGCAGGAGCGGCTGGTGGCGATTTTGGCTTCGTTTTTCGGTTTGCTGGCGCTGGTGCTGGCGAGCGCCGGCTTGTACGGGGTAGTGGCGTATGGCGCCGCGCGGCGGCGCAGCGAGATGGCGATCCGGCTGGCATTGGGAGCGAGCCGCGCGGGTGTGTTGCAATTGATGCTGCGCGATCTGGCGTCACTGGTGCTGATCGGAATGCCGCTGGGGCTGGCTGCATCGTGGGCCTGCGCGAGGCTGGTGCGGAGCATGCTGTTCGGGCTGACGCCTGGCGACCCGGCGACGTTGGCGGCGGCGGGCGGAGTGCTCCTGCTGATGGCATTTCTGGCTGGGTATTTGCCGGCGCGGCGAGCGGCGCGGCTCGATCCGGTAGTGGTACTGCGGGAGGAGTAAGGCGGGCAATCCCGCCCGCCGGTTCGCTCAGCGCATAAATTCCCCGGTCAACTCCAACGCCTTTTCGCGAATTCCCGGGCCGTCGGCGAAGCCTTTCAGCCACACCAGGCCAACTTCGCGGCGAAACCAGGTGAGCTGGCGTTTGGCGTATTGCCGGGTATTGCGCTGGGCGTAGAAGATCGCTTCCCGCAAATTCAGTTCGCCGTGGATGAATTGCAGCGCCTGTTTGTAGCCGTGCGATTCGAATGGCTTCGATTCCGGGGCGTAGCCCAGTTCCAGGATGTGCCGCACTTCGTCCACTAATCCGCGTTCGAACATGGCGGCGCAGCGCTGGTCGAGACGCTGGTAGAGCGCTTCGCGGTCCGGCAGCAATCCGAGTTTGAGGGTGCGGAAGCCGGCGAGCGCGGCGCGCCCCTGCCGGAATAACTCGCTCGCGGGACGCCGGGTGAGCAGACAAACTTCGAGCGCGCGCGTAACTTTCGGCACATCATGGGGGTGAATTTTCTGCGCGGTCGGGGGGTCGAACCGTGTAAGCAGGCGATGGAGGGATCCGGGCCTGCGGGTTTCCCGGCGGGATAAGCGATCGCGCAGAAATTGATCGCGCGACGGACCTTCGAACAGACCGTCTAATAAAGCACGCAGGTAAAAGCCGGTGCCGCCGGCGAGAATGGGCAGCTTTCCACGCCGGGAAATGTCCTGAATCGTCTCGCGCGCGAGGCGCGCGTATTCGCCGGCGGTGAAAAGTTCGTCAGGATCGAGGATGTCGATGAGATGGTGAGGAATCCCGCACCATTCGGCCGGCGGCAGTTTGGCCGTTCCGATATTGAAGTGGCGGTATACTTGCAAAGAATCGCAGTTGACGATCTCGCCATCGAATCGATGTGCCAGCGCCAGTGCGAGGTCGCTTTTTCCGGACCCGGTGGGGCCCCCCACTGCAACCAGAGGGAAAGCCGGGGCGTCTGGAACTGTAGAGGTCCGGGAGACGATGGGAGCGGGAGTGATCACGAATCGAGATCGGGTGGTACCCCGAAACCCCGTTATACAATATAGTAATGATCTTGGGCCGGCCCCTGCCCTCCCATCGGCCAAAAGAGGAAAGTCGGAATTCATGATTCGCTCAGCCAAAGCCCTTGCCATCGTCGGCATTCTGGTATCAGTCTCCTTTGCACAGACCGCGCCTGCCGCGAACCCGAACTCCGCGTCCACGGCGGACAACAATCGCTCGGCGGCATATTACAACTTCGCTATGGGACGGCTTTACGCCTTGATGGCACAGGCGGAGGGCAATCAGGACGAAGCGCTGAAGGCCATCCAATACTTTAAGGATGCCCTGAAGGCAGATCCGACGGCCAGCGATGCTTACGAAGAACTGACCGACCTTTACCTGGCCCTCAATCGTTCCGGTGACGCGATCGCTTTCGCGCAGGACGCGCTGAAGCAGAATCCCGACAACGTAGATGCCCATCGCATGCTGGGCCATGTTTACTTCAGCCAGATCAACAAGGGAGCGCAGGGACAAATCGACGAACGGGCGCTTCGCATGGCCATGGCGGAGTTTGAGAAGGTGACCCAGAAAGACCCGAAAGACGCCGATAGCTGGGTGACGCTGGGCCGTCTGTACGCGGGCACAAACGATTCCAGCGACGCCGAGAAAGCCTATAATACCGCGCTGGCCCTCGATCCCGATAACGAAGAGGCGCTTACCGGGCTGGCGATGGTGTACAGCAACAACGGTGACACCGCCAAAGCCATCGAGAAGCTGAAGGCTGCGACGGCCAAGAATCCCAATCCGCGGTCGCTGATGATTCTGGCCGAGGCGTATCACAACCAGAAGGATTACAAGGACGCGGCCGAGGCTGAAAAGAAGGCTCTCGAGATGCAGCCGGATAATGAGCGGCTCGCGGAAGGCTTGGCCAACGACCTGTATTTTGCCGAAGACTACGACGAAGCGCTCAAAATCTACGCCGACTTGGCCAAGCAGAATCCCAAGGACGTGAAGTATCCGTTGCGCATGGCCGATGTCTACGGCGCGCAACACGACTACGTCAAGGCGCACGAAGAGATCAACATCGCCAAGAAGATCGATCCCGGTGACGAAGATCCGCGGCTGGCCGAGATCCGCATGTTCGAGATGGAAAACAAGCCCGACGATGCCATCGCTTCCCTGAAGAGCCTGCTGGACGACACGGCCAAGAAAGTTTACTCGAAGGACGAGGCCAAGGTGCGCGCCAGCTGGTTCGAGGAACTCTGGAAGCTGAACATCCAGGCGAAGCGCTATCCCGAGGCCGTCGAGGCCGCGCGCCAGATGAGCGTGTACAAAGATAGCGGGCCGGTGATTGAGGCGCACATCATCGAGACTTATCGCACCGCCAAAGATCTTCCGAATGCCCTGAAGGAAGCCGACGCAGCCCTGAAGAAATTCCCGGATGAGCCGGAAGTGGTGCAGGAGCATGCGTTTGTGCTGGGCGACATGGGTAAGATCGACGATGCCGCCAAAGAGTTGAGAGCCTTATTGAACGGTTCGCACGATCGCGAAACGCTGATGGCTTTGGCACAGCTTTATGAGCAGGGGAAGCGCTTCGCCGACGCCGAAAAAGCGGTCGATGACGCGGAAAAGCTGTCCACGACCGACGATGAAAAGGTCGATATTTATTTCATGCGGGGTGCGCTGCTCGAGCGGCAAAAGAAATATGACGAGGCGGAGCAGGCTTTCCGCAAGGCGCTGGCTTTAAATCCGGATCATGACGAAACCCTCAACTACCTGGGATACATGCTGGCGGACCGCAACGTGCGTTTGGACGAGGCTTACAAGCTCATCCAACGGGCCGTGGAATTGAAGCCCAACAGCGGCGCGTACCTGGATAGTTTAGGATGGGTCTATTATCGCCAGGGCAAGCTCCAGGAAGCCGAACGGATCCTGGTTCGCGCGGTGGACCTGGAGGGGCCTGATCCGACGGTGCACGATCATCTGGGCGATGTATATATGAAACTTGGCAAGACGCAGGAAGCCATCGCTCAGTGGAACGCTTCCATGAAAGGTTTCAAGGAACAGCCGGCATCCGAGACGGATCCGGATGAAGTGTCGAGCGTCACCAGCAAATTGGACGCCGCCCGCGTCAAACTGGCGCAGGAAAAGAAGCGGTAATACCCGGCGGGTCCCTTTGCGGACGTGCCGCGGCTCACATCTCGCTATCCAGAACCCTCATGCGGTTGTCTGCCTAAGTTGTGTGACATCTAATTCTAACTATTAACTTATTTTGTTTGAGTGGTTTAGGCTGTTCGAATCGCGCCGGAATGTATCGTTTTTCGAACTTCTGTGGGATACTCAATGGTATAGCCTAAGGTATTCGAGCCAGCATGTCCCAGTTGGACGAAGCGATCGTCAAATATAACAAATTGTTGGAAGCGGGCCCTTTTAGCGATCTCGCCTGGGCCGAGGCGCTCCACGAGCGCATGGAAAACGGCAATCTGTCGGCCGGCGGACGTTTGATTTGTCCCTTCTTGCGGCCGAATTTTATTTCCAAACGGCAATACGAAAATCTGGTGAAGACTGGCGAGGCCCTGATCTGCGCCATCGATCGCGTGCAGCAGATGGTGATGGAAACGCCGGCGCTTTTGGCGCGGCTCGATCTGTTGCCGGCCGAGAAGATGCTCGCCTCCATCGATCCCGGGTATCAGGCGCTGGAAGTGGCGGCGCGGCTCGATTCGCACATGGTGAACGGCCACCTCCACTTTGTGCAATACAACGCCGATTCGCCCACCGGAGCCGGATATGCCGACGCCTTGGCCGACCTTTTTTACGAGATCCCGCCGGTAAAAGAGTTCCGTAAGAAATATAATCTGACTCGCGCCGGGAGCCGCAAGCATTTACTGCATGCGCTGCTGAAATCCTACAAACAGTTCGGCGGCGCGTCCAAAAAACCGAACATCGCGATTGTGGAGTTCCGGTCCACATACCATTCCGGCCAGAGCGAGTTTCAGTTCTACCGCGATTTCTTCCGGCAGGAAGGTTACGCGGTGGAGATCGTTTCGCCGGAACAACTGGAATATCGCAACGGAGTGCTGCGCAAGGGTTCTTTCGAGATCGACCTGGTTTACCGGAGGCTGGGCGTGCAGGAGTTTCTGCTGCGCTTTGATCTGAATCATCCGCTGGTAAAGGCATATCGCGAGCGCGCGGTTTGCGTGGTGAACAGCTTCCGGTCGGAACTGGCTCACAAAAAGGCCATGTTCGGGCTGCTCACGGACGAGACGCTCACGGCGCGATTCCCGGCGGCGGAGCGCAAAGCCATTCGCGAACATGTACCATGGACTCGGCTGGTAGCCCCGAGCAAGACCACATACGAAGAGAAGACTGTCGATCTGCCCGAATTCATCGTGCAGAATCGCGAGCGTCTCACCCTCAAGCCCAACGACGACTACAACGAGCAGCACACCTATTTCGGTTGGGAAATGGACGCCGCGGCGTGGGATCGGGCGCTCAAGCAGGCGATGCGCGCGCCCTATGTGGTGCAGGAGCGGGTCGAGCCGGTCCGCTCGGTATTTCCGTTGATGGCGTTCGGGCACCTGGAGTTCCGCGAGATGCAAGTGGATGTGCATCCACACGCCTACCTCGGCCGGGTGCAGGGGTGCTCGAGCTGGGTATCGAGCGGAAAGAGCGGCTTCTCGACGGCGGCGGGGATTGTGCCGACCTTCATTCTGGAAGGGAAATAGAGAAAGTCGGTTCAAGCGGGCAAGGTTCATTTCCGCGGCACGGTATAGCGGAGCGTCTCGCTTGCGGAATTCTCCCCCTGAAGCACCGTCACCTTCAAACCGGCATCGCCGGGCTGGGGCGCGATCTGCACAAACATGGGGATGGCGCCCGAGGCATCGGGAGGCGGAAGTTCGGCATTCTGTTCCGCTACCTGGCCGGTTCCCCCGATAAATTGCACGCGGACCGTGGGCTTCGCGGAGTTGGACGAATCCGGATACACCACAAAATAGATGAATAGCTTCGCCGCCGGGTCGATGGTGGGATTGAGATGCGGAACGACGCGCGTCTTCTCGAATACCAGCGGGTCGGCGGCGTCGGCGCTATTCTCCGCGGGCTCTATGCGATCCACCAGGACAAGACTGCTCAGCCCGATGCCTGCGTGCTCTTCCGGAGATTCCACCACGATTTCCGATGTGCCGGTGCGCTGGCCTTCGCGGTCCATCACGACCGTCTGGATGGTGTAGCGGCCTACCGGAAGGTGCCGCGGACGGCTGAAAACCAGATCGTGTGTGCGAATGTGCGTGTACGCATCATCGGAGAACTCGAACGGAGTATCGATGGTGAATTTGTCGATCTCCCGGCCGTCGCTCGCCTTTACCACGACGTACAAGGCGGCGTGAAGCTTGTTGACGGGCGAACCGTGAGTCGATCTGGTGGCCGTCAGGGCCGTTCCCGGCACGCCGATGGCGATCGAATTTTGCGAACCGGCCGCGCTGCGCCAAAAAGAATACGCCGCCGACCAAACCGGGAAATCCTGCGGTCTTGGATTGGCGGTCAAGGCGGCGGTGGCTTCGTTCTCGAACGCGATCTCCTTTTTCAGGGTGGCCGCATCGGGTAGCTCGCGGCGATTCGGGTCGTAGGGGATGCGGACGCCGCCGCAGGTCCAGTCCTCGGGGTTCGAGGGCGGCTTGAATTCTTCGGTGCTGAACAGGCGCCACTTCTTTTTCGCCCCGCCGGATATCAATAGCAGGAGCGCCACCTGGTATCGAGGTCCCTGGAAATAGGAAACGCGAATGTGGTGGATGCCGCAGTCCAGATGGATGCGCTGCAGTTGCGTTTGCGGCTGGTGCATTCCGTCGAGATTGATCAGCGAATGCTCGTCGATATAGAGGATGGAGCCGTCGTCCGAGGTGAGCGAGAACTGATAGTCGCCGGGTGTGTCGATCCAGAAACGGCCGCGGTAGTCGATGGCAAACCATTCGTAGCGAGAGGTGACGCCTGGGAAACCAAACGAAAAATCCTGAGGCGGCACGTTCAGGGAAGTAGTATAAATAACGCCGACGGGCCGGATTCGTGAGAAATCGGGGAGCCAGGCTTCGCCCTCCCGCATGTAGTAGATCAGTCCCCGCAGTCCGGAGGGAATGACCACGGTAGTTCCGAAGGTGGCAGGTGTCTGCCCTTGAGCGCCGGCCGGATTCCACCAGCCCAGGGCTAATATCAGGACCACAAGCGAGCAGTCCCGGTAACGCGGCAGGCTCGCGGCCCAACGTCGATGCCGGTCCACTGAATTGCCTTTATTATTGCTCTCCCGGAGGCGCGGTTCAAGGCCCGAATCAGCCTGTAATCGATACTGTGGCGCGGAGATTGGCCACGCCGGCGGTATAGCGATTGTCGCTGACGGCAAACGAAACGGCGTCCTCCAGCCAGTCGTGCCAGACGCCGTCGGGATCGTGCGACGCAACGGTCAGGCTGTACTCGGCGGGGCAAAGCTCGCAGCGGAAGGCAAAAGTCAACTCGCGAGTTTCGGCAGCGGCGCATGGTCCAAGCTTCAATCGCTCCAGTTCGGTGTTGGTGCCGTACACGTTCAGGCCGATCCGCGTGCGGATCATGAGACCGATTACGGGGTCGGCCACCGCCTGGCGGAATCGCACGCGTATTTTGACTACCGCCAGTTCGCCGGAGCGCCAGACGACGGTGGGCGCGCCGTTTTCACCGATGGTTTCGACGGCGAGGACCTCGGCTCGCCCGTCGCCGCGGCGCCAACGCGGGGTGAGCGGCGTGGACTTGGATTCGCCCCAGGCGCGAAGGCGGGCGGCGATGTGTCCGGAGTAAGCCGTGAGCACCTCCCCGGGATCGCCGCGAGCCGCCAGGCGGCCGCTATCGAGCCACCAGACCTCGTCGGCCAGGCGGCGCAGCAGCACCTCCTCGTGTGAGATGAAGAAAATCGTCTTGCCCGAGCGGCGGAGCCCGTCGAATTCCAGCGCGGTTTTCTCGCGCTCGAGGGCGTCCTGGCCGGCCAGTGTTTCGCCGAACAGAACCACCGGTTCGCAGCCGGAGCGTTCGATGTTTCCAGACGCCGGAATTTCGATACCCGCAGCAAGGCGCAGCAGTTGGCTTTTGCCCGAGCCGCTTTCTCCCACGATGCCGATCACGACGCCATCCGGCACCCTGGCATCGAAATCCTGCAGCGGACCAGACGTGACATGGTGAAACGCGAGTGGCATAAGCGTTCATTCTATCGTGCGGGCTCGATTGTTCGGTTCCAGGCGGGTAGCCCAGCCGGATTGCCGGCGGGCGGCGTTGCCTTCCCAGGCTTATCGGTGGCAGGGGGCGAGGCGCCAGGCGAAAGGAGAAGCGTCAGTTGAGGCCGCTACCACGCCCCCGAACAGAATCGCACGGGCTGCCTGCCTTGCCCCTCGGGAACAATACCGAGTTATTGGCGGTTAACAGTGGGGCGTTAGAATAACAACTGCAAGATGGACGATCCTAAGGTACTGGAGCGCATGCGCGCCGATTGGAACGAGCGCGCCGGAGAAGATGCCAATTATTACGTGGCGTTCGGCCGCCGGGAGCAGGACGAGGCGGGGTTTTTTGCCACCGGCGCGGACGTAGTCCGCGGGCTGGAAATGGATTTGCGGCGGCTTGGTGGGAGCGATGCAGCGCTCGAAATCGGCTGCGGACCCGGCCGCCTGATGCGCCCGCTTGCCCGCCATTTCCGCGAGATCCACGGCGTCGACGTATCGGATGGCATGATCGAACTCGCGCGCCAACGTCTGCGGGGCACGCCCAACGCGTTTCCGCATCGCACGCCGGGCGCCGGCCTGAGTCTGTTTCCGGATGGAAAGTTCGACTTCGTCTACTCTTACGCCGTCTTCCAGCACATTCCGAGCCGCGACGTGGTGTTCCAATATCTCCGCGAGGCGAGGCGCGTGCTGAAGGAGGGCGGCATCCTGCGATGCCAGGTCAACGGCCTGCCGGCAACCGCGAAACAATACGACACGTGGTCGGGCGTGCGCATCGCGCCGGACGAAATCACGCGCTTCGCGCTGGAACAGGATTTTCAGCTGCTGGCGCTGGAAATGATTCATACCCAGTACATGTGGCTCACCTGCCGCAAGCGGCCGGCGGGATGGGTCCGGTCGCTCGCCGGCCGCCGCGTGGAGCCAGCGGCGGCGGTTCGGAGCCTCTGCAACGCGCATACCGGCGAGGCCGTCGCGCCGGCGAGCGGTCCTTTGGCGGCGCTTTCGCTCTGGGTGTACGGTCTCGATGAGGAGTGCGATCTCAACCATTTGACTATCTCTGTGGATGAGCGCGCGGGACGGCCGGAATATATTGGAGTGCCGGCCAACGACGGCGTCCGGCAGGTCAACGTGCGGCTGGCGGAAGGCGTCCGCACCGGCATTGTTCCGGTGGAGATGGCTTGGCTCGGACAGCCGGTCTGCCCCACTGCGTGGGTGCGCATTATCCCGCCGGGACCGGCGGTGGCGCGATTCGAGACGGTGACCGATGGTGTAAATCTGCTGCTGCATCAGCGAACGGAATCGGGACTACTGAAGGTGACGATGATGGAAGTGCCGCGGGAGGAAGAGTTCCGGGCGACTGTGGATGGCAAGCCGGTGCGCGAGCCGGATTCCTTCTGCACCGACCCGAACCTGCGCCGTTTCGAATTCAATTTCCGGCTCCCGGAGGGCGTGGGCCCGGGCGGGCACGTACTGCGCCTGGCAATGGGAAAACGCGAGTTCCCGCCCATAGGCATCGAGGTGTCGTGAAGGCGCTGGCGATTGCAGCGCTGCTGGCGCTCGCAGTGCTCCTGATTCTCCCCGCGCCGGGCGCGCGGGTGGTACAGCTTCCGGCCGGAATTCTCGAAATTCACCGCGAGATGCTGGTTCCCGGCGGCACCGAATGGCGCGGAGCGGCGGCCGGTACCGTCCTGCGCGCGGCGGATGACTTCGACGGGCGCGCGATCCTGGTGGTCTACGGGCATGGCGTCACGCTCCGGAACATTACCGTTGACGGCAATCGCGAACGCCTCGAGCGCCGCACCGGCTTGCCTCCATCCGACCGGAGTTTTTCGCAAATTACCCGCGGCAACGGAGTCTTGTCCCTCGGCGCCAGCGATTTGCGCTTAATGGATATGCGGTTTCAAAATATTGCAGGGTTTGCCGTGCTGGTGAGCCGCGGGCGGAACGTTTCCCTCGAACGGGTGGACGTGGAAGACAGCGGCGGGCGCGATGCGCGCGGGCGAAACAATGCCACCGGCGGCATCCTGCTGGAAGAAGGCACGCGCGATTTTCAAGTGACGCACTCGGAGTTCCGCAATATTCGCGGCAACGGCGTGTGGACGCATTCGCTGTTCACCTCGCCGCGCAATGCCAACGGCTGGATCGCGTTCAACCGCTTCGATGGCCTGGCGCGGGACGCTATCCAGGTGGGCCACGCTACTCATGTGCGCGTGGAGGATAATCAAGGCGCGCGGATCGGCTACCCGGTCGAACTGGTGGATCTGGAGGACCAGGCCTACCCGTCGGCGCTCGATACCGCGGGCGACGTGGACCAGACCACGTATGCCAGAAATCGCTTCACCGACGTGGATGGAAAGTGCATTGATCTCGATGGGTTTCATGACGGCGCGGTAAACGACAATGCCTGCGTGAACCACGCGGACGCGGCGCTCTACCCGTTCGGCAACGTCGGAATTCTGTTCAACGACAGCAATCCGCACACACGTTCTAAGAACATCCGGCTCACCGGGAATTTGCTTGATGGCGTAAAGTTCACGGGGATCTATACGTTCGGTACCGGCCATATCATCGCGAACAATCGATTGTTAAACCTGAACCTGGCGCACTGTAACGAAGAAGCGGCGAAATCCGGCTGCTATTACCCGCCAGGCGAGCCGGACGCGCTTCAGAGCGGCATCTACCTTGGCCGCGGATTCCTATGGAGCGAACCCGCGCGCGGCATCGTCGTGGAGAATAACGAGATCTCGGGGTTCGGTATGAAGCGGCGTTGCATAGGGTACGCGCCGGGAGTCGAACCGGAGGCGAACACAGTTCGTAACAATCGCTGCCAGTGAGGTTCGCAAGCGAAAAATTCTTGCGTTGCCCCGAAGGGTGTTGTATCGTTTATACGCTTTGTCCCAGGTAGGGATGCAAGGGACAAAGAGGGCGCAATTTCCTGGAAGCCGCCAACGGTTGGGGTAGTGCCAGTACAATTTTCAGCTTAAGTGCCGGAAGCTCGTCCGGACGCCCAAGGGAGCAGTGTCTTCATTAGCAATGGAGCAGTGTCTTCATTAGAAGGAAGCTCAAGATGACTCGGAATCTCTTTACTTCACGTAGTTCCCGGTTTCGCATTTTTGTCCATTCTTGTTCCGCTCCCGGGGTCCTGGCGGTTTTGCTGGCGGTAAGCCCGGCTGTAGCTCTGGCGCAGGCGCCGGTGGTGAGTCCCAATGGCATAGTGGATGGCGCCGGCCTCGGACACACGCTGGTTGCAGGCAGCGTGGCGTCCATCTTTGGAACCAACCTGGCGAACACGAGTACCAACTTCGGCGGTATCCAGCCCATTCCGACCGCGCTTGGCGGCACCAAGGTGACCGTTACTTCGGGAGCCAATAACTACCAGGCGCCGATCTATTATGTTTCCTCAGGCCAGGTAAATATTCAAATTCCGTGGGAAGTGGCGGGGCAGGCATCGGCCTCGCTGACGGTGACCACCGCCAACGGCACCAGCAACTCGGAGTCCTTCAACCTTGCTCAGTATGCGCCGGCGCTGTTCAGCGCTGCAGGTAGCGGAACCGGGCAGGGAAGCATCTTCAACTTCAATGGAAGCGTGAACTGCCCGGGCGCCATCGCCAACACCGGCTGCACGTCCGCCAACCCCGCCAACCCGGGCTCGATCGTGGTCCTCACCGCTGCTAACCTGGGGCCGGCCCAGTTTCAACAGACGGATGGGCAGGCGCCCAACGGCAATCTCGTCCCGATCGCCAACCCGGTCACGGTGACCATCGGGGGACAAAACGCTCCGGTCGTTCTAGCCGAGTTATGCGGCGGCGCCCAGTACTGTCCGCTGCCGAACGCCTCGTACCTCATCTATGTCCAAGTCCCGAACATCGCTTCGAGTACCGCGGCGCCAGTAGTGGTCACCGAGGGAGCGGTGAACAACTCCGCTCAGGCAATCACCATGAATGTCGCGTCGCAAGCCCTGACTACCAATACCGGCGTTCCGTGCAATTTCGGCGATTACCAGCTCGGGCCGATCAACGTTTCGTTGCAGGCGAGCGGCGGAACGGGTACCGGCTATCAGTGGTCGGTCGCCAGCGGTTCGCTACCGACCGGATTGGGTCCTCGCAACGACGGCGGACCGACTTACTTCCCGCCCGGTATCACCACCGGAATCGAGGGGGTCGCAACGGTCCCCGGAACTTATACCTTTACGCTTCAAGTGGCCGATAGCGCCAACAACACCGCGCAGTCGCAGTCCTGCACCATGAAGATTCTGAGCTTGGCCATCACCGACCCGAATCAACTGACGGATGGGCTCGCCGGGTCGGCGTACTCCTATCAGATGACGTCTTCCGGCGCTACGGGCGCGGTTCAATGGTCCCTAGGCGGCAACGCTCCCTCATGGCTGAGCATCAATTCGAGCACGGGCGTTCTTTCGGGCACACCACCTCAGGGTAATTATGGCTTCAGCGTAAACGCTGCCGACTCCACCGGGACAACGTCTCGCTTCTTCAGCGTCAACGTTTACGGCGTCCAATTCTCCGGCTCGGCGGATCTGGGTACTTTCACTCAGGGTTCTACGGTCAACCTCCAGCTTGGGGGCGCAGGTGGGACTGGTCCCTATACTTTTAGCGGCTGCTGCCTGCCGCAGGGACTTAATTTGAGTTCGAGCGGCGCCATAACGGGAACCGTGGAGAACGGTGACGGCACCTTCCGATTCAACCTGGACGTGAACGACAGCGCCGGGCATGGTTATAACAGGCAATTCGTGATGAACATAATCGGCAACGGCGTCCCGCCACCGAACATCAACGCCCCGAATCCTGTCGAAGACTTGACCGTCGGCGAATCGCGCAATTACTCACTCTTCGTGAACGGCGGCACACCGCCGTACAACTGGACGATTACCGGCGGTACCTTGCCGACTGGTATGCGCCTGCTGACGAGCAGTATACCGGCAAATTTCAACCTCGGGCCGGACGATGCCGTCATCACCGGGCTTCCCACGGCAGCGCCGCCGGGTGGCGGCACTGTGCAAGCCTACAACTTCACGGTGAATGTCACCGACCACTCTTCGCCTGCCATCACGGTTTCCGTCCCGATGACCATTAGGGTCTCCGTGCTCGGCCTGAACTATCCCAATAGCAATGCATTCGTAGGCGCCCCTTACAGTGCCTATATACAGCCGATCGGCGGCGTAACCAATCGCGCGCCGCAGGGGGCGGTGAACTGGACCATTCAATCCGGAAGCCTCCCGCCCGGGCTGTCGCCGCCTGTGAGCAGCGGAACTGGGGTCGGGCCAGGGTTCGGAACCATCACGGGGACGCCCACCGCCAGCGGAAATTACAGCGTGTTCATGAACATTAATTGCTGCGCCGGTCTGGATTTCGTAAACCGCTACATCGGGTTTAACGTCTCCTCGGCAGGTCCCAACGTTATTACCTTCAACAATCTGCCAACTCTGCCGGATGGCTCGGTCAACAATCAGTACAATTTCAACCTGAGCGCATGCTGCACTCCCGATGGATTGCATTTCCAGGCTGTCGGCATGCTGCCGGACGGATTGAGTCTGAATGGCAGTCAGATTACCGGGACGCCAACCACGGCGGGCCAGTATCAGGTGGAATTCAAAGCCATCGACAATAACAATTCCAACAACTATGGCATTGGTCTTTTTAATCTGAATATCACCAAACTCCAGGTGAATTTCCCGCCTTCAAATGCCACTATCGGCGCCAATTATGGCCAGTCGTTCGGAGTATCGGGCGGCACCGGGCCCTATACGTTTACGATGACTCCGGGCAGCATTCTTCCACCGGGTGTCTCTTTTTCATCGGCAGGCGTGTTCTCGGGTACTCCCACCAGCGATGGTAGTTACCATATCAATTTCACCATCACTGACAGCGCGACGCCTAATCAAAACGTCTTCAATAGCGGATTCAACGTCAACGTCTATGCGAGTTCCAGTTCCGCCCCGCCGACCATGAATTTCGGCAACAATTTCGGCACCTGGACGGTTGGCGAAATCAATTATGCGCTGAGCGCCAGCGGAGGCAACGGGACTTACACGTGGAGCATTATCAACGGAGCCCTACCCACAGGAGTGACGATTCGGACCGATCCGCCGCTACCGAGTTACTTCAATGGCGCGGAGGCGGGTCTGAGTGGCGTGGCGACCGTTCCAGGGGTTTACAATTTCACGCTAGCCGTCACCAGTGCAGGCCAAACCTCCTATCAGTACTGCACGTGGAAGATCTCCGCCTTGACGGTGATGGACGGCGGGAACCTGCCGCCTGCTTTTGTCGGGGTGCCGTACAGTTATACGTTTACCGCCCTGAATGCGGAGGGACCCGTTTCCTGGATGCTGACCAACGGCTCGGCGCCACCGCCGGGCCTCACTTTCAGCAACGGCGTGCTCTCCGGCACGCCCACGCAGGCCGGTAATTTCAACAACGTCAGCTATGAGATGACGGACGGGATCGATCCGGCATTCCGGAACTTCAACCTGAACGTCTATGCCGTCCGCTTCAACAACATCCAGGGCCAGTCGGGTTTCCTCCAACTGAACGAGCCCAACCTCCCAGCCTCGAAGACTGCCATTCTCAACAACGTTCCGACCAGCACCGCAGTCAGCGCTACTTTCAACGCTGCCGGCGGTAGCGGCGGGTACACGTATTCCACGTCCGGCTTGCCATGCTGCCTGTCGTTGAGCTCGCAAGGTGTGCTTTCGGGAACATTGTTTGGCGTCGGCAACTTCGGTTTCCAGGTGACCGTTACCGACTCCAGCAGCAATTCCTATACGCAGGAGTTCTCGATCGCCTCCCTTGGAGATCCGCCGCAGTTGCCCAACATCAACCTGGGACCGCTCTCGGAGGACCCGGTGTCCTTCGTGGGCGGATACATCTCGTGGCTGGTGAACGTGAATAACGGAGGGGTAGCACCGTTTACCTGGACCGTCACCGGATTACCTCCCGGTGTTTCCTACCGGACATACGAGCAATCGGAACTGACGTACATGACCCCGGGTCAGGTCGAAATCTGGGGTGCCCCCACTGCCCCCGGCTCCTATCCTATAACTTACACCGTGAAGGATGGTAACGGTCTCACCGCTACGGTCGTCTCCACGCTCACGATATCCCCGATCATGGTGGATTACAGCAATTTTCCTCCCAACGGTGCGGTGGGCCAGGCATATTCCGACACCTTCCGCGTGCTTGGCGGCACGGGGCCATATTCCGTGAGCCAGGTCGGCGCTCAGACGAAGCCGCTGTACAATCCATTTCCGGATGGCTTGAGCTTGAATGCCGCGACTTTCACCATCAGTGGAACCCCCATCGAATCCGGCAACTTCAATCCGGATCTCAAGGTGCAGGATTCGCAGGGTCACAGCTTCGTAATGCTCACTGGGTTTAATATCTCCAGCGGAAACCCGCAAATCAACATCAGCAATTATTTCTACCTGGGGAACGCCATCACTGGCAATGGCTATGGCAATCAATTGAATTCGTGCTGCGCGCCTTCCGGTCAGTATACGTACAGTGTAGTGGGCGGAAGTTTGCCCAATGGGATCAACTTATCAGCTTCGGGCGCCCTGAGCGGTACGGCAACCACTCCCGGGACATACAACTTCCTGGTGAAATCGGCCGATTCCACTGACTTGAGCAATGCCGGTTATAAGCAGATGGTGCTTACCGTTTCGACGCTCAATGTGACCTCGAGCACGAGCCTGCCGTTCGGGAATGTCGGTACCCCTTACCCTCCTCAACAGATCGAAACCAGCGGCGCCAGTGGGACAGTTTCGTTCCAATTGGGCAATCAAGGACCGCTTCCGCCGGGAATCACGGTGAGCAGCAGCGGGCTGGTGAGCGGCACACCTTCTCAGCCGGGACAATTTCAATTCAACCTCCTGATTACCGACACTGGCGGCGATGTGTTCGTCGGATATTTCAATCTGTCCATCTACCCGGCGGGAGTGACTCCCGCGGTGGGGATTATCACCGGTGCCAATCTGGGAACGGTCCCCATCGGCGTAGTGCAGATTGCGCTTTCCGCCGGCGGCGGCACGGGCAGCTATACGTGGAGTGTCACCGGGGGGGCGTTACCGCCCGGACTGTCGCTGCGGACGGATTTACCAGGCTTCTTCCCCGGCAATGCGTCGGCTGGAATCATCGGGGTAGCCACCGCGGCGTCTGCTACGCCCTACTCGTTCACGCTGAAAGTCACCAGCGGGTCGCAATCGGCAACCCAGACGTTCTCGCTGAAAATCACCGGTCTGACCACCATGGAGAACTATGGCTTCCGTCTGCCGGATGCGTTCGTCGGGGTCGGATATCAGGCTTATCAACTGACGCCGCTGAATAATGCCGGTACGGTCAGCTTCAAGAACCCGACGCAGGTTCCCCCCGGCATGACTTTGAGCAACTCCGGCGTTCTTTCCGGCACTCCCACGACGGGCGGTTACTACAATATCGGCTTTACTCTCGACGACACGGTCGATTCCGTCGGCCTGAGCATCAGTCTGAGCGTGAACGTTGTGCAGGTGACCAGCCCTGCTGTATTGCCGAATGCGACGCAGAATCAGCCTTACAGCTTTACTCCCACCGCCAGCGGCGGTAAGACCCCCTACAGTTTTACTGTCAATGGTTACCCGAATGGGCTGTCTTTCAATAATGGCGTGCTGTCCGGTACAGTGAACTCCGGGCCGGGCAGGTATTTCCTGAACGTAACGGCTACCGATAGCAATCAGGTCTCCTACAACAAAGTGATCGCGCTCGATGTGATCGGAGTGCCGCCCACACTGCCCTGGATCGCAACTTACGGCAATCTGGACGACTGTTCCTACGGAGTCGCGTGCTCCCGCGGGCTACAGGTATTGAGCGGCGGTGTTCCGCCGTTCAACTGGACGATCACCGGCTTGCCCAATGGCATGAGCTATCGCACCGGGAGCACGGCCTTGAGCTCCGGTTACGCCGCGACGGATGTAGAGTTTTGGGGGGCGCCACTCCAGACCGGTACATTCCTTGTGAAAGCGCTCGTCACCGATTCGTCTAGTCCCGCGCTATCCTCGACGGAGACCTTCCAATTGGACGTTTCGCCTCTTTACCCCGACGGATCCTACAACCTGGTGAACGGTACGCTGGGCGCGGCGTATTCCAGGACGCTGCGCGTCCTCGGTGGAACTCCCGCGGGCGCGAGTCCGCTTTACACCGCGCAAGTATCGCCGCTCCAATTGCCGGAGGGCTTGACCCTCCATGGCATGACAGTGAGCGGAACTCCGGAGGAGAACGGCGGTTTCTCTCCGTATTTCACTTATACCGACAGCGCCGGCACGCCCAACACCCTGCACAATACGTGGTATTTCAACATCGCCGATTCCGGCACCAACACCATCAACTTGAACACGACAGGTTTTGCCGATGAGGGTGGTTCCACCGACGACGTCATCGGGGTCTTCGCTCAGGGTTCCACGATCAACTACCAGTTGGGTGCCTGCTGCGCATCGTCGTACAGCTTCTCTGGTGCCGGCGGCAGCCTGCCGGCGGGAGTGTCGCTGTCGCAAAGCGGACTTCTGAACGGGACGATTTCGGGCACCGCTGCCCCCGGACCCTACACGTTCAGCGTCCAGGCCGCCGATGCGAACAATGCGTCCAATACCGGCCAGCGCCAGTACACGATCTATGTGACGTCCTTCAATATCACCGATTCCACCAACTCATACAATCTTCCGTACGGCGTGTTAAATACTGTTTATCCCAATGCCCAGAACCAGGGATTTCAGTTACAGGCATCCAATAATGTGGCTGCGACGTTCACTGTCCGCCCGGGATACTACATGCCCCCGGGGCTCACACTATCTCCGGGCGGCTTGATCAGTGGCACGCCCACCGCTACCGGGCAATACAACTTCTACATCGCCGCCACCAACAACGCCAATCAAAATGACGTTTACTTAGCCAATTTCAACCTCTCGGTCTGGAGCACTTACCCTCCGCTGTTCCTGGGAACGGGTCCGACTCTAGGGCCGCTTTTGCCCGGCGGATCGACATTCCAGTTGACGGCTAGCGGAGGTGTGCCGCCCTATACTTACTCCGTCACGCCGGGCTCCAGCCTTCCGCAGAATTTCCGCGTTCAGAACGGCGGCCAACTGCCGACCAACTTCTCGTTGAGCCAGGGAACCGGCGGTCTCATCGGTGTAGTCGATACCTCTGGCACTTTTCAGACTTCGCTGCGGGTCACCGATAGCGCCACGCCCACCCCGAATGTGTTCGACCGGCCGGTCACGATGATTCTTTCTTCGATCGCCCCGGTAATCTCCAATAATCCTCCGGCGGCATACGAGGGCTCCGCTTATACCTTTGCTTTCGCCGCCATGGGGGGAAGCTCGCCTTACTTGTACACCATTAGCGGGCTCCCCGCCGGTATTTCCGCGAATGGCGGGACCATCTCCGGAATCCCTTCGACGTCCGGCTCGTTCAATTTGACCGTAAACGTGAAAGACACTACCGGAACGTCGGTGAATTTCGGATACACCTTGACCGTGTACCCCTTTAATATCGCTACCGGGCAAGTGCTGCCGCAGGGAGTCGCCGGCCAATCGTACTCGCAGCAGATCAGCGCGCCGAATTGTTCGGGATGCACCTGGTCGATTGTCAGCGGTGGATTGCCTGGGGGGCTCTCGCTGAACTCGAGTACGGGGGTAATCTCCGGAACTCCCGGTGGTCTGAGCAACGCCACCTTTGTCGTGCAGGCGCAGACCAGCGGGAGTGCGGTCGCGCAGAAGGCCTTCGCGATTTATGTCCAGCCCAGCACGCCGCAGCCGCTTTTCATTACTAACAATTCCAATCTTTACGACTCCGCGTACGGCAATGGTTACGCGAACGCTCTATTTGCTCAAGGCGGCACACCGCCCTACACCTGGAGTGTTTCGGCAGGCAAGCTCCCTACCGGTATGTCGCTGATGTCGCCGGGCGAAACCCTGGGATTCGAATTCAACCCCGGATTCACTTATCTGATCGGGAGACCGCTCCTGATGGGGCCGGCTAATTTCACGTTACAGGTGACGGACAGCGCTCATAATACGGCTACACAAGCCTTCACTTGGACGATTACACCTCTCTACATCAACACAAGTCTCCTGCCCCAGAACGGAAACTCCACTACTTATAGCGGCACGCCGAACCCCATGCCGGTGCCGACTTACGGTGTCCCGTATTCGCAACAGATCGAAGTCATTGGCGGCACCGGACAGTACACCTCGTGGGCCACGCCTTTGGCTTCCAATCCGCTGCCGGCCGGTCTTTCCATTAATCAAACCACGGGTGTCGTGACAGGCACTCCGGGAGAGACAGGGTCCTATGTCACGCTCTTCCAAGTGACTGACAGCGGCGGCAATGCGCTGGAGCAGTTCGTCACCTTCAACATTTCCGCACCCACTGCGACGACGGTCAATATTGGCGCCGGGCCCATCCTGGGCCCCTACCAGGGCGGCGGAGCCGCAGTTGTCAATCTGAATCCCAGTGGCGGGACCGCCCCTTATACATTTAGTGTCATCGCTGGTTCGCTGCCGCCCTTGTGCGCGCTCGAAAGCGGTAACCAACTGCTTTCCACTGCGAGCGGAGGTTATGACCTGACGTGTGCGCAAGAGGGGACCGGCAGTTACAGCTTCACGCTGCAAGTTACCGACTCCACGACGCCGACTGCCAACTACGGTGTGAAGGCGATGACGATGACCTTCGCGCCGCAGACGTTATTCACGAACACTTCGCTGGCCAACGGTTCGGCGGGGACAGCCTTTTCCCAACAGTTGCTGGAATGGGATAACAGCGGCAACATCACCTGGTCGCTGGCCCCCGGCTCGGCGCTGCCGGCGGGGATGACCCTGAACGGCGCCACCATCGGAGGAACGCCTTCGATAGCCGGCAATTACTCGTTCACGCTGGCAGCCACCGATAGCGCCACGGGCGACGTGATCAACTACAGTTTCGCGCTCACCGTCTCGACAATCGCCATCACCAACCCCGGTATCATCCCGGTACACGCTCAGTACCTGGCTCCCTATAGTTACCAGTTCACTGCCACCGGCGGCGGAGCAAACAAAACATGGTCGGCGAGTAATTTACCTCCCGGCCTTTCTATTTCGAACACAACCGGATTGGTCACCGGCACCGCGCAGGGCTCGGGAAGCTTCGAAGTTACCATAACGGTATCCGACGGGTCTTCCACGCTGAACCGAAACTTCACCATGATCGTCGATTATCCCCAGGTGTTGACCATCGACCCCTCGACTACGAGTCTGCCGGACGCCCGCCTGAATGGAAGTTACGCGTTTACTCCCCAGGTGAGCGGTGGGATCGGACCCTATACCTGGTCGGTCGCGCAAGGCTCCAGTTTGCCTGCCGGCTTGAACCTGTACACCGGCAACGCACTGCCGTCATACGCCGCCCCGGGAACCACCTATCTGGCCGGCGCGCCGGCCACGGCGAAGCAGTATACGTTCACCCTCGTGGCGACCGACAGCGCCAGTCCGAAGCCCAACACCGTCCAAGCCACGTACACGCTGAACGTGACGCCGATGGTTATCGATAGCGGGGGATTGCCGAATGGCACCATTAACGTCGCGTACTCGCGGCAATTGAATCCCGTTGGGGGAACCGGGCCGTATAGCTTCACGTACAGCGCATCGGGTCCCTATATCGAGGTTCTGCCGCCAGGAATCAACATCAGTTCTTCCGGGCTTATCTCCGGCACGCCGACGAGCACCGGCTCCTATTCATTCAGGGTGACTTTGGCCGATAGCGCCTCTCACACATACACGACAACATATTCGTTGGTCATAACGAATTCCTCGGGCTTGTGGGTCACTGGCTCGGGAGGAAAGTATGGAATCACCGCAGGCGAGGGAATCAACACGGAGCTCGGAACGAACGGAAACTCGACCTACACCTGGACCATACCGGTTGGGACTATACCAACCGGGCTGACCCTCGCGATGGACGGCTCAGTTACGGGAGTCTTCAGCGCCCCGGGTACCTACAATTTCACCGTCCGCGCTACTGACCAGAATAATTCATCAAATTTTGCCGACAAGCAATTGTCAATTGTTGTGCAGCCCATGCAGCTTAACTATTCGTACGCTGCACCGCCGTCCGGCACGGTCGGAACCCAGTTCCCAAGTCCTCAAGTGAATGGTTATCAGTTTTCGGTCACGGGAGGCACTCCTCCCTACACGTTCGCCACCTTGCCTCTCCAACCTTTGCCGCCGGGATTATCGCTCTCCAGCACGGGCTTGTTATACGGAACTCCCACTCAAGGCGGGCAGTTCAACGTCAATGCCATGGTGACGGACCATGCGGGCAATATCGGTGCGATCAGCGACTCGGGATTCAACATTCTGAATCCCGGACAGAACGCGCCTCTGGCGGGTTTCGCTGTCCATACCCATAGTGGTACGGTGGGAGCGCCTTTCGCTGATTCGTCGGCTTCTTACGGTTATCCACTTGACGGCTTCTTCGCCGGCTTCGGCGTCCCTCCGATCAGTTATGCGGTGGCGGCCGGGTCGAGCCTGCCGCCGGGGTTACAAATCCTGCCCGCCGCCAACGGCGTACCGGCTTATCTGGGCGGTATCCCCACCACAGCGGGGAAATACAACTACTCGTTGACGGCCACGGATTCCGTGGGACAGGCAGCGACTGTCCAGATGTATACCATGGTCTTCCCGGTGGGTGCCTTACCGTCGCTGCTTCCCAATGGAGTGGCTGGCTCGGCTTACTCGGCCACGATTTCCGCGTTTGGCGGAGTGCCGCCGTATACCTACGGCACGGGCCCGACTGTCGACGGATTCGGTAATCCATCCTACGGAGGCATGCCGCCGGGGCTGTCCCTGAATGCGCAAGGTCTAATCTCGGGTACGCCAACGGTGCCTGGCACGTTCCCAATCGCTGCCTACGCGCAGGATTCGGCCACACCTCCCAACTACGTTGCGCTGAATTACGCTGTCGTCATCGACTCAAACGGCACCGCACAAGGCATCGGCCTATCGCCGGCGACGCCCATCGAGCTGAATTACGTTCTGACGACGCCCGCTCCGGCCGCCGTTCCGATTAACGTCACCACAACCTATACCAATCCGATGCCCTTTACCGCGATGGTAAGCGGTATCCCGGGAGCATCGCTGTCGGCCAACTCCGGATCGGCTCCCGCAACGCTCAACTTGAATTTGAACACAGCCGCCCTTTCGGCCGGAACTTATGCAGGCGTACTTGCCGTGTCTGCGCCGACGGCAGTCAATGGGGGCGCGGCAATTCCCGTGGTCCTGACCGTCACCGCTCTGCCGCCATGCGTGTATACGCTGGTTCCGACCGGCGACTCCGTTCCGGCTGCCGGCGGGGCGGGAAGCTTCGCCGTGGAAACCAGTTCCCAGTGCCCGTGGACGGCAACGACGGCCGATAATTTCGTCACCATCACCCAGGCGTCGGCGTCGGGTACCGGCACTGGGAGCGTCCAATACAGCCTGTCGGCAAATACCGGGGGCAATGCCCGGACCGGAACGATTTCGGTGAACGGCCAGACTTACACGGTTACCCAATTCGGATCCAGCTGCTCTTTGGCGCTCACGCCACCTAGCGTGAATGCGGCGGCGGGCATGAGCCTGGCTCCCGTGAATGTAACTACCAGCAGTGCAGCGTGCGGTTGGACCGCAAGCGGACTGGGCGCGACGCCCTCCGCCGGAACCGGCGATCAAACCGTGACGTTCACCATTCCCGCCAACCCGAATGCGAATCCGCAGACGCTCACCGCCACGGTGACTCTCAATGGCGGCGCGGCTTCCACATTCACGGTTAACCAGGCGGGTGCCGGTTGCACAGTCGGGTTGAGTGCTCCCGGCGCCGAAGTCGCTTACTCCAATCCAGACGGCGGACCGGTCCCCGGCCAGGTGAATGTGACCACACCCGTCGGGTGCCCCTGGACTGCTGTCAGCGGCCCGACTTGGATTCACGTTACGACACCGCTGAACGGTATGGGCACCGGCCCGGGAACTTTGACTTACTCGGTCGATCCCAATTCCACAATGCCTCGCACTGCGACGATCAGTGTCGGCGGAGTGCCCTATACCATCTCGCAGGACCCTGCGCCGTGCAGCGTTACGGTAGATCCCAGCCAATCCGGCAGCCCCATCGCCTTCGCTGGTGGGGGCGGCATTCTGGCAGTAACGGCGAACGGATCGAACTGCACGTGGATGGCATCGAGTCCGGTAAGTTGGCTGACCCTTTCCACCGGGGCCGGCAGCAGTTCGAGCGTGAGCGGGTCTGGCAGCATGAACATCACCATTTCAGCCAGCTCGAACGCCGCTTCCACGATGTCGCGGAGCGCCAGTCTGAGCGTGGCGGGAACATCGGTGGCCGTCACCCAAGGCGGCACGCAGTGCAGCTACGTACTTGGGTCGTCTGCCGCTTCCATACCCTATGGCGGTGGCAGCGGGAGCGTGACGGTCACCGCGCCGTCGGCTTGCTTGTGGAGTTCCAGCACCGATCCGAGCGCCGCGTGGCTGACAATCAGCTCGAGCGGCAGCGGGGGGACATCCAATGTGGTCTTCAACGCCGCGCCGAATGCCACTGCGAGCCCGCAAGTCGGCATCCTGACGATTGCGGGGCAGCAGTTCACCGTGACCGAAGGGGCCGGACCGTGCAGCTATATCCTGAATAACACCAGCACCACTCTATCCGCGGCCGGTGGCACAGGCGGGTTTACTTTCTCCACCGGAACCAGCGGATGTACCACCCAGGGCATTAGCTTCGCGAGTTGGCTGGTCCCTGCGACATCCAGTTCACCGGATGGCACCTCGGGCAATGTGAGCTTCACTGCCGCGGCCAACCCATCAGGCATGACGCGAACTGGCACCATCCAGTTCGGCGGGCAAACTTACACCGTCTCGGAGACTGGGGCGGCGTGCGCATACAGCCTGAATTCGTATGGCCTTGCGCTCGGCCAGGGCGGGGGAACGAACCTTGACGTGTACGGGTCGCCGTCGGCGCAAGGGTGTACACCGGATGTGGGAACCAACCAACCCACAATCGTAACTTTACAAGCGCTCGGCCCCCTGACCGGCGGTATCTTCACGTTGCCGTTCTCGGTAACGCCCTATATCTCTACCGTGACCGGCCTCCGGACGATGATCATCACGTTCGGTGGGCAGATATTCGTCATCAAGCAGACGTCGTGGTGAGGCGAGGTACGGACATGATGAGGAGATCGAACATGCGGACACCCATGAAGCACCTGGCGGGACGGCGGCTGGTAAGCACGTTTCTGGTTGCGGCGGGATTGCTTTGCGCCACCAATAAAGGTCCCGATGGCGGTAATTACACGGCGACCGATAGCACCGTTTTCAGCTTTATCGATCCCGCCGGCGGCGGAAGTGCGCCCAGCGTTCTCGCGGGCACGGATGACGGCGGCGCGCTGCTAACTCTGCCGTTCGCGATCCAGTTTTACGGACAGAGTTATACCATGCTCTGCGTCAGCAGCAATGGCATTGCGTACTTTGTGAGCAGCAGTTCGACTTTTTGCGGGTCGCCGGCGCAGACTGCCGACTTCGCCAATACCGATTTGAGCAGCACCGTAGTTCCCGGCGATCTGCCTGCCATCGCGCCATTCTGGATGGACCTCACCTTCGCCTCCGCCGGCGCCGGCGCAGTGTACTACCAGACCGCTGGAACGGCGCCGAACCGGCAGTTCATCATCGAATGGTACAACGCCTTTCCAGCCGGCACAGTCAGTCCGGTGACTTTTGAAGCGATCCTGAACGAGGGATCGAACAACGTCCTGTTCCAGTACCGGACGGTCAACCTGGGCAGTGGCAATGCCGCATCGAACGGCGGAACAGCTACCGTCGGAATACGGAATAGCGGCGGGAACACCAACGGTAAGGCGATCGAGTGGAGTTTCGATTCCGCCGTGCTCTCCAATAATTACGCGATTCTGTTCACCGCGCCCAGCAGCACCAATACTTCCGTAAACACCATTACGACTTCGCCCTCCGGAATTACCGTGACGGTAGACTCGACCCCTATGTCTACTCCGGCCGTAGTCTATTGGGCGCCGAATTCCACTCATGCCTTGTCGGTTGCCTCGTCACCGACCAACGGCACTAACGCGAAGACTGCGTTCTCCTCATGGTCGACCGGCGCCACCACGTCCTCGATCAATGTGACGGCTGGAGCGGCGGGGACTACTTATACGGCCACGTTTAATACGCAATATGAGCTGACTACCACGGCCAGCCCCTCGAACGAAGGCAGCGTCAGCGGAAATGGCACGTTTGTTACCGCCAATAATTCCATCACCGTTACCGCTACGCCGACCTCTCCCTATGTGTTCAAATACTTTACCGGCGATCTGTCAGGGACTAATAAGTCCCAGAGCTTGCTTATGAACGGGCCGAAGAATGTGACCGCTGTCTTCGGGGTACCTTATGCCTGCTCGGTGAGCAACGGTTCGACCACCACCATCACCGATGTACAGGGTCTGGTGAATGAAGCGCTCGGCAAGGCTGCGCCCAATAACGACGTAAACTCGGATGGAAAGATAAACGTCACCGACGTTCAAATCGTGGTCAACGCGCTGCTCTTCAGTAATTGCACGACCAACTAAATCTACGCCGCCGCGCCGTGGCATTTTTTGTATTTCTTGCCGCTACCGCAGGGGCAAGGGTCGTTGCGGCCGACTTTTCCGCCGCTTTGCACGGTCTTCGGACCGGTGGAATCATCGCCGCCAAACTGTAGGCCCGCCAGTTCCTTGTCCTTCTTGCGCTCGATATTGCGCGTGAAGTCTTCCATCTGGCGCCGCGCGGCGCGCTTCTTATCTTCTTCGGCGGCTCGAGCCGCCGCCGCCGCGGCTTCGGCTTCCTCTTCGGGTGACATGCCGGCGCCGTTTCCGTTGCCTCCAGGAATCACGCCCATGCCGCCGGGACCAGCTTCATCTTCGTCGGGATAGGGGAGAACGGGCCCGGCGCCGGCGTGGACCTGCAAGAAGTACAGGAAGCGGACGGACTCGTCCTCGATGCGATCCATCATTGCGGTGAACAGATCGTAGGATTCCCTCTTGTATTCAACCAGCGGGTCCTTTTGGCCGTAAGCGCGATTGCCGATGCCCTGCTTGAGTTCGTCCATCGACAGCAGGTGGTCTTTCCACTGGTTGTCGATGACTTGCAGCATGACAATGCGCTCCGTCTGGCGCATCACCTCGCTGCCCACCATGTCTTCCTTTTCCTGATATTTCTCTTTCAGCTTCTGGAGCAGGAAATCGCTTAGCTCGATGCGCGTCAGGCTGTGGATGTCCTGCATTTCGATGCGCGCGCCGAACTGGGTGAGAATATCGTTGCGCAGCGTGTTCAGGTCCCACGTGTCGGGGTGCTTGTCGTTGGGGCAGCGCATATCGACGAACTGATCGATGATGCCCTGAACCATGTCGATGACGCGCTCTTTCTGGTCGGCGCCTTCCAGCAGTTGCCGCCGCAGTCCATAGACCGCCTGGCGCTGCTTGTTGTTCACGTCGTCGTATTCCAGGAGGTGTTTGCGGGCCTCGAAATTCTGCATTTCGACGGCCTCCTGGGCTTTGGCGATGCGCTTGGTGATCAGCTTGCTTTCGATCGGCACGTCCTCTTCCATGCCGAGCCGGAGCATCAGGTTCTGCATGCGCTCACCGCCGAAAATGCGCAGCAGGTCGTCCTGGAGCGAGAGGAAAAAGCGCGAGCTTCCGGGGTCGCCCTGGCGCCCCGATCGTCCACGCAACT
This sequence comes from Bryobacteraceae bacterium, assembly GCA_035509055.1. Taxonomy (GTDB): domain Bacteria; phylum Acidobacteriota; class Terriglobia; order Bryobacterales; family Bryobacteraceae; genus PALSA-129. The sequence continues at coordinate 25,367 of DATJMA010000103.1, read as the reverse complement.
GATTGTCGATGCGCCGCGACTCGTGGCGCTCGGTAGCCACGATGTGCAAGCCACCCAGGCCGACTACCTCATCGTGCTCGGCATCCGTCTGCGCTTTGAAGGCGCCGTATAGCTCGTCCCACTTCTCGCGCGGCACGCGATAGAACGCGTCCTGGTGCGTGAAGTAAAAGAAATGGTCGTCGGCCACGTACTTGGCTTCGCTCTCGGGAATCTGCAGGGCGATGCGCTGCTTCAGGCAGGTATCCTTGGCCATGAATTCCGCGTTGCCGCCGAGCAAAATATCGGTTCCGCGGCCGGCCATGTTGGTCGAGACCGTGACGGTGTTTTTGCGGCCCGCCTGCGCCACGATAGTGGCTTCCCGTTCATGATTCTTGGCGTTCAGAACCTCGTGCTTGACGCCCATTCGCTTGAGAATGCCCGAGAGTTTCTCGGATTTCTCCACCGAAATGGTGCCCACCAGCACGGGCTGGCCCTTGGCATTGAATTCCTTGATTTCCTTGGCGGCGTTGCGGAATTTCTCTTCTTCCGTGCGGTATACCAAGTCCTGATTCTCCTTGCGGATCATGGGCCGGTTGGTGGGTATCACCACCACGTCGATGTTGTAGGTCTTCTGAAATTCCGCCGCTTCGGTTTCCGCCGTACCGGTCATGCCCGAGAGCTTTTTGTACATGCGGAAATAATTCTGGAACGTGATGGTGGCGAGCGTCTGGTTCTCGCGTTGGATTTTGACGTTTTCTTTGGCTTCCACCGCCTGGTGCAGCCCGTCCGACCAGCGCCGCCCCGGCATGAGGCGGCCGGTGAACTCGTCGACGATGATCACTTCCGGACCTTCGTCGCCGTCCTTCACCACGTAGTCGGTATCGAGCTTGTAAAGCACATGCGCGCGCAGCGCCTGCTGCACGTGATGGTTGTACTCGATGTTGGCCGGGTCGTAAAGGTTGCTCAATCCCAGCAGCTTTTCCACCTTGAGCACGCCCTCTTCGGTGAGCGCCGCGGTCTTATGTTTCTCGTCGATGGTATAGTCGCCGGTGGTATAGCTTTCACCAGGCTCACGGCCTTCGATCACTTCGCCGCGGATGAGTTTGGGGATGATGCGGTTGATCTTGTAATACTTGTCGGTGGATTCCTCGCTCGGCCCGGAAATGATCAGCGGTGTGCGGGCTTCGTCGATGAGGATGGAGTCCACTTCGTCCACGATGGCGTAGTTGTAGTCGCGCTGCACGCAGTCGGCGAGCCGGAACTTCATGTTGTCGCGCAGGTAGTCGAACCCGAATTCGTTGTTGGTCCCGTAGGTGATGTCGGCGCCGTACGCGGCCTTCCGCTCTTCGTCGGAAAGATCGTGAACGATCACGCCGACGTTCAATCCCAGCGATCGATACAGACGGCCCATCCACTCCGAATCGCGCTTGGCGAGGTAATCGTTGACCGTGACCACGTGGACGCCTTTACCTTCCAGAGCGTTCAGATAGCAGGGCAGGGTGGCGACGAGGGTTTTTCCTTCGCCGGTTTTCATTTCCGCGATCCGGCCTTTGTGCAGCACCATACCGCCCATCAACTGGACATCGAAATGGCGCATGTTGAGGATGCGCCGCCCGGCCTCGCGAACCACGGCGAACGCCTCGACCAGCAGGTCGTCGAGCGTAGCGCCCTGGGCGATTCGTTCTCTGAATTCAACAGTCTTCTGAGCGAGTTCCGCGTCCGACAGTTCCCGCATCGCCGGTTCGAGCGCACCGATAGCCGCCACCACCGGGTGCATGTCTTTGACTTCACGCTCGTTTTTGGTACCGAAGATCTTCGCTAGGACTTGATCGACAATCATGAAATGGTCTCAGTACGGGAGGACAGTCCGCAATTTCATTTTAGCGTGTCTATAAAGAGGACGCTGGTTTTGGGAGGGGCTTAACGGTCTACGTTCGGAGCCCTTAAAGAGCCGGCACACGGCGCCGCGCCCGATCGACTTCACCCATGGGGCGGGTGGGCAGACATCCGGCCGGTTTGGCGTCTGTGAACCGGCTCGAATTGAGTGAGCGCAATGTGAAAGCACAGAAATATCGGGTCCTCCGGTAAACCGCTCTCGGCGGCCGGGACGCGGACGTTAGTGGATAATCACGGGCGACATCGGCGGCGGCCAGCAGGACCGTCAGGCCGGCCCGGGACCTCCCGGTGATCTGCCGCTGCAAGTCGGAAAAGAAAACGCTCATCGCGGCCTTATCGGCCATCTGCTGCGAAATCGCGTATTGGACGGTATTCAAGTCAGCAGTGGCCTGTGCCGCCGAGACTCCCGGCATCAGACGTCTCACGCAGCCGTAGTCGAAATCGCCCAGGATGGTGAGTTCATCGTCCGCGATGGCGAACGGCTTCCAGATGTCCTCCTCGCCAACGAATAGGCTGCCTCGCCGTTCGCCCAACCAATTTGGGCCAAACTGTCTCGTAAACCGCTTAAGTTGAGCGGTGGATTTATCGCTTTCTCCTTTCGAATCAGCAAAACGGCATCTCTCGACCGCTTATATGCGCGCTAAAAGGCCGATTTGAGTTTCCCGAGGGGCGCCAGAAAACGGCCACGAAATGTAGCGTTTCTCTGTGATCTCCCGGTCCGGCAGTGGTGGTTTAAGTCAACCGCGCGAGATCTCAAACCGACCCGCTACCCCGGGTCCTCTCCCGGACCCATGGTTTTCCGCCGTGTGCTAGTCTCACGACGTGAACTGTCCCGGGTGTGGCGCTCCCCTCAATCTCGATGCCGGCGAGACCTCGGCCAAATGCCCGTACTGCAAAACCGTCTACCTGCCCGAGAAGAACATCGACGGCGTTCGCGTCTTCGACCAGCCGAGCCAACTGCACTGCCCCATCTGCCGCATGCCGCTATTCGACGCCGCCATGACGCGGCAGCGCATCTGGTACTGCAAAAACTGCCGCGGCAGCCTGATTCCCATGGCGGTCTTCATCGTGCTCGTCCGCCACTTGCGCGCGCAGGTGGGCGACGCCACCGAGATCGCACCGCCGCCCGACCCGCACCAGTTGGACCGCGTCACCGAATGCCCGCAGTGTGGCCACCGCATGGACACCCATTACTATGCCGGCGGCGGCAACGTGGTGATTGACGACTGCTCCCGCTGTGAGCTCAACTGGCTGGACGCTGGCGAACTGATGGCCATCGTTCATGCGCCCGACCACTCGCGCGAACCGCGCCCGCCCGCCGGCACCGGGGAATAGAATATATGGAGCCAGCCATGAAAAGACTCCTTCTCGCATTCGCGGCCGTCTCGGCCTCGCTCGCCTTTCAGGGCGATTCCAGCGCGGATCTCGCGCGCTGGAAACAGGAGGCCAGGAACATCACCATCATCCGCGACAACTGGGGCATCGCACACGTTTATGGGAAGACCGATGCCGACGCGGTGTTCGGCATGGAATACGCCCAGGCCGAGGACGATTTCAACCGCGTCGAGACCAACTACATCAACGCCATGGGCCGGCTGGCCGAGACCGAGGGCGAATCGAAGATCTATCAGGATCTGCGCATGAAGCTTTTCATCGACCCCGCCGAGTTGAAGAAGGAATATGCCGCCAGCCCCGCCTGGCTCCAGAAACTGATGAACGCTTTCGCCGACGGCCTTAATTTTTATCTCGCGAACCATCCCGAAGTGAAACCGCGCGTGATCCGGCATTTCGAACCGTGGATGGCGCTGAGCTTTACCGAGGGCAGCATCGGCGGGGATATCGAAAGGATCCGGCTGGACCAGTTGCAGTCATTCTACGGCAAGACGCCGGTAGCGGCCGAAGCGCCGCGGGAAGAAGAGTACGAGCCGGAGCCCACGGGCTCGAACGGAGCGGCGGTAGCGCCTTCGAACACGGTGGACCATCACGCGCTCCTGCTCATCAATCCGCATACCTCGTTCTATTTCCGCTCCGAGCTGCAAATGGTGAGCGACGAGGGCCTCGACGCCTACGGCGCGGCCACCTGGGGTCAGTTCTTCTGCTACCAGGGCTTCAACGACCACGCCGGCTGGATGCATACCTCGAGCGGCGTGGATGCCGTGGACGAGTATCTCGAGACCGTCACGAAAAAGGACGGCCGCTACGTGTATCAATACGGAAGTGAGGAACGCCCGGTAGCCGAAGAGACCATCAGCGTTCCGTACAAGACCGATTCGGGCATGGCGGAACGGAAATTCACCGTCTATCGCACGCACCATGGCCCGGTCGTGCGCGAGTTGAACGGAAAATGGGTGGCCATCCGCCTGATGAAGGAGCACATCAAGGCGCTGGAACAATCCTACCTGCGAACCAAGGCGACGAATTACAAAACTTACCTCCAAACCATGGAGCTGAAGGCCAATTCGTCGAACAACACGATTTTCGCCGACGCCGATGGCGATATCGCTTATTTCCACGGCAATTTCATTCCGCGCCGCGATACCAGGTACGATTGGACCAAGCCCGTTGACGGCAGCACGCCGGCCACCGAGTGGCAGGGCTTGCTGAATATCGATGAAACGCCGCACTTACTCAATCCCCAGAGCGGATGGCTGTACAACAGCAATAACTGGCCATGGTCGGCCGCGGGCGAAAGCAGTCCGAAGAAAGAAGATTACCCGGCATACGTGGAAACCGGTGGCGAATCGGCGCGTGGATTGCATGCCGTCCGCGTCCTGAACGGCAAGAAGGATTTCACGCTCGATTCCCTCATCGCCGCGGCCTACGACAGCTATCTCACCTGGTTCGAAAAACCCATTCCGGCGCTGATCAAGGCTTGGGACGCCACCCCCGATTCGAATCCGCTCAAGGCGAAGACTGCCGGTCAGATTGCCATTCTGCGCAAGTGGGATTTGCGCTGGGGTGTGGATTCCGTGGCTACCTCGCTGGCGATTTTCTGGGCCGACCAGGCGCGGCGGTCGGGTGGCAGCCGCGGCCGCGGCGCCAGCCGAGGCGGGCAGATCGAAGATGAGCCCGCCGAACAGCTACTGACCGCGCTCGCCAACGCGTCCGACCAGCTGGCCCGCGATTTCGGCACCTGGAAAACGCCCTGGGGCGATATCAACCGCTTCCAGCGCCTGGATGACTCCATCGCGCCGCACTTCGACGACAAGGCGGCCAGCATTCCGGTAGGCTTTCCCTCGGCAACCTGGGGGTCGCTGGCGTCTTTTGGCGCGCGTCCCTACCCGAATACTAAGAAATGGTATGGATCGAGCGGCAACAGCTTCGTCGCGGTGGTGGAATTCGGACCCAAAGTGCGCGCCAAGGCCGTCACCGCCGGCGGCGAGAGCGGCAATCCGTCATCCGCGCATTTCGACGATGAGGCGAAGCGTTACGCCACCGGCGCGCTGCGCGACGTGTACTACTATCGCGCCGACTTGAAAGGCCACACGCAGCGCGAATATCATCCGGGCGAGTAAGTGCGGCTAATTCGCCGACGCTTTTTCGGCGTGATCCACGACGATCACCTCGACCGGCGCCTTCTGCGTCTCCAGCTTCAACCCGAGCTGCTGCTGTAAGGCCGATGCGAGATCCGGCAGCGATGGGTCCGGCGCTTCGACCTCGACGCCGGGTTTGGGAGGGCTATCATCCGCGTATCGCACAGTGAAATCGAATTCGCCTTCGAGCCCCGTCTTATCGAGCACGATGTTGCCGAGGCGCGGGGCGAGTCCCCACTCGGCGAAGCTCTTCATCGAGGCTGCCCGGCAGGTCATAATTCCTCGGCGGCCTTCGATTCCCTTCCGTGGGCTATCGCCTGTGGCGGGTTCGAGGCGCGGTCCGTTCTTCGCCACCGCCAGCGCATAGACGAACATCTCTTTGGTGCCTGTATGGACGGCAAGCTGGAAGCGATCTGCCAAAAGAGCCCGCATGCGCAGGCGGTTGCGGTCGCCGGATGTCACGCCATCGTGCGGCGGCTTGGCGAGAATGTCGTAGTGATCGGAGTCGAGCCACTTCGGCCCGCCGACCGTCTGGAATTCCTTGACGCGCCAGGCGTAGGCGATCAGATTACGAAGGGTTACATTCTCGGCTACGAAGTCGCCGCTTTTGCTGGTATTGATCATGAGCCCGACACGCACGGAGGTATTGGGCTTGATGGACGCCGCGTCGAATTCGCTCTTCTCCTGCGCGGCCAGGGGAGTCACGAGCATAGCGATTGCGAGAAGCGTTCGCATGGCGATTAGACGCTGCGCCGTCATGCCGGTTGGCCGCCGGGAACTTCTTACTTGCCCAGCGCCTGATCGCGATTCTTGCGCGCCTCTTCGTTCTCCGGGTCGAGCTTCAGTGCTTCTTCGAACTGCGCTACCGCATCGCCGCGCTTGCCATCGCGCAGCAGCAACACACCGCGCAAAGTCAGGGCGTCCGCGAGGCGCCGCTTCGCCGATGGATCTTCGGGATTGTCCGCGAGAATCTTGCGCAACTGCTCCACCGCATCGTCCACCTTGCCGGCCTTCGCCAGCGCCACCGCGAGATTGTACCGGGCGCTCGCGAACCCTGGCCGCAATTGCAACGCCTGCATGTACTCCCCGATCGCGTCCGCGTTCCGCCCCATCGATCCCAGCGCCACTCCCAACATATTGTGCGGCTCGGGACGATCCGGATCGAGCCGCACCGCTTCGCGCAGTTCGGTCACCGCGCCCTGCGGATTCAGCCGAGTGAGCTCGATCGCCCCCAGGTTCATGTGCGCTTCGAAATCGTCAGGATTCTTGTCGAGGCGATGGCGAATCACCGCCTCCTGCAGTTCGCGCCGGCGGTCGCCCGGTCCGCGCGGCAGCACTTCCAGCCACAGATGCCCCATCTCGTCGGTGGCCAGATTCCCCGCGCGCACGCGCCTGGGCGGATGGTTCGGATTGCGCGCGTTGGCCGCCGAGTTATCGTAGTGATATCGCATGTGGAGTACCGCGCCCTGGGGCAGCGTCACTGGCTCGCGGTAATAGTAGACCGCCTGCCAGTTTTGATCCCAATCCGGAATGCGAATCAGCCACCTTTTTGACCCATCGGGCAGCGTGGCCCACGCTTCCAGCAGCCTGCCGAGATAGTGCGCGTGCGGATAGACCGCGAGGACGTCCACCGCCATCGGCAGCGTGAAGTCGTCGGAAATCTCAAAGTCGTGCGCGCCGGCGGGGATGTCGAGCGCGTTATCGTTCTCCAGTTCGAAAACCAGCGGGAACCTGGTCTGCGGCTTATCGGTAAAGTACAGCCCGATCGACGGCCGCACTTCCTCCGGCTTGCCCGAGGGTTGGAGGTGCATGTTGAGCACAAGTTCATTGCCAGGGTCGAGCCGCAGCGAGAACCCGTCGGGCTCGACGTGCGGAGGGCTGCCGGGCTTCCAGAACAGCAGATGGCCCTCGGGGTCGAACGGGCTTCCCATGAGGATGACGTCCATGCCGGGGAATCCTTTGCCGGGCGCGATCTCCTGCGCGCGCGCCGATCCCATCCGGTCCACCATCAGGTTGGCGTGGTGCACCAGTCGCCGTTCGCCGGGCCGGATCTCGACAGCCCGCACCCATCGGCGCGTCGTGATTGGCAGGGGAAAGATGCAGTTCCAATAGACGTCGCTCCCGGACGCTGGAAGCTCGAACGCGCCCGGCGCCTGGATCACGAGATCGGGCGTCCCGAGTTGCCAGTCGCTTGGGAAGCTCGGGGGCGGGGGAGTCTCGGCGGGCGACCCCTCGGGCGCGCCTTCTTTCACCCACTCCGCGATGGTCGCGATTTGTTCCGGCGTCAGCCGGCGTTCGCCTTCGAAATCGCCATACCCCTGTTCGGGTAGCCAAGGCGGCATGTACCGGCTGCGGGTCACCGTAGCGACGAGCGCCGCGCGCTTCTTCACGTCCTCATAGCTGAGGAGCGAAAACGGCGCGGCTTCGCCCGCATGATGGCACGGCGCGCATTTCTGGTACACGATGGGGGCGATATCGTGGGAAAAAGTTGCCGCCGGCGCGGCCGATACCGCGGCCAACGCCAGTGGCACCCAGGGACGCATCTTACTTCAGATGATAGCGCCAGTGGTGGTGTGGATGGATGCCTTGGCGCTCTGCGAATTGCCGGCTCGCGCGTCCTGCCGTACGCGCTCCTGGCCGCTTGCAGATCCGCGCCGCAGCCGATTGTCGTTACGGACGTCACGCTAACACGTGCTGGATGCATTCGCGATCTGCGATGCCCTGGTGCCGGATTTTTGCCTCCACGACGAGCTGGAACGGTTCACGAAGGCGGGGTTTTCGCCGCTGGAACTCCAGACCGCCACACTCAATCCGGCGCGATTTCTGGTACGCGAGAAGTCACAGGGCACGATTGAAGTGGGCGAGCGCGCCGATCTATTATTGCTCGATGCCGACCCGTTGGCCGACATTCGCAATGTGAACCAAGCCGCCACTGTGGTCGTGCGGGGAAGGCTGTCGAACAAACCGGAAATCGATAAGATCATCTCCAGCCGCAGACCATCGGGCGGCGCGGAATAGGCACCCAAAGCCTTCCACGAGCAACAGTCCGGCGTCGGGCGAAACACAGGAAACTGGCGACGCTCTTTTCGAGCGCCGCCACGGTGCTGGCCCTGCCGCTGGAGAATTCCTGCCGTTCAACGCGAGTCCGGCTCCGCAAAGATGCGCTGCGGGAGGCTGTCTTTGATCCTTATGCCGTGCGCGACAACCCTTTACTCCACACCGTGATCGTGCAATTGCACGATCTGGTCGGCGTTCAGCTTGCGCATGCCGGAATCGCTCAGAGTGCGCAGATATTTTCCGTCAACGCCGTGATCGTGCAGTTGAACCACTTCGTTGGGCGTGAAGCGATATCCCAAGTCATGCGCCTCCAGAACAAAGTCGCGCGGCACGCCGTGGTCGTGCATCATGATCAGTTCGTCGGCCCGCGTAGAATCAAACCCCGCCTCACGGAAACCGCGCAGAAATTCGGGATCGATGCCATGATCGCGCAGCGTCACCACGTCCTGCGCGTCGGGGTGCAGGCCGTACTTGCCCAAAGCCCGAATGTATTCGGAATCGACGCCGTGGTCCTTCAACTGGATCACCTGCCCGGAATCGATCTGGTATCCGGCATCCTTTAACTCCTGTACGAAGCGCGCCTCCACACCGTGGTCGCGCAGGGCGATGAGGTCGTCCGCCTTCAGGTCGCGATAGCCTACGCGCGCCACGTCGTGGATGTACTGGCTGTTCACGCCATGCTGCGCCAGTTCCAGAACATCGCCCAGCGAGGTGGCGATGTGCGAGTCGTGAACTTCGCGGATGAAGTCGAGGTTCGTCCCCGTAATTACCAGCAGGAACAGGTCGTCCTGGTTCGGCGAAGCGAATCCCAGACGATTCAGTTCGGCGGCAAACTGCGGGTTGGGAGTGAGCGTGAAGCTTCCAGAACCCCGGCCCCATCCGTACCGGCCCTCGCACTCGAGGGTCGCGGCGTCCTGGACGTAGCTGAATTTCGCCGGACCACGGTGGTCGAGCAGGTCGGGTGAAAAGCCGCGGAAATTCGCCAGCGGCACATCGCTCGAAGTGACCATGCGGCTGCCATGGCGCGAGCGCTCCAGCGTCAGCCGGACTTTGCCCCCGTCATCGGAGCGGCTCAACTTCCAGCCTCGACCCGAAAGCCCGGTGCCGGGAGCCGTGAACGCTTCGAAAATCACCGCGCCCGCGATGACGGCAAACCACCCGATTTCCTTCATTGGATTACTCCTGCCTGTTTCAACTTGAGGATCTGTGCCAGCGTCAGGTGGGTGCCATATTCCGCGGCGTTCTTGAAAGTCGCGGGACGCACTCCCTGATCCCAGGCGTAGATGATGTCGTGCATCTGAACATGCTGGAAACCGAAGTCGCACATCGCCCGCAACATCTCCGCGGGCACACCGTGATCGTGCATGTCGATCAGGTCGCGGGTGCTCAGCTTGTCCCACCTGGCTTGCGTGAGTTCGGCCAGGAAGCGCGCGTCGATGCCGTGGTCCTTCAAGGCGATGATGTCGTCCACCGCAAGATCGCCGTAGCCGGCGGCGACCAGCGCCGCCAGAAATGACCCGTGTGGGTTCACCGGCTTCGCGGAGCGCGCCTGATCGCCCGCCGGCGCCGCCGTCGATTGCGCCAGTACGACCCATTTCGGTGCCTGCGCGCCGGCAGCCAACAGCCCCAACAGTGCCGCAACCGTAACGGCTACGCGGAGCAGGGAAGCGCGGCTGGTGAATTGCCGCCCGCCCGCGAGCAGTCGCTCGATGCGCTCGCCCAGCCGCGATGCGCTTTCGGCCATGCCGGTCGCCAGCATCACGCGACGCCGCGCGCGGCACAATTCGAAAAGACGGGCCAGGCTCGCGGCATACGGCCGTGCTTCACCCAGGTGCGCCACCACCCATTCGTCGCATGCCAGTTCCCGCTCGCGGGCAATCTGGCGCAAACTCCAAGCCACCACGGGATGCCAGCCGGCGAACGCGCCGATCACGCGCGCCAGCAGGTTCGACCAGTCGTCGCGGCGCGCCATGTGCGCCAGTTCATGCAGCAGCACGTGATCCAGTTCGCCTTCATTGAAGTGGGAGAGAAGGGTGGAGGGCAGAATTACCGCGGGACGCCGGAAACCCATGGCCAGGGGCGATCCGACCCGGTCGGAAATGAGCAGCCGCACGGGCCGGCGGATACCGCCGGTTTCCATCCAATAGCCCATGCGCTCCAGGAGTGCGTCGGCCGCCGGCCGCGACCGGCGCTTCAGTTTCCACAAATAGAGAAAGCTCCAGGCGTTGCGGCCCAGTTGTACCAGTGCGAATGGCAGCCACAGGCAAGCCAGGAGCGCCATCCAGTCGCCGGTGCGCAGTTCCAAGGGGAATACATTGCGCGCCGATGTTCGCGGTTCGGCCGGTGCAGGAGCGGCAACCGCGGGACTGGTGATCGCGATGGCGGCGGGGGCTTCCGGCATGGATGCGCTCGCGGTATCGGAACGCGGCTGGAGTGCCGCGAAGGGCAGAATCAGCACCAGCGCCAGCACAATCCACCACAGCAGATGGCGCGTAGCGGCGTTGGTCCTCAGGAAGCGCGCCAGCATCCACGCCGCGGCGGCCATGGCGAGCGCAATCCAAAGGGTGTTGAGCGCCGCAGCCAGCCCCGCGGCGGCAAAATCCGTGCCCGTCATTTTGCCTCCCCGGCGATCATCCGGCGAATGCGCGCCAGTTCCTTCTCGCTAATCTCTTCGTCTTCGAGCAGATTGAGCACCAGCAACTCAGGCGAATTGCGGAAAAAGCGGCTCACGAGATACCGTACGGCGTTCCGCCCCGCTTCGTTCCGTCCCACTAGCGGCTGGTAAACAAAGGCTCGGGCGTCGTCGCGCTTGGTATGGCACAGATACCCTTTCTCCTCCAGAATTCGCATGGTGGTCAGGACGGTGTTGTAAGCCAGCCCCAGCTCTTTGGGCAACGCTTCGGCGATCTCCGATACGGTCGCCGCCCCCTTTTCCCAGAGGACATCCATGAGGCGAAGTTCGGCCTCGGTCAGGTTCGGTGATTTCTTTCGCGCCAATCGCCTGCTCCTTCAACTATGGAATTAAGAGTATTGTGGACCGGATGGCGCGGGATGTCAACTATAAAATTAAGAGGTGCGGCAGCCAGGAGCCGGCCGCCCTGTCAGGAGGTGGCGAGGATCGGCATGGCCAAGCGGCGCATGGCAATCCCGGCCAGTTGTTCTCAGTACGACGCGTATCGCAGCCGCCGGTGATCCTTCGGAATGCAGCGATCCATCACCCCTACGAGGCGTACCGCAGCCGCCGGTGATCCTTCAGAATGCAGCGATCCATCACCACCATGAGCCCGGCTTCCTCGGCGCGCCGCGCTGCCTCTTCGTGTATCACGCCCTCTTGCATCCAGATCACCTTCGCGCCCTTACGAATCGCCGCTTCCACAATTTCCGGCACGAACTCGGACCGCCGGAAGATGTCCACGATATCCACCTCACCCGGAATCGAGTCCAAATCGGGGTAGCATTTCTCGCCCAGCACTTCGGCGACATTCGGATTCACCGGGATGATGCGATAACCGGCCCGCTGCATGTATTCCGATACCCCGTAGCTCGGGCGGTACCGCTTGCCGGAAAGCCCCACTACCGCAATGGTGCGGCTGGAACGAAGGATCGCATCGATCTGCCTCATACCGCCTCCTGAACCGGCGGCTTCCCCGCCGGCGCGTGGAGCGCGCGTTTCAACTTGCGCAGTTCTTCAGGCGCCAGATGGCGGAATTCTCCGGGCTTGAGTGTACCTAGTTCGATAGGCCCTACGCGCACCCGCCGCAACTTCTCCACCAGCCGGCCGAAATGCTGGAACATCAGCCGGATTTGATTATTCCGGCCCTCAAAAAGCCGCACTTCGTACCACGGATTCTCGGCTGCATGGACCATCTTCAGCCCCGCCGGCATGGTTCGCCGGCCGGAGAGCGGAACACCCTGCCGGAACTTCTGTTCCTCGTCGGCCGAAAGAGTGCCGTTGGCTTTCACCAGGTAGGTTTTCGCCAGGTGCGTGGATGCCGACATGATGGCGTTGGCCAGTTCGCCGTCGTTGGTCAGCAAGAGCAGTCCCTCGGAGTGATAATCGAGCCGGCCGACCGGGTAGACGCGTTCTTTGACGCCGCGGATCAGGTCCATCACTGTGGCGCGATGCTGCGGGTCGCTCATCGTGGTCACCGTGTTGTTCGGTTTGTTGAGCGCGATGTAGACGTGCCGCTTGGGCGCGTGGACCAAGCGGCCGTCCACCTTGATGTGGTCGTGTTCGAGGTCGGCCTTCGAGCCCAGTTCCGTGACGGTCTCGCCGTTGACCGAAACCCGCCCGTCCACGATGTATTTCTCCGCCTGCCGCCGCGAGGCCACGCCGGCCTGCGAGAGGATCTTCTGAAGCCGCTCCTCCGCCATCATTGCTCCTGATTTTCGGCTGGCGGCTCGGCGTCAGCCTGGGGCAGCGGAGCTTCCTCCTCCGCCGGCGCCGCTTCCGCTTCAGGTGTTGCCGCCTCCGCGGCGGGAGCCTCGGTCGCGGGCTCACTGTCCCCGATTGCCATGCGGCGGATCTCTTCGAATTCCTTCAGCGTCGGGAGTTCGCTCAGATCTTTTAAACCAAATTGAATGAGAAACTCACGCGTTGTTTTATAAAGTATCGGTTTACCGATCACGTTCTTGCGGCCGGCTTCCGAAATCAGCCTGCGCTCCAGCAGCGTTTTCAGCACGCCAGCGCCCTGTACGCCACGAATGTCCATGATTTCGGGACCCGTGACGGGCTGCTTGTACGCCACAACTGCCAGGGTTTCAAGCGCCGGCAACGAAAGTTTCAAGGGGGCCTTGAGGCTCTTCACGAAGTTGCGAACCGCCTCGTGATGCTCCGGCTTGGTCGTCATCTTGTATCCGCCGGCGACTTCGCGGACGCTCACGCCGTGCTCCGGCTTCTCGAATTCCGCCATGATCTTTTCGAGCAGCGCGCGCACTCGCGTCACATCCTGATTGAAGGCGGTGGCGAGTTGAGCCGCGGTCAACGGTTCTTCGGCGACGTAGATGCACGCTTCGATCACCGCCAGGAGCTGCGCATCCTCCAACTCAACCGCCTGGGGCGCTTCCTCGACACCGGGTGCGCTCGACGCCATCCATTCCTCGATGGAGATCGTCTGTGGCGCTGGCGGCGTCTCTTCCGGTTCGGGCGTGTTATCGGGTTGTGTTTCCAGTTCTTCCATTCGTACCAATTTCGATTTTAAGCCAGTGAGCCGCGGCCGCAAGGGAGCGGTGCCCTTGGCGGAGCGGCAACCCTACAAATATTCATTCTCTATCGCCGCGATCGGCTGCTCGCCCTTCAGCACTTCCGCGAACTTCTCCCGCCGCTCCAGCGCGATTTCGCCGAAAAGATTCTCCTGTGTCAGCCCTACCGCCTGCATGCGCACCATCTCCAGCACGGCCAAAAACAGGGCGACAATCGAACGCCGCGACCGCTGCTTCTCGAAGATTCGAAGGATAAAAACCGGCTGATTCTCGCCCGCTTCGAGGAACTGATCGTGCAAGTACTTGATCATCCCGGCCACCGTCACATCCGCCGCTTCCACCTCGTAAATCGGCCGGTTCTTGGCGCGTTCCAGCATCGTCCCGAGCGCTTTCACCAGATCGAACAGGGTCACCGCCAGCCCCGGATCGTCGCTCTCCGACAGGAACTGCTTCAACTGCGGGTTCGACCAGACATTCTCCTCGATCAACCGCTTCTGTTGCAGCATTTCGGCCGCGTTCTTGAACCGCTCATGTTCGAGCAGCCGTTCGACTAACTCCTGCCGGGGATCTTCCCCCTCCTCGCTCTCTTTTGCCAGCGCCGGGTCCGTCGGCAGAAGCATTTTGGACTTGATATGGATGAGCGTCGCCGCCATGTACACGAATTCCGCCCCCAGGTCGATGTCCATTTCCCTGGCTTTTTCCAGGTATTCCAGGTACTGGGCCGTGATGGTCGCGATGGGGATATCCTTGATGTCGATCTGCTGCTTGCGGATCAGGTCCAGCAGCAGGTCGAGCGGTCCCTCATATTGATCCAGATGGAAATTGAGTGGCGACGACACAATCCTCCACGATAGCATGGGGCGGCAACCCGCCACTGTTCCTGCACGTCGTGAGGTATGGTACACGTGAACGAGCGGAATGGCGGGGTAATGGTGGCACGGTGGTGGTGTGTGTTCACGTTTGTGCTGTGCCGGCAGGCCGCCGCGGCCTTCCTCCCGGCCGGGCCGGTGATTCGTGTCTCCACCCTGGATTCCGCCAACCGGCCGGTCGCCGGCGTGCAATTGCAATTGCGCCTGGCCGATGCGGTTGTGGTGACCTCCTGGAGCGACGCGCAGGGACAAGCCGTGTTTGCCGAACTCCGGCCCGGCCTTTATGCCCTGTTCGCCACCAAGGACGGCTACCAGCCCGTTCATCAAGGCGACATCCGAATCGCTCAGGACAGCACCATTTCGCTGGAACTCAGCATGCTTCCGGCTCTCACCCATGCCGACAGCGTGGACGTTTCGGCCACCGCGTCCCCCATCGAACAAGGCGCATCTTCCGCCGCTGCCACCATCACCCCGCAGGCTACCAACGACCTGCCCACCCGTCCCGCTACCGTCGCCGATTCCCTTCCGCTCGTCCCCGGCGTCCTGCGCGATCCTGGCGGTGCGCTTTCCATTTCAGCCGGGGCCGAACATCGCGCCGCCATGGTGGTCAACTCCACCGACGTAACCGACCCTGCGACCGGCCAGTTCGGCCTCACCGTCCCCATCGATACAGTCGAGGCCATCCACGTCTACCAAACCCCGTTCCTCGCCGAGTATGGCCGCTTCACCGCCGGCCTGGTCTCGGTCGACACCCGCCGCGGGGGCGAAAAGTGGAAGTGGGAGTTGAACGATCCCCTGCCCGAGTTCTACATCCGAAGTTGGCAGCTTCGCGGCCTCAAAGACGCCACTCCCCGCTTCAATTTCGAAGGCCCCATCATTCCCGGCAAGCTCTATTTCTCCGAGGGCATCGACTATGTCGTTCGCAAGACCGAAGTGTACGAGCTGCCGTTTCCGTATAACCAGAAGAAACAGGAGGGTGTGAACTCGTTTGCCCAGCTCGATTGGGTGGTGAACGACAAGCACCTGGTCACCCTCACGGCCCACGTCGCCCCGGAGCGCATCGACAACGTTAATCTCGACTACTTCAACCCCGAACCCACCACCCCCGACGCGCGCACGCGCAATTACACCGGCGTCCTCTCCGACCACCTCACCATTTTCGGCGGCCTGCTCGACACCGCTTTTTCGGTGACCAAGTTCGACGCCGATATCTGGGGCCAGGGTGATTCCAACCTGAACTTATTGCCGCAGGGCAACACCGGCAGCTATTTCGCCACCCAAAACCGCGAAGCCGTGCGCATCGGCGGGGCCACCTCCTACTCTTTTGAGCCTTGGCGCTATTGGGGCACGCACAATTTCAAAATCGGCGCCGATCTCGCCGGCAGCAACGAAGACGGCCAGGTCACGAAACGTCCGGTCAACCTCCTCAACTCCCAGTCGCAGCTGGTGGAAAGCATCTTCTTCACGCCCGGCACGGCCTTCGAAATCTCCGACGTCGGCATCTCCTTCTTCGCCCAAGACCACTGGCAGGTCAGCAATCGCCTGGCTTTCGACCTGGGACTGCGCTCCGAATCGCAGGAAGTCACCGACTCCTTCCGTCTTGCGCCGCGAGCCGGCGCGTCCTGGAGTCTGTGGCCCGCGGAAGGCACCACCGTCAACGCCGGTTTTGGCTGGTTCTACGATCGCGTGCCGCTGAACATCTACGGCTTCGCCGATTACCCTAACGAAGTCATCACGCAGTACGATCCCGCGACCGGCGCCGTCGTTGGCGGCCCGTTTCTCTTCAAGAACACGCTTGGCGAGGTTTTCCGCCATCACCAACTCATCTTCCAGGGACCGCAGCCCGGCAATTTCTCGCCGCAAAGCCAGATTTGGACCATCCGCCTGGAGCAGCCCATCACCAGTGCCGTGAAGCTGCGTCTCGGATACATGCAGAACGACGCCGACGGCCTGGTAATCGTCACCTCGGAGGGCCCAGACCTGGCCAGCAACACCGGCGGCTATCTGCTTTCCGGAGCCGGCGCGTCGCGCTATCGCCAACTGGAGGCCACAGCCCGGGTGCGCCTTCACGGCGAGGGCCGGCAGCTTTTCTTCTCGTATGTTTACAGCCGCGCCCGCGGCGATTTGAACGACTTCAACAATTACCTCGGCAGTTATCCCGTTCCCATCATCCGCCCCGATGCAGTCGGCAATCTGCCCACCAACATGCCCAATCGCTTTTTGGCATGGGGCGTGGTGCAGCTACCCATGAAGTTCCGTATCGCCCCCGTCATGGAAATCCGCGACGGCTTCCCCTACTCCACCCTGAACGCCCTGCAACAGTACGTGGGCGTGCCGAATTCCAACCGGTTCCCGGTTTTCGAATCGCTCGATGCGCGCATTTCCAAGGATATCCGCGTCACCCCGAAGTATTCGGTCCGCCTTTCGCTGGCCAGTTTTAATCTCACTAACCACTTCAATCCCGAAGCGGTCCATTACAACATCGACGACCCGGCTTATGGCTATTTCTTCGGCCACCGGGGGCGGCGGTTTACCGTCGATTTCGATGTGCTGTTCTAAGAGGACTCTTAATACCCTACGGTACCCCGTCCGCCGCCTGAGCGGCGATTCCGCCGGCACGACGCACGTGCCGCGCCCTTTGCCCAATGCGGACACCGGCCGGCCGAATCTTCGAAGGCCCGCCGGCGAGATCAGTTACTACTCGTCTTCGAGAATTGGCGAACCAAGGCCTTACTTCAGTAACAACCCAACGAAAAGTTTCACGCCGCGGGTAATCTAAGGTAGACGGTTGAGATCGGGCGTACTTAGAATTACTCCCGATTCTCTTATGCCGCGCAGCATCGGACTGGAAATCCCGGGGTTTTTGCGCTTAAAATCGGTCCAACTCTGGTATGGGCGGTTTTTCAGAATTTGGTTGAGCGAATCCTCGTCAACAGAAAAAACGCTTCTGAGATCTTCTAGCGTGCAGGCATTAATATCGACTCTATGCGAAGACGGGGCATGGCGCACCTGCCCGGTGTATTCGCCGGGAGCCTGATCGAAAAGCTTCTGGCATTTCCTGGAACAGAAATAGTAAACCACGCCGGCATAAGTGGATTTACCCGCCGCTTCCGCTTCGTTCACCTGGCTGCCGCAGACCGGATCGATCGAGATTACGGGCGAACCGTCGGAATGGTCCTCCAGCCCCCAATCTTTCACGTCTCCCCAAACTCCCTCATCCATCACGGCACCTCTGTTCCAATTATCGCGCCGGGCTGAAAAACACTCGGCTCTAAATAGCACAACCGGCCACTCCTGCGCAGGGCTCGCGAGGGCAGGCAAAGTAAGGGACCTTGCGGCTCCTGGCCCCGCGCCGGTAGCGTTTTCCTTAAATGCTGCCCGTTACAATATAGGTCCATGCCGATCGGACAACGCCTGGAACAATACTTCGAATTCACCCGGTTCGACACCAACTGGCGCACCGAAATTCTGGCCGGCGTCACCACCTTCATGACGATGGCATACATCGTTTTCGTGAACCCGGCCATTCTCCACGAAACCGGCATGCCGCTCGCGGCGGTGACGGCGGCCACCTGTCTTTCGGCGGCCATCGGCAGCATCCTCATGGGCGCATTCGCCCGCTATCCCATCGCGCTCGCGCCCGGCATGGGTTTGAACGCGTACTTCACCTACACCGTGGTGAAAGGGATGGGCATACCATGGCAGACAGCGCTTGGCGCCGTGTTCCTTTCCGGCGTGGCGTTCTTCTTTTTGACGCTGGCGGGCGTGCGCCAGTTGATCCTCTCCGCCATTCCGCCCGAACTCCACTCCGCGGTAGCCGCCGGCGTGGGACTCTTCATCGCCTTCATCGGCTTCCGCAATTCCGGCATCGTCGTCTCCGACCCGGCCACCGTGGTCACGCTCGGCAAACTCGGCGACAAGAGCACCGCGCTGGCGATTTTCGGCTTGTTGTTGATCGCCGCGCTGCTCGCCTGGCGCGTGCGCGCCGCCATGCTCATCGGGATCCTGGCCACCACGGCTATCGGCTTGCTCACGGGTGTAGCCAAATGGTCGCCGCAGTTCTACGGCCTGAACGATTTGTCCGCCACCGCGTTCAAGCTGGACATTGCCGCCACCCTGCGCATCGGATTTCTGGAAGTCGTCTTCGTCTTCCTCTTTATCGACATGTTCGACAACATCGGCACGCTGCTCGCCGTGGGCGCCAAGGCCGGCCTGTTCGACAAGGCCCACCAGATTCCGCGTGTCAACCGCATTCTCCTCTCCGACGCCACCGCGACCATGGCCGGTTCGCTTGCCGGCACCTCCACCGTGGTCAGCTACATCGAAAGCGCCGCCGGAATTGCCGCCGGAGGGCGGACCGGCGTGACGGCCATAGTTACCGGCGTGCTATTTCTCATCGCGCTGTTCGTCGCGCCCGTGGTGGGCGCCATTCCATCCGCGGCCACCGCCCCCGTGCTGATCATCGTCGGCAGCTTGATGATGACGGTAGTGGCGGAGGTGAAATGGTCCGACCCGGAAGTAGCCGTGCCTGCCTTCCTCACGATGATGGCGATCCCGCTCACCTTCAGCATCGCCAACGGGCTGGCATTCGGCTTCACGGCATACACGTTCATGAAGGTCCTCCGCGGTAAGTTCCGGCACGTTAGCTGGCTGGTGTACCTGCTGACGGCAATCTTTATCTGGCGGTTCGTCTACCTTTCGCGCGGCGCGTGACCCCGTGGGAACGGGAATGCGTGTTGGGGACGTTCGGGAGCTACGGGCGACCGGGAAAAGCCTGCTTGCCGGCGCGAGCCCTCATACTCTCACCTTCGAATCCGTAACCGGCGGTTCGTATTGCCTGGCATCCTCCCGATGGCTGCTGCTTACCGTGATCCGGGCCTTGGGCCCCGGCCGCATTCGCCGGGCGCGCCGCGCAATCCCGTCGATCCGAAGCACCGCAGTTCGTCTGCAACCGGGTACACTGAGTGTTCCATGAAGCTGCGCCTTCCAGCGCTCCTGCTTGCCATCGCCGTGCCGCTCGCGGCCACGGATGAGCAGCTATTCGAATGGAAGAGCGTGAACATCCAGGGCATGGGGTATGTCACCGGCCTGGTGGTTTCGCCCGCCGCGCCCTACGATGTCTACATCCGCACCGACGTCGGCGGCGCTTACCGCTTCGACCGCGGTTCCGATAGCTGGATTCCGCTACTCGATGCGCTGGCCTCGCAGGCAGGTATCGGGTGCGAAAGCGTGGCCATCGACCCGTCAAACGCCTGGCGCTCGTACGTCGTGGTCGACCGCACCCAATCGCAATCCAACGGGCAGTATCATTATGCCGCCGAAGTGATGGTGAGTGAAGATCGCGGCCGCACGTGGCGCGGCACGGGCCTGGTCAACTCCAACATCTACGAAGGCTCGAATGACGACTATCGAGTGGAATCGGGTGAGCGCCTCGCGGTGAATCCCTCCGACCCATCGACTCTCTATTTCGCCAGCCGGCGCAATGGGCTCTGGAAAGGCGTCCGCCAGCCGAATGCGCAATACCTCTGGTCCGCGGTCGGCGGAGGGCTGCCTCCGTGGACCATCAACCCCAGCGTGGATGCCGCGGGCTACACGTTCGTGGCCTTCGACCCCTCGGGCAAGACGGTATACACCGGCGTTCACGAGAGCGGCATGTGGCGCTCCAGCGACGGCGGCAATACCTGGCAGGCGATTGGCGGTCCGGCGAACCCGGTGCGCGGAACCGTGGCGTCCGACGGCACGCTCTACGTGAGTTTTGGCGTCACCAGTCCCGCTTCAGGGCAGGTGGGCCGATTTCAGAACGGCCAGTGGACCGACATCACGCCCGGCGACCAGAGCAGTTCGTACACCGGCATCACCAGCGACCCCGCCAACCCCGCGACGGTCATGGTGGGCCGCGCCAACCAGGTCTGGCGCTCCACCAATGCCGGCGCGTCCTGGAACATTCAGACCATGCTGATGCAAGGAGACGATCCGCTCACGCCGGGCACGAACCCCTCCGCGCCGTCCTATTACATTGCCACCGCCGGCGCATCGAGCGGCATGGCAGCCCTGGTGATCGACCCCTCGAATTCCCGGCAAGCGTGGTGGACCAACGGTTGGGGCGTGGCCCGCACCGACGACGTCGCGGCCAACCCGCCGTTCTGGGCGTGGCACATGCAGAACCTGGAAGAGCTCGTAGGCGTAAGTGTGCGCGTTCCACCCAAGCCCGGCGGCGCCGACCTGATCAGCATGGTGATGGACATGATTGGCTTCCGCCACGTCTCGCGCGACCAGGTTCCCTCCGCGAAGATCAATCCGGCTGGTGTGCCGCTCGACCCGGCGCCCGATCTGGCGTGGGAGTTCAACGAGTTCGGAGCCAGGAACTATCCCGTCCCTTGGCCCAATGTCAGCATGGGGTCGAGCCTCGACTACGCCTACTCCCAGCCCGATCACCTGGCCTTCGTCGGCAACGGCGAATGGCAAGCCTGGCCGGCGGACGGCTATTCTTCCGACAACGGCGCCACCTGGACCGCCTTCCCTGCGATCCCCTCGGAAGCGCTCTGGTCGAACGGGGCGCAGTTCACCGCAACCCCGATCGGCGGCCAGATCGCCATGTCGGCGGCGAGCCCGCTCCATATGGTTTGGGCGCCCACGTGGGGCACCTTCGATGGCGATTTCGATACCGCGTCGGGCGCCAACGCACCCTGGCCGCACTATACGCTGGATGGCGGCAAGACGTGGAACCCGTGCCTGCTGGCGAATCCGCCCGCCAAACCGAACCCGTACGACCCGCAGAACAACGACGATACGCACTACAATGCGCTGCCCAAATCGTGGGCCAACGGCATCAGTCCCTACGTAACCTCCATCATCCTCGCGGCCGATCGCGCCGACCCGGCCGGCAAGACGTTCTACTACTTCGACGGCACGGTGTTCTATCGTTCCGCCGATGGCGGCGCCACCTGGACCAACAGCGAGGCGAGCGGATTCCCGAGCTACATCACCGGCGTGACCATTGCTTCCAATCCGCTGCGCTATGGCGAAATCTGGCTTACTTTCGCGCGCAACGCCTGCTGCGGCTCGGCGGATATCGACGGTCATCCGCTTTATCACTCCACCGACGGCGGAACGACCTTCGCCACCATTCCCGGCGTGGCGATTGCCGACCGCATCGGCCTCGGGCTGGGAACCGATCCCTCCATGCCGTTCCTGTACATCCTCGGCCGCGTGGGCGCCGACACGAAAGACGCCATTTACAAATCGGAAGATGGCGGCGAATCGTGGCTGCGCATTACCGACCCGGATACCTGGGGCGTCATGGACGCCGTATTCCTGGAGGGCGACATGCGCCAATCGAATCTTCTCTACGTGGCGCGCGCCGGCCGCGGAATCTTTTACGGAACTCCGGAGCCGGCGCCGCGCCACCGCGCCTCAGCCCCGTCCCGCCGCCTGGGTGGCAGCGTGCGCCTCCCGTAGTTTCTCCGCGCACTCGGCGCAGCAGACCTCCACGGTTTTGCCCCCGATTGTCACCTTCACGGCGTTCTCATCCAGCTTGTAGTCGCAAGCGGCACAAGTTTTATCGGTCATAATTTTTCTCCTATTGCCCGAGTCCGGGTAGCTTCAGGATGTCATTGGGAGGCGCCAGCGCGCTGTCAGAATCTTTAGCGATTTGCGACCGACTGTTGGAACATGGAGGGCGAACGGCCATAGGCCGAGCGGAATGCCGCGCTGAAATGGCTGTGGCTGGAAAATCCCAGTTCGAGGGCGAGCGCCGTAAGGTCGCCGGACTGCGCCAGCAAGTCGAGCGCACGCGCCAGGCGCAGCCGCAACTGGTAGCGATAGAGCGGCATGCCTTCCACCTGCTGGAACACCTGCGTAAGATAGACCGGCGAGCAGCGCACCTCGCGCGAGACCCCGGCGAGCGTCCAGCGCCGCGCCAGATCGCTCGCCAGAACGAGCTTGGTCCGATCCACCAGCCGCTGCCGGCCATCGGTCGAGCCGGCGGCGTGCGTGGTGCGCTCACCGAGCGCGCGCCGCACCAGCGTCATCGCCAGGCTCTCCGCTTCGAGGGGCTCCGCGATCTTCCGCCGCAGGCTGTGCCGCAGGAGCGCCACCAGCGCCTGCACCCGCGCATCGATCCGCAGGCGTGGAAGGCGAAACGCGAGCGGCGCGCCGCCACGGAGCAGGGAAGAAGGCGCCAGTTCGGCGAGCAGCGGCTCCGCCATCGCCAGAGTCAGGCTGGCATCGCCCCCGGCCACCGGGTGGCTCACGCGATAACCTTCGCCGGCATTGAAAAACAGCACCTGGTTCGCCTCGCCTATCGCCTGCGCGCGGCCCACATGCCGCACGTAGACGCCGCGGTAGGGAAACACCAGTTGGGTGGCGGTTACGTGCTCCTCGCCGCTTTCACCCTTGCAGGTTCCCTGGCAGCAAACGTCGCGGATGATGGCCGTGGGCGATTCGAGCAAGGTTTGCGCGGCGATCTCGGGCACAACCCGATGATACAATTTTCGCGCGCCGTTCTTGGGGGAGTTTACGGAAACTGCAAACGTACCGCCGTCCGCCCGGCTGTCGAATGCCAGTTCTCCGGGTCATGGCGCGAAACGTCGTCCAAGACGATCAATTGTAATCGCCTGCCCGAGAGCCGGCTTCCGCTTGGAAAGGCGAACGCTGCGCCGGCGGCCGGCAGGATGATCACGATGCGCATCGCTTGCGGATTTATCTCAGGTTCGAAACTCCAACCGCAATTTGGTACGAGGAGAGGACCGGGGACCCGCAACTCAGGTGGCTGGTTGGGCATCAACGGCTCCAGGGTGGGTGGCAAGTAGTTTTTTGGAGGAAGGCGGTAGGCTCGCGACCACTCGAACGCCGGACCTCGACCGTGCCAAGGTGTCACTCTACAAGTGGTATCTCTTGTTTTTTCTGTGACTTACGTCCTAAAATCGTGATCGCCAAAGCATCGTCAGCCAGAACGGGTTGGACAGGACAGTCGCAACGTTTTGATTCTTGACAACCCGTATCGGGCTTTCGGACCCGCGGTTAGTGCGACTTACAGTTGGGATCGGCTATTTCCACCCGGCGGTTCTTCATTCGGCCTTCGTCCGTCTTGTTAAAGGTCCGCACCGCGCGATTCAAAGGGCGAGGACTGCATTCGATGCCGCCTCCAACTCGCGCGTGATCTCGGTCTTCAATGCCAGATGGACCTTCTTCGGGTCGGACTCCGCGGCGATGGTCATCGCCAGCCGATCCGGAATGCCCAGCAGGCCATCGCGGAACATCCGGAACGCGTCGGCGGCGGCCCTCCGATAGGCCTCTGCATCGATTAGCTTTCCCTGCTTCGTCTCGAATTCCAGCCGCCGTAATTTGGCGCGGAAGACCATCTCGATGGTCTTCGCCTGTCCGAAGCTGGCGCCGGCCTGCTGGCCGGGCGGTGTCGGCCCGAGATCCTCGCTTGTCCGGATCGGCCGCGCGAAGCTGGCCTGCGGACCAGCCGGCGGCGAATCCGGATCGGCCGCCGGCTTATCGTCGAGGACTGTGTCCGTGGCGGCCACGTCGATCTTGTTGCCGCGCATGACCAGGATGCCGTTCTTCGCCAGTTTCGAGATGTATGGCTGCGACACGCCGCGATGGCGGGCGTATTCCGTCTTCGTCATCAGTGTAGGAGTGGGTTCCGTGCTCATCTGGCCTATTCCTGCAGCTATATCGACCGGCGGAGGGGGTTGTTGCATCCCGGAGACGAGCTTTTAGGCGACGATCCCGGCAGAGGGCTTAACCGGCTTAACCGGGACTTAACCACCTTTTGGGGCCTATCGGTGCGCGATTGCCGCACTATTTCCACCCGCGCCGCGCGGTCGAAAGTCAGGTCCTTGAAACCCGGCGCGGCGATAAAACGCCTTTCCGCGCGCCCCGTGGCGCACACGTTCTTGCCGGCCATACAAAATTTTGTATATTATGGACGTGGCTGGTTCCAAGCCTGTCGAGTTTCGGGGCAGTTCTTTGGACGACCTGCGTGCCTTCCGCTGACGGCCAGGCGTGAGGCCGGCCATCAGTTGGACCAGTTGCAAAACGGTCGGGAGCCGGACGACTGGAAGCCCATGAATACGGTGGGCCGGGGCGCAAAGGAGATTCGGATTCGGGATGAGGCTGGCGCGTTTCGCGTCCTCTACGTGGCGAAGTTCGCCGACGCGGTCTATGTGCTGCACTGCTTCCAGAAGAAGACCGGGAAAACCAGCAAGGCGGACGTGGAGATTGCCGCCAAGCGTTACCGCGAATTGTTGAAGGAGCTAGGGTAATGAACAAGCGACGTTTTACCAGTGTGTGGGACGCTATCGAAGACACGCCGGAACAGGCCGCCAACATGAAACTGCGCTCGCTTCTAATGGTCGCCTTGAAGGATCACATCACTCGTGCCGGGATGAGTCAGGCGCAAGCGGCCCAACTTTTCGGCGTGACACAGCCGCGCGTGTCCGACCTGATGCGTGGCAAGATCAGCTTGTTTGCCCTCGACGCGTTGGTGAACATGGCGACGGCGGCGGGCTTACGCATCGAGATGCGCGTGCTGGAAGCCGCCTGACCCGCGCAATCGCCCTGCACCAAGGTGATCGGCGATAAAGGGCCGTGCTACGTGCACGGCGCCCCGTCGAGCGTTCCAGGGTAACGCCGCCGCTGAAGCGCGAGGCTCTTCTGGCGGCCGCCCGCAAACGGCTCTGGACTCCAAATCAGCGCGTGGCTTTTATGCGGCGTGAGGTGTCTTATTGGGAGGGAGTGGTGGGCTTGACAGAACTCGAATCTGTGACCTCCTGCGTGTCAAGCAGGCGCTCTAACCAACTGAGCTACAAGCCCGTAAAGA